>JAZLHE010000114.1:0-74152 GCA_045616665.1 Bacteroidales bacterium | reverse complement strand
CGACGGGAGGTCTTCATTGCGTCGCGTTCGAATTTCACGTGGTCCATATAGCGGAAGTAGCGCCGTTTTTCCTCCTCGCTCATCATTATGTACAGCAGGATCTCCTTTGCCAGGTCAAGCCCCGGCGCCATAGCGTCATCCTTGATGCGCCCGTTCTTGAGGTAGTCGAGCCATTCTTCCAAGGGCGTGGCGCTGTCGGCCTTGTTGTACTGGTTCACCCTTACGATGTAGTACTCGGGGAAGATTTCTCCCGGCGTCCGGAAGGTCAGCGCCTCCTTCTGGTCCACGGAGATTCGGAGGGTGTCGTGTGTGTTGACACCGGTGAAGACGGTCTGTCCGTGGTAGAGGTAGTCGGAACCCTCGCCAAAGTTGAAATAGACGATATTGATGCTATAGACCTTCTTGACCTTCCCGTAGTCGTCGCCGAGGTTGATGTGCTCGACAATATTCTTGGAAACGCCGTAGAGGATGCGCCCCACGAAGTCGCTTTCGCAGGACTGCTGTATTTCCACCACGATGATTTCGTTTCTGGAATCCAGCGCCTTGATGTCCACGCGGTTGAACTTGTCGGTGTCGTGGTCCATATTGGACTCGCTCTCGAGGAGTTCGACGATGTGTATTTTCTCGTTCAGGATGACTGACACCAGTCCTTCCAACACGCCGAAGTTGGCCTTGTCGCGCAGCAGCCGTTTCACCGCCCAGTCAAATCTCACATACTTTTCAGGCACCATAGTCTCTCCGTTTTTATTGCCGCAAAGATACTTATTTTTCTTGTCACTTTTCGCCATTGTTGATATTTTTTCAAAATTTTCGTCAAAAACGCCTGCAAAAGTACAAATAATTTCGATATGATATTTATAATTTGATAAAATAATGTAAAATAAATTAAAAATAACAAATATTAATTTTGTAGATTAAGAAAATTTATCGCGTAAAATTAATAAATTAAAATATTGAAAATGAACAAGATTATATCATTATATCTATATTTTTCCGCATATCAAGCAAATTGTACAACCAAACAAAGCATACGACTATGAAAGGAAATGTCACAACCACTCCTCACCTCATTTCTTTGACCTGAAGAAAATCAACATTGACACCGCCGCCAGCACCATCAAAATACCCAGGACTTGTCCCACATTGCATCTCTCGCCAAAAACCAGCATTCCCACCAGCACGGCAGTCAGGGGTTCCAAACTTCCCAACACGGAGGTAACCGTTGACCCCACACGACGCACGGCTTGTATTAGCGTAAGGTTGGCCACCAACGTGGGCAACAACGAGCCCAAGAGTAAATAAATCCAACAGTCGGGCGTAGGCAAGGTTTGAAAACCAGCAACACCATATCGTATTATAATATTCATTGAAAAAATCAACGTGCAACACAGCATCATCCAAAAAGTGATTTTCAGTCCGTCCATCGCCTTCACTGCTGATTTGGGCAGCCAAGCCAAGTAAGTGCCATAGGTCATCACCGTGCCCAACACAATCCATATTCCCTTGGAGTCAATATGGTGGGTATTTGTTCCCGAAAGCGACAACAATGCCACGCCGCCAATGGCGAAGGCCATCGTTAGCAAGGTAGGCACCGACACTTTCTCTTTGAAAAGGAACATCGTCAGCAGCGTCACCCACACCGGATACAAAAAGTGAATGGTAGTGGCAATTCCCGTTGGAATATACTGATATGAAGCCGTCAACAACAAGGCCGTCATCGCATAAAAAAAAGACAAAAGCAACAAAGTCAAGAACTCTTTTCCCGAAACCCTTATGGGAATTCTCCTCACCAGCATCACCAGTGCCATCGCCACTGTTGACAAGGCAAAACGGTAACATACAATATTCGACACATTCAATCCCGCTTTCAACAAGGGAACCGAAAAAAGAGGTATCAAACCAAAAATAACGGCCGCCGCCACCGCAAATAATATACCCGCAGAATATTGAGAACGATGAGTTGTCATTTTCATTCTTTATTTAATCAAGCGAATTCATCTGCGAATTTAAATCCCGACATCATAAATAACATTGTCAGGGAACAACAATGGCATACCTTTCTTCTTAATTTTGAATGAATATGTATCACCATGACCACTTGGACGACAGAGCAAAAGGTCAACAGTGATAAGGTTCTGCTCAAGCAAAATATCAAACTGCCCGACATTTGGATTTTTAGTATGTTCAATCTGTTTATAACGGAAGTATTCCTTGCCATCGTTTAATTCATTCTCGACCTCTATCCAGAATGTTTCATGATGCTTAGTCAACAATCTTTCATGTAGTTTCATCAGCCTCCATACTGCAATGTCTTCCTTTCTTCGTTTCTCTGCCTGCAATTCAAGACGCTCTTCTAACTGGTTGACATTCAAGAAAAGCAGTTGACTGTTCGGTGGAGAACATTGAACTGTATTCTGATATGTCTTCTTTCCTTCATCGGTCAGATAGCCATACTTTTCAACAATCTCACGACCTGACTTTAGCATACTGATGTCCCAATCAGGAGTCTGGGTGAACAATACGTTCTTTTGGCCACTTCTCTTTTCACGGTGACTTTTCAGCTCAATTCCTTTATAATCAGGAGTCTTATCACTATTCATACTGATGCCAAGAAAAGATTCAATGGTTCTGCCAATACCAGTGTCGGCTGTAACCTCTGATTCAAACCATTGGCCTTTTACGGAACGGAAACGACCAAGAAGTTCTTCTGATACAGAATTTCCTGCGGTACAGATAGCCTTCAACACATCCTGCATAGGTGTGATGACGGTCGAGTTATAGCACTTCTCTATGTCAATACGAGTTATGTTTATAGAATAAAGGGTGTCTTCAAACCAAAAAAGTACATGTATATCGCCACCCTCAGTATAGGAGCCAAAGCCATATATCCACATTCGAGGATCCCCCTTTTTTGTGTTCGGACGATAAAATGAAGCCTTCGTGATGAATTGGTTTGATTCCGTCAGGATAGCAGCTGTCTTATACTGCTTGTGTTCTTGACCTTGCAACTGCTCTTCATAGTTATGAATGCCATTTTCAAGGAAATATGCGCGCATAGGGGCAGTTGAATCAAGAATCCCCTTACACAAACCAGTTAGAGTAATCTCAACCTGAGTGAACTTCACATTGTGGTTCACAAGGAACTTTAGGTTCTCCCGCTCAAAAGCACTAAATGGACGCATGTTTACCATATTCACCTCCCTTATTTTATGTGTTGTAATAATGTGTTAGCTATTGCTCTCGCCATCAGCGGAGGAACAGCGTTACCTACCAATGTATATTGGGGTATTTCTTTTTGACGGTTATTGCCTCCTGTTTGACGTTTGCCCTGAAAAACAAATGAATCGTCAAAACTTTGCAAACGTGCCATTTCCCTAACAGTCATTGGACGATAGGCAGAATAATGAATGAAATCATCTGGCATTGTACATACAGTAGGACTTTGACCAAGAGGATTCAATACCACATAGTTACGCTTTTGGGATTCTAATCTCTTTCCCTTTAACTCGGCTTTCGCTTCGTCATAATCCTTGTATTTTGCAATAATCTTCAGTCTCTCACGTACAATGTCATTCTGCCGGCTTGTCTGATGGTTAAAGAGTTTCATGTGCTGATACTTCTTTGGGTTTTTGAGATCTTCCATATTCATCACATAGAAAGGTTCCTCGTCAAAAGAGAAGCGGTGAACTAATCTTCCAATGCGAGACCACTCAGAAAAGAGCATACCACGTTCATCTGGTTTCCCTTGGATGGCACGATGTCGTTTTGTTCCCTCATACTCTGCTATCAATTGAGGTTTCTTGTAGGTCGTTGCAATGTCACCATTGCCAACCATATTCAAATCCCAAAGTGCTTCATAAACTTTCACCTTTTCTTCTTCAGTGACAGTAGCAGGTATTTCATTGATGATTTCCTGATCGTTACGACAACCAATGAATACCACACGCTCACGATTCTGAGGAACACCATAGTTCGCAGACAAAAGTACTAATGGCTCATCAATGTTATACAAACGGATTTCCTTCATCAGTTCGTTCAACTGATTCAGAAGTTTCTCGTCATCTTTCACTTGCTCTTGTATGAAGTCCATACACTCGTCAAATGTGGCTGTCAGAATTTCAAGTGACTTTTTTAGTGCTTTTGCCTCCGCATCACATTTTCCCATTTCTGCCACCTTATCTACAGCATCTAAAGTCTTTTCAAGAATCTGTTCGTCTGATATAATTTCAATGATAGCATTATAGCCATCCACGAAAGTATCATTGTCAATGTGCGCATTGGTTTTCAACTGAATAACCTGCTTACGAATGGCATCACGTTGTTGCTTCATTTTTAGGAGAAGCAAACCATGACGAATAGTGTTAACGCTCTCATCACTCTTGCTTACGTTGTATGGGAGGTTCTTCGTGACATTCTTCAACTGCTGGTCTAAATTATTGAAGAAAATCTCATTTTGCTTATCCCAGTTTCCTTCAGCAGTTTCCATACAAAGCCTTACATAAAGAGCATAATACAACTGAGCAGGCATCTTGGGCTTCAAGACATCCTCCATAAACGCATAAAGAAGATTCATCTTCATATCATCCACGATAGAACGAATTTCACGCAGAATCCTTTCTTTTATACGGCCTTCATCCTTTGTCAAGATTCCTTTAACATTCTCCATGACAAAATACTTAGGACGTAAAGCCTTGATAACCTTCAAGTAATGATAGAACAAGTCATCACGTTTATCCAGTTTCTTTCTTCTCCCAGCCAAACTGAATGACTGGCAACTTGGACCTCCTGTGATGACATCTATCTCTTGATTGCCAATTTCTTTCAAGAGGTTAGGCAAAAACGTATCGTCCATAATATCCTGACACATAAACTTAGTATCAAGCCCCAACATCTTGTTATAGCGAACTCTATGAGTCAACTCACAATTCTCATTGATGTCGCTTGCCAGACGGAAATCATAATACTTGTCTTCAGTATAGGCTTGCATGAATCCTTCACTGAAGCCACCCGCACCAGCAAACAAATCAAGATATTTGATACCCTTTCGGGTTGCAATGAATTCTTTCTTCTCAGACATTACCGTATTACCTTATTTTCGCAAATCAATTTGCGATTGTGTTGTTTGTAAATAGCAAGCTTTTGTTTTTTTTACATATTAACACCAGCTTGTTTTCATGCAACTTTTATCTATCTTTGCATTGGTTCATAAAAACGAAAATCGTGATTGCAAAAATACAACTTAAAAACGGAAAAAACGAAATCCAAAATAGATTTTTTCAAAAATAGAAAAATTTTCAGTATCTTTGCCGCAACTTTTGAAAGGGGTGCTTAACAGCTGAGATCATACCCAATGAACCTGATACGGATAATGCCGGCGTAGGGATTAATTGCAGTAATCTATTTTTCACACCCTCTTTCGTTTTGTATCATTAAAACGTTGGAGAAATGATTAATTTAAAAAAACAAAAGAAGAGATTCAAAGAAAAGAAAAAATTTCCACAAAACTCAAAACAGAAAACATACGACAATATGCATTGGCAATCTGCCATAATGCGATGTTTCACACTCTCATTCTTGCTCATTGCCGCATATTGCCAAACCTCCGCACAAAACATGCCCGACTCGCTTCACCCCATCCAATTACCCGACTTCGGCATCAGTTGGCACAAAACCAGCGGGGAAGAACAATTTTCCGCCACCCATATCAGCAAAGACGACATCAACAGCCATAGCGGCAATGGCAGCATCAACAACCTGCTGGAACAGATTCCGTCGATGGTGACCACGTCCGATGCCGGAACAGGCATCGGCTATACCTATATGCGCATCCGCGGCATCGACCAAACCCGTATCAACGTCACCATCAACGGCATTGCCCTCAATGATGCCGAATCGCAAGGGTCCTGGTTCGTCAACCTGCCCGATTTCGGTTCCAAAGTGCAGCAACTGAACGTTCAACGGGGCGTGGGCACTTCCAACAACGGGTCCGCCGCCTTCGGCGCCACAATGGACTTTGCCACGTTGGACAATAGCGACCAGCGTTTTTTTGAACTTAACAGTTCCGCAGGCTCCTTCTACACTTTCCGCAATGCCGTCACGTTCGGAACCGGCCGCATCGGTGACTGCTTTTCCGCCACCCTTTCCTACTCTAACCTGGTGAGCAATGGCTACATCGACTACGCTTCCGCCAAAATGCACAATCTGTTTTTTTCTTCAGATTTCTATTTAAAAAACAAAAAGGAAAATAAAAACTACGGCAAAATCAAACTAAACATCCTCTATGGAAACGAAAAAACAGGTCTGGCTTGGAATGGAGTGCCTTCCGATTCGCTCAAAACCAATCGAAGATACAACAGCTGCGGAGAATATCACGACAAGGACGGAAAAATCCACCATTATCCGAACGAAAGCGACAATTATCAACAGGTTCACAGCCAACTTTTCTACGATTTCAGCAAAAACATCAACGAAAACAATTACATCAAGCTTAATGCCGGACTGCACTTCACTCGCGGCATCGGCTATTACGAAGAATACAAAGAATCATATTTTTACGACTATTTCGGATTGTCAAATCCTATTGAAAACAACGACACCCTTTTTCAAAGCGACTTCATCACTCGAAAATACCTGGACAACTACTTTTATGGATTGACCTTTGCCGTCAAGCAAAGTTTAAAACTCAACGCTCCAAAAGCTCAAGAAAAAGATAGCGAGCATCAACTGGCGTGGTCTGTCGGCGGATGCGTAAACCATTATGATGGAAAGCATTACGGCACCATTGAATGGGCTCAGAATGCCGGTGCGGCCGAACATTACCACTGGTACGACGGCACAGGCAAAAAAACGCAATTCAACCTTTACGGAACCGTAGATTACAGCCACAACCGCTGGTACACCTACCTTGATTTACAGTACCGTTTGATCGACTACCGCATTGACGGCACGGACGAGAACCGCTTAAACATCGGTCAAAATTACCTTTGGCACTTTTTCAATCCCAAAATCGGATTCAGTGTCGATGTTGACGCAGAAAATCACCACAGCCTATACGCCTCGTTGGCGAGGTCGCAACGCGAACCCACCCGCTCCGACATCATTGAAGCCCCGGTCCACCGCAAGCCCGTTCCCGAAACCCTTTACGACTGTGAAATCGGTTATCGCCTTAAATATCAAAAATATGCTTTCAATGCCAATGCTTACCTGATGTATTACGACAAACAACTGGTGTTGACAGGCGAAATCAACAGCGTAGGTGCCGCCATTATGACCAATGTCGATAAAAGTTACCGCGTCGGCATTGAACTCATTTCAGCCTACCGTCCGGTGAAATTCTTCTTATGGAATATCAAAGGCACTTTCAGCATCAATAAAATATTAAACTATACTGAATATGTGGACGATTGGGACAGCGGCATCCAGCGAATGAACCACCTGGGGCAAACCAACATTTCCTTCTCCCCCAACATCGTGGCCTCCAACGAATTTGTCTTCACGCCCATCGCCAACTTCAACATTTTCCTCAGCACCCAATTTGTCAGCCGTCAATTTATCGACAACAGCAGCAACAAAAACTATTCGCTCAAGCCATACTGCGTCAGCAATTTGAATCTCAGCTACTGCCTTCATACCAAAACCGTTTCCGACATCGAATTTTTCTTCAAAATCAACAATCTTTTCAATGCCAAATACGAAAGCAACGCCTGGATTTACCGTTACTATCTCGACGGATGCGAGTACTACCAAGACGGCTACTTTCCCCAAGCCACCATCAACTTTATGGGGGGGGTACGGCTGAAATTCGGCTTAAACAATAAAACATTGAACTAAAGCATCTTTATGGAACCTGCCCTCATCATCGAAATCATCGGAGTCGTTATCGGCTTAATTTACCTGTATTTGGAATACAAGGCCTCTTTTGGGCTGTGGACCGCCGGCATCGTGATGTCGCTGTTTTACATCGTCATCTTCTTCCAAGCCAAATTTTATGCCGACGCCGGCATCTACGCCTATTATCTAATCGCCAACATCTATGGATTAACACATTGGCACCGACACCGGCAAAAAAATGTTGACCATACCGATGAAATCAGCGACACACTGCCAATCTCGCATATCTCTTTACAAAAATTCGGATTTTTAATCCTTATCGCCATAATTTGTTGGGCTGGCTTATGGTTTCTCTTAAGTCACGTCACAGACAGTCCCGTTCCTGTTGGCGACGCCTTCACCACGGCGGTCAGCATCATTGCGATGTATATGCTGGCCCACAAAAACATTGAGCATTGGTGGCTTTGGGTGGTCGTCAACCTTGCCTCGTGCATCTTATATGCCTGGAAAGGACTTTATCCAATGGCCGGATTATTTGTCGTCTATACCATCGTTTCCGTGATGGGCTATTTCCGATGGAAACGGGAAATGGGCTATATCCACATTCGCCACAGCCAGCCGGAAGATATAGAAGCCATCCTGACTATGTATTCCCATTCCAAGAGCATTATGCGAGCCAGCGGCAATATGCTCCAATGGGCTGGTGATTATCCATCACGCCAAGACATTCAAAAAGATATGGAAAGAAACGTGGGTTTTGTGATGGAACAAAACGGACAACTGGTGGGAACTTTCGCCTTCATTATCGGAGAAGATCCAACATACGCACAAATTTACGACGGGAAATGGCCAAAAGACAGCGGCACCTACGGCACGGTTCACCGCATTGCCAAAGCCCCCAATGGACAACAAATTTTGGCGGAGTGCCTTCGCTGGTGCTTTACACAAATCAACTGTGTGAGAGTTGATACCCACGCCGACAACTATATTATGCAGCACTTACTTGAAAAATATGGATTTTCGTACTGCGGCATCATTTATGTAGCTGACGGAACACCCCGCAAAGCTTATCAGAAAAAAAATATAAAAAACCACCATTAATCACACAAGGCGTTCTGCAAACGATCGATTTCCACTACAGTGGCAAGCAATGACGATTTATCTTTACCACGACAATTGACGAAGCAAAAAAGCAATGACGTAAAGAATATCAAAGAAAAAACAATTTTACGTAAATTCTGCTTCATTTTTTACTATGTTTTTTGAGGATAATGTCAACTAACAAGTGTAAAAAGTCAATGCTTCTTTGCCAAGTGGAAATTTGCCTACTTATCTGATTTAAAAAATAAAACCCGAATAGACGAAGTTAACATACATGTGATCGACACCACTGTCACTTCCCGAGTAGGCCGTGGCATCACACTCTTTAGCTTCGCTTTTTGCTTGATAAAAGGTGAAGCCGCTATACGATGTTTGAGTCCAGGTTATATCCAAGACATCTGCCCAATCACTTTTCAGCTGATCAAATTTGTCGTTGCAGCCAACATAAAGGACCATTGCTTCTTTGAGTTGGTCTTTCTTAAATTTGTATTCTATTTGCGCATACGTTTTATCGTTGGAAAATTTCAGCTCATCAGCACTTTCACTTTCGGAATCTTCGCTCCAGTTGGGCATAGCGGCCATTCTATTTCTCACTTCCTCCATTGAAATTTTCCATTCCATAACGGGCTCATAAAATTCGTAACTGGTTTTAATTACCGGTTCGGGTTTACACGATGAGAAAGTTACTGCAACTATAAAAACAATGACTGTGTAGAATAATTTTTTCATAATTTGTTGTTTAGGGTTTACGTTATATTTTTTGCTTACTTTTTTCATAGTTTTAAATGATTGGCAAAAATACAAAAACTCTTGTCACAAACAAATACTATTTCAAGCAAAAATAAAATATATTGATTGTCAATATATTAAATTTCTCAAAAAGCATCAAATGCAATATAATCCATCTGGATTATTTCTTTTCGCTCAACAGATTCCAAGCAAGTTTGGCTCAACTGCACACATTACGTTGACTTCAGAAAAAGGAATGAATAATTCCGAAAAAAAACGTATCTTTGCCAAATATATTTATTAGGAATATGAAAAGACTGGTTCTCGTTTTAGGCTGCTTTATACTACTTGCCACAAGTTGCAAGCAGGTTTATGACAACAGCGACAAAATGATTTTCCGCTACAACGAATCTTCAGGCATCTCCACTCTCGACCCAGCTTTCGCCTCCGGACAATCCGTTATCTGGCCTTGCAACCTGATATTCAACGGGCTGGTAGATCTTGACGCTCAAATGAACATCGTGCCCTGCATCGCCAAAAGCTGGACCATCTCCGAAGACGGGACAATCTATACCTTCCATCTCCGCGACGACGTTTATTTTCATCAGACTTCGTTTTTCAAAAAAAAGAGGAAAGTCGTGGCCGATGATTTCGTGTATAGTCTCGGTCGAATCATCGATGGCAATGTTGCTTCCCCTGGCGCCTGGATTTTTCAAAAAGTAAAACGTGACGCCAACGGAAAACCTGCCTTCACCGCCGTCAACGACAGCACTTTCCAAATTGAATTAAGCGAAAAGTTTCCGCCCTTCTTAGGCATTTTGGCAATGAAATACTGCTCCGTGCTACCGCACGAGGTGGTCGAAAAATATGGTAAAGACTTCCGTACACATCCTGTTGGAACCGGTCCATTTCAAATTCAAATTTGGGAAGAAGGCGTGAAATTGGTGCTTCGCAAAAACCCCCATTACTTTGAAACAGACAACAACGGCAACCGCCTACCCTACATTGACGCCGTAGCGATTTCCTTCATTGTGGATAAGCAATCGGTATTTATGGAATTTATGAAAGGATCTTTGGATTTCATGTCCGGCATCGATGCCTGCTACAAAGACGCCCTACTTACCAAGTCCGGCGAATTAAACCCAGACTATGCCGACAAAGTCAAATTATTAACGGGTCCGTATCTCAATACGGAATATTTGGGGTTTATGCTTAAAGATGACGACAAAGACAATCCCATTCTGAAGAAAGAAGTCCGCCAGGCCATCAATTACGGTTTCGACCGAGTGAAAATGATGCGGTATTTGCGCAACAATATCGGTTATCCAGGCACGGGAGGGTTCGTTCCGATGGGACTTTCTTCTTTCGACACAAGCAAAGTTCACGGTTACAGTTACAACCCCGCCAAAGCATTGGAGCTGCTGGAAAAAGCTGGTTATCCCAATGGGAAAGGGCTACCTTCTATTCCTCTGTCTGTTTCTGCCAACTACCTGGATCTCTGCCAGTACATTCAGCACGAATTGGAGCAAATCGGAATTACACTGACTTTAGATGTGCAGCAGGCCGCCCAGCAACGCCAGATGATGCGCAATTACCAACTACCGTTTTTCCGCGGTTCCTGGATCTGTGACTACCCCGACCCGGAAAACTACCTGTCGCTGTTCTATTCAAAAAACCTACAACCCAACGGATCAAATTACACGCATTACATGAACACAAAATACGACGAACTCTTCGAGAAATCACAACGCTGCCAAATAGATTCCCTACGTAACCTTTATTACACGCAACTCGACGCGCTGTTGATGGAAGACGCCCCTGTCGTAGTACTTTACTATGACAAAGTTTTACGTTTTGTAAGAAAAGAAATCGAAGGAATGGATACCAACCCCATCAATATTTTAGACTTGAGAAAAGTCAAAATCAATAAAAGCAATCATTAATTTAATAGTCATAACCACAGAAATATGTTCTTCAAAGATATTTTAGTTGACGACTCGCTTAAGAAAAAGCTCATTGACCTGGTCAAGGAAAACCGTATCAGCCACGCCCAGTTGTTTTTGTCGCAGGCCGGTTCTCACGCTTTTGCCCTCAGTGTGGCATACGCCCAATATATCTGCTGCCAAAACCGAGGCGAGGACGACTCATGCGGAGTATGTCCGTCCTGTGTCAAATTTGCCAAATTGGCCCACCCCGACTTGCACATCATCTTTCCCAACTGTACCACCAACGAGGTTAAGAAAGACCCAGACTACACGCAATTTGCCGACCAATTCAGGCAGTTCGTGTTTCAAAACAACTATCATATAGACCTACACGATTGGCTTATCGACTTGGGCGGAGAAAACAAGCAGGCCTATATCAATACCCGCGACTGCAGTCTCATCGTCAATCAAAACAGCATCAAATCATACGAAGGCGGCTACAAAATCTTCATTCTGTGGATGGCTGAACGCCTTTATCGTGATGCTGCCCCAAAACTGCTTAAGACCCTGGAAGAACCAGAAAGCAACACCCTGTTCATTCTCATCACGGAAAATTCGGACAAGATTTTATCCACGATTCTTTCCCGTACCCAATTGGTAAAAATCCCCAAACTTTCCACCTCAACCATCCAACAACAGCTGATAAAGGATTTCAACCTGAATGAACAGGAAGCGCAGGACATCGCCTTGGTGGCAGACGGCAACTACAACCAAGCCCTCCGCCTGCTCAACAGCGAAAGCGACCACCATCAATTATTGGAACAAGTCAACAAGGTTTTAGGAAGCATCATCGCCTTGTCGCGCAACAACCTCTCGCAAGTGGCCTATATGGACATTCAGGACTGCTTCAAAGACATCATCGACAAGGGAAGGGAATATCAAAAGGCCTTTATGGACGCGTTTATCCGTATTTTACGCAATATGCTGATGAAGGACTTTCCTGTGAGTAAGTGCAATTCTGCCGAACAAAACATCACCAAGACCTACGCCACGGCCTTCAACCTAAAAAACGTGTCACAAGTGTTTGACGAATGCAACAAGGCCCAATACCACATCGAACGGAATGGAAATTCTGCCCTTATTCTGACGGACTGGTATCTGAAGGTGGCTGCGCTGATTGCTCCGAACCCTTAACTCTTGGAATCGGGCGGACATATATATCCTCAATGCTTCCTGGCCGATAAAAATTCAGCCAACGGAAATCCTTTAATCTACGATCTTTGTCAGGCAATTCCTTGTCCGGATAAATCTTACCGTCTGGATCATTGTAAAACACAATGCCGTCAATCTGATTATCAGTCAACAAAACTTTCATTTCGCTGGTCGCCGACGTATTCACGCCAATCAGCGCACTGTCTTCATCCATAATGAAATAAACACATTCCGCATTATTGACGACATTCACCGTGGTCAACTGCTTATTCACCACATAACCCGTAATATGATTTCCCTTCACCTGATTGAATTCCGTTTCGTCAAACATCGACGACACAATAAATCCCGCCTTTATCAAATTGATTTCCATGTGGGTGGAATCAACCAAATAAAAAGTAATGGTATCGGCACTCAACTGATTTTCGTCAGACCATAAAACGGGGTTATAAAACATCAATATCGTGGAATCATTCACGTTATAGACCAATGAATCACAAACGCCCTGCATATCCTTGCGGTAAAATTTAACGTGATTGAACGCCATCATCACCTGCGGTTCCTGCACCGAATCAATCAATATGCGCAAGGTATCGGAATGAAGGTACAACGAATCCCGACTTTCGTCAATCAGCACCAACTGGTTACTATCGGTAGCCGTTGAAAAGCCGCCCAGTTCGTGATGTTCCATATAATTCCCCTTCAGGATATACCCTTTGGATGAATCGGAAACCACCACATTGTTCCAGCCAATACCATAGCGAAGATTCTTATCGTAATACACACTATCGGCCACCAGCGTTTGGGAACCGCTATACAATTCCACATCATCGGTCAACGTGGCCAAATCGGTTTTGGTTTCGTACCAACCTGAAGAAGTATAAATGACATTTTCGTCAGAAACCAAATGCGTACGAGAAATAAAATAGACCTTTTCCTGTGCCGTATTATACTTGAGCGAATCACAATCCATCAAATACGACGGACTATTCAGTCGGACGTTTTTATCAAGGATTACATCATTGGTTTTGGTATAGAAATGTCCGAATTGACTCTTCAGCGTATCGTCTTCATTGATCATCACGCCGCCCGTAACATAATATCCAACTTCTTCGTTAAGGTCATAAATCAAGCTATCAGAATAAAGTCGCGCATTGTCGTGAACCATTTTCACATCTCGGGCGATAGATGCCATTCTCGCGTCGCCGTCATAATAGACCTTTTTGCCATACAACTGCACAGAATCGTCGATATAGATCTTTACCGGCTTTCCAAAAGCAATCAAATAATTATCATTTTCATAATAATAGGCGCTATCGCAATAGCCGATTGTATTTTCGTGCTGAAAAACCACATTGCCCAACAGACGCTGTGCCCCGGGAAGCAATTCCTCGTCGTATTCCAACAATTTTGCCCGCGTGTTAATCTTCTTATCTGACTGACCGTATGCACAAAATCCCGTCAACAGCCAGCACAGGAAAAGCATCAATACACCGACAAAAACGTGTTTTTTACTCATTGGTCACAGATTCTCCGTTCACGCTTACAATACGGTCGTTTTCAAAAACGGTCACTTTCAGCGTATCGCCATCGTTGCTCAACTCAATTTCTTCCCCGTTTTTCACATTATTGACGTAATGAATTATTCGAGTAATATTTCCATTGGCATTAAAGCCCTTTTGAACACCCGTTCCCTTGTCAAAATCGCCTTCACCTACCATAACTCCGCGTTCATCATAATAAGTCCAATGTCCATCAAACATATCTTCGGCAAAAGAACCATGCTCCTTGATTTCCCCGTTTTCGTGATAATAAACGATGGGACCGTGTTTTTTACCGTGAAGAAAATGAATATCTGAAACCTTATAGCCATAAATACTGAAGTTTTCCTCTAAACCCTCCTCCAAATCATCTTTATACGTACAACGCGTCTCCACTTTTCCATTGATATAATACTTCACAAAATTTCCGTTACGCTTACCATCCTTCATTTCCATCATTATTTTCAATGGATGAGGAGCATTGATAAAATAGTACTTGCTAACGCCGGTTTCCTTTCCGAAGCGATATTGAATGGAAGATTGCAGACTTCCGTCCTCAAAATATTCATTTTTGGTTTTCGTACACGAAGTCAACAAAGCCACGCAGCACAGCAATGACAAGAAAAATTTCACAGTTCTCATTTTCATATAAGTATGTAAATAACACGTTATAAAGCGTTCAACAGCACCGAAATCAGCAGTCCGAGATAAGTACCCACGGCATAGCCCACCAAACCGATGACGATACCGCTAATCAGCACCTTCCTGTTTCCCATTGCACCCACCACAGGAGGAATAAACGGGGGCGAACAGAGCAATCCCACCTGAGCCACCGTAAACAAGTCACCGTGAACCTTGAAGATGCGAGACAGAATCAGATGGATACACAATGCCACGAGCAAGACGAAGGCGATAAAGCCCATCACGGCTATTGCGGAAGTATCCACGCTATAAATATTGAACTGCGAAGCCACCACCACGCTGAAAATCAGGATAAAGAACATTCCCAACTCAAAAGTCTTGGGAAGATTGCGCACCTTTTCGGAAAATGAAGCCACGATAGCCAATGTCGTAATCGTCAAGATCACCACCAACTCGTTCAACTTTCCGGTAATGAGCAGGGAAAGTCCGGCACTGACGGCCAGCATCGCTATGGACAAAAGCAAGCCCAACATCATTTTTCCGAAAACGCCTTTGGCAAACATTCCCTTGTATTCTTCAAAGCTTTCATCCTTCACCATAACATCATCTTTCGCGTCAGAGACGTGTTGTTCTGTTCCTGGCAAAAGCTTACGAAACAACTTGTACCCACCGGCCACCAAAAAGAGGATAAACGGGAAAGTCACCAGCATTTCAAAGGTATAGGCAATTACGATAATCGTCTGATCCACCTGAAGGGCCGAACCCAAAGCGAAAAAGTTCAAGGTACCACCCGTATAGATGCCTGTCATCATAGCTGCCACGTTCTCAAAATCTGTAATGCCGGCATTGCGGAAAACGAAATAGCCGGAAACTACCGCGATTACGATAGCCACCAAGCCCGTAATCAGAGCGACAAAAGTCTTGGGCAGCGACTTGGTCCACAACTTGAAATCGGAATTGAAAAGCATCAAGGGAATAGCGATTGGCACCGCCACGTTCATCAGGGTTTTACTGATGGATTCCAGTTCTTTGGCACCAGCGGCATCGCCCGTTGGAATCAATCCGCACAGAGCCATAATAATACCCACCGCGTAAGCTAAAATCACTGTTCCGACTTTTTTCACCCACGAAAAGCGATTATACAGACAGATGATGATAACCGGGGCAAAAATATAGACCAAGGTAATTAATGCGACATTCATATTTTTTCAAATTAAACTGCAAAAATACAATTTTTTTCGTTTGCACCCATCAAAAACTTAAAATTTGTTAATTTGCATCTGAATTATCCCGCATAATCATGTAGAGATGTTCGCGGCGACAAAGTGTCCGAACTAAATCGCAGTTACTTTCCGTCGCCGCCACTTCCTGCCTAAAGACTTTCCTCCATTCCGCTGACGCGAAGCGGAGGGCGGAATCTCTTAATCTCCAAAAACCGTTCCGGAAAAACGCATAAGGGGTGACCTTTCGGCCACCCCTTACAAGAAAACACAGGTTGATATTAGTTTTTCTGTTTCAACAAATCTCTGATTTCCGAAAGCAATACTTCTTCCTTGCTTGGTACCGGTTCAGCCGGAGCAGCAGGTGCTTCTTCCTCTTTCTTTTTCAAAGAAGAAAGTTTGTTGATACCTTTTACCAACAAAAATACGGCGAAAGCTACAATGATGAAATCAATGGTGACCTGAATGAAGTTGCCATAATTCCAGGTAACAGGTTCCACGCCTTCAATGAAAGCCGGGAATTTGACGCTCAATTCCGAAAATTTCACGCCACCGATCAAATAACCGATAGGAGGCATAATGATGTCTTCCACCAAAGAGGAAACGATTTTACCGAAAGCACCACCAATGATGATACCGACTGCCATATCCACGACATTGCCGCGCATGGCAAATTGTTTAAATTCTTTCAAAAAAGCACTCATAATAACAATTTTAATTAGATTAATTTTTCATTTTTTGAAATGCAAAAATACGATTTTTTTATTTAGATGAACAATGTTTCAATAATTAAAATGCGAAAAATTTCTATATTTCCATATTTGTTTTGTTTTTTTATCAGTTATACCATCTCGCAGGCATCAATGAAACTCGCAGTCAGGGGCGGTTCCCGGTCGGAAGCAACCACCCCGGCCTGCGGCCACCACTCGCCGACCATAACACACAACCTTGCGCCGCCGCCCATCAGGTTTTCCACCCCGCAAATTCCACCATTCCGCAAGCGACCGGAGGGAGCACAGCGGAATCCCCAACCCAATCACTCCCATTATTCAGTGAGGTGGCTTCTCTCCGAGAAGCTTAGATGCCCGACCTTGGCGTTACCCCACGTCAAGACTTCACTTCGTACGTCCTGACGTGGGGTAATGAAGACACGTTCTCTCCGAGAACGGAAATGGATGCTCGATTAGCGGAGACGCAGTGCTTTACATCCTCCGCCTTCTAAGCGGATTGCGTGACAAATCGTGGCGCGACCTTTCTTTGTTTACTTTTTTGCTCCTGATAAAAAAAAATTTTTCACCACCAGGCAACATTTTTGCAAAAATTTCGTCTATATTAAAAAATTGAGTATTTTTGCAAACACAATAACATATTATATTATGATGCGTAAAAGTTTTATTCTCAGCTTAATCTTCTTCGCAATTTCTATAGTTGCCTTTGCCCAATCAAGTCCTGCGGGATCTCCTTGTCCAGATTATGCACTTCCCTTTTGCACGGATGACAACCCTTACGGTATAACATTCCCTTCTGGGACAGAAGGCAACGCCTCGGCTTTTTTAGGCAGCACCAGCATTTCCTGCTGTTCAACCACCCCTTGTCCTGCCTGGTATTATATGCAGATTGCCTCTCCAGGGAACCTCCTGATATACATCACCCAACCAGGTGATGTCGATTTTGTCTGTTGGGGTCCTTTTGAAGCTCAAAATCAGTCTGATTTCGTTACTAAATTATGCAATCATACTTTCACTTTAGGAACCACAAGTCACGGAAGCCATCGTCCTACTAACGGCAACCACAATGGCGATATGGGTGGTTATCCTGACGGCGGCGTGGTAGATTGCAGTTATAATGCAGCCGCAACAGAATGGTGTTACATTCCCAATGCCCAGCAAGGTCAATGGTATCTACTGCTCATTACCAACTACTCTCAAGACCCGGGTACCATTTCCTTTAGTCCCGTTGCTTCCGCCTCCACTGCCACTACCAACTGCAACCTGCTCAACAGCGCAGACTGCAACTCTCCCATCTGCGAAGGACAAACTTTGCAATTAATCTGTACGGCTCCCCACGACGGTGCCACCTACAACTGGAACCTTCCCGGTACTGCCTATAGTTACTCCACCCAAAATGATGTGCTTGAAATTCCCAATGCTACCCCCGATATGAGTGGCGAATGGCACATGAATATAACCGGAATTTCTCAACATTCCAACGAAGCCCTCGTTTCTGTCGTAGTCAACGCCACCCCGACCCCCGTTATGACCTCGTCGGACAACTTCTCCGTATGCGCAGGCGACAGCGTCCACTTGGCTGTTCACAATCCCGAACCGGGAGCGACCTACAGATGGTCGGTTAGACCTATCGGCGGCGATTATGCGATGTTTGCGCAAAATGTAAATTCCGTGGCTTACCCTACCACTAACGAGAACCTGCAATTTGTCTTGATTCAAACCCAAAACGAATGCACCGGTGTAAACGAACAAATCGTAACCATCAATCCTATTCCTGTCGTAGGCATCACCGTTGACAAGACGGCACTTTGCTATGGCGAAAGCACCAATATGACCGCTACCGGCGGCACGCAATACCGCTGGTCAACGGGAGCCACCTCGGCTTCTATCAACGTTACGCCATTGGCCACCACCGACTATTCGGTCAATGTGAAAACCGACGCGCAATGCGAAGCCGACACGACTTTCACCATCACGGTTGACCCAGAAATCATCTTTGGCTTTGAAACAAGTCCCTCCTACTGCGAAAAACAGACCGGAACCATTGTTATGCAAATGACAGGTGGTTCGGGCGGTTTCACTTTCACTTGTCCTGGCGCCACTTTCACCGACAGTCTTGCCAACCAGCTGCTGGGGGGCACATACACTGTGACCGCCACTGACCAAGTCGGATGCTCCAAAACACAAAACATTGAAGTTGAAAATGTTCCCGGTCCAAGTGCCTGCTTCGTCTTCGCCAGCAACGACGACGTGCATTTAAGTATCACCAACTGCACCACCGGCGGAAGCAACAACAGTTATTTCTGGGATTTCGGAGATGCCGTCACTTCCGTTGATGTCAATCCTGAACACGAATATGCCGACCCTGGCCGTTATACCGTGTCAATGTTGGTTGTTGACGAACATCAATGTATGGATTCCTTGAAACAGGACTATCTGATTAACGGTCCCGTCTATTTCCCCAATGCCTTCACGCCTAATGGCGACGGACTCAACGACATTATGCAGATTGTGGGTCGCACCATTCAAGTGGAAGACTTCCTGTGGGTTGTTTATGACCGCCGCGGCACCCAGGTTTTCGCCAGCATCAATCCCGAACTCGGCTGGGACGGCAAGTTAAGCGACGGCAAGCTTGCACCGACAGGCGTTTATGTCTATTACCTGAAATACAAAGATGTCAACGGCAACAAGTTCGAAAAAGAAGGCAGCTTTACACTCATTCGATAAGACTATTTCAAATACTTAATACAGACAGCCACTTTATGGGTGGCTGTTTTTTACTATCACAACTAATTTTAATCTACGATGAAAAGGTTTACGAAAATATGGATACTGATATGGCTGTTAGCCAGCCATGGTGTCTATGCGCAAACCTATAATATGAGCAACACTCCCGTGACCGTTCAGACTGGACAAACCATACATTTTTATGATCCAGGCGGAACTAACAACTATTCCAATAGCAGCAACTACACGCAAACTTTTTCCGCCGCCCAATCATCCCAATGTCTTCAGGTCAGTTTTTCTTCTTTTTCGTTGGAAAGCAGTTCCACGTGTTCATTCGATTATCTCGAGATTTATGACGGGAATAGTGTCAACGGCATATTTCTCGGCAAATTTTGCGGGACCAATTCTCCAGGACTTATTACCAGCACAACAGGGGCACTTACCTTCATATTCCATTCTGACGGCTCTGTCAACAACACAGGGTGGGTAGCCGAAATCTCTTGTGTGGAATGTGGGAGCATTCCTTCCTCCATCAATATGACCAACACCCCGATTACCATACCGTGTGGGGAAGAAATCCAGTTTTATGATCCCGGCGGAGCCAATAGCGACTATCCAAATAGTGTTACTTATACTCAAACATTTACCCCATCTGAAGCCGGACAGTGTCTTCAAATCGAATTCACTTCTTTTAACACTGAATCAAGTTTTGACAAACTGATGATTTATGATGGGAATAGCACGAGTGTCCATTTAATAGAAACCTACTCCGGTTTATTGTCCCCCTTTTCTGTAACCTCTAATCACGGAGCCCTTACCCTTAAGTTTCAATCCGACGGTTCTGTTCAAAAATCAGGTTGGACAGCTAGGATCCGTTGTGTGGAATGTGGCAGCCAAGGCGGAGGCAGCACCCCCATCACCACGGATGGTTCTCCTTGTTCACCCGATGGCATCCATCCTTTTTGTACCGATGAAAATCCATACGGCATTACCTATTCTTCGGGCACAGGCGAAATTTCGGGATCTGCATTTCTTGGTTCCAACACCGTTTCCTGTTTAAGTTCAACGCCGCGACCAGCTTGGTATTATATGCAGATTTCTTCACCCGGAGACCTGCTCATCTACATTGAACAACACAACTTGGCAGGATACGGCATTGATGTGGATTTTATCTGTTGGGGACCATTTTCCGCCGCCAATCAAACTGAATTTGTCAATAAACTTTGCGACGGAGAATATACCTTAAATCTAACCTACCATTCCAGCCACCGACCTACCAACGGCGACCACTCAAACAATTTAGGCGGATATCCGGTTGGAAACATCGTGGACTGCAGTTATAGCTCGCAAGCCACCGAATGGTGTTATATTCCCAATGCCCAAACAGGACAATGGTATTTGCTGTTGATTACCAATTACAATGGCAGTGCCGGCACTATCAGCTTTAGTCCTGTGGGAGAGTCTTCTTCGGCAAACACCAACTGCAGTCTGTTGGCACCATTTACTTCCAACGAACCCTTGTGTAACGGGGACACGCTTATTCTCACCTGCGAGAATCCCACGGAAGGCGCCAGCTATTACTGGTCTGGTCCCAACGGATGGAGTGCCACCACCCAAGAGCCGAGCATTGAAATCCCGAACTGCACGATCAGTATGTCCGGAGAATATTCACTTTACATTACCGCAGCAGAAGGATCCTCCGACACTTCTTCCATCAATGTGAACATCTATGCCATTCCCGAAGTATCGTTAAGCGGCACCAAAGACACCATTTGCAAGGGAGAAAGCGTCACCTTACAAGCATCAGGGGCCGCTTCCTATAGTTGGCTACCAACCTCTTCAAACCAAGCCACAAGGACACTCTCGCCCAGCACCACGACCACCTATATCGTAACGGGCAGCAGCAACGGATGTTCCAGCAGCGATTCCCTAACCGTGGTGGTTCATCCCAAACCCACCATCACCATTTCCACCGATCCCGAAACCGCCGTGGTTTGTCAAGGCGACACTGCTATTTTACACGCTTCGGGAGCAAGCAACTATCAATGGAGAAAAACTACCGATACGACCACTTTGTCCCACTCCGACTCGCTGTGTGTAGCACCGACCACCAACAGTTCTTACCGCGTCATCGGCACCAGCGAATACGGTTGCACCAGTTCCACCACCAAAAGCATATCCGTTCGAAACAGACCAACTCCTTCCATTTCGGGAGCAGACTATGTTTGCATTGGCGACAGCATTATTTTAAGTTGTTCCAATTCTTCATCATACCGCTGGAATACCGGAGAAACAAGTCGTAACATTCGTGTTTCTCCAACAGAAGACACTGATTACGAAGTCACTGTGACCAACTCGTATGGATGTACCGGAACGGCCACCAAGCATATCGAGGCCTACCCCACCACTTCTACCGTTCTCTACGACACTGCCTGCAACAGTTACACGTGGCACGGCAACAACTATTTTGAATCCGGCACATACATTTATCAGCAAAGCAACGAAAGCGGATGCGAAAACACCGACACCTTGCATCTTACTATCAATCTTACTATTGAAACCACGGAAGAAATTACCGCTTGCCATAGTTTTACTTGGATTGACGACAGCACCTACACGCAAAGCACCAACGAACCAACCGTCAGGTTGACCACTGTTGACGGCTGCGACAGCATCGTTCACCTGCATTTGACTATTTTCCCGATAGAAGAAAGCACAGAAAGCATTAATGCCTGCGACAGTTTCACCTGGATTGACGGACAAACTTACTACGCCAGCACCACTGAACCAAGCTTTACTCTCAATTCGATTCACGGTTGCGACAGCGTGGTACATTTACATCTAAATCTTAATCATTCGGTAGAAGCCATTGACTCCATCGTAGCTTGCGACAATTATACCTGGATTGATGGACAAACTTACACGCAAAGCACCAGCGAACCGACCTTTAGGATGACCACTGTTAATGGATGCGACAGCATTCGAAGATTACATCTTACCATTTTACATTCATCATCATCAATAGAGAATATTGAAGTTTGCGACAGCTACACCTGGATTAACGGGCAAACTTACACCCAAAGCACCAACGAGCCCACTTATACCCTAACCAATGCGGCCGGCTGCGACAGCATCGTACATCTTCAATTAACCGTCCATCATTCCATTGAACAGACGGAAACCGTCAGTGTTTGCGACAGTTTCACCTGGATTGACGGGCAAACTTACACGCAAAGCACCAACGAACCGACAATCACGATGACCACGATTAACGGTTGCGACAGTATCGTTCATCTGAATCTGACTATTTTTCATCCGCACCACGACAGTGAAAACATCATTGTATGCGAACCTTACACCTGGCACGGGACCACCTATACCCAAAGTGGCGATTATCTGTATGAACATCAGGATTCGCACGGGTGTAACCAAGTTGACACTTTACACTTACGCATTACAACAGCGCCGGAATTAACCATCAACCTCATTCACGATGCAACTTGCAACCTTAACAACGGGGAGATAAAACTGCAAACCACAGGAGGAGTTGAACCTTATACCTATTTATATATGCCCGAAGAAACGCCTGCCCACTTCGACCATTTGGCACCTGGCAGTTATCATTTGCAAGTCATTGACTCCATCGGTTGTTTGGGTGAGAACCAATTTGACATTGAAAACATTGTTCACCAAGTCAATTTAGTCGCAACCGAACCGGCACACTGCGGACAAGCCGACGGTTCGGTATCCATCATTGCCACTGGCGGATTTAGTCAGTTTCTTTATCAGTGGCCCGCACCAATTGTCAGCAACACCAATGAAGCGGAAGCCGTTCCCGCAGGAGAATATACCGTTTCGGTTATTGACAGCAACGGATGCAGTATTGATTTGCCTTTCAGCATAGAGAATGAACCAGGACCACGTGCCTGCTTCTATTTTACCCATATCAACGATTATGCGATGGAAGTCGTCAACTGCACGCAAAACGTTGCAAGTTGGCACTGGGACTTTGGCGACGGAGAAAACTCTGACGAATGGCAACCGACACACAATTATGCCCAGACTGGACGTTACGAAGTAAGTTTGACCGTCAAAGACGACTTCAACTGCGAAAACACCAACAGCGAAATTTACGTCATCAATGAAATTCCAACCCTATACCTACCCTCTGCCTTTATTCCCGAAAGCGACATTGCCGAAAACAGAGTCTTTAAGCCCATAGGAAATTCCATTGGCACAGAGAATTACGAAATGATCATTTTTGACCGTAGCGGCAGCGTCGTGTTTGTCAGTCATCACCCGGATTTGGGTTGGGACGGCAAAATCAACAAGAAACTGGCTCCCCAAGGCACATACGGCTACCAAATTCAATATCAAACCATAGACGGCATTCCCGCATCGACACACGGCAGCGTAATTTTGCTGAGATAAGCCGTTATTTTAATTTTTTCTGCAAAAAAAATCAAAATTCATCTTTGTTCAAAAAAAATTATTATTTTTGCAAATTCATTATTATGGAGTAAAAAGAATAAAAAAAATAAATTATGAAAACTTTCAAGATTTTATTGTCAGCAGTACTGATTACTGTCTTAACTTTTGGTATTTCAACCAGTTATGCACAAAATTGCAAAGATGAAAACGGCAACACAAAAAAAGGCGGCATTGCCTTAACCCGTGACGATGAAAACGGCAATCACAACACGCCTACCGCAGCCATGTCTCTACCTAAATTCAAAGGCGGTTCCAAAGGTTTATACCGTTACATCTACAAAAACCAACAATATCCTCAAAACCTCAAGAACAAAGGCGTAAGCGGACAAGCCCAAGTTAGTATGATGGTCAAGGCCGACAGCACCATTACTGATGTTCAGCTTTTCAAGACTTCAGGTTACAAGGAAATGGACGACGAAGCCATCCGTTTGATGAAAAACTCACCAAAATGGATTCCTGCCAAGCAAGATTGCCAATGTATCGATATGAGAACCGTGGTTACCGTTCCATTTGATCCAACAAGAAAATAAAAGGGCGGAAAATTCCGCATATTTCACTTTTTACATTTACCATAGTGCCGTCACAGATTTGCTTCTTGACGGCATTTTTCGTGCAAAAATTCCGAAATTTCAGGCAAACAGCAATCTTGGCCAGGCCATTTATCAGAAATACACTTTATAACTATCTGAATTTCAATGTGATAAAATTTTCATTTTTTATCTAAAATACGAATACTTATATAAAAAAAGCCGTATCTTTGCAACCTCATTTGACAATGACCAATGGTGTAACGGTAGCACTACAGTTTTTGGTACTGTCTGTCTAGGTTCGAATCCTGGTTGGTCAACGAGTAAAACTCTCACTTCCTTCAAGTGGGAGTTTTTTGTAAGGATTGCGGGGGCTGAGGAGCTCCCGTATTTGTTATCGACAGCAAAAGAAAAATCGTTCTTTAATTTGGAAAAATAATACATAGAAATAACAATCAAAACCAACAACAATGGAAGAAAGTTTGAATTTAATTGAAACCTTTGCCGAATTCAAAGAGTTCAAGAATATTGAAAGAGAGACTTTGATGCGCATTTTGGAAGATGTATTTCGTTCTGCGCTGACGAAGAAATACGGCCCTGACGCCAAGTTCGAAGTCATCGTCAATGTGGACCGCGGTGATTTGGAAATCCAGAGAACCCGTGAAATCGTGGAAGACGACGAGGTTGAAAATGAATTTACCCAGATATCCCTTTCCGAGGCCATCAAAATCGAACCCGACTTTGAAGTAGGCGAAGAAGTTATGGAGAACATTCGTTTAGCGGATTTTGCAAGAAGAGAAATCTTAGCCCTTCGTCAAAACCTGATTACAAAGATTATGGAATACGAAAAGGATCTCGTTTACAAGAAATACGAACATCGTATTGGCGAATTGGTAACCGGTGAAGTGAATCAGGTTTGGCGTAAAGAAATTCTCATCACCGATGAAGATGGCGTTGAATTGGTATTGCCGAAATCGGAACAAATACCTGCCGACCGCTACAAAAAGGGGGACACGCTTACCGCTGTCGTGCTTCGTGTTGACGTTCACTCCTCCACTCCTTTGATCGTGATTTCAAGAACTTCCCCACTTTTCTTGGAAAGACTGCTTGAAAACGAAATCGTGGAAATCAACGACGGTCTTATCACCATCAAGAACGTGGTACGCGTTCCCGGCGAAAGAGCCAAAGTCTTAGTGGAATCCTTTGACGACCGCATTGACCCTGTTGGTGCGTGCGTAGGTATGAAGGGAAGCCGTATCCACAGCGTTGTTCACGAGTTGCACGATGAAAGCATCGACGTTATCAACTACACCTCCAACATTGAACTGCTCATTACCAGAGCATTGAATCCCGCCAAGATTTCATCCATCGAAATCAACGAAGAAAGCAAGACGGCCAATGTCTATATGAAACAAGACCAGGTTTCGTTGGCTATCGGCAAGGGCGGCAACAACATCAAGTTGGCCAGCAAACTCTGCGGTTACGACATTGACGTATTTAGAGACGACGTCGTAGAGGAAGAAGATGTTGATTTGGACGAATTCAAAGACGAATTTGACGAATGGATTATCGAGGCCTTTAAGAAAATCGGCTGCGACACGGCTAAAAGCGTTTTGGCCATTGAACGCAACGAATTAATTCAGAGAACCGACCTCGAAGACGAAACCGTTGACGAAGTTCTTGCCTCCATCAAGAAAGAATTAGACATCGAATAGTTCATTTCACCGCGTACTTTGCGACTATTCGCAAAATTCAGGCAAATGGAACGTAACGGTAAAACAATAAACGAAAAACAAATAAAAATATATGGCAGAAGGAAGAAAAATACCACGATTAGGAAAAGCCGCAGGCGAATTTAACGTTGCCATCGGCACCATTACGGCATTACTCAAAAAGAAGAATTTCGACATTGCCGAGAGCCCCAATTCCAAATTGACGGAAGAAATGTACGATATTCTTATCAAGGAATTCCAAGGCGAGAAACTGGTCAAGGAAGAATCCAAGAAGATAGAATTCGGCGCATTCAAAAAAGATGAAGAGGTTCTTGACACGCCTCAAACTGTTGATGTTCCTGAAGAAGAACCACAGGAAGACGCCATCCTTATCAAAAAAGTCAATGTCATTGAACCCGAGCCGATCGTCATTCCCGTTGAAAAACATCAACCCAAGGTTATTGGCAAAATAGATATCGAGCCCAAGAAAAAAACTTCTGCCAAGAAGGCCACTGCTACTGCCAATAACGGAGAAGAGACTGCCCAAACGGCCATGGAAACCGAAATGACGACACGTCAGGAAAACGCTGAAGGAAAACAAAGCGAAACCGCGACAGAGGCTATCCAACAGGAAACCGAACAGAAAGCCGTCAAAGAAATAGAGCATATTGACACAGTAGTTGAGCCGTTGAAAGACAGAATTGTCACAGTGGGCAAAATTGACTTGGACAGTTTGGAAAAACCGAGCAAGAAAAACGTTGTTGAAAACGAAAAAACGGTCGAAAACACTGCTGCAATCCAGCAACATCACGACAAGGCAGTCGCAGAAGCCAAAACAGAGGCAAAACAGGTTACTCCTGTGGTAGAAACCAAAGTCATTGAACATATCGAAACCAAAGTCGAGAAATTACAGGCTCCCAAAATCATGGGCAAAATCGATCTTCCTATTGCCAAGCCCAAAAATGAAAAGCCGACCTCACAACCCCAAGCCGCAAACAATGCTCAAGAAGAAGACCAGAAAAAGAAAAAGCGTAAGAGAATCAAGCAGCAGGCGGTAAAGGCCCACGGGAAAGACGAAAATTCCAAAAAGCCCGTCGCACCCAAAGTCGAGATTTCCGAAGAAGATATCCAACGCCAAATCAAGGAAACGATGATGCGTTTGGAACCTCTCGGAAAATCCAAGACCTCAAAACGTAGGAGAGAAAAACGTCAGCATATCCACGCCGAAATGCTGGAACAAGAGCAGATGGAACTCGAACAGCAGAAGATCTTGAAAGTCACCGAATTTCTGACTGCCAACGAATTGGCAACCTTGATGAACGTCAATGTCAACAAGATTATCGCCACCTGTATGAGTGTTGGTTTATTCGTGGCCATCAACCAACGTTTGGATGCCGAAACCATCTCTTTACTGGCTGATGAATACGGTTTTCAGGTAGAATTTGTCGGTGCCGATGTTGAAGAGGAGCAAGCCCTCAATGAAGAAGACGATCCAGAGGATTTGCAGCCAAGACACCCCATCATTACCGTTATGGGACACGTTGACCACGGTAAGACCTCATTGTTGGACTACATCCGTAAATCCAATGTCATTGCCGGTGAAGCCGGTGGTATTACCCAGCACATTGGCGCATACGAGGTAACTCTTCCCGACGAGCGAAAAATTACCTTCCTTGACACCCCTGGTCACGAAGCTTTCACGGCTATGCGTGCCCGTGGTGCAAAAATCACCGACTTGTGTATCATCGTAATTGCCGCCGACGACAATATCATGCCACAAACCGTTGAAGCCATCAACCACGCCCAAGCGGCCGGTGTTCCTATGGTTTTCGCCATCACCAAGATTGACAAGCCACAAGCCCATCCAGAAAAAATCAAAGAAGGATTGGCCAAGATGAATATTTTGGTGGAAGAATGGGGTGGCAAATACCAATGCCAGGAAATCGACGCCAAACACGGCACCAACGTGATGGAACTGTTGGACAAAGTTTTGTTGGAAGCCGAATTGCTGGAATTAAAAGCTAATCCCAAGCGAATGGGTATCGGCACCGTCATCGAATCTTCTTTGGACAAAGGCAAGGGCTATGTAGCCAAAGTATTGGTACAAAACGGCACCTTAAGCGTGGGCGATCCTATTTTGGCAGGACCTTGTTTCGGCAAAGTCAAAGCTCTGTACAACGAACGTGGCCAACAGGTCAAGTCGGCCGGGCCGGCAACACCTGTGCTTTTGTTGGGTTTGAACGGCGCTCCTCAGGCAGGCGATATCTTCAAGGTATGCGCTTCTGAACACGATGCCCGTATTTCCGCCACCAAACGTGCCCAGTTGATGCGTGAAATGGGGCTACGTACCCAAAAACACATCACTTTGGACGAAATCGGACGCCGTATCGCCATCGGAGACTTCAAGGAACTGAACATCATCGTCAAGGGCGACGTAGATGGTTCTGTAGAAGCATTGTCCGATTCCTTGCTGAAACTGTCCACGGAACAGGTACAGGTCAACGTTATCCACAAATCCGTTGGTCAAGTAACCGAAAGCGATGTTCTGTTGGCCACCGCTTCCAACGCCATCATCGTGGCCTTCCAGGTTCGTCCTTCGCCGGGCTCACGCAAGTTGGCAGAACAGGAACAAATCGATATTCGTACTTACTCCATCATCTACACGGCCATCAACGAAATCAAAGACGCTATTGCCGGTATGCACTCTCCCGAAATCAGAGAAAAGGTACTCAGCAATATCGAAATCAAGGAAGTTTACAAGATTACCAAAGTGGGAAATGTGGCTGGCTGTATGGTGCTTGACGGCAAGTTGCAACGTAACAGCAAAGTACGGTTGATCCGCGACGGTATCGTCATCTATACCGGAAAGTTGGCTTCCCTGCGTCGTTTCAAAGACGATGTCAAAGAAGTTACGGCAGGCCAGGATTGCGGTTTGAACATTGAAAACTTCAACGACATCAAGGTTGGCGATATCATTGAAGGATACGAAGAATACGAAGTCAAGGTTACTTTATAAAAATTTGAATTATGTCTGGAGAGAAAAACACCTACAAAATCGGTATCACACACGGTGATTTCAACGGTATCAGCTATGAAATCATCCTCAAGGCATTGGCAGACAACAAGCTGTCGGACATTTGCACCCCAGTGATCTACGGAATTGCCAAAATGGCAGAAATGCACAAGAAGAACCTTCAAATTCAGGATTTTTCTTTCCAGACAATCAAAAATGCCAACCAAGCAACACAAAAGAAAAACTTTCTTGTCAACCTGAGTGAGACTGAAATCAAAAGTCAGTTGGGCGAATCCACCAGCGAAGCTGGAAAATATGCAGAAATGGCACTTCGAATCGCCTGTGACGATCTTAAGAAAGGCGACATCGACGCTATCGTGACGGCCCCTATCAACAAAAACAACATCCAGTCTGCTCAATTTAGCTTTCCTGGTCACACCGAATATCTGACTTCCGCTTTCAAAGCTGAAAACTCCTTAATGATGATGGTTTCACCCGCCGTTAAGGTGGCCTTCGTCACCAACCACCTGGCCGTTCACGACGTGGCAAAAAACATATCATCAGAACTCATCATCAAGAAATTGCAAGCCCTCAGCAAAGCCCTGATTGACGATTTCGGCTGCACCAACCCCAAAATCGCTGTGTTGTCATTAAATCCCCACGCGGGCGACAACGGTCTATTGGGCAACGAAGAACAGCAAATCATCCTTCCTGCCATCAAGGAAGCTTTCGACCAAGGCGTCTACGCTTTTGGTCCCTATTCCTCCGACGGACTTTTCGGGTCGGGCAACTACAATAAATTTGACGCCGTTTTGGCGATGTATCACGACCAAGGAATGATTCCTTTTAAGGTATTAGCCGACAACGAAGGTGTCAACTATACCGCCGGTCTCCCCATCATACGCACATCTCCGGCACACGGCACAGGATACGACATTGCCGGCAAAGGCATTGCCGATGAGCAATCGTTGCGAAGTGCCATTTATTTGGCCATAGACATCCTTAAGAACCGCAAGAAATAATTCATCAAAATCTGACAGAAACGTCACAAACAAGCCATTTTTATGACAGCCTTTTTCCCGTTACTTTCTTTACCACCCAAAGAAAGGTTTTGACACGAATGTAGGGACGTGACACACCAAAGTCAGGGATTAATGTGAGGAGGGAGGATTTAGAATTAAGAAATTAAAAGATTAATGTGTTATCCATCCTAAAACCCTATACACCACCATCTACAGTTGCCAATTAATTTCAGTCTTGCCTGATTTACACAAAATTTCATTAGTTTTCGAGAAATGCTTGCAGCCGAAAAATCCTCGATGTGCCGACAATGGCGATGGATGCACTGTGGACAAGATATAATGTTTCGATGCGTCAATAATTGCTTCTTTTTGTTTGGCATAATTGCCCCATAGCAAGAACACCAATCCTTCTCTTTGTTCCGACAACTTGCTGATGGCGGCATCGGTAAAACGTTCCCACCCGTGATTTTGATGCGACCCTGCTTCGTGGGCACGAACAGTCAAAGTAGCATTCAAAAGGAACACGCCCTGCGCAGTCCACTTTTCCAAATTGCCATTTTTCGGAATGGTGATTCCCACATCGTCTTGCAATTCCTTAAAAATATTGATTAATGACTTGGGATGCGGCACACCGTCCTGCACCGAAAAACACAAACCGTGTGCCTGTCCCTCTTCGTGATATGGATCCTGACCAATAATCACCACCTTAACCTTGTCGAAAGGAGTTTTGTTAAAGGCATTAAAAATCATAGGACCGGGAGGATAAACGGTGTATGTCCGCTTTTCCTCCACTAAAAAGCGCTTTAATTCAGCAAAATACGGTTGCTGAAACTCATCCCAGAGGACTTTTTTCCAAGATTCTTCAATGTTTGGATCTATCATAAACGACTATCTGCAACAAAGAAATCAAGAAGTCAAAAACATCTTCAACTCCCTGATTTCCAAATCAATACCAATATAAATTAGTGACGAAAATGTCTTACGCCAGTAAAAATCATTGCAATGCCCAGTTCGTCACAGGCCTTAATAGAGTCTTCGTCACGGACAGAGCCGCCAGGCTGGATAATAGCGGTTACGCCATATTGGGCAGCCATACGAACCACGTCGTCAAAGGGGAAGAAGGCGTCGCTGGCAAGGCAGATACCGCTGGTATGTCCGGCTTCCTTGGCTTGTTCGAGGGCAATATGGGCAGACCCCACACGATTCATCTGTCCTGCACCCACGCCTATGGTCTTTTGGTCTTTTGCCAACAAGATGGCATTGGATTTCACGTGTTTGCAAACCTTCATTCCGAACAACAAATCACGCATTTCTTCTTCGGTGGGCTGCTTTTTGGTCACTACATTAATCTGATAATCTTCGGCACCCGCACGATCAATGTTTTGCATCAACATACCACCTGTTACGCTGATAAACATCTTATCATCAGACTTAGCTTTATCCATATCAAAAGTCATCAGTCTGATATTCTTTTTGACAGTCAAAACCGCCAAAGCTTCCGGAGTAAAGGCCGGAGCCAGGATGATTTCCAAGAATACGGGCTTCATAGCGACAGCGGCGGCCTCGTCAATGGTTTGGTTGGTAGCCACGATACCGCCAAAAATAGAAACCTTGTCGGCTTCATAGCAACGAGTCCAGGCTTCCATCACATCCTTGCCAATACCCACTCCACATGGATTTTTGTGTTTAACGGCAACCACCGTGGGTTCGTCAAATTCACGCAGAATCTGCAAGGTAGCATCGGCATCCTGTATATTATTGTATGACAATTCCTTACCATGTAATTGCGTAGCCCAAGCCACGGAATACCCTTGCTTCTTACCAGCATAGAACGTGGCTTTTTGGTGCGGATTCTCGCCATAACGCAAGGACTGTTTATGGGTAAACGTCAGCGTCATATTTTCAGGATTTTCTTCTCCTACCCTATCCGTCAAATACTTGGCAATCATCGCATCGTAGGCAGCGGTATGACGGAACACCTTGGCAGCCAAGCGTGAACGCGTTTCAATGGTCGTATCGCCATTGGCCTTGATTTCAGCCAGCACCAAATCGTAATCGGCAGCATCGCAAACCACCGTCACAAACTGATGATTTTTGGCAGCACTACGCAACATACTGGGGCCACCGATATCAATATTTTCAATGGCATCGGCAAAAGTAACGTTTTCCTTTTCAATCGTCTGCTTAAACGGATAAAGGTTCACCACCACCATATCGATGTACTGAATTCCGTTTTTCTTCATTTCCTCCTGATGCTTGGGGTTGGTACGAACCGACAGCAAACCACCGTGAACCATAGGATGCAGCGTTTTCACGCGGCCGTCCATAATTTCGGGAAAGCCCGTCACCTCGCTGATGCCCATCACGGGCAATCCTGCTTGTTCAATGGCTTTTTGCGTACCTCCCGTGGAAATAATTTCATATCCGTTTTCGATTAGGGATTTGACAAATGGAATCAAATTTGTCTTGTCACTAACACTTACCAATGCTCGTTTCATATCTTTTTTAGATTAAAAAGTTTATATATTAATTCAAATAATAGTCAAATTTTAACGACCCAAGACAAAGACCGTGGGTTTTTTATGCAAATCAATCTGTTCCTTTTTCCAACGTGAAACCGACTGAGACTTGACGAACTGTTCATCAGTGGCCATATTGCAGGCAATGCACAAGCGAGTATTCGGCTGACACACACGCAAAATAGACTGAAAAATGTGATTGTTTCGATAAGGTGTTTCAATAAACAACTGTGTTTGGTTGGTTTTGATGATTTTGGCTTCCAACTCCTTCAGCTTACTTTCCCGGCGATCCTGCTCTACCGGAAGATAACCGTTGAAGGCAAAACTCTGGCCATTAAAACCCGAAGCCATCAAGGCAAGAACGATGGAATTGGGACCAATTAAAGGGACCACTTCAATTCCGAGTTGGTGAGCCTTCGTCACCACGATATTACCAGGATCGGCTATACAAGGCGTACCTGCATCGGAAATCAGTCCCACGTTTTTACCTTCTTCACAGCATTTCAAATATTCATTCAGGTCAACGCCTTGCGTATGCTCATTTAAAATATAGAACACCAAATCGTCGATAGGTTTAATGATGCCCAACTTTTTCAAGAAACGGCGTTCTGTTCGCAAATCCTCGACGATATAGACATCTATCGAATTGATGATTTCGGAATTAAAACTCGGGAAGACATAACCGAAATCCTTTTCTCCCAGCGGGGAAGGTATCAAATACAGTTTACCTTTATCCATTTCCATTTAGAATTTCATATAGATATTACAAGTCACCAGTTTTTTGTCGGGTGCAGAATGCGAAAACACCATAACCTTTAATTTATTCAGAGACGTTTTCTTTACAAAATCGCCACTCATATATTTTCCCAATGCTTCGTCATTATTGAGGAAAACAAAAGTAAACACTGCGTCTGACGGCGTATTGCTGGCCGCAAAACGGTAAGCATTGCTTGACTCCACATAGTTGTCGTTTTTCACGACCGACTTATAATATTCCAGGCTTGTCGTGGTATCAGCCAAAATGAAATAATCTTTGACAGGCATAAAATAGCGATACTCGTCATTGTGCGCTTTCGTTGAAAACAAACCGGCAAAATTAACGGCATCACAGGGATAAATACCATTGGTAGTGGAACGCAAGAGTGAATCGGCGTACAAAGTGTCGGAGAAAAAGGAAGCGAATGAGGCCTTCAGCGTATCCAATTTAAGCGCGCAATAGTGATAAGTGAGCGAATCACCCGGCAGCGAAAAGAAAATGGACTGCAACGGAGAAATTCTTTGATAGTCGCCCAACTGGTCGGCGTTGGCCAACGATTTTTCCTTTTTGACATATTCAGACATAGACTGCTGATTGGCATTGTCAACAATAGTCATTGACGTTGCCGACACAGGAATAATCCGTTGCGGAAATTCCTCTGCTGCCTTGGCATCCTCATACTTAAGCACCATCGGATTATCGGTATAAATATAACCCGAAAGGAACATTTCGTCATCGGTAAAGCGCAATTGACAGGCACACCAATCGCCCATTCCCGCAATCTGTTCGCCGAAAGACCGAACAGACTCATCGGTTTTGGAAGCCAGATAGGGAGCATACGCCGTTGGATTAAGCAACAGCCAGTTTTGTTTCACGTTCTTTTCCACCAATTGATGCAATTCCCCGAAAGACTTGTCACGAATCAATCCTTTGGGATACTTCAACTGAACGATAGTTTTCTTTAACAATTCAACATCTTCAGAAACCGAAAAGACATTATTATGAAATACGAACTTAAAATTCTTATAATGCGTACCGTAGGCATAAATTTCGCATTCTTCAAACTTAATATTGTTTCGCGGATCTATTTGCAGGAGTTTCAAAAGATTCTTAAAATAGTGTTCGTCCATACGAGTGGAAAACACTGGAACAATCTTTTCATCTTGCACAAAACCCGAAACCAATATTGGTTCATTCTTCTTTGCCGTTTTTTCCAAGAAAGACTCAAAACCAGCCAAACCGTCCAATGCGAACAAATCGGTCAAATACGGCATCAGCGAAGCCGAAGACTTGACGAACTGCTCGTTGTCGTTGATTTCGAAGACAAACGCTGCCTCTGCGGGAACCGTTTCAATTAAAGGTGCCTTTGTCTGTCTAAAAAAATTATGATAGAAAAAGATAGCAGCTAAAATCAGCACGATTCCAACCACGGTGGAAGTGATAATCCAAGCTTTTGTGTTAGTATTTCCTTTCATATTGACTGATTTTAAATAAGAAGAATATTTCGTCCAATTAGAAGGTCAAACGTCTATTCGATTATTCCTTTGTTTCGTCTTGTTTATCGTCGATAAGACCTTTTTCGATGAGTTGATTGTACCAAAGCACCACTTTCTTCATATTTGAAACATAAACTCTTTCACGATCATAATTGGGCAGAATTTCTTCAAAATATGCTTTCAAGGCCTTTGAATCAGAAAGATTCACATTGCTTACGGCACCATTTTCCTTTTTGAAGATAGACAAAAACACATTCTGCAATGGTGTGTCATCATCTTCAGTAAAAATAGATATATTGTCAAGCGTTGCAACGCCGTCGTTGGGGAAAACGGGCAAACGCTTACCATCTGTCAAAGATTCTACAATAAAACTGCTTTTGTTGTGGGAGATAAGTTTAAACAAACCACTTTTTCCAGTTACTGATAAAATTTTAGATAAATCCATTTTTTTAATTAATTTTGATAAGATTAATAATAGATGTAGTTTCTTATTCTTTTATAAATCAATTGTTTGTCTTTGGTTCTTGTTTCAATGGTCCAATTTTTCTGCCTGTCGTAGGCGGAATAATCATACTGTTCCTTACTATGATGAATTCGGTCTTCAAAAAGCACTTTCAACAAAGAGCCGTCCTGGTTATACTGGGTATAGGTATATTCAATCAGGTCGTTTTCCCCTTTGAAAGCCCTTCTATTCACTTCATCGCCATAATTATCATATTCAATCGTGACGTATTTATATACTTTTCCCGAAGGATCGTACTCGTTGATACGGGTCAGCAAACCCAGTTCGTTATACTGGGACGTGTTTTTCAGCGAATAGCCCTCATAATGGCGAAGCATCTCCACGACATTTCCTGCTCCGTCCGTCTTATACGTCGTCTTCATCAGCAAAGAATCATCGGTAGAGATTTTCTCCGCGGACAAGTAATCATTCATATCGTATTCATACTGGCACGACACCCGAGTTCCGTTTTGGTAATTATATTCCGACCACCCTTTCTGGCGAGCATCTGGATAATAGGAAAAGGTACGGGCGAGCAGTGTATCATGTTGTGGAGACAATTTATACGTTGCCAACAGATAACCATCCGGACTATATTGTTGAATAAAAATATAAGCCGTGTCAAATCTCAACGAATCGGAAACCAAGGTGTCCGAAGTCATCAAATTCGGGTCGCAGACCAAAGTGTAACTCGTGATTTCCTTGACTTTTCCATAAATATGATTCCGTTGTAAGTGGTTTTTCTGTGCGTCAGGAACAATGACGATATCCGTCTTTTTCTGCCGGCAAGCTCCCAATAGGAGCAGGCTCAGCAGGAAAAACATCCACAGCATTGATTTTCCCAAATGACGGAACAGCCAATTCATTAGACAACCCAGACTTATTATTTCACAAATTGTTCAATCAATTGATCATCGGCGATATTGGCGATAGTGACTTTCAAGTTGGGATTCAAACTCATCGCCCGCTTGATAGCGAACATAGCCCCCTCGTTGCGAGCCCAGGCGCGACGGGCAATACCATTGTTCACATCCCAATAGAGCATATTTTGCAATCTGCGATCAGCATCGGCCGAACCATCCAACAGCATACCAAAGCCGCCGTTGATCACTTCGCCCCAACCTACGCCGCCACCGTTATGGATAGACACCCAAGTGGCACCACGGAAAGAGTCTCCAATGACATTTTGTATAGCCATATCGGCTGTAAAGGAAGAGCCGTCATAAATATTGGAAGTTTCTCTAAATGGAGAATCCGTACCGGACACGTCGTGATGGTCACGGCCCAACACTACGGGACCAGAAAGTTTGCCGGACTTGATAGCATCATTGAATGCCTGGGCGATTTTGATACGGCCTTCGGCATCGGCATACAGGATACGGGCTTGAGAGCCCACCACGAGTTTGTTGGCCTTGGCACCCTTAATCCAAGTGATGTTGTCGCGCATTTGTTGCTGGATTTCAGCAGGAGAATTTTTCATAATTTCTTCCAGCACATCAATAGCAAGTTGGTCAGTCATATCGAGGTCTTCTGCCTTGCCGGAAGTACAAACCCAGCGGAAAGGACCGAAGCCGTAATCGAAACACATAGGTCCCATTATATCCTGAACGTAAGAAGGATAACGGAAAGTACCGTCTTCCTTCATAATGTCGGCACCGGCACGACTTGATTCCAACAGGAAGGCATTACCATAATCGAAGAAATACATTCCATTGGCAGCCAACTTGTTGACAGCGGCCACGTGACGACGCAAACTGGCCTGAACCGCTTCCTTGAATTTTTCGGGTTCATCCGCCATCATTCGTTTAGAATCTTCAAAAGAATAACCTACCGGATAATAGCCGCCAGCCCAAGGATTGTGCAATGAAGTTTGGTCTGAGCCCAAATCTACTTGAATATGATGTTCAGCGCAGTATTCCCATAAATCCACGATATTTCCTTGGTAAGCAAACGACTTGGCGATTTTCTGCTGACGAGCTTCTTCAACCTTCTTCATCAGCACGTCCAAATCGTCACAAACTTCATCTACCCATCCCTGCTCGAATCTTTTCTGCGTGGCTGAAGGGTTGATTTCGGCAGTGATGGAAACTACACCTGCGATATCACCTGCTTTGGGCTGTGCTCCAGACATACCGCCCAAGCCAGCGGTTACAAACAATTTTCCAGCAGCTCCGCCACCGATTTTACGGCAGGCATTCAACACAGTAATGGTAGTGCCGTGAACAATACCCTGAGGTCCGATGTACATATAAGAACCGGCGGTCATTTGGCCATACTGGCTTACGCCCATTGCGTTGAAGCGTTCCCAATGATCAGGTTTGGAATAATTCGGAATCACCATACCATTGGTCACCACCACACGAGGAGCGTCCTTATGAGAAGGAAACAAACCCATTGGGTGACCTGAATACATCACCAAAGTTTGTTCGTCTGTCATTTCCGACAAATATTTCATAACCAGACGATACTGGGCCCAGTTCTGGAAAACGGCACCATTCCCACCGTAAGTAATCAATTCGTGCGGATGCTGAGCCACTGCAGGATCAAGGTTGTTCTGAATCATCAGCATAATGGCTGCGGCCTGACGGCATTTTGCAGGATAGTCCTCAATGGGGCGTGCATACATCGGGTAATCAGGACGAAGACGGTACATATAAATACGACCGTAATCGTGGAGTTCCTGCATAAATTCGGGAGCCAACTGAGCGTGCAACGAAGGATCGAAATAGCGCAAGGCATTCTTAAGTGCCAATTGTTTTTCTTTTTTGGTCAGAATATCTTTTCTCTTCGGTGCGTGATTTACCGAAGTATCGTATGGTTTCGGAGCAGGCAATGTAGATGGGATTCCCTGTCTAAGGTCATTCTGAAATTCTTGTAAAGTCATATTTCAATAATTTTAAAAACACTAAATATAAGATTGCAAAAATACAAAAATAGTTTTAGTTTAACCACATTTTTGGGGTCATATTCAAAAAAAAAGTTGCTATAGGAAGTTGTTTTTTTCTATGATTCGGGCAGTCCGGCTCCAGACATCGCCGTCGTACTGTCGCTTTATTTCGCTTGGTGTCTGACACTTTGTGCCCGCTGCCATCGCTATCGCTTTTTAAAATTACGAGATTTAAAATTAAAAGATTACAAGCAGTACAACAATTAAGAGACAGAGTATTGAGAACTCACGATACTTATTGAGACGTGAGGCACAACGCATCCACAACTAATTTTCGCCGTGATCTTTTGAAATTTCGGACATCTCAATATGACGCACATGAATATCACGTTGCGGGAACGGAATTTCTATATGATTTTCATTCAAGGCATTATAGATAGCTTCATTGACCAGTGGAATGAAATTGATTTTTTCTTCTGCCAACACCCAACATCTCACCAACAAATTCACACTGCTATCGCCAAAACTGCCAAAAATCACCTGGACACCCTGTTTGGCATCAAGATAATCTTTTCCTGCATTATTCTTTTTAGGCAGAGGTTTCATCGCATCTTTCAAAACTTCACGAACCCGAGACACATTTACGCCGTAGGTCACGCCAACAGGAATAGATACCATCACATAGCCGTGATTTCTGGTCATATTCTTGAAATTTTTGCTAAAAAGGGCCGAATTTTGAAAAGCCAACACGCAACCATCAATAGTCACAATATGCGTGCTTTGATAATTGATACTGTCAACTTCACCCTCAATACCATCGCATTCGATATAGTCCCCGACTCTCAAGCGACCGGTCATCAACGAAATGCCATAGACGAAGTTTTCCAGCAAATCTTTCATTGCAAAGCCGAGACCGGTAGCCAAACCGGCCATCACGATAGATATGCCACTACTGGGCACTCGCAAAATTACCAACGAAGAGATGGCAAAAATGCCCCATACCACAATAGAAATGACATTATTGGCCAAGGAAATGTTACTTGAGGATTGGGAATCCTTACTTTTACGCTTTCTAAAGAGATGGTAAAACGCCTTTACCATATAATTCAAATACCTGAAGAAAAAGAACAAGCACAATACCAAGCATATCTTGAAGAGGGAGAGTTGGATTACGCCAGCCTTATCAATAAATGGGTAGAAGAAGATTTTTATACAAATGGAGTTCATTTCGAAAATTCCGGCGGCAAAGTAGATACTGGCTGGAACTGAAATCACAGCCATTACGGGCAATAACGCACGACAGATAAAATCGTGCAACCAGGTATCGGAAATATACTCTCCTTTTTCCATCTTAACGCGAAGGTTTTTATGTAATTTCTTCGTATCATTTTCGTTAAGCACTTTGATTTTTTTCCGTGCGGCAATCTTGCGTACCAAGGTGCGCATCTCGTACCTCTTAGCCAAATCGTAACAGCAAGTGATAGTCTGAATTGCAGTCAATAAAATCATCCACCAAATCATTATTTGGACAGCCAACAGCACAAAACCCAACCAAGAAGCCACGCAAGACACGATCATTGCCGTCAGCGAAATTATCGCGTAGATAATGTCACTATCGGGCAATTTACCCAAATTTTTCTTTAAGACAATGAATTGCCAAACAGTAAAAGCGATAAGAATAGGCGGATAAAGCAAATTTACAAGATTATTCGGAATCAAAATGATACGAAACACGATAACCAGGAATGACATCGTCAAGAAAGGAATATACACTTTAATTCCCGGACGAATTTGTTTTCCGGTCAAACGAATAAGCAGGGAAAGCAAAATGACTTCCATCAGCCAAGCGAAAGTGATCATAATATCGATGGCCATAATGATAAAGTTCTGCTTCACAAAAATTTTAGCCACCATAATGGAAATCGCGAACAGTGCCACGCCAAACGCAACGGTAGCGGGAAACCACTTGTGTTTATCCAAACGATCTTCACGCAGGCGTTTTTTCACTATCCAACGCATAATGGCAAAACTCAGCAAACTGGCAAGAAGGATATAGAAGAGCATAAAAATGCTGATACCCAAAATCACAGGACCACGCCAATCAGACTTTTCCTTCAAGGGTTTATACTTATCGTCGGCATCACGTTTGGCTTGAATGGCATACCTTTTAATTTTCTTCAGAACAGTAAAATAATTGTCGCCGCCATTAACAAAAATATTGCGTTGGATTTTTTCATAACGGATCATTGCGTAATCATTCAATTCTTTGACACGCTTAGTCACGTGATTATAGTGTTCCTCGTCACGTTCCACCAAATCCAACATTTTCTGATAATTATTTCGGAGGAAAACGGCATATTTCAAGCAAGCCGCACGATCTTCCATTCCCTCCTCATCAAGGAGATATAGGGATAATTTGGAAGTATCGACACTATTTATTTTGCGCCTGATGGAATCGGGGATTCTCAACGGCTGTCCATCAATGCCGACGCGAGGCGGCAGATCCCGCAACGACTTAATCAGCTCTTCGTATCTGGCGATTTCAGACTTCAAACGCTCTTTCATCTGGGCGTATGGCAAATGCCGAAACATCAACTGGTGATACTGCTCGGTAGCGGCTTCGCAAGCGTAGGCCATATCAAGGGTAAAATCGTCGTTTTGGGAATAGAGCATCAAGGCAATCTGATTACTTTTCTGCATCATCATAATCAGATTGGCATGTTGTTCCTGATTCATTTTTTGGAAACGATCCAATCTTATTTGTTCTTGATTATACGTTTGTTCCAGTTCCGCCCGAAGGACTCCGAGGGTTTTAGCCAGATTCCGTTCATTAAGGACAGCGTGTGCCTGGGAAACGGTAAGCAAGCAGATGAAAGCGAAGATGAAAACTTTTTTCATTGTCAGGGACTTTTGAAAATTGAAGTTGCAAACTTACATTTTGTTGTAAAGTATTGATTTTTAATATAAAAGTCAGTGTATTTACCAAAGCGGGTAACAAACTGGTAACAAAACGGCATACTATCTGCATTTTTTTACACTGACTTTTATGCTGCAAAAATACTATTTTTTAGGTTACCACAAACAAAAAAAATCAATCGCCAATGCCTTGCTGCTCCACTGGTTGCTCATACCAGCGTTTAATAGTGTTTTTTGTGTCGCTCCAGCCGTCAAACATACTTTCTTTTACAACATCGGTTTTATTGTATGCCGCCCCCTCTACCTCATTTGCACTTTCAACTTTTGGCAATATGTATGGCAACAACTTCAAAACCACTTCTAACCGTTCTTTGGGTTCAAGTTTCTGCAAATCGTTTGCAAATTGGTCACGATTGCCGTTGATAATCTCCAATAGCCAGTTTCTAACCGTTGAGGTTATTTTGTTTGGCGTTCCCTTTGGTCGCCCGTTGGGGTTGTTGGTTTGTCCTTTTTCCATCTCTAATTATCTTTGAAAAACTTTGTTATTTACAAAAAACAAATTTACCACTTTTTGGTAATGAAAACAACTTACTATTATCCATTATTGATTTTTATCGGGCATATCTTGCAACGTCTGCAATCGCCGTTTCAAGTTCTATAATTAAATCGTTTTGTTGAGGTTCTTTTGTCGGTGTCATCTGCATTTGCATTAGTTTGTTTTTAACCCTCGTATAATCTGCTGGGCGTGAAAACGTCTTTTTTGCCTTTAGGTCGCTTAAAAAATCATTTATAGCATTTTGCCCGCCATTCTTTTGTATTAAACTGCCCAAAAATATATTTATCGCTTCATTTGGTCTTTTTACATTATCTATCATAAAATTTGCTTTTAATTTTTTGATTGTGTCAAATTCCTTTTTCCACTGCCTTATTAACCAACAATAAAAATTTGGTTCAAATAAAAGGGCTGTCGTCGGTTGGTCTTGGTTAAACTGTTGCCGTAACCTATTCACAAACCTAACTTCATATCTAAACAAATTGCACCTGCTTAACGCTGGTGGAATAATTGCCCCCTTGCTTTTGGCTTCTTTGGTTTTGTCATAAAATACCAATTGTCGCTTTTTTGTATTATAATAAAGCGTATCGGCTGACGCTTGCAAACGTGCAAAGTGTGGTTTATCACCCAAATAGTTGTAATAGTTGGCTGGCGGCTGCTTTGTTGGCAAAACCGTTGAAACGTCAACCCGTGTTAACCGTGCTGCCCCAACATTAACGTGCAACTGGTCGCTAATCTTTTCCAACGCTTCTTTTACTGTTGCCCGTGTTAACGTGAAAACATTTGACGGCAAATAAAATTTTGCCAAACTGCCACTAAAAAAAATGCCACGTTCATTTATTGATATTATGTAATTGCCCAAATTGCCAGTAATGCCAACCCCTTTTTTTTCACTCTCCCTAACGCTTGTATCAGTCAAATAGTCGGCAACGGCAAACGGGTTGACCGTTCCCATTGCCGTGCTATCCAACCAAAAATTACAAGTATCTATCATATTTACCATTTTTTGGTAATGAAAACAACTTACTATTATGCAAATTAATAATTGAATATTGGTTTTGCCGTTGCCCTTATGGTTTCCAATTGGCTGCTATACACGCCATCTTCCAACGCTTTGGCATTCCCCAATATCGTGTTTGCACCGTTTAGGATAACAAGCATTTCAATGGTTTGCCAATCGGGCGTGATAACAAACAAAAAACCATCATTTCTATTTTCAAAAAAAGGATTGGGGCGTTTTTTCTTACCGCCAAAGGTCGCCCCACCGTTGGGGTTGCCATAGGCAAAAATATAATCATTAGCGTTTGTCGTGTAATCCAGCAAATAAACACTGGTTAAATTATAACTGTTTATACCTTGCAAATATCTATCGGCTCGGCGTTGGTCGCTACTGTTGATTATTCCTTTAGTCGGGTTGAGGTTAAAATAAATTTGCCCCTTTGGGTTTCTTAATTGCTCCAGCGGTTTATAGTAACCAGCCATTGCCGTGACATCGTAACGTGGTATTTTTGCCCCCACCTTTATTTTGTTACGCCTTTTGACCTCATCGGGCAATTGCTCCATTTTGACGTAAACACTAAAAAACTGGTTCATCTTACGCCCCCTTTCTTTGATACGTTATAATTGATTGCCCTTTGTTCTATCTCGTTGACAGTAGGAACACGGCGGGTTAACAACCAATCTTCTATTTCATTTTTTCTAAAATAGGTGAGTTTGCCGCCTACACTCTTGTAATATGGTATTTCCCTTTTACATACAAGCTTGTAAATATGGCTTTTGCTTAACCCAGTAAGCAAGCAAACATCATTCATATTTAGGGCTGTTTTTGCCCCTAACAGTGTCATTTTTTTTAGCTCTTGCAGCTCTTTTAATATAACCTCATTCATTGTTTTATTGTTGAGGTGTTGGCGGTGTGGCGTTGGTGTGACTGCATACCCCACACACTTTTACAACCATTGCCAACGGCGGCGGGTGTCACACGTTACCCGCTTACATTGACGCTGCAAAAGTGCAAACAAAAACAAAAAAAAATGGGTTACACTAACTTACTGTAACCCGCTGTATTTATTTTTATTTTTCTATTATGCTAATTAAATGGTCGGCTTTTGGCGGCGCTTTTCTCCAATCATTTGTAATTTTTGAAACACTGTTTTTAATTCCATCAATAATATTCTTTGTTAGCTTATCACCACCAACTAAAAAAACCTGCTGGGTAACTTTCCAATATTGGCATTTATCACTATCAAACAGTTTGGTTATAACAATCCCCAGCAATTGTTTGTCAGCCACCCAATTTAACGGCCTAAAATCGCCTTTCAAGTCTGCAACCCCACAAATATAAAGCCACGTTCCCAAATCGGCGTTAGCGTCAAAATACCCGCCACCTTTCAAACTATCAAATATTGCCGTTAATTTATCGGTGGGTTGTGAGCTGTTGAAGTGTAGTGGCGTTTCCACTGCTTTTTTATTTTGACCAGGTTTCACCCGTGTTGTTTCCATACTGGTTTTATCCTCTATTCTTGTAAACTCATTATGCCACCTCATCACCCTTTCCCATTCCTGCCAGTCATCATCGCCCTGTATCACTGTTTTAAGTAGTATTTTGGATAAAGCCATATCAATATCTAACGACAATAGTCTTAAATTGCTCTCTCTATTTTCTATAGCATACAAAAACAATTCAGTGATTTTATTAAGCATTGGATTTAATTCTTTACGACAATCAAGCCAACTATATGCATATTTGCAATTATCACAATCGTTGTTGCACCCGACTTTTTCAAGCATATAACCGTATTGTATGCCGTAAACATCGTATTTGCAAATTTTGCCGTTTAACTTTTCCAAACATTTCTCAACAGTATCAGAAAACTCATTTACTGTTTGTTCCATTTCTCTTAAATTCATATACCCGCTTTTTTTAATCAAATATGCCGTTTGCCAAATTCACGGCTTCTTGCTTCTTTTTATCTATTATCTTGGCGTAAATTTGAGTAGTTTGTATATTGGTATGCCCTAACAGCTTGCTAACCGTGTAAACGTCAGCCCCCAAAGTAAGAAACATTGTTGCAAACGTGTGGCGTGCAGTGTGAAACGTGACGTGTTTTTTTATACCCGCCGCCAATATCCATTTTTTTATGTGTGCCTCAATCCTGCTATATTCTTGCAATTCAAATATTCTTTCATCATCACTTGCACGATTTGGCAACCATTTAAGTGCTTCCGTTGACAATGGCAAATAATTCATAATCCCAGTTTTTTGTTGCTGTACGTTGCAAACAACCCCGTCAATGCCCGTTCTTATATCTTTCCACGTTAGTTTTTTTATATCACTGTATCTTAACCCACAAAAGCAACTAAACAAAAACGCCCGCCTTGTTATCTCGCTTTTGCACGGTGTATTGATAAGGGCTTTAATCTCGTTAATATCCAAATATTCACGTTCAGTTTGTCGTGGCGTTATTTTGTCGCCTTTCTCCAATTTCAAAAATGGATTGTTTACAATATAGTCCTTTCTTACGGCATAATTCAATGCTGCATTAAACATTGTGGCATAACTTTTAATTGTGGTGTCTTTTAACGGCTGACCATTCTTTTTTTTATAGGTATTTACCAAAAAATCAAAAAATCCAGTACAAAATTCAACATCAACATCACACAATCTTGCTTTGTGTTGATACCGGTACAATAATTTTCCAATTGCATTTGGTTGTTTAGCCGCTGTTTTTTCAGTCAAATGCCTTTTAATAAAAACTTCCATAAAGTCAGCCAACAACATTTTTTCTTTTGTCTGCTTCAATCCTGCCAAACCATTTGCCAGTTCAATAATACGCTGTGACTTTATGGCGTTTGCCGACTTCAAAACCTCATCATTTTGCAGTTTGTCAAATGTGGTTTTAACGGGTACGATATATAGCTTCAAAAACTCATATTGCCGCCTGCCGTCTTTGTAATAATCCAAATAAATGCTTTGATTGCCGTTTGCAAGTTGCTTGTACCTAATTTTAATAGGTTCTTTTGCCTTTATCGGCTTCTTTGTCTTTGCCATATTGTTGTTTTGTTTGTTACCGTTGCAAAAATACACAAAAAAACATTACGGGTAACAAACGAGTAACAAAAAGTAACAAAATAAAAGCAAAACAAATGAAAAAAACATCTATTTTGCTTTGAGTTAAAATTAATGTAAAGTATTGATTTTAATAGCTTTTAATACTTCTTTTTTATCTTTTATTTTTCATTCAAAAAGTATAATAAAGTTTTGAAGTTGCAAACTTACGAAAAAAAACGAAGAAAACAACAAAAAGACCCCGCCGAAGGCAGGGTCTGTAATTTATAAGAAATACGACAAGGGTTAAAGACTATTTTTTACCTTTGTCCTTTTGACCAGCGTGACCGCGGAAGATACGAGTAGGAGCAAATTCGCCCAATTTGTGGCCAACCATATTTTCAGTAACATAAACGGGGATAAACTTGTTACCATTATGCACTGCGATGGTAAGTCCTACAAAGTCTGGGGAAATCATAGAGGCGCGGGACCAGGTTTTGATGGTCGTTTTCTTGCCTGATTCTTGAGCTTCCAACACTCTTTGTTCCAATTTGTAATGGATATATGGACCTTTTTTTAATGAACGACTCATAATATACTACTTTAGGGTTATTTTTTTCTTCTTTCGATGATATACTGATCAGAATTCTTCTTTGGATGACGAGTTCTGTAACCTTTTGCTGGCAAGCCCTTACGTGAGCGTGGGTGACCACCGGAAGCACGGCCTTCACCACCACCCATTGGGTGATCAACAGGGTTCATAACAACGCCACGGACGCGAGGTCTGCGGCCCAACCAACGGCTTCTACCTGCCTTACCAGAAACTTCAAGGCTATGGTCGATATTGGAAACCATACCGATAGTGGCCTTGCAGCTGCAGAGGATTAAACGGGTTTCGCCGGAAGGCATCTTGATAACGGCATACTTACCTTCACGAGACATCAACTGGGCGTAAGAACCGGCACTACGTGCGATCTTAGCACCTTGACCTGGACGCAATTCGATATTGTGAATTACGGAGCCAAAAGGAATCTCGCCCAATGGAAGCGTATTTCCCAAATCGGGAGCCACACCTGTTCCGGAAACGAGGACTTGACCTACTTTTAATCCGTGAGGAGCAACGATGTAACGCTTTTCACCGTCAGCATAGAAAACCAAGGCGATACGAGCCGAACGGTTCGGATCGTATTCGATAGTCTTAACGGTAGCTGGGATACCATCTTTTTCTCTTTTGAAATCAATAAAACGATACATCTTCTTGTGACCGCCACCGCGGTTTCGCATCGTCATTTTACCACAATTATTTCTACCACCGGTGCTTGGGTGAGCGCACAAAAGACTCTTTTCCGGGGTGCTTGTGGTAATGTCGTCAAACGCGCTAATAACTTTTTGGCGTTGACCTGGCGTTACTGGTTTGTACTTTTTTAATGCCATTTCTAATTATCTTTAAATATTGCTATATAAATCAATTTTATCGTCCTTGCTGACAAATACCATAGCCTTTTTGAAGGTATTCTTCTGACCTTGGATCATACCGGCCTTAGTATAGCGGGAAGTTGACTTGCCACGTTGGATGAGGGTGTTCACCTGCAGCACCTTTACGCCATAGATATCCTCAATTTCCTTCTTAATTTGAGGTTTGGTAGCCTTTCTGTCAACAATGAAACCATAACGGTTGTATTTTTCGCCAACCATTGTCATCTTTTCACTGATGATGGGTTTTATTATTACGTTCATTTCTTTATTTATTACTTGTTATTGACTGTGTTAAATTACTCGCCTAACATTTTTTCGATATCCTTCAAACCGCTTTCACAGATGATGACATTGTTGGCGTTCAATACGTTGTAAGTATTGACATCCATAGCTCTCATCACGTTGGCACGCTTGAGGTTACGAGCTGACAAGTAAACGTTTCTATTGGCTTCGTTGATTAACAACAAGGTCTTTGCATCTTGAAGGTTGAATTTTTTCAAGATATCCAAATAAGCCTTCGTCTTGGGAGCTTCGAATGAGAAATCTTCGATAACCATGATTTTTTCTTCTTTTGCCTTATAGGTCAAAGCAGAAAAACGAGCCAAACGTTTGATTTTCTTATTCAATTTGAAGCTATAATCTCTTGGATGTGGGCCAAATACCGTAGCACCTCCACGGATTGTGGGGGACTTGATGCTACCAGCACGCGCACCACCGGTACCTTTTTGTCTTTTCAATTTGCGAGTACTACCGGAAACGGTTGATTTTTCCAGCGTATCGTGTGTTCCTTGTCTTTGATTGGCCAAATATTGCTTAACATCAAGCCAAATAGCGTGATCATTAGGTTCAACATTAAAGATGTTGTCATTTAATGTAACCGTTTTTCCTGATTCGCTTCCGTCGATTTTATATACTCTTAACTCCATCTCTCAATTGTTATATATGAACCATTAGGTCCTGGTACGGAACCCTTTACTAAAATTAAATTTTTCTCTTTAACGATCTTCATGATTTGAAGGTTAATCATTTTAACCTTTCCGCCACCTGTTCTGCCGGCCATACGCATGCCCTTGAGAACGCGTGAAGGATAAGAAGATGCACCGAGAGAACCGGGAGCTCTCAAACGGTTGTGCTGACCGTGTGTGCTGTCGCCAACACCACCAAAGCCGTGACGTTTCACAACGCCTTGGAAGCCCTTACCTTTGGAAACACCGCTAACATCCACGAATTCACCTTCCTCAAATACGGTAACATCAAGAATTTCACCGTATTTTTTCTTGTGACCTTCTTCAAAACGTGTGAATTCCTTCAACACCTTTTTGGGAGTTGTACCGGCCTTGGCAAAGTGTCCTTTCAACGCTTTGTTAGTCCTTTTCTCTTTCTTTTCATCGTAACCCAATTGGATTGCATCATAACCGTCTTTCTCAACGGTCTTAACTTGCGTAACAACGCAAGGACCAGCCTCCAATACCGTGCATGGCACTATCTTGCCAGAGGCATCATAGATGCTAGTCATCCCAATTTTTTTTCCTAATAATCCAGACATTTTTGTTTAATTTATAATGTTTTTAGTTTCGGTTTTCGCAAACCGATTTATTTTCATTTTTAGTAACCCCTTCATTATAAGAAAGTTAAATAGTTTTTACACCACTCCAACTCCCTTATTTTAGGGATTGCAAATATACACATTTTTTTAATTGATTATCAAGAAAATAGATTTTTTTCGATTTTTTATTTTCCTTCTTTTTTGAGAATAATCAAAACGGTATAAATCAAGATCTTGATATCCATCTGGATGGACATATTTTCAAGATACACCAAATCTATTTTCATTCGTTCCACCATCTGCTCCACATTCTCGGCATAACCGTATTTGACTTGTCCCAGAGATGTTATACCCGGCTTTACACCCAAAAGCAGGCGATAATACGGTGCCTTTTCCACAATCTTATCTATGTAATATTGTCGCTCCGGCCTCGGCCCCACCAAAGACATATCTCCTTTCAAAACATTGAAGAACTGAGGAAATTCGTCCAATCTTGACTTTCGCATAAAAAGTCCAAAAGGAGTAATGCGCGGATCATTGTCGCTGGACAACATCGGACCGTTCTTCTCGGCATCAACATACATAGAACGAAATTTGATAATCTTGAATGGTTTTCCCTGAAACCCTACCCTTTCCTGAGTGTAGAAAACGGGGCCCTTAGACGAACACTTTACGCCAATGGCCAAGATTAAATATACCGGTGAAAGCAGCAGGATGGCAAAAAATGAAATCAACACATCCAAAATCCGCTTCATATATTTCTGCCAAGGTGACATATATTCGGAATCAATGGAAATCAACGGTTCGTAAAAAACAGAAGACATCCTAATCGTTCCCATCAGATAATCCTGTGTTTGCGGCAAAATGTGCAAAGTCAAATGGTTCATTTCCCGCAAAGTAGTCAAAATCGTTTCCACATAGCGACGCTGACCATTATGAATGGCAATGATCAATTCTTCAACTTCTTCTTTTTCTATGATGACTTTCAATTCCTCAAGCGTACCCAAACACGGCAGCACGTCCGACAAGGATTGGCCTTCCACATCGCGCAAGGTGACATACCCCACGATGAAATTTCCCGAACAAATATTCTGCTTAATTACAGACTGATAAGTATTCAATGCCACCGCATCGCTTCCGATAATCACCGTCTTGAAACCGATTTCTCCGTTGTGAATTTTTCTATTGATATGCGTCGTCATCAATACTCTGGGAATATAGGTCAGGAAAAACTGGCAAAGCAAAAGCACAAAAAAGTATTTGATATAATCAGACGGCGAATTCACGATGTCGTCCAAGATAAACACAAAAAAGAAGATAATGACGCCCACGAGAGTCACCCCCGCGGTACGTTCCAATTCCTTCAATCTTGATTTTCTATATATATTATGGTAATAACCTATAAATATATGCCACAGCATCCAATATACTGGACAAAGCAGCAAGCCCCACCACAATTTTGAGTCTTGAAGCACGGCTTCAGCAAAATGTTTGAAAACCTGATGATCAACATTATATTTTCGAAAAACAAAGAAAATCAGCCAGGTGACCGCTGCTGCCAAGACATCTGTCACCACGTGATAAACAATCAGCCATTTTTTATTCTTCTTCATTTTTTCAAGTTATAAACAAACCACCATCGATACCAAATCCGTAACCATCACGGTTGCGGTCCCGTCACGATTTTCACATAATCGATATAATAATGTGTATCCTGATCTTCCAACCGATCACCGCTAAAGATGACTTTTGCATCTATGCTGCCATAAAAATACGCACCCATACTGTAAATGTTACCCAAGCGTTCATCCAGATTAATATATACCGTCTGCCACTCATCCGTAGCAAACAATCCGCCACAAGCATAAACATTGGAATAATTCGGGGCGTACAACTCAATATTCAAATCATTTTCACACTTGTAACGAATTTCCATATAAGTCAACGCATACACGTCAAAACGCATCAACTGGGAAGCCACTTCAAAGGTAGAAAAGAGCGAATCTCCCGTCAAGGTAATCTCTCCAATTCTATTGGAAGGGTTGTCTGGATCGGGTTTACTGACAAAATTGGCCACCGAAAGCATCGGATTATACGGTTCGAAACTGTTTTGCAGGAATGTTTCCACCAATTTGAATTCGGTATATTTGTGATATTCGAAAAATTTGTGCATCGTTTCTTCCGTGATGTAAGTAGTAATGCCTTTTTTCAACTTGGTTTTGACCTTATACGACTTAATGTAGCCGTAACCTTTAATCGTGCTGCTTTGGCCGTTTTTTTTGAAACACGGGGTAATCGTCACCTCCAGGCTGTCAGCTTCCGGAACATCCAAGATCGGCACTTCGCAAGGCAATTCCCACACGCCCAATGCCTTACCTCCGTAGGCAACATAGACGTGGGTGAACTTGTGCTGTCCCATTGTACGCAATTGCTCACCGTCGAAAGAAGTTTCGTGCTCGGAATTGAATTTGCTCACATCGAAACAATCATCAAAGGCCTCCTCTGAAATACTGAGTATGGCGGGTGTATAGTCGTGCGAATCTTTGCAAGAGCAAAAGACCAAAGCAAGGACCGCAAACAAAAATATTATTTTTTTCATATTCAATGATATCTCTATAACGAAGTTTCTTCTCTTTTATTTTATATTTTCATTCATTTTTTCCATAATGTCGTAGGCGGTTTTCAAGGCATTATAACCATCCGTCAAGCTCACTTCTGGAATTTGTTGTTGTTCTATGGCTTGGATGAAGCTTTCCAACTCGCAACGAATGGCATTGTTGGGCACGCTTTCGGGATTGTCAATCATAACACGGCGTTTGCCTTTTTCTCCCAGATCCAAAATCATCGCGAACGGATCGTTGACGTCCTCCGTAATTTTTTCAATATGAATCATCTCCGTTTTCTTTTCCAACAAATCCATACTGATATAGGCATTATCCTGGAAAAGACGGATTTTGCGCATATTCTTCATTGACAGCCGGCTTGCCGTCAAATTGGCGACACAACCGTTCTCAAAAGAGAGACGCACATTCGCGATATCGAACGTATCGGTAACGATGGCCACACCACTGGCCTGGATATCGACGATAGGACTATTGACCAATTTAAGGACGATATCAATATCGTGAATCATCAGGTCCAAAATAACGGACACGTCATTTCCGCGCGGATTAAACAAAGCCAAGCGATGTACTTCGATAAACATCGGTTTTCCTATTTTCGACCGAGCAGCCAAGAAAGCCGGATTGAAACGCTCCACGTGGCCCACTTGCACGGGAATCTGGTATTTTTGCTGCAATTCGAGCAATTCTTCAGCCTGAGGAATCGTAGCCGTCACAGGTTTTTCAATAAAACAAGGTTTTCGATGGTTCATTGCCAACTTGGCCATTTCGTAATGATGGGTTGTCGTACACACGATATCGGCAATGTCGCAGCATTCAAGCAGATCTTCAGGATTATCAAAACAGGGCACCTTCAAAGATTCAGCCACTGTGCGAGCATGTTCAATATTGACATCATAAATACCTATCAATTCTGCCAAAGGACTCTCATTGATACACTTGCAATGAATCTGTCCCAAATGACCGACACCAAAAACACCTATCTTCTTCATCATTCTATAATTTTATTTTAACGAAAGCCAACGCTTTCTTCATCAGCATATTTACTTCTTCCGAAATTTTCCACTTATAAATCACAATCCCTGCCACCGTCGCAAAAAGTACCGTTTTGACCACACCATCGATGATAGACGACAGAATAGATTGTAACGGCAAGGACAAGAACAAAGGATAAATCCAGTTTTTCCAAGCCATATTAGCCAAAAAGAGAAGACCGATCACGAGAACCACTTTAAGCTGAGACAAAGAGAAAGGACTCGTTCCGATTTTCCATCTCACCAACGACAGCAACAAAAGGTAATAAACCACGTATGAAATCAAATTGGACAAAGCGGATCCTTCCATTCCCAGTAACGGAATCAACTTCATATTGAGCAATATCGCCACTCCCGTTAAAATGAAAGAGAAGATCAACGACATATAATAGTAGCGTGAATAGCCCAAGACAGAGGTGCCAATACTGAAAGAAGAATTAAAGAGTCGTGAAAAAGCCAAGATAAACACCACCCATTTACCCAACACATATTGGTCACCGTTGGGAAGAATCTGGAATGCCAAATCAATGTTTATCCATATCAAAAGAAAGATAAAAGAACCTGCCAATAGCTGAAGCAAAGAAACCTTTTTGCTCAACCTGTCGGCCTCAACGATGTCGTTATCCTTAACCGCCTGCGCGATATGGGGTTGTGTAATCGCACCCAAGGAACGATATGGAATTTCCACCACCGTGGCGATATAATTCGCGATGGCATAAATGCCGGTATAAGCCAATCCCATTTCCGCGGAAACGAACAAGGTACTCAGTGTCGGCGTGATATTGCCTGCCAAGGCCGCCGTAATCAGGAACAGGGTGTATAAAGAAAAATCCTTCTTAAGTTGAGGCGTCAAATGGGACCAATCGGGCTTAAAGGAGATTCTTTTTAACGACAGCAAATAAATCACATTCAGCAAAGTGGCCACACCGTAGGTGACGCAAAACCAAATCACCAGGCCATCCAAGGAAAGATAATGAAAGCCAAACAACAAATAGCCGATCAACAACATTACCCTAATAACAACTTCCCTGATAAATTTTGGCACCGCAATCCTCATCAGTACATTTGAGTTCACCTCAAAGACCGACATATACAGCATAAAAAAAGAAATCGGGATTACAAAATAGTAGTAATTCACCAACAATGGCGCATTATCATCGTACTTGCTAATGACCCAGTCTTTGCAAAGAAAGAATAGTGCCAAAAAGATAAAGAAGCCCACGAACGGAATGACTACACTCCAAAAAAAGACCCCGTGGTCCTTGTGTTCTTCATCCTTGAAATAAGGATAAAAACGCATCATAGAGGAAGTCGTTCCCAACTGTGCCAGACCGGAAAAAAGCACGGCGATGTCCACCAATGCGCGTGTCAAGCCCACTTCTTCCGTTGAAAGATAATGCGTAAGGATAAAGAAAGTAGTGACAAAACCAACCAGGATGCCAATATAATTGACAACCGTACCTTTAATACTTTGACGAATAATGACACCCATTGGTTTAAAATTTAAAATAAAAGTCGGGCGGTCTGCCCGACTTTCTATCTTACAATAACAGACTAATTGTTCAATGCTTCCGCACCACTAACGATCTCAATCAATTCGTTGGTAATAGCGGATTGACGTGCGTTGTTGTACTTAATGCGCAATTCCTTCAGCATTTCATTGGCATTATCGGTTGCCTTTGACATAGAAGTCATACGGGCACCGTGCTCTGAAGCGATGGAGTCGATGAGCATTTTGTAGAACTGGAGTTTAAGGATTCGCGGAGTCAGGGTCTTGAAAAGTTCCTCTTTCGAAGGTTCGAAAATATAGTCGTTCTTCAACGTCTTTTCTCCCGTTTCCTTTTGGGGAACGATAGGAAGGAACTGTTCAACCACCAACTTTTGCGTGGCGGCATTGACAAACTGGTTATAAACCACGTCAACACGGTCAATTTCCTTTTTAGCGAACTTATCCATCAAAGTTTCAGCGATGGCTGCCAATTCCGAAAATTCCGGATTATTGAGCAGTTGTTCGTTGTAAAGCATTACAGGATAAAGCTTCCCAAGTTGTTCTTTTCCTTTTTTGCCGAGACAGACCAATTGCAGATTATTGGCTTGACACTGTTTTTCATACTTTGCCTTAATCAATTTGACAGTCTCTTTTATGACCGAGGAATTGAATCCCCCGCACAAACCCTTATTGGAAGTGATGGCCACCACCACTACCCTATTGGGTTCTCGAGATTCACAAAGCGGCATATCGTCCACGTCGCCGGCGGTATCGGAAATATTCTGCATAATCTCACTCAACTTGGTTGAATAGGGACGCAGATTGATGATAGCCTGCTGAGCACGGCGGAATTTCGCGGCCGAAACCAGTTTCATCGCGCTGGTAACCTTCTCGGTTGATTCAATCGAGGAAATTCGTATTCGGATTTCTTTAAGATTTCCCATAGATTATTTCTCGTATTTTTTGCATACTTCCTGACAAACTTCTGTCAAAGTATTCATAATAGCGTCATCGATTTTGCCACTTCTCAAGGTATCCAAGACATCTTGACGTTGTTCGTGCATAGTTTGGATGAAATCTGTCTCGAAGTTTCTGATTCTATTTGTTGGAACCTTTTGCAGCAAGCCCTTCACACCACAGAAAATGATGGCGATTTGTTCTTCCACCTTCAAAGGAGAATATTGCGGCTGCTTCAAGATTTCCACGTTGCGGGCACCCTTGTCCAACACGTTTTGCGTTGACTGGTCAACATCTGAACCGAACTTGGTAAATGATTCCAGTTCACGGAACTGTGCCTGATCAAGTTTCAAGGTACCGGCGACTTTCTTCATAGACTTGATTTGAGCGTTACCACCCACACGGGAAACTGAAATACCCACGTTGATAGCGGGACGTACACCGGCATTGAACAAACTCGTTTCCAAGAAAATCTGACCATCGGTAATAGAAATCACGTTGGTTGGAATATAGGCAGAAACGTCACCTGCCTGCGTTTCGATAATAGGAAGAGCGGTCAAAGAGCCACCACCCTTGACAATCGGTTTCAGACTTTCGGGAAGGTCGTTCATCTTAGCCGCGATTTCGTCTGATTCAATAATCTTAGCGGCTCTTTCCAATAATCTTGAGTGAAGGTAAAACACATCGCCAGGATAAGCTTCACGTCCAGGTGGACGACGGAGCAACAAGGAAACTTCACGATAAGCCACGGCCTGTTTGGACAAGTCATCGTAAATAATCAGGGCAGGGCGTCCGGTATCTCTGAAATACTCGCCGATAGCGGCACCGGCAAACGGAGCATAGAACTGCATGGCCGCAGGATCGGAAGCCGTAGCGGTAACCACCACGGTATAAGGCATCGCGCCTCTTTCCGTCAAGGTCTTGACGATAGCGGCCACGGAAGAACCCTTTTGACCTACTGCCACATAAATACAATAGATGGGTTCACCTTTTTCATAAAATTCCTTTTGATTGATAATCGTATCGATAGCGATCGCCGTTTTACCTGTTTGACGGTCACCGATAATCAACTCACGCTGACCACGACCGATAGGAATCATTGCATCGACAGCCTTGATACCTGTCTGCAGTGGTTCTTTAACCGGTTGACGGAAGATAACACCGGGAGCCTTGCGTTCGATAGGCATTTCATAAAGGGGACCTTCAATCTTGCCTTTACCGTCGATAGGTTCACCCAAGGTATTGATAACACGACCAAGCAAGCCTTCACCGACGTTGATAGAGGCGATTTTGCCCGTACGCTTGCAGATGTCACCTTCGTTAAGTTGCTGAGCATCTCCAAGGAGCACCACGCCCACGTTATCCTCTTCCAGATTCAAAACGATACCCATAATTGTTCCACCTTCCTGTGTTTGGAAAGAGACCAACTCGCCTGAGCAAGCGTTGTAGAGCCCATAGACACGTGCGATGCCGTCACCGACAACCAACACGGTACCCATCTCCTCCAGTTCCGACTTGGCATCGTAGTTCTGTAGTTGTTGCCGCAAAATAGCGGTTACTTCTGATGGTTTAATTTCTGACATTGTACTGTATTTTTGTTATTACTTTAAATATCTACTAGAATGCGGCCTGATAAACATTATGTGAGAATTCATCCCGCAATTTATTGACTCTAGACAAAATGCTGGCATCGAAAAGCGTGTCCTCAATCTGAATTTTCAGTCCACCGATAATTTTATCGTCCAAAATCTGCTGGAGTTCAATCGTTGACTGGGTTTCTTCTTCCAACAATTTCTTTATCGCATCGGCCAAAGCGGGAGAAAGCGGCTGAACGGTCGTGACAAAAGCGACTTGAATATTATTATGCTTATTGTATAAGCGCACATATTCGTCGCAAATCGTAATCAAGGCGGGTTCTCTTTTCTTTTTAATGGTCAAGGAAAGGAAACCGAAAGTCGTATCGCTCAGTTTATCGGCAAACACACCCGCAAAAATGGCATTTTTCTTATCCGGAAAGACGATAGGACTTTCTATGACCAACTTCAATTCATAATTTTCCTTCAAAACCGATTTAACCAAAACCATATCTTCTTTCACTTTTTGAATTTGATCCTTTTCCTTGGCGAATTCAAAAAGTGCTTTGGCATATCTGGTCGCTAATTTTGAACTATTCATAAATATATATATAACTTTAAAAGATACCTTCTCTAATCAAATCGTGGATATGGATAACGCCAAGATATTCGTCCTGGTCATTCACCACAAACAGATTTGTAATATTTTTCTGTTTCATCAAGTTTAGTGCATCCAATGCCAATGCGTTTACGCTGATGGTTTTAGGATGGGGAGTCATCACGTCTTGGGCTGTCAGGTGAGCATAATCTGGATTTTTTTCCAGCATACGCCGCAAGTCGCCATCGGTAATGGCACCAATCACCTTATTATTTTCTGTTACAGCCGTAACACCCAAGCACTTACCGGAAATCTCCAAGATTACGCGGGGCATTTCCGCTTCGGGAGAAACTGACGGGATATCGTTGTACTTATACAAATCCGCCACTTTTAGATACAGGCGTTTCCCCAGGATTCCACCGGGATGGAAGCGTGCAAAATCATTGGAAGTAAAGCCACGCAACTCTATCAGGCAACTGGCAAGGGCATCGCCCAATGCCAATTGTGCGGTCGAACTGCAGGTTGGTGCCAAATTATTGGGGCAGGCCTCCTTGTCCACGGAGCAATTCAGCACGTAATCGGCTTCAGAAGCCAAAAACGACTGCGTATTTCCCACCAATGCGATTAAAGGTGTTCCGCTCTGCTTCAAGAATGGAATCAGCACTGAGATTTCGGGTGTATTACCGCTTTTTGAAATACAGATAACCACGTCATCGTGCTGAATGATGCCCAAATCGCCGTGGATGGCATCGGCCGCGTGCATATAAACCGCCGGCGTGCCGGTCGAATTCAAGGTAGCCACGATCTTCTGCGCGATGATGGCGCTTTTGCCAATTCCAGTCACGACGACCCGTCCTTTTGAATTAAGGATTACTTCGAGACAGCGTACAAAGTCGTCATCGATGTACTGCTGAAGGTTCAGCAGCGCATCCGACTCCATTTGAAGCACCTTTTTCGCCGTCTCGATAATTTCCCTATCCATTTTCAACTATTTTCTATGTCTTTTCTTACGATCCAGGTCTTGTGGTTCCAGTGCCATCTGGTTGCCGGCCAGCAAAGAGGCAACGCCACCCACATTATGTCTTTCAGCCTGACATTCGGGGCATTGGCATTCTTCTGTATATTCGCGTGGTTCGGTATAGGTAGTGATGACGCCCTCGAAGTTACGCAGAATCACCTTTTTAGGACTTTGAGAGATGACGTAATTCGGCATTACAGGAGTCTTGCCGCCGCCACCAGGAGCATCCACCACGAAAGTAGGAACGGCATAACCTGACGTATGTCCTCTCAAAAATTCGATAATTTCGATACCCTTGGAAACTGGCGTACGGAAATGTTCCAGACCCATAGAAAGATCGCACTGATAAATATAGTAAGGGCGCACGCGCATTTTCACCAAGCCTTGAACCAGTTTCTTCATCACGTATGGGCAATCGTTAACGCCGCGCAAGAGCACAGATTGGTTGCCCAAAGGAATACCGGCATTGGCCAACTTGGCGCACGCGGCCGCAGATTCTTCCGTAAATTCATTAGGATGGTTAAAGTGGGTATTCAGCCAAATCGGATGATATTTCTTCAACATATTTACCAAATCGTCGGTAATACGCTGAGGGCAAACGACTGGTGTACGAGAACCCAGACGAATGATTTCAACGTGAGGGATGGCACGCAAGCGCTGGATGATAGATTCCAACATTTTGTCGCTCACCATCAAGGCATCTCCTCCTGACAAAAGCACGTCGCGAACTTGTGGCGTTTTAGCGATATAGTCGATGGCTTTTTGAATTCTTTCTGAAGGAGATTCGCAGTCGTTTTGGCCGGCGAATCTACGACGAGTACAGTGACGGCAATACATTGAGCACATATCGGTGATGAGGAAGAGCACTCTGTCGGGGTAACGATGGGTCAAGCCGGGAACTGGAGAATCTTCGTCTTCGTGCAACGGGTCGAGCAAATCAGCAGGAGACTGGTGTGTTTCAGCAATAGTTGGAATTGCCTGACGACGGATTGGGCAGTGGCGATCGTTAGGATCGATCAAACTCAAATAATACGGAGTAATGGCCATACGGAGGGTTTTCAGCGACTGTGCAACACCTTCCTCCTCTTCCGGGGTCAATTCAATATACTTTTTCAATTCATCCAAAGTCTCGATGCGGTTTTTAACCTGCCATTTCCAATCGTTCCACTGTTCATCAGTGACATTGGGAAACAATTCTTTACGTCTGCTTGCCATAGTTTTGATTTTAAGCGTTTTATATTTTATGTTTATTTTGATACATTAATAAGCGTGCAAAGATACAAAAATTATTTGAAATAATTCGTATTTTTGCCGGCCGAAAAAATAAAAATCAGCTTCTATGAATAACGCTATCAGCATTTGGGAAATTGTTATGTTGCTCTGCTTTGCCTGCAGCTGGCCAGTATCTATCATTAAGTCAATCAGAACCAAAATCGTCATTGGAAAAAGCCCGCTGTTTATGATGATTATCATCATCGGCTACATATTCGGCATCATACACAAAATTCTCAACGACTACGATGCCGTTACCTATCTATATCTTTTTAACTTATTGATAGTCAGTACTGATTTATTTTTGTACTATTACTATATAGGACAAAACAAAAAAGATTTTATGATGAGTTTGAGGCGCGGCATCAGGGCGCGCTACCTAAAATCGAAGAGAAAAAGACAACGTAAGACTGCGGATGGGAAATAACGATATTTTTCGTCCAAAATTATTTTACGATTCAGCCACCTTATACACGATGCGGAAGCCACCCTCATTGAAACTGGTGCTGGTAATACGGAAATTGCCGATTTCCTTGGTTGACTTCACGTGCGTACCGATGCAGGGGCACACGTCGTAGTCGCCGATGCGCACGAGGCGCAGGGTCTCGGAGGCATCTTCGGGCAGCTTATCGAGTTTGACGCCATCGGGAATGTTGTCGCGGGTGACGAACTCAAACGTCACGGGCAGGTCGGCGGCGATGAGCTCGTTGATTTTGGTCTCCACGGCTGCCACCTCCTCGGGGGTCAGCGGTTTATCGAGCAGGAAGTTGATTTTGCTCTTCTTGCGTTCGATGTGCATATTCCTGCTGCGCTCGCAGCCGAACATGCGGACCATCGTCTGATTCAATAAATGTTCCGTGGTATGTGCGGGCGGAAACTCGTCTTTGTTGTGTGCGTTAAGGGTGGGTTGTTCGTTCATATTTGAGCATTTTTCATTATATACTACCTGAGGTTCAACAGCCATAGAAGAAGACTCCATTCTCCATCTATCATTTCAAAAGACCGTAAAAGCGTGTAATTTCAGGCATAATATGCTATTTTTAACGAACGGCAAATTTATAAAAATTTCAGTCCAAACACTTATGTTTTTCAGTTAAAATCTAACACCCTCTCACTGAGCAAATGTATTTATCAATCAAAAGAATGATGAGTAGGATTTTTTCGGCCATCAATATTTTCTTCGCAAATCATATATGACAATCATTTGGCGCAGGCCATTGTCGGTATAGACATTAAAAAGATGTGATTTGCACTCAACACGCGTGTTGGGTTTGATTTTACAGGCATTGGGTGCCCAACAAGTGATGTAGAATTGGGAACCATCCTGTGTCAGTTCAATAGCCGTAGGATCTATGTCATAGTATTCGCCAACATCAGAAACATCAAAATAGGAACGAAATTTCTCACGAATGGCAAGATCTTCAATGAACGCCAAATTTTCTTCCCTCAATATTCTATATCCTTTGCCACAATATCCTATCTCTGCGTAGAAAGTCTTGTTCTGTATCACAATAGAATCCACCTTCCCTTTAATTTGGATTTCATTTGTTATATTGGCAGTCGTTCCATCACTAAAGCGCAGCCTACTGGTTGGTCCTTGCGCCAACAGACTGTTTGAAGTATCATTCATTATCGAACATTCTGACGCACCAATCTCACCCGCGCTGTATGAATTGCTATCCGCAAAGCCAATAAAGTTGCATCCACACAGGAGCACTATGCCGAACAACAAAACAAACCGCTTGATCAAGGAGGTGTCCATCGTGTTGTGCGCGGGCGGGAACTCTTCTTTGTTGTGTGCGTTAAGGGTTGGTTCTGTCTTCATAATATCTCTTGTATTTTATTGTAAAGCGAGCCGATATTTGTCCAATATTTGGTCAATCTGCCCCGCATAGTAGAAAGGGACATTGAGTAGTCGGAACGGCTTGTTCTCGGGTGGTGGAGTGGCAATGTCGTGTATGGAGAACGGCTCTGACCAGAAACGCACAGCAGTTACAACTTGCTCACTATTTGACACAAAGGAGTGAATAGACCTCAAATGGGCGTTAGTGCCCGACTTCACTTCTATGGGTACAATATGGGATTGATACGGGAATATGAAATCGACTTCAGAGGTGGAACCTTTTTTATCGCGAATCCAAAAATATTGGTTGTCCTGATAATGACGGTCAAGCACGATTCGTAATTCTTGAGCGACAATATGTTCAGCAGCCCGACCACGCCAAGTGTCATTGAGATCTTTGTTCTGAAGATATTCAAGTTGAATGCCCGCAAAGAAGTTGACAAGTCCGCTATCCACCATAATGAGTTTCGGTGCGCGTCGAAATGCGGGCATCGGTGGCATAGCCGTAGAAATAACAGGATAGTCAAGTGCGAGCAAGTAGGCGCGTTGCAGGAGGTCGAGACCATCGTGAACCTGCTGTGAGGTGTAGCTGCTGTTGCCGAACTTTTCAAATGTGACGGTTTCTGCCGCTGCCCCCCAACAAGAGGAAAGCAGATGACGAAGTATGCGAACTTGGATTTCGGATTTGGCAAATTTCTCGGCATCTTCATTATAGCCCTTGAGCAAAGACCTATATATGGATGAGAGTTTCTGTAAGTCGTGAGTCTCCATATAGGTGCTGACGACTTCGGGCATTCCGCCCACAAGTGCATAGGTGTTAAAAGCTCGAAGCATCTCCAAATGGAATGTTTCTGGAACAGAAACATTTCGAATCATTTCAGACCAGGGCGCATCATCTGAAGCTTCAAGGTATTCCAGAAACGAAAATGGCCGCAGATCCATATACTCAACTCGTCCCACAGGAAAAGAGACACGTTCTTTAAGAAGACTTTGCAAACGGCTACCCGCCGCCACCACATACAACCAAGGAAGTTCTTCGTAGAAATAGCGCAGCATGGACACAGCCGAAAGACTTTCCTGAATCTCATCAATGAATAGCAATACATTTCCCTTGGGGACTTTCGAGATGTGGTGTTTCAAACTCAAGAATTGCCATAACTCATTGACATCAGAGAACTGTTCAAACATCATAGCATCTCCTCGTTCGAGGTTCAGGTATATGAAATGATCGAAATCTTCTCCAAACTGTTTAATCAGAGTAGTTTTACCCACTTGACGCGCTCCTCGGACCACAAGAGGTTTGCGATGCTTTTTTTCTTTCCATTCTCTCAATTGTGACAACAACTCTCGACGATACATATTCTAATAATTTTGCAGCAAAAATACAAAATATTACCGTCAAAAATCACACACACAAATTTACAACCATATCCTATTGATAATAAATATTATAACATAAAAATATTTTTGAAAACATAGGCAGTTACAAGGCGTTTCCTTTCTAAAGCATAGGCAATATACAGAAGAAAACATTCTCATTGCCAATTCCAAACGAATGAGCAATCGCCCTTTTTTCATTGGTTTTTGCCAACTGCTTGTACATTCGACTCAATACACCAAATGAAATCACTTCCAAGGTCATCTATGAGGGCGGGACAGGAGGAGTGTCGTATTTTTTATGGTAATGTTTGATGAAATCCTCATTACTTCTATTGACATCTCCATCAATATCATTTTTTAGAAATTCAAACATTTCCCGCGAATCGAAATTGTTAGGGTTCTGGTACCAAAAAGCATCTGAGAGCGTGGTGGAATATACGAGGGAAAGTTTGGTGCGTACCGCAACCTCAATTTTTTCCAGCTCGTTGAATATTAGGGATCTCAAACGACGGTCGAAAACATACAGGTCGATAATATCCATGAAGTCTATGTCGTTGCGTAGAAATGAATGGTCAGCCGATTCGTCAACATTGTTCTGAAAAGGGAATGTATATGCACGAAGCCGATAATAGCTGATGTTATTCAAGAACTGCTCTGCCAATTCCTTGTCGGTAAAAAGCAGTCCTCGTTTTTCTAATCTTGCTATTTGCTCACCAACGTCAAGAGGTCGCTTTGAATATTGCATAACATATTTTATTCCATAAAACTCGAAGACCTTCCTGGTGCGCTGTTCGAATGGGAAGCGTGGAAGGTCATATCGGGTGCAAAAGTACAACTTTTTTTTAACGTGTAGCGTTTTTATTGAATTTTTTTGGAGGATTTTAATCCTCCAAAAAAATCTCACAGGGTGCAATAATAATGAAACAAATTCGTTACATTTGCATATTGAATCTAACGGAAAAAATATGGCGAGAAAATTGATATATTCTGTTGAATATCTGGAATTTGAGTCCGAGTCCAACGAGCGCACACGCGAGAAGTTGCGCTATGCTTCTGCCATTTTGGAAACAATGCCTGTCATTTCAACTCAATTTGCGAAGAAGTTGGTTAATACAGAATTCTACGAATTGCGAATCAAGGTTGACAACGAAATTCGTGTGATATTGTTCTCTGCCGACAGCAGCAACATCAATTCTGCAAGCACCATTGTATTCCTGAACGGATTCATAAAGAAAAGCACAAAAGATTACAAGAAAGAAATAGCAAAAGCAACCAATATATTAAGGAGGTTATTATGAATACCAATTTGAAAGAGAAAGAAATTAAGAGATTGAGGTCAATCGACTTTTCAACACAAGCGGGTTTTGTTGACGCGGAATCCGTGTTGTCGACAACTGTTGGCGCACAGGGAAGTGAGGAACGGAACGAATTCAATGCAAAAGCGCAAGCGTGGTATTATGGTGAAATACTAAAAGACAGGCGGAAAGAACTCCAACTCACCCAAAAGGAACTTGCCGAGCGAATAGGGAAAGAACGGACTTACATCAGTCGTATAGAGAAAGGGGAGACAGATATGCAACTTTCCTCTTTCCTCCAAATCGCCACAGCACTACACCTTCGTGTAAGAATGGAAGCTACATTGATATAGGAGGATTTTAATCGGCCGTATTAATTCAGCAGTTCGATTGCGCTCATCATCGGATTGACAAATAGATAGGATTTCATCCCGCTTTTCTGTTGAAATAATAAAGGCTTCATTACATCCTGTCAGTACGCCTCTATAAATGTTTATATCCCAGTCTTTCAGCGGAGTGCCAACAGATTCAATCTTGTTTTTAATACTCTGCTCAATTGGAAAAAGAATCACCCAACTATCAGCTGTAAATTCGCACTCGGTATGGTTCTGCTGCACAAAAACGCTCACTATTCCGCTGACATGTTCTGTTTGAGGAAACGCCCTAAAGTGTTTCTATCAACCTTACAGATTTTAGCAATTTGTCTTTGAGATATATCTTGTTTTCTCAATTCGTCAATCAGCGTTATTTTTCCATATAATTTATGCTTTTGAGGAGAAGTCTTTTTCCCTTTAGGCCGTCCTAGCACAACACCTTCCGCCTTTTTTCGTGCCAATGCTTCTTTTGTCCTTTGACTAATCAAATTTCGTTCAATCTCTGCACTCAAGCCAAATGCAAATCCTCAATATTTTATTCATACCGAAATTGTATTCCATTTTAGCGGCCAATCATCAATTATGAAATCCAATAAAAAAAACATACAACTCACTTATTATCATTTAGTTGATTAATTCTCTCATAAATTGGCCCTTCAGCACTGTTTTTCCCCGAAAAGCGAAAGCCTATCCGTAGAAGCACTTTTTTGGATGATTCATTTTCGGCATCAGTTTCAGCGATGATTTTCGTCACTTCCACTTGTTTCAGTGCCCATTCCGCCACGGCATTCAGTGCCTCGGTCATATAGCCATTTCCACAAAAACCATCATTAAGGCCGTAACCTATTTCCACGCTTCCATCCTTTCCCACGCCTTTGAAACAGAAACCACCGACAATCACACCCGGTTTTTCCTTCAACTCCATCTGCCACAAAGCATACCAGATTCGTTTTTCAGGGGAATCTGTACAACCCCGGAGCATATCCCCATACGCCTTCCGCATAGCGTCATTCTTCTCATTTTCAATCAGATGACGTAATTTTTCATCACTAATAGGATAAAGAGACAATCGGGCAGTTTCTATTTTCATATCACTCTAAAAAGTTGCACTTTCAATTTAAATTTTGCCGTAGGACTTTTACGCTTGCTGGTTAAATCTACTGTTCACAGGACAAAATTACAAAAAAAATTTAATCCATAAATTTTTCGTATCTTTGCAACGATTTAAAATTTGAAATGGGAACATTATTTACATATCTATTTTTTGCCCTTGGGATTTCCTTTTGCTGCTCATTAATGGAGGCAGTTCTACTATCGACGCCTATTTCCTACATCAATATGTTGGAAGCGGAAGAACGCAAAGGAGCATCGCTGATAAAAAAATATAAGGAAAACGTAGATCGGCCGTTGGCTGCCATTTTGTCGCTCAACACCATTTCCCACACCATCGGAGCAGCCGGTGTCGGAGCTGAAGTCGTCAAACTATGGGGCAACGCATATTTTGCCATCGGTTCGGCCATTTTAACCCTACTTATTCTGATTTTATCGGAAATTCTGCCAAAATCCATTGGTGCCGACTATTGGCGAACGCTCTGCATACCCATTGCCAAAGCCATCAAAGTTTCCATCATCATTATGTTTCCCTTTGTCCTGCTGTCAGAATTGCTGTTCAAAATCGTCGGCAAAAAGGACAAGGAGGCTACGGTTAGTCGCGAAGAAGTGTCGGCGATGGCAGAAATAGCGGCCGAGGAAGGCGAATTTGACGTATCAGAAAACAAAATTATCCAGAATATCGTTAGATTAGAAACGGTCAAGGTAGAAGACATTATGACACCTCAAACGGTGGTTTCCATTGCCGCCGAAGAAATGACGGTTTCTCAGTTTTACAAAAACAAAGAATATCTGCATTACGCACGTATTCCCGTTTATGCCGACAACGACGAAGACCACATTACCGGATACGTTCTAAGACAAAAAGTGCTGGAAAACGTAGCCAACGACAAATTTGACATCAAGTTATCCGAACTGAAGCGAATGATCGTCGTGGCCGAAGAAGGACAAAACATTGCCACGCTCTGGGAAACATTGCTCAATGAAAAAGAACATATCGCATTGATTGTTGACGAATACGGTTCATTCACCGGCATCGTTACGCTGGAAGACATTATTGAATCCATTTTCGGCTTAGAAATTGTGGATGAAACCGACAGTGTGGAAGATATGCAACAATATGCCCGCACCAAGTGGAAAGAACGCAAGGAAAAATACAAACACATCATCGAAGCTTCCGAAGAAGAAGCAAACGATGAAGAATACAGATAGTTTTTTTATCTTGTAAAATTCATTTTGCCGTCATTGTTTTAATTGAAAATTATTATTATTTTTGCATTTCATTAATAATAATAAACAATGAAGACAGCACAGCAAGAATTAGGCAAACTTGGCGAAGAATTGGCGAAAGAATTTTACAAGCAGCACAATTACGTCATTTTAGAGACCAATTGGAGATGTTATCACTTAGAGGTTGATTTAATTGTCTGCGACAATGAACAGATTGTATTTTGTGAGGTAAAGACCAGAAGTTCAAGCACTTTCGGCGAACCGGAGACATTTGTCACGCCCGACAAACAACGCAATATCATTCGTGCCGCCAATCTATACCTCACTCGGAAAGGCATAGACAAGGAAGTTCGTTTTGACATCGTTTCAGTGATTATTTGTGGTGAAAAACATCAACTTCATCATCTTCCGGATGCCTTCAAGCCCAAATGGTAGAGGAAACATTAAGAAATTAAGAAATGAAGGGATGAAGGGATTGTGAAATTACACTGCATATAAATTATCCACAAATGAGGAATTGGTTCAAACGATGTGTGCTGATTTAGCAAGAAACAGCCTGGAAACAAAGAATTTTGCGATAACAAGAAATGCAACATACCACTCATAAAACATTAATATAATTATTACATTCTTATTCTTTTCAACAACAAAAAAATCACAATAGAATAATTTTTTATTTTATTTTTGTCTATTTTATAATTATTTTTAGTATTTTTGCAGCAACAAAACACGAATCAATATGCTAATAAAAACCTACAGTTGTGCGCTTATGGGTGTTGCGGCCGTCCCCATCACCATAGAGGTAAACGTTGAAACCGGAATCAGTTTTTTTCTTGTAGGCTTACCGGATAGCGCTGTCAAGGAAAGTCAACAAAGGATAGACACCGCATTAAAACAAAATGGGTACAAAATACCGGGGAAGAAAATCGTCATCAATATGGCACCGGCAGACATTCGCAAGGAAGGAACCGCCTACGACCTCAACTTGGCCATCGGCATATTGATTGCTTCCGAACAAATCAAAGGAGTTGAAAAACTGGGCGACTATTACATCATGGGAGAGTTGTCGTTGGACGGAAGAATCCTGCCCATTCGGGGAGCCCTACCCATTGCCATTGAAGCCCGCAAAAGGGGGATGAAGGGCATCATCGTTCCGGCGGACAATGCTCACGAAGCGGCCATTGTCAGTGACATAGAAGTGCTTAGTGCAGAAAACATCCGGGAAGTCATCGACTTTTTTGATAAAGGCAAAGCACTTAAACAAATCAAGATTAACACGCGTGAGGAATTTCAAAAAAGTCTATGCAATTATGAATTTGACTTTGCCGATGTAAAGGGACAACAGAACATAAAAAGAGCCCTTGAAATTGCGGCGGCAGGCGGACACAACGTCATCCTCATAGGTCCTCCAGGTTCTGGAAAATCAATGTTAGCGAAGAGATTACCATCAATATTACCGCCACTCACCTTGTCTGAGGCTCTCGAAACCACAAAAATTCATTCAGTGGCAGGAAAAATGAGTCGCTATTCGTCGCTCATTTCCGTTCGTCCCTTCCGGGCGCCGCATCACACGATTAGTGATGTGGCGTTGGTTGGCGGCGGTTCCAATCCTCAGCCGGGGGAGATTTCCTTGGCACACAACGGGGTACTTTTTTGTGACGAATTGACCGAATATAAGCGCCAGACTCTTGAAGTACTGCGGCAGCCCCTGGAAGATCGTTGTGTCACGGTGTCACGCTCCAAATACAGCGTCAACTTTCCCGCCTCGTTTATGTTTGTAGCCGCCATGAACCCTTGTCCCTGCGGCAATTACAACCATCCGAGGATAGAATGCACCTGTGGACAAGGCGTTGTGCAGAAATATCTCAACAAAATTTCCGGACCGCTAATGGACCGCATTGACCTTCACGTGGAAGTTCTGCCACTTTCCACCGACGAATTAGCCACTACCCCCACGGGCGAAAGCAGTGCCTCCATTCGCGAAAGGGTTGTGAAAGCACGGAAAATACAAGAACTCCGCTATCACAACTATCCCGACATTCATTGCAACGCCCAGATCAACTCCAAACTGCTCAGACAATATTGTGCCATTGATACCGAAGGATTGACATTGATGAAAACAGCGATGGATCGTCTTGGACTATCGGCACGCGCTTATGACCGTATTTTAAAGGTTGCACGCACCATCGCCGACCTCTCCGGAAGCGAAAACATCGAAGGCGAACACTTGTCCGAAGCCATCAACTTCAGAAGTTTGGATAGGGATAATTGGGGGAAATAAAACCGTTAGCGGCAATGAGGCAAGTGCCGGCTGGCAGGACGCAGAAGTCCAGTTCCGCACGGATTAACGAAATCAAACACAAAGGATTGGAACTTAGAGAATGAATTGATAGAATTGACGCTACTGACCGAAAAAAGTCTCTATCCCACTTTGCATATCCTCCATGGTCATACTTTTAGCGGAAACGATTTGTTTGTCTTTGATTTTCAGAACCGAAATCCCAGATATACCAAAGGCCATACGATCTAACTTATTAGTTTTATCTATTAAAAAATTGTCATCAATAGACAATAGTGTTTTCGGCAATGCATCTAATGTTGATTGCGAAATTAGGATTGCATTATATTTGTTTTTGATAGCTTCTGGATTGGCAGTCAAGAAATGACATGTTGATTTGTTGCAGTTAAAGATTTCAAATTGCGGTCGTCGCTTCGATTTTCTCCGAAATTTGCCCTTGTCAAAGGGTATGGTGGGGAAAGGCCCAAAAACGGGAATCAGCACATTTTCAATGTATAGTTGACAAAATGTTATTCTTTTCTGCAAATTTCCAACAATTTGTTGCACAGTGATTTGCACTTGACATAGCCTTCTTTTTGAAGTATATTTGGCGGCAGAAATTTTAAACAAAATACTATGGAAGAACTAAAAAACGTAGAATCAAAAATCATCACGCTCCGCAATCAACAAGTGATTCTGGATTGTGATGTCGCCGAGCTGTACGGTGTGCAAACAAAAGAGATTAATCAAGCGGTAAAGAACAATCCTGAGAAATTTCCTAACGGATACATATTTTCTCTTGAGCAACAGGAGTTTTCGTATTTGCGGTCAAAAATTTTGACCGCAAATTGGAGTAAAATGAGGACATTGCCAAAAGCTTTCACGGAGAAAGGCCTCTATATGTTGGCCACCATTTTGAAAAGCCCTCAGGCCGTGCAAACCACCATCGCCATTGTGGAGGCGTATGCCAAACTCCGTGAACTGGCTCGCGTGGTAGTGGAGATTCCGCAGACGGAAGAGGATGAACCTCAACAAAAGGCCCTGCTGAAACGTAGCGGGCAGTTGGTGTCTGAAATATTGGACAGCACGCTACCCAAACAATCGGAGGAAACTTCTTTTGAACTCAATCTCGCGATGGTGAAATTCAAGCACTCCGTAAAAAGAGAACACGACGATGAGGTGTCTGCCCTGAAAAAAGAGTTAGAGGAATTGAAAAAGAAAATGGAAGAGAAATAGATGTTCCGCCTTCGGCGCACACATCCATTACTTCTTCACCACCTTGCCTTCCCACTGGCCCATCTCGCCGCTTGCGGTGATGATGTAGGTGCCTGCGGGCAGGGCGCTGAAGTCCAGTTCCGCGCGGGTGCCATTGACGGCGCGCTGCATTACCACCCGGCCCGCGAGGTCCGTGACCGTGACGCGCTCCATCGTGTAGTTGGTGGTGACGTCTCCCAAATAGATTTCGTCATTCTCAACGGGCATCATCACCTCCACCGTGACCTTGTCCGTAGCGGGATTGGGGTACGCGCGCACCACGGCACGGCTCAGACTCTCCCGGTCAGCGATGCCCGTGGTGTCTTCGGGGTAGGGCTCCAAAATAGAAGGCTCGTTACGTAATGCAACAACTGCATGAGCGCGCTGGTCTTCGTTGAAATTGAGAGTGATGTCATTGCCGAAAGTCAGATCCTGGTCTGCCAAGAAATTACAAAGAATATAACCATCGTCATTTATTGTTACGTCCGTTGCTGCACTATGACCACTTGAGAAGAACCTAATGGTGTCTGCATGGTCAAAAGTTCCATCCACATTAAAGTAATTCAGAAGATAGTAACTGTTTAAATTGATATAGCTTCTACATATACCCATAAAATGATTGTTGATGACTGCTGGCACAGAAACTTTTCCCAAAACCAAACATGTACTCTCTCCGGGGACCACACCACAACTTTCAAACGCTCCATTATCTTTGTTTAATCTGACAAAATAGGAAGAATATTGATTGATTGGCAAAAGGTTACTCTCATCTCCAATATAGTATTCAGCACTTAATCCATCATGCATTGCGGCACAGCCAAAAAGATACACAGATTGGTCTTTTACGCAATTAGAAGTCCATTGAGTAGCAAGAATAGCGTTTGCGTTTTCTGGATTTCGCACAAAGGCTTGGTTTGACCATTGGATATTGCCATCTGCATCATACTTAATAACAAATGGCAGGTAAAAAGCTAATCCGTGGTCGGACACTGTGGCGAAGTGAGTGCTGTCCCAAAAAAATTTCATCGGATATTGATTGTATTCGTCAACCACAAACATATCTTGCATATACCCAGAAAGATATAGGTTGCCGTTGTTATCAATACTCATTCCTCCAACAAAAGGGTTATAATAAGGAATGATTGAATCAGTAAGTAAGTAGGGGGATAGACCTTCTGTATGATCAACTACTAATTTCATCCACACAAGTTCCCAATTTGGAGAAAATTTATAGAGCATTATATTATTCATAGGGTAGTTGCCACAATTGCCAGGTAGGAAAAGATCGTAAATTTTAGAAGAATCCTCGTCAATGACAACAGTATATGGAGTGGACTCCACTCCTCCGTATTGAGTAGCTAAAGCAAAATAGGTATTTCCTTGACTGTCAACACATAAAGGGTAACTCCCGATTAAACCTCGTCCCAAAGTAAAATCATATCGTTGACCATTATATAATTCTCTTGATATCGCCTTTACGAAGTGAGACTCTACTCGATTGCCATTTGAATCGAAATAAACAAAGTAACTATAATGTCCAAAAGTATAAGGAGGCTGGTTAATCCCATTAGGATAGGATTGTGACGTTTGCTTAGTGACGAGTGTGTCGAAGAACCAAAGTGGCTTATCAATACCGTAATCCCACTCATATTCTCCAGCAATTAGAATAACACCATCTTTCACAACCATATCGTATGGTAAGCATCTGCCTTGTGTGCTTTTGATGAACTTGTACCAAAGCAAGTCACCTTGCGCGTTAAATTTAACTAACACATTTCCTTGGGAACTATTAGACTCAATAATGGGAATGTCGGAGAATCTGATTTCCTGGTTTTGGTCATACAAAAAGGCATTTCCGCCAAAGCTGCCGAAAACATAAACGTTCCCGTCATCATCAAAGGCGGTGCGCACCACATAGTTGTATGCGAGAGATGGGTTCATCGGGTCGTCGTTGCCCGTCCAGTAGTTCGCCCACTTCCACTCGCCCTGAGCGGAAACAGTGAGGGCGGTGCCAAGGAGAATGAGGGTTGTTGCTAAAAGGGTAAAGTGGTTTTTCATAATATTGAATTTATGGGTTATTTATCTGAGTCTATTACCTCCCAGTGTCCACCTTTGTTAGAGCCAACACGACGGATGAGGCCGTCGGACTTTAATTGTCGCATAATTTTCCGCACACCCGCATCGCTCATCGATAAAATTGACATAAGCTGGACAACGGTAATATTGGGATTTTCTCGAATTATATCTATAATGGCAGCAGCATTCCCGGTAACTTTGCATATTACTTTATCCGTTACTTTATCCGTTACTTTATCCGTTTTTTCCGCTACTTTACTCGCTACTTGGCCGTTTTGAGGAATCCTTGACAACCCATACTTTCGTCGTTCGTCTTCAATGAAAGGCAGCACGGCGTGGGCAGCGTCAAAACGAACCATCAGGTCGCAAGGATGGATGGTGTACACTGGTTCCGGAGAGCCGTAATTGAGACAGGCCTTGCACATTTTTTCAATGCCGCGTCCCCAGGCCTCAATGAAGCCTGCACGAAAAAAAGTGTTGGCGATATTGGGATTTAACAGAAGAGACTGGTGTGAGGAAAGAATCGTTTCCGCGGTCCATCCTTCGGTCAGCAAACAGCTGTTGGAGACGTACATCAAGTCGTCTTCAACGCGAATTTGAATCGGATTATTAGCAGACCAGTCTGAATGAACCAGCGCATTGAAAATGGCTTCTCGTACCGCCATTTTCGGGAACGGGTATGTCTCAACTCGTGTGAAGTTGTCGTAGGTAATGAATGCCTTGAGGTATTTTTGATAAAGCAATTCCTGCACGCGGTCGGCCTGCATCATCAAAGAACCGTGAACTTCATCCATATAAAGAATGTCGGCCTCTTTGTTGAACATTCCGATTTTTGTGTAACAGCCTGTGAACAAATCTTCCGGTTCGCGGTAAAACAAGAGTACGGCAGCTCTTTTCAGTTTGCCGTCAACAGTTAGTTTCAATCTTTTGAGTAGTTCTTCATTGGAGCAGTCGAGGTCATCCTCTGTCATACGCTTGCTGCGCAATGCTTCACGGCGGAAGATGTTGAAGCTCTCTAAATCAAGGTCTTGGTAAGTGATATTATCCACAGTAACGGCATCCCATTTCGCTCCGGTTCGTCTGAGCAGAAAATGAGTGAGCGCAGCTCCCTGCAACATCTGCAAGGTTGCTCCAGAACGAATAAAATATTGCCCTTTATAATTGAGAGGGTATTCGCAGGGTTCGGTTTTAATTCTAAGGTACGATTTTCCGTCTTCCACCATCAAATCCACACCTACAATGATTCCCATTGCATTCTTCACCTTGTTGGGAATATCCTCCAGCAGGCGTTTGGCATCCTCCACGCCGACGACCTCTCCCTTGTCGTTAATGCCGATGTAGAGCGTTCCGCCTTGAGCGTTGGCGAATCCACAAATCCATTTCAGATATTCGTCCCTCCAAGATTCCTTGTACTCAATAACCTGACTTTCCATTTTCATCTATTTTCACAAGGGACAAAGATAATAAAAATGTTTGATAATCATATAACATTTTGACCTATAGGTCATTTTGCGGGCTACAACATAGCTGAAAGCCTTGTAAACACAGGCTATCCGGTCGATTCAAAACTTTCAAGTGGAAAATTGAGCTTTAAAAATGCTCTATAGGTCATTTTGCGGGCTGTGACTTGTT
>JAZLHE010000113.1:0-9537 GCA_045616665.1 Bacteroidales bacterium | reverse complement strand
TTCACTCCGCTACGCTCCGTTTCAGGCGAAAACTTTCAAGTTGACGTTAAATCAAAAAAAAATGAATACTTTTGCAAATACAAAATGAAAAAACAAAAATACACACTTTTAGGGATATTACCAGCATTCCGTCAAATGCGAATCCAATTCGGAGGTGGCAGAATTAAAAACAGAATTGGAGAAGCTGAAGCAGGAATTGGGAAAATAAAAAATGTATTGGTGCCCGCAGGATAAAAAAAGAGGATGACTACTTTTTTAGTCACCCTCTCTTGGATAGTTATTGTTGACAGAAATTATTCCACGACAACCTCTTGTGATTCGGAAACGATACCACCATTGCAGTTGTACAACTTGGCACGGACATAATATGTTCCTGCGGGCAGGTGTTCAAAGTCGTGGCTTTGCGCACCCGCGGAACTTGTCACCACCTTGTAGGTGTACATTGGCGTTGAGCTGCCGAAGCTGTTGTCGGTAGCCACTTCGAGTTCCAATATCGGCGCGGCACCGATGGCATCCACATTCACGCTGACGCTCACCTTGTGGCCGTTAACCGTTGCCGTGCAGTTGGACAGTGCAGGCTGGGCGATGATGTCGCCGCTCGCCGTCAAGGCCGGGAAGGCGGTTAGGTCGCCGCTTGCGTCAACGGTAGTGTCGGGAGCGTAATTCGTCAGCTCACCACTGCGGGTAATACCAACCTGTTCCGTCACAGGAACTGTCGTCAGCGTCACGCTCTTGGTAGCGGTACAGCCCTTGCTGTCCGTAACCGTCACTGTATAGCTGCCGGCAGATAGGTGGTTGTAAATGCCGATGGCGTCTTCCGCCGCATCATTGAGTTTAAACTTGTTGCCGCCATTGCCGCCCGTGGTGAAGGACATCACACTACCATCTTCGCAGATTGGGTTGTCGGAAGTCAGCGTCAGGGTTAGCACGTTGGGCTGGGTGATCGTGAACGTCAGCGTCTTGTCGTAGTTCAGGCTGTCGCTCACATAGAACGTGTGGTCGCCATTGGTCAGGTCGGTCAGGTTGACCGTGCCTGCCGTATTCGTGGCAGTGCCGCCGTCCAGCTTGTAGGAGTAGTTGCCGGAATTCTTCTTGCCGCCCGTGATGGTGACTTCGGCCTTACCGTCGTCTTGGCCGTTGCAGGTAACCGGCGTCGGGGTCACAACGACTCTCAAACTGTCGTACATCCTAATGGTTCCCTTCACGAGGGTTCTCGTGCCCACGTACTTCGTGTCATTCTGCAGGACGTAGGTGAAGACGTTGTTGCTGTCGGCATTCTCGCTCGGCGTGGTGATGCCCGCGAAGGTCGGGGTGACGGTCAGCGTATCGTGGGTGGCGGTCGGCATCACGAACTTCAGTCCGTTGCTGCCTGTCTCAGCCGTGATAGGATTGCCGTCGTAGCTGACGGCATATTCTTCCTTCTTCTGCGGCTGGCCGGTGCATTCGAGTTCGGCGGAAGCCGAGGTGATGACGATGGCACCCGGGAAGCCCTCGATCTTGAGCGTGCCGTTTACCTTCGTGATGTCGTAGTTGGTCGTCACGTTATTGCCGCCCGCATCCGTGATGGTGACTTCTCCGACCACCGTCGGCGTGGTGGCATCCAACTCGCTGATGGTTTCGCTGGTAACTTCCGCGGTGAGATTGTGGCCGCTCACCAGCTGCGTGGAGTCGATGGTATGGTATGGAGCGTGCATATCTGCGATGCTATGCGAATTGCCATCAAAATAGAAAGTGCTGTCGCGGCCGGTAACCGTAATCGGACGCTGGTTGATGGTGAGTTTGCCGGTATCGGCAAGAACCACAAAATATTCAGAAACTATATTGTTAGCCTCATCTCTCACCACGGGTTTGCCCGTGATGGCATTCTTATAGGTACCGACTTCCGTTGCAGCAACCGTCGTGGCCTTGACACTGTCCGCGTCGATCGTAAAATAGACCGGCGTTTCTTGCGCAGTATGAGAATATAGCATAAAACGCAGGGTGTCGAATCCTGTCAGCGTATGGGCGACACCATCATAAACCATAGTTTGCGATTTAGAAACAATCCTAAACGTATCCTTTTGGCTACGTGGCAGAATATTGATAGCACTGTCCACCAGTGAAATTTCGTAGTTGTCAGTCACATCAGTAGAACCCACCAGTGTTTTCAGTTTGACAGAACCCGGTATAATATGGATTGGCACCCTACCCTGTGTGGTTTCACCTGTCATTTGGATATCAGAAACGATATGGCCACCGCATACGCCTTCCGTGGTATATGGAGGATTGTTATCGGCATAACTATGTGGGATAAAGTCATATTCCACGGTCACACCTTTTGCAATGACCTTGATCGGCTTTTTCGTGATGGTCAGCTCGCCAGGATGAGCCGTAACGTGGAACTCTGCGGAGACATCCTCATTGTTGGCATTCTTTACCACGGTATCGCCGGAAATGACGGTAGGATAAACGCCGACATTCTGCTTGGTAACCGACGAGGTGAGTGTTTCTACGTGATAGGTATAACCATTGACTTCAAACTCATTGGCTTTCCAGCCCGTCAGGGTCTGTCCTTCTCCATTATATACCAAAGTGTCGTCCTTACCGAAGATTTCAATCTCGTACGGCACGTCGCGATGATCGACAAACAAGGTGTCTGTCAGAAGCGTGATATGGTATCCTCCATTGCGCAGCTGCTGTGGAGTAAGGTCTGAATAGTCGTGAACCTCCGTAGTGTCCACAATCTTAATGGATACGGAATCGATGACAAACGGCGTTTTGCCGTATGAGGCACGGCTGCCGTTGATGGTCATTGCCACGATGGAGTCGTTGCCCACCAGACTGCCGGCGGCAATTTTGTAATGAGGTGCCAAGGAGTTGGCAGAGGTATAGGTCGTTCCCGTAAACACCGTGTCGAACGGCAATGGTTGGAGCGTGATTTCAACAGGGTTGATGGTGATGGTTCCGTTGAGATAGGTCATATCATAACTCTGCGTCACATCTGTCCAGCTCGTATCGCCGCCATTTACCTCATAATGTTTCACCAATACGTTGTTCAACTCAATCTGGGTGACACCGGCGATGGTACGTGCACCGGCAATAAAGACGGAGGTCACGGTGTCGTGCTCCAAGAGGGCGCTTTCCACCAACTGGTAATGCGGTGCCGCCGATTCCTGCCAAGTGTGCTGGTTGCCATCGTAGGTCACGTGATCTACAGACAATGCCTGAATGGTCAACGGGCGACGGTTGACCGTAAGCTTGCCTGACTGCGGAACCACCCTGTAATTCTCGAACGCCACACCCGTCAAATCCACGTTTATGCTGTAGATGCCGGCTGGAGAGGTTTGAACCGCCGTTGTAGATAATTGCGGGCGAGCCGTCCCGATGAACGGGGCTTTACCGGCAATCGTCGTGTCTTCTCCGTTAACAAATCCCGTAATGCTATAATGAAATTCAGGATTTTCCTCGCCATACAGTCTGGAGGCATCCGTGGCCGTGAAAGTCAGCGTGGCGGGATCTACTTTCAAAGTACCATAATTGGTTACAATGTCATAATCGTTCAAATCCGTATTGTTGCCAGCTGCGTAATTAAAGGTATTGGCACTGCTGCCCACCTTGGTCTGCGATCCGGTAACCGTACATATCACGCTCTCTCCAACCGGAAATCCGTATCCAGAGCGTTCCACGCTCTGATCGGTACTTGCAACCGAAGACGGAAGTGGCGTGCCATCGTAGATTTTCCAGTCGTTTTGAGAACGAAGATTAACCATACGCTTGTCTATCACGATCTTGCCCGTATCCAACGTTACTGCTGAATAATGGTCACTGTGTGCCAAGCTGATGGAGAACGTGTTGTTCTTTTCCGCATTCTGGCTCACGTGCGTGATACCCGTGCTGCCGGTTAAGGTCGGGGTGATGGTCAGTGCATCGCCGGTTGGCAGGGTGTAAGTCGTGCCGGATGTTGGAGTCAACGACTCACCGTTGTATAGCACGGTGTAATCCTGATAGATATGCGGCTGACCGTCATATCTAAAATTATTTGTATTGGATTTCACCACCAATGGCAGAATAGTCTGTCCAATGGACAAGGTGCCGGGCTGGGAAGTGATGTCGTAGTTGGCGGTCACGTCATTGCTGGCGGCATCCCTGATGACTACCGTGCCCGTGAAGGAACCCGTATAGGTTCCCTTCTGGGTTCCGCTGGCAGCGTATGTGATACCGCTGATGGTATGTCCCGTCACCAGGTTCGGAGCCGTGAAGGAGGTAAGATTATGCGCCTGTCCGTCGTAGTCGATGGAGCGGCTTTCGCCGATAATGGTCAACTGACGCTTGGTAACGGTGAGCGTTCCCTCACTCTTCTGCAAATTGTAGTTGTCTGCCAAATAACCCGCACCTTCCGTAACGGTGATGGCATTCGTAACCGTACCCACGTTGGTGATGCTGTTGGTGGCCGTATAGCTCGTCACTTCGCCATCCACGAAGCCGTCGCCGGAAAGCGTCACTTCGGGACGTGCCAGCGGCGTGCCGTCATACACCTTGCTGTCACTCACCGTGCTCAACGTCACGTTGCGCGGGGTGACGGTCAAAGTGCCGTGGACCACGGGAGCTATGGTATAAGAGGATGTATGAATCGTATCATTTGTCTTGTCCTTGATCACAATCGTGGCGGAATCCACCTGGTTGACCACGGTGCCCACATTGGTGATGTCACCGATGACCTTGACGATGAGGGTGTCGTTGGCAAATTTCTCACCAGCCGCGGGAAGGATATAAGTATAGCCCGAATCCACCAAGGCTGTTCCGTCGTATTTCTTAGTATTGGAATTGGCAACCACCAAAACACTTCCCGCAGGAACCACCACCAGCTGTCCTTCTATCGTGGTAATGTCGTAGTTGCTTGCCAGAGTATTGTCTTTTAAGGTATAGGTGAATGTGTTGGCGGATGCGCCCGCATCAGTCTGGGAACCCGTGACGTCGCAACGCAACGTGTCCTCACCTTCCGCAAAACCGCTGCCGCCCACGACAACCGTGTGGTTCGTCAACGGCTGACCATCATGCACTTTCTGGGCTGAGGCGGAAGTCAAGGTGACATCACGCTTGGTGATGATGATGTTGCTGTTCTGCGTGGTGACGTTGTAGCGGCAGGTCTGATCCACGCCGTCCTTGGTAATGGAGAATGTCACGACATCGTTGGCCTCGGACATCACGTCCTTGACGCTCGTGCCCGTGTAGGAAACCGTGGCGCGAAGTGTATCACCATTAGCCAGTTTCTTGAATGAGCCGGAGGCAATCGTGTCGGGTTCGTTCTCCCCTATTTTCAATATATATTGGTTGGGATTCACGGCCACGCCGTCGTACATCTTGTTCACGCCGAAGGCGGAAATGGCGTACTCTGTGCCATCTTCCTCAAGGATGATGCTTTCGCTTGTCTTGGTACAGCCGTGGGCATCCGTCACCTGCACGGTGTATGTGCCCGCTGCCAGACCCGTGATAGTGTCGGTAGAGGCATGCGAAACGATCATCGTATCGGTACTGCCCCAATCGACCTTGTACGGCATTGAGCCGCCATCCACGGAGAACTCAATGTAGCCGTCGTTCTGGTTGTAGCACTGGCCGTCAAACACGCCCGGCGTGAGCACCAGCTCTGTCGGTTGCGTGATGGTTACGTCCGTACTCTTTTCACAGTCGGGGTGAATTTTGTCACGCACGCTCAAATGGTAGGTGCCGGGGACAAATTTTTCACCGCAGACTAATGCATCGATCCTGTTCGTCGTGCTTATGGTATCTCCCGACTCATTGGTCCATACATAAATATATCCCTTGGCAAAGCCGCCGGTTACCGTGGCTTCAGCGTAGGCGTCGGTGGATTCATAGCAGGAGTAGTTCTTGGAATCCATCTTGATCTGCAACGCCGGCGGAATCGTCAGTTTCAACTGCATGATACTGTCGCAGCCCTCCGTAACCGTCAAGGCGATGGTCACCTCGCAGCTCTCGGTATAGACACGACCGTTGGCAGCCCACACATAGAAGCCGTCGCAGGCGGTATCCACCACCGGATATGCGGCCAACTTAACAACTTCCAAAGGCACCAACTTGATATCGTCACCCAGGGAAACTTTCAAAGTATCTGGACCGCAGATAGCAAGACCGACTTTTCCTTCGGAAAGATTGTTCACATTCAACGCATGTCCGTTACCGTGTCGGGTCCACGTGATGCTGTCGTTGGTCTTTACCGTAAACGGCGTGGCGATTTCGTCGCAACCCAAAAGATCGGAAACATAGACCGGCTGCGCGGAAACAGAACTTCCGTCGTAGGCCAACAAGGATGTCAGACGGGGATAGATGCTGTCGGTAAAGGTCCAATAGTCCGAACTCAGCATATTGGTACCTTGTAGAGCCGTACCCACCATACCCGTCGTAAACTTATCCGTGGTACGGTTGCTACTGTTGATGGCATCGCTGGCGCGACCGATACCGCCGTCCAATGTACACATCTGCTTGTCGTAGAAGGAATAATAGGGATAATAGGTAGAGTTGTCGGAAGAGGCGATGGCACCCACGTAGGAAGGCGTAGCCGAAAGCGACTTCACATAGCCCGCATTGTAGCAGTAGCGTGTCCACTGGCTTTGCGACCAACCCACAATACCACCCATATAGTTTTTACCCGTAATGGCACCCACATTGTAGCAGTTGGAGAGTTCGGTGTTGCAATAGCCGGTAATACCGCCCACATAACCACTGGCAGCCGTGGCGGTTACCAAACCGGCATTGAAGCATTGGGAAACGATGCCCGCATCCTTGCTTTGACCGGAAATACCGCCCACATACGACGCACCCGTGATATTACAACTGTTATAGCAATATGAAACCTGGTCATAGACATTGATACCGGTGATACCGCCAATATAGGAACCCGTGCTCTTGATGCGGCCATCCACACTGCTGCAGTTCAAAACCGTACCGTTGTTGTAGCCCGCAATCACGCCATAGTAGGAACCGGAGCCGGTGATATCGGCATTGACCACGCGCACGTTCTTCATCGTGCCCTGCAAATAGCCGAAAAGTCCCTGATATGATTTGTTGCTGTTGGAGATGGTAAGCCCCACGATGTTGTGGTTGTCGCCATTGAAATGGCCCTTGAACATCAGCTGGGTGGAGGTGGCGTAATCGCCAATCGGCTTCCAACCGCCACTTTCCAGAGAGAGATCAACATCCGTGGTGAGCTTGAAGAACGTATGTTCGCCGAGAGGATCGATTTTGATGTAGCCGTCACCTTCGGACTCATAGAAAATCTTGTTGACATCATCGAAGTAGAAAGTCTGGTTGCTGTTGATCAAATCTCTAAATTTGCGGAACTGCTCCAAACTGACGATTTCCAACGGGTTTTCTTCTGAGATACCCAATACCAACTGTACCACCTTCAAGGTATCCCCATCTATCACGTTGGCAATTTGCACGTAGTTACGTCCAGTGGCGTTCAGGTCGCAATCGGTGATGGAAAGACCGTAGCCCTGATAGCGGGTCCAGCTCACATCCTGGTCGCAGCCGGTAAGGGCATAGTGACCCACCGGAACATCATCCGCATAAACGGTGTCCGGGGTGGCGGTGAGATAAACCGGCAGGACGGAAGCCAAGGCCGCCTTGCCCGTATCTATTTTGGTTAATCTCGGATACATACCTTCCGTATATACCCAGTCGGTGGTGCCGAGAATGCTCTTTAACGCATCACTGTTGGAAGCCAGTTCTGTAGTAAGCAAGGGTTTGGTGGCGGCAATATCCACATTGTTCACCCCGCCCTTGGGGCACATCTGCACGTCGTAGGCACAGTTGGCAAACTTGTTCACCGGACTGTAACCGCAGATACCGCCCACCATACTCACGCCATAAACCCAACCCGCATTGTAGGAGTTGGAAGTATTGACACTCGGGTCCACTTGTCGGCCAATCAAACCGCCGATTTGGGATATGCCTTTCACGATACCCACATTGTAACAATTTTGAATGGCAGCGTGATAATTGTCACCGGCAATACCGCCCACGATGTTGGTTCCCGTTACTTGTCCCAAATTGTAGGAATGAAGACAACGCCAGTTGTTATCGTTTTGGATACTGCCTACCAAACCACCAACCTGAACCACACCGTTTACATCTCCGGTGTTATAGCAATAGTTGATTCTTCCCGAATAGCCGCCACGGCCGGAAATACCGCCCACGTGGGCATTCGTACCCGTGATGTTGCCAGTATTATAGCAGGTATCCAAATTTGATTGTTCCTGGTACCCGATGATACCGCCCACGTAATTCTTACCCTTGATAACGGCTGTATTATGGCCATTCTTCAAACCGGCCTCGTCCAAAATACCAATTAAGCCGGCAATATATTCGCCCGTGGAAGTAATGGAACCGCCTTCGGTATGGCAATTCACATACGATGCACCTGAATAATAAGCGTTACCGCAAATACCACCAATACGGCTGCCCGTGCCATTGATGTCTATGTTTTTTGTATAACAGTTTGTAACCGAAGAAGAACGGTTATAACCTTCAATACCTCCTACGTAAGACATACTTCCAGCGTATTTGTCATTGATAGAATAACAACCTCTCAAAGTGGAATAATAGTTACAGCCCACGATGCCGCCTCTATAATTGCCAGAAATGTTCATATAGAACCCTTCGCTATAGCAGGTATCTATCACGCCATACTCATTGTAGCCACAGATACCGCCGGCGCGCTCGCCCGTGCTCTGCAGAGTGTCGGAGGTGACATTACAATGCCTGATGTCTCCATAATAAAGAGATCCGCACAATACGCCCGTATAGGTGCTGCCGCCCGTAATCTTGCTGTGGGTGACGGCGCAGTTTTCGATGTCGCCGCCATAGTTTAAGCCGCAGAGAACACCCTCGTGTTGGCTGTTGTTGCTCATCTGCGCACCATCAATGGTCAGGTTGCGGATGACCGCGGCGTTGATTCTGCCGAACAAGCCGCGATAGTTTTTGTTTTCCGTTAATTTCAATCCGCTGATGGTGTGGCCGTCGCCATTGTAGTTGCCCTGGAAGAGCCAAGCGTTGTTGGTCTGATAATCAGCAATAGGAGTCCAGCTGCCGCTCTCGCCCGACATATCAATATCCACCACCTGCTTGAAATAGAGGTCCATACCCCCGTTTTGGATTTCGACAAAATCTTCCAGATGAAGAGAGTCTTCGTGATTTAAAGAAGTATGATAGGTACTGTCGGCCCAGCTGTAGAAGCCGCTCGCGCTGTTGATGACGTTGCGGAAGTTTTTCAGTTCCGTAAGGTTTTTGATGATGAGCGGTGTGTTTTCGTTTACCTGCACCAAGATGCGCACCGTACGGTAGGTTTGTCCATTGACCGCTGCCCCCAACTGTGCGATACCGGCACCCACCACGCTGGTTTGGCAGTGCGTGCCGGCGGTATCCAATTCTACGCAGCCGCCTTGCAGCAGCGTCCAATCGCCCACCTCGCAACCGTGCATATAGAAGTTGGAGGAAACCTGTTTCCACGTTTCTTCATTGGAAAGTCTGACCGGCATAACG
>JAZLHE010000112.1:0-15463 GCA_045616665.1 Bacteroidales bacterium | reverse complement strand
CGAAGCCTTGGCGAAACCGGCCTGCCTCAAGCTGTTTTCCGATCTGGGAATCGGCATCACGCAGGTTTACAACGGTCCCCGAAAGGGAAAGTATTTCTGCAACGAAATGGAAATAGACGTGATCTTGTGCAACACCACCGTTGCCGTGGCCGTTGAGGTCAAGACCACCTGCAAAAAGGAATATATCGACCACTTTCTCCAACAGATGGAGCACTTTAAGGAGACGTTTCACCCTTTCTCCAGCTATACGGTCTATCCCGCCGTGGCCGCCCTCAAGTATGATGAAAATTCCGACGTTTATGCCAGCAAGAAGGGGATGTTTGTGCTGCATGCCAACGGCGAGGATATGTTCGACCTGGTAGAACCGAAAGAGAGGAAGGAATACTAAGTAATTCTCTAATTTTCCAATGTGCCTCGTTTTTTTTATAACTTTGCAGGTTGAATCTATATATAAATGTGTCCCGTTTTTTCGTATCTTTGCAAATCAAAATGATTTGTAATATGAATATGAATAATCGTTGTCTTGACCAAAAAGTTAGTCTGTCTCTATTGAAAAAAATATTTTGTTTTTTCTTGATAATCGTCCCTTTTGTGCTGAATGCCCAAAAACAAATCACGGTCGAAGATATTTGGAACAAGTACCTCTTTTATCCCAAAAATGTTCCTGGCTATAATCCCGTGCCCAATGGTAACGAATATAGTGTTATCGGCTTGGCGGGTATTATGAAATATAGTTTTGAAAAGGGTGAAATGACAGAAGTGGTTCTGCCCACGCTCAATATTCCAGCCTGGTCAGATCAAAAATTGAGATTAGAGGATATTGATGATTATTCTTTTGACAATGCTGAGCAGAAAATCCTTCTGGCCGTGCAGCAGGAAGAAATCTATCGCCGGTCAACCAAAGCGTATTATTACGTCTATGACAAAGCCGCCAGCAAGATTTTTCCCCTGACGGATATGACTAAATCCAAGCAGAGTTTTGCGACTTTTTCCAACGATGGAAGCAAGGTCGCTTTTGTCCGCGATAACAATATCTTTGTGGTGGATTTAAATTCTCAAAAGGAAACCCAAATCACTTTCGATGGAAAAAGAAACGCTGTGCTGAACGGTATGGCCGATTGGGTGTATGAAGAGGAATTGAGTCAAGCTCAGTATTTTGCCTGGTCTCCCGACGGTACAAAAATCGCCTTTTTGCGTTTCGACGAAAGTAAAGTGAAGGAATTTTCAATGGTGATGTGGGGCAAACTCTATCCCGACGAATACCGATATAAATATCCAAAGGCCGGCGAAGACAATTCGGTGGTGGATGTGATGATTTACGACTTGAGCACCCTTCAAACCACCCGCCTGGATTTCGATAAGAATTTTGACGGCTATTATCCTCGTATTTATTGGCTTCCCAACAGTATCGACCTGATTACGCTGAAGATGAACCGCCATCAGAGTCATCTTGATTTTGTCCGTTATAACACCCTGACGAAACAAATGGACGTGGTCTTTTCGGATGACAATAAATGCTGGCTTGAGATTACCGATGATTATTATTTCTTGGATGATAATAAAACGATGATGGTGACTTCGGAAAGAGATGGTTACAATCATATTTACAAAGTGGAATTTGGCGGAAAGATCACGCAGCTGACGCAAGGCCAGTGGGAAGTGGCGTCCATCGCCGCTGTCGATCAAAAAGCAAAATTGGTTTATTATCTGTCCAATGAGTCGCACGTGCTGAATCGTGATTTGTATGTCGTCAATTTTGATGGGAAAAAGAAGAAAATGCTCACTTCCGGCGATGGCTGGAACAGCGTTTCGTTCAGCTCCAACGCGCATTATTATCGCAATGTGTATTCCAATAGCCAAACTCCTTCCGTTTATACCATTCATAAATCCGACGGCAAGCAGTTGCGCGTGTTGGAAGACAACGCCAAACTGAAACAGCGTATGCAGGACTATGGGTTTTCAAAGAAGGAACTGTTTTCCTTTACGACGGAAGAAGGCATCAGCTTAAACGGCTGGATGCTCAAACCGCTCAATTTTGATGCCAATAAGAAGTATCCCGTCCTGATGTATGTGTATGGCGGTCCGGCTTCGCAGGAAGTGGATAACGCCTATTCTCGTGCCCAGGATTTCGCCTGGTATCAAATGCTGACTCAAAAGGGCTATATCGTGGTTTGCGTGGATGGCAGAGGCACAAACGCCCGTGGCGACGAATTTCGCAAATGCGTCTATAAAAATATGGGACATTACGAAGCCATCGACCAAATTGCTACTGCCCATTACCTCAAGAACTTGCCGTATGTAGATGCGAATCGCGTTGGTATTTGGGGATGGAGTTTCGGCGGTTACCTGTCTGCCTTGTCAGCTTTCAAAAGCGGAACAACCTTCAAAATGGCTATATCTGTGGCTCCTGTTACCAATTGGCGCTATTACGACAACATCTATACCGAGCGCTTCTTGCAAACTCCTCAGGAAAATCCCGACGGCTACGACCAAAATTCTCCTATTACCTTTGCCAAGGATTTGAATACCAAATATTTGCTCATTCACGGCACTGCCGACGACAATGTTCATTTTCAGAATGCGATGGACCTGGTGACGGCGTTGAATATGGCGGGAAAACAGTACGACCAGTTCTTCTATCCCAATAAAAACCATTTTATTATGGGTGGAAATACCAGGGCTCATCTTTATACCAAATTGACGAATTATATTTTGGAAAATTTGTAGAAACGGCTTGTGACACGCCTCATCAACAAACTCAATTTTTAGATTATGAAAGGAAAATTAGTGATTGTTTCGGCTCCGTCTGGTGCGGGTAAAACTTCCATTGTGAAACATTTGTTGCTGCAACAACCCAAGTTGGAATTTTCAATTTCCGCCACCAGCCGTGCTGTTCGTGGACAAGAACAGGATGGAAAGGATTATTATTTTTTGTCTGTGGACGATTTCAAACAGAAGATTGCCGCCGATGAATTCTTGGAATGGCAGGAAGTGTATCCCAACCAGTTTTACGGCACGCTGAAATCGGAAGTGGAACGCATTTGGAATGCCGGCGGTCACGTGATTTTCGATGTGGATGTCGTGGGCGGACTGAATATCAAAAAATTGTATGGCGACAAGGCTTTATCTGTCTTTATCAAGCCTCCCACATTAGATGCCTTGAAGGAACGTTTACACGGAAGAGGTACCGAAACGCAAGAATCCATCAAAAAGCGTTTGGACAAAGCAGAATTTGAATTGTCTTTCGCTCCCAAATTCGATTTGGTGATCGTCAACGATGTGTTGGAAGTGGCCCAGCAGGAAGCCGTGGATAAAATCGGGGCGTTTCTCAACTGCTAAAAGAAAAATAAAGTAGGGTAGCCTTTACGCTGTCCGATGGGGAAAGTAAAATGTCGTTGTTATTGGAGTAGCCATTGCTTTGATGTGGCATCTCTCCGAGATGCTGGTGATTACGTCCACGGTATTATCACCTAGATTGCGCTGTGGCGTATCTTATTCACAGATGGAAGCCCCAGATTACGCTATCGCTAATCTGGGGTTATGGAGATGCGACCTCTTCGAGGTCGATGGCATCTATTGTCAAACATCCCACCAATCGTTCTCGGAGAGAACCCACTTCCATAACCCCGCATCCAGGCGAACGCAGTGAGTGGCGATGCGGGTGCTTGTAATGCGTACCGCTACCTGCTTCTCGGAGAGAAGCCACATCATTCTCTATACCCTAACCCCTCCGCTAATTACCCGATTTGTGGCAATCAGTTTAGGTGGCAGCCAAACCTTCCTTTCGGTTCCAAACCCAATGTCGTAAATAGAAAATAGTCCTTGAAAAAATCCAAGAGACAATTCCAGTAATTCATTGTAAATCACCCTGAAAATCTGAAAATAAAGATTTGTTCCTTCAAAAAATAGATAGTTTCTAAAAAAATTAGTATCTTTGCAGTTTATTGTGATAAAATCTATACTATGAAAAAACTGCAGATATTATGCGTGGTGGCCTTGGCCTTCCTTTTCGCGTCTTGTGAAGATACTTCGGGTAAATATGCCAAAAAATTGTTGACAAAAATACAAATAGAACTGGCATTTTCAGATTGTCTGGAACTGTCAACCGATTATGCGGTCGGAAATCTGTGTCCCGCAAATTCTTTGGACCAAAGTCTCGGTTATGGTTTCAACACCTACAAAGATGGGAAATACCGCATCGAATGGCCAACGGAGTTGTCGGAGATGGCTTTGGTCTTGGAAGGATTGGGTAAAGCCGATTTGCTTGATTCGTTGGAAGTTCACCTTAATCGTGTGGCCGAAACTTGTGGTGATGACATTGTTAGTGCCTGTGGCGCTGCCCGCAACAGCATCTCCTATGCCAATCCGCAGGCCTTGCTGTCTTCTTCCAGCAGCGACGCTTTGACGGAATATTTCGTGACCAATAAGAAATCGGAAATCGCGGAATCCCTTCTGTCTCCTGTTCGTGTTAAACTGACTTCTGCTTACGTTATGGCGGAATGGGACCAGCTGGTGGGGTATTATTATGACGCCACCCAACAGCACGTTTACTTTAATTTGCCTCAGTACGTTACCAATGAAATGATGGAAGGCATTTATTCGGAAATGGCCGAATATGAAGGTCTGGTGCGTGGCTTCGAAGAATATCGTCTGACCGATGATTTATATGTCGTTTTTGGAAATAGATAATTGAAAAATAAATAGTTATGAGAGAAGAAAAAATATTTGCCGGTAAAACATTGGCCATTTTGTCTGGTGGTGGCGACACCCCAGCCATCAATTCAAGTATCGAAGCAGTTAGAAATCGTGCCTCTATGCTGGGCTTCAAGGTTTATGGAATCTTGCGCGGCTGGAAAGGCCTGCTCGGCGATGGCGACGTGGTGGATCTGACCAATATCCCGTATAACGGAATTTATGGCGGTACCGCTTTGTTGTCAAGTCGTACCAATCCTTTTCCAAGTAAGAAAAATCCGGAAGACCGTTCCCAGCAGATCTTGCGCAATATCGAAAGATATAAAATTGATGTGTTGGTGACGATCGGTGGCGACGATACCAATGGAGCTGCTAAAAAAATGTACGAAACCTATGGCATTCCGGTCATCGGTTTCCCAAAAACTATTGATAATGACTTGCGTACACGTTCCATCCATCATTATCAGGGTAAACAATACGAAACGGTGTTGTGCCCGGGTTTCCCTTCAGGGGCTATGGCTATTAAAAAGCTGACCAGCAAGCTGCATACGACCAACGAGTCTCATCAGCGTATTATGGTGCTGGAAGTGATGGGTCGTGATGCAGGCTGGCTGACGGGAACCGCCGTCTTCGGTGGTGCTCAGGTGGCCCTGGTACCCGAAGTCGAAATGACCAAGGAACGTAAGGACTTCTTTTTCGAACACGTAAAAGAACAGTTTATGCGTTCAAAGAAACGCAGTCTGATTATCGCTGTTTCTGAAGGCGTGAGATGGTGGAACGAGGAAAAGGAATGTCTGGATATGGTTTACGCAAGTCCCGATTTGGACGAATACGGACATCCTCGCTTTGGCGGTATCAGCGGCGTTATCGCTTCCGAAATCGGTAAAAAGTTGGGCGTTGAAGCTCGTGGCCAGATTTCCGGTTATATTCCTCGTTCAGGCAAATGTTATGAGTATGACCGTCGTCTCACATCTACTTTGGCAGATAAGGTGGTAGATTTATTGCTTCGCGAAGAATATGGAAAGATGCCTGTGATGCGCGACATCGTGCCTTATAATGAACTGGAAGAATTCCATACCGACGCTATCGACATGGGCAATATCGGTAATTTCCCCTTGCCTTCCAATTATTACAATCCTAACGAATTTATGTTCACCGACCAATATGTCGATTTCCTGACCAACATCATCGGGGCTCCTTATCGTATGGAATTTACCCACGAATTTCCTATCGTGATTCCTCAGGATTAATAAAATTGATATCAATGAAACGCTGGATTTTGGCATTTGTGTTGTGTTGCGTTTGCTTTTCCCTGTGGGCACAAAAGTTTGTCTCGCCGGAAGAAGCCAAATGGGCTGCCGTGCATTATATGGCACCCCGCGAAGGTTCACAGGATTATACTGTGCAGAATGTGCGTGTGGTCCACGAACTCAAGCAAAACGGACATACACTGATTTATGAGGTGATTTTTAAGAATAACGCTTCCGTGCTTCTGGCGGGCGTGAAAAGTTGCAAGGCGATTATCGGCTATCGTTATCGTACGGGAGGTATTTCTGTTTTGAATCAGTCCAGTGACGAGGTTTCCCCGGGTATGAATATTTTTCTGGAGAAATGTTGCGCGCAAATCAATTATGCCATCAATGAAACGGAATATAAAAATTTCGTGACCAGCGAATGGAACGATTTGCTGAAAGCGGATGGCAAACAGAAATTTCCTCAGCAAGGCGGTGTTTACGGTCCTTTGTTGACGAGTGCGTGGGGACAGACGCGTGCTTATCCGAAAGTGTGCGACGGCTATAACTTTTTGGTCACCGAAACGATAGACAAGTGCGCTTGCGCTAGTATTCGCAAATGCCCAACCGGTTGTGTGGCGACCGCAATGGCGCAAATCATCCGCTATTGGAAGTATCCGCTACAATCGCCTTATACCGGCGAACACTATGACTGGTCTCTTATGACCGATACCCTGAAAGCCAAATCTGCAAATTTCGAAAAGGAAAGAAAAATGATTTCTCGCCTGATGCGTGATTGCGGTTTGTCGGCGGGAATGCATTATTGCTATGCTTCCAAGATGTACGGCTGTCAGTCGTTTGCCTGGCCCGATAAGGCTCGTGATGGTTTTGTGGCCACTTTCGACTTTAGCGACAAGGCGGAAAGGAAGTTGCGTTCAAGTTATGGAACCAAAAGCTGGAAGGCGATGATCATTGAGGAAATCAAATGCGGCTGCCCCGTGTTGTATGCCAGCGCCTCGTTGGCGGTGAATAATTTCGCGGAATGCGGTCACGCATACGTTTGCGATGGCTATAATGCCAATACCGATATGTTCCATTTCAACTGGGGATACGACGGGGAAGCCAATGGCTGGTATTCTATCGATGATTTGGTGACGAAAGTGTCAAAGCTGGATTATAATTGGAATCATCTGGAAAGAATGATTATTAATATTTATCCTTCTTATTATGAAGGAGTTAAATCTACGTTATCTACTGGAAAGGTGGCGGAAAAATAATTTTTTGTCAAATTTATCTCGATAATATTATGGGAAAATTTATCATTCAGGGCGGACGAACATTGAAAGGTGAAATTATGCCTCAAGGAGCCAAGAACGAGGCACTGCAGGTTTTATGCGCGGTGCTGTTGACCGAGGAACCTGTAACGATATCCAACGTTCCGGCTATTCGCGATGTTAGGCGCTTAATGGAAATCTTGGCCGCTATCGGTGTGGAAATTACGCCGATAAATGCCGATACCTATCAATTTAGGGCGAAAGACATTCATCTGGATTTTTTGAAAACACCTGAATTTATTAAGTTGTCGGCATCAATCCGGGCTTCCATTATGATTTTGGGACCGCTTTTGGGTCGTTTTGGTAAGGCCTATTCCGCCAAGCCGGGTGGCGACAAGATCGGAAGAAGACCTTTGACCGTGCATTTCGAAGGTTTTTCCAATTTGGGTGCCACGGTGAATTTGACGGAAGACAATATTTACGAACTGACAGCCAATCCCTTGCAGGGAACATATATGCTGCTGAACGAAGCCTCCGTGACAGGTACGGCCAATATTGTGATGGCAGCGGTGAAAGCAAAGGGGAAAACCACCATTTTCAATGCCGCCTGCGAACCGTATCTGTATCAGTTGTGTACGATGTTGAATAATATGGGCGCGAAAATCAGCGGTATCGGTTCCAACTTGCTGACCATTGAGGGCGTGGATGAATTGCACGGCTGCGAACACCGCATCCTTCCCGATATGATCGAGGTTGGCAGCTTTATGGGAATGGCGGCCATCACGGGTTCCGAAATCACGATTAAGGATTGCGCTTTCCGGCACTTGGGCATCATTCCTTATACTTTTTCAAAATTGGGTGTGCGTTGTGAAAAACGTGGCGACGATATTTATATTCCGAAACATAAAACCTACGAGATTGAAACCAATATGGATGGTTCTATCTTGACCATTGCCGATGCTCCGTGGCCGGGTTTTACTCCCGACTTGATCAGTATCGCCTTGGTGACGGCTATTCAGGCAAGAGGTAGCGTGCTGATTCATCAGAAAATGTTCGAAAGCCGTTTGTTCTTTGTCGATAAATTGCAGGAAATGGGTGCCCAGATTATTTTGTGCGATCCCCATCGTGCGACCGTAATCGGCCTGAACCACAAATACAGATTGCGTGGCACGACGATGGCTTCGCCAGATATTCGTGCGGGTGTGGCCTTGCTCATCGCGGCATTGTCGGCAGAAGGTACCAGCGTGATTCAAAATGTGGAACAGATTGATAGAGGTTATCAAAATATTGTGGAAAGATTGAATGCCCTTGGGGCAAAAATCGTTAGAGAAGCGTAAATTTGGCTTATGATTAGAAAATTTATTGAAACTTTTGGCGAATATTTCACTTTTTTGGGAAAGGTCTTCTCGAATCCGAGCAAATGGAAGGTCTTTTCTAAAAAAACGATTTTTGAAATGGACGCGATGGGTATCGGTTCCTTGCTTATCGTCAGCATCGTGTCTATTACGCTGGGCGCCGTCATCACGATGCAGACGGCGATGCAGATTGAGAGTAACTGGATTCCCAAGTGGTGTGTGGGCTATATCGTGAAAACCACCGCCGTGATGGAACTTTGTCCCACCATCATCAGCTTGCTCTTGGTAGGAAATCTCGGTTCTCGTATCACGGCCGAAATCGGCAGTATGCGGGTCACCGAACAAATCGATGCCTTGGAAGTGATGGGTATCAATCCGGCTTCGTATTTGGTGCTTCCCAAAATCGTTGCCGCCGTCATTATGATTCCCTTGCTTACCATTATCAGCATATTCTTCGCATTGGTGGGCGGCTATCTTACCGTGGTGCTCACCGGAGCCGTCACCACTTACGATTTTCTGGATGGGGTCACTTCCTTCTTCAGAATGTACGACATCATTTATGCGTTGACAAAAACGGTGGTCTTCGCTTTCGTCATCTCTTCGGTGTCTTCCTTCTACGGCTATCGCATCACCGGCGGTGCCTTGGAGTTGGGCGCGGCAAGTACCAAGGGAATTGTCGTGGCAAGTTTCGCCATCCTGATTCTCAATATGGTGGTTACTCAAATTATGCTTTAAGAATGAAATTATGATTGAAGTAAATAACGTATCGAAATATTTTGGCGAGAAACACGTGCTGAAGAATATCAATACCCAGTTTGAAGAGGGTAAGGTCAATTTGATTATCGGTCGTTCCGGTTCCGGGAAAACCGTGATGATGAAGTGCCTCGTGGGTTTGTATGCGCCTGACGACGGAGAAATCTTGTACAACGGTCGTGTTTTCCGCAAACTTTCAGAAGAGGAAAAACGTGTTCTGCGTGCCGATATGGGTATGGTTTTCCAAGGTTCGGCGCTATTCGATTCAATGACCATCCAGGAAAACGTGATGTTTCCCCTGGATATGCTGAAAGATATGGAATATGGCGAAAAATTGGAGCGGGTGAATTTTTGCTTGAAAAGGGTTGATTTGGAAAATACCAACAAGCTTTATCCCGCCGAACTGAGCGGCGGTATGAAAAAACGTGCCGCTATTGCTCGTGCCATCGCCTGCAATCCCAAATACCTGTTTTGTGACGAACCCAATTCCGGCCTCGACCCAAAGACTTCTTTGATTATCGATGACCTGATCTTTGATATCACGCACGAATTTGGAATCACCACCGTTGTCAATACCCACGACTTGAATTCCGTGATTACGATAGGGGAGAATATCGCCTATATTTATGAAGGAAATCTGGCGTGGACAGGTTCTATGGACACCGTTCTGACTTCAGACAATCAATTGCTGAATGAGTTCATTTATGCCCAACCGCTGACGCAAAAAATCAAACAAAAATTATAAGTATGAACTGGATTGATATCGTTGTTTTGATTCCTGCGGCGTGGTTTGCCTATCGTGGACTAAAAAACGGCTTGATTTATGAACTCGCCTCCGTTCTTGCCTTGATATTGGGTGTGTGGGCTACAGTTCGCTTTTCGTCGGTGCTGGCACTGCGATTGGGTGACGGAAAACTTTATCAAATTCTTGCCTTTGTCATTATTTTCGTGGCTACGTTGGTGTTGGTTCATTTTGCCGGCAAACTGATGGAAAAAGTGATTAAACTTCTTGTCCCGGGAATCGTCAATAATATAGTAGGTTTGATTTTCGGCGTCTTTAAGGTGCTGATTGTCTTTAGTGTTATTTTTATGTTTATTAATAAAGTGGATACTAAAGAAGTGCTGATTAAGCCTGAAACAAAAAACGAATCATTGACTTACAGGTATATAACTCCTGTCGCTCCCTTTTTGAGCGACTGGTGCAAAAAAGAATGGGATGTTAAATCTGATGTCATTTCCGATATAACCAATGATAAAACTCATAGCGAATGCCCACCGACGAACAAGCACTAAAGGATATTGTACGGCAGTTTATCGATCAATCAGGAAAGCAAAAGCTGTTTGACGAGCGTCGTGTGTTGCTTTTGTGGGAGGAAAAAATGGAAACTTCCATCAAGCAATATACGAAGTGTAAAGATATTCAAAATGGCGTGCTGAAAGTAAAGATATTGAATGCCGCCCTTCGTTTTGAAATGATGGCACGCAAAAGCGAAATCATTTCAAAACTTAATCAATGGGCTGGCGTGGAAGTGGTTAAAGATATTTTATTTTGCTAATTTCTCTTTTCTCTTTTCTCTTTCCACTTTTCTCTTTCCACTTTTCTCTTTCCACTTTTCTCTTTCCACTTTCCACTTTCCACTTTCCACTTTCCACTTTCCACTTTCCACTTTCCACTTTCCACTTTTCTCTTTCCACTTTCCACTTTCCACTTTCCACTTTCCACTTTTCTCTTTCCACTTTCCACTTTCCACTTGTATAGAAAGTTCTCTGGATTTCTATGTGTTCGCTCATACGTCGATTCCTTAAAAGGAGGGGAATTATCAGCATCTTCTCAACCTTCTTACCTTTGCGCCTTCGCGCGCTGATGTAGGACACCACCCATTCACAACCTGCGCCGCAGCGGAGACGCGGCGCGCCGAGGCGTTTCCCGTTCGGCAACAACCACCCCGGGCTGACGGCCACCCCTCCAAAGGAGGGGAATTATCAGCATCTTCGCTTCCTCAACCCTGAACCCTCTACCCTGAACCCTTAACTTTCATCTTTATTCTGAGTCCCGGAGACACCGGACACTGTATCCGTGGCTCTTATCGTAGCTGCTCCAGTACACGCTGGCGTAGTTGTAGTACAAGTAGCGGCCGTAGGCGTGGCCGCTATCGTCCTGGGTAGCCGACCAAAAGTACGTGCCTTTGCCGAAAAAGTAGTAGTAGTTGTCGTAGCTGCCCGCAGGAACAGCAGAAAAGCCCGTGGCGTTGTTGGGGGCTTGGTCGTTGCCGGGGGCGCAGGTGTTGGTATTGTCGCTTTCCCACCCCGTGGCGGAGGCCAACGACTTGGCGATACATTCCGTGAATTGTGTCCAACCCGAAGATGAGCAGTCAGTGCACTTGTAATCGGGATTTGTACTATTATACACGTAATAGGTCAGCGTGTCCCATTCCGCATCGCTCGGCACGTGCCAGCCATCAGGACAGATGCCCTGAACGTTGCTCGGGGTGGTCTCGCTGGAAGCCGCTCCCTGCATTACAGCATCCCAATCATACAAACGGCCGTAGATGGCCACGTCATAACCGGGCTCTTCATCAGTGGTAGGAGTATAAATGTTGCCTCTGCCTTTGGTATTCGCAGAAGTTCTCAGGTTCTGGGCCATCCAGCACTGGTTGCCGATTTGAACGGTGTTGTATTCGTTGTTGTCAACGTCCTTCACCTTGGAGGTGCCGCAGGTGAACGAAGATCCCGTCGTGGTGAAATCCTTCACTTCGCCGTACACCGTGTCGGTGCCGTTGGCGGCAAAGGCCTTATAATAATATTGTGTATTGGCGGCAAGACCGGTAATGGTGTAGTTGAATTTGCCGGTACCATACATTGCAGATTCATCGGCAGCGATGGAAGTGAGCGCACCTTCGCTTGTGCCGTACTTGAAGCCGGCCTTCACTTCGGTCTTTCCTCCCATATCCGTAACGTTGCCGTACAGCTTGGCACCGCTATTGGTAACGGTGTTGGCGCTGTCGGTGGTAACGGTCATAACCGCTGGTGCTTCTGCATCCTTGAGACACCGGACGCTAAATCCGTAGTACTTATTGTAGGGGTACCCGTACACGTAGGCGTTGTCGTAGTTCAAGCCGCGGCGGTAGGCGTCGTAGTTAAAGTTCTGGGTAGCCGACCAGAAGAACGCGAAGTCGCCGAAACTGCTGTAGTAGCCGATGTGGGAACCCGCAGGAACAGCAGAAAAGCCCGTGGCGTTGTTGGCAGACGGATTGTTGCCGGGGGTACAAGTGCTTGAACTGCTGCTCCACCCCGTGGTGGAGGCCAACGCCTTGGCTATGTCTGTGTTGTTGCCACCACACACGTACTGGCTTTGGCTGCTTACATAGCCAGTCAGCTGCGTCCACTCCGCATCAGAGGGCACGTGCCAGCCATTGGGACAGATACCCTGCACCCCGCTGGGGTTGGCACTGCTGGAAGACGAGTTGCGCATCACCGCCTTCCAGTTGTACAGATAACCGTAGGTGCTCACGTATGTTTCTTGCCCTTTGGGGTAATAGCGGTAGGCCGTGGTGGTGCTCGTGCTGGTGCCCAGTTCAATGGAGGTGCCGTCGGCGTACCTTGTCGTTCTCAAATTCTCCTTCATCCAGCACTGGTTGCCGATTTGAACGGTGTTGTATTCGTTGTTGTCAACGTCCTTCACCTTGGAGGTGCCGCAGGTGAACGAAGATCCCGGCGTGGTGAAATTCTTCACCTCGCCGTACACCGTGTCGGTGCCGTTGGCGGCAAAGGCCTTATAATAATATTGTGTATTGGCGGCAAGACTGGTAATGGTGTAGTTGAATTTGCCGGTACCATACATTGCAGATTCATCGGCAGCGATGGAAGTGAGCGCGACTTCGCTTGTGCCGTACTTGAAGCCGGCCTTCACTTCGGTCTTTCCTCCCATATCCGTAACGTTGCCGTACAGCTTGGCACCGCTATTGGTAACGGTGTTGGCGCTGTCGGTGGTAACGGTCATGGCCGCAGGTGCTTCTGCATCCTTGAGACACCGGACGCTAAATCCGTAGTACTTATAGTAGTTGCTCGTGATCACGCTGGCGTAGTAGTAGCTCAAGTAGCGGCCGTAGGCGTTGTCGCTATTGTACTGGGTAGCCGACCAGAAGTATGCGCCGCTGCCGAAATTGCCGTAGTAGCCGTAGTAGTTCTCCGCAGGAACAGCAGCAAAACCCGTCTTGTTGAAGGTTGCAGAGCTACGACCGGCTCCACAGGTGCTGGGGGCATTCCACGTCCCACCAGACAACGCATTGGCTATATTGCCAGCGGTTCCGTTGCATTGATACTCGGTTTTGCCATTCACGTAGGTAGTCAGCTGCGTCCACTCCGCATCAGAGGGCACGTGCCAGCCTTCGGGGCAGATGTCCTGAACTTCGCTGGGGTTGGCTTCGCTGCTGGCAGAGTTGTGCATCACCGCCGGCCAGTTGTACAGGTAACCGTAGGTGCTCACGTTGCCTTCGCTGCCGTTGGGATAGTAGCAGTAGGCCGTGGTGGAGCTGGTGGCGGTGCTGGTGATCAAGGTTATGGAGGTGTTGTCGGCATACCTCGTCGTGCGCAGGTTCTCCTTCATCCAGCACTGGTTGCCGATTTGAACGGTGTTGTATTCGTTGTTGTCAACGTCCTTCACCTTGGAGGTGCCGCAGGTGAACGAAGATCTCGTCGTGGTGAAATCCTTCACCACGCCATACACCGTGTCGGTGCCGCTGGCGGCAAAGGCCTTGAAATAATACTGTGTATTGGCGGTAAGACCGGTAATGTCGCAGTGGAATTTGCCGATAGCGGTCATTGGATCTGCGTTAGCAACAACGGAAGTCAGCGCATCTTCGCTTGTGCCATACTTGAAACCGGCATTCACACTGGTGTAACCCAAGTAGATTAAGTTGCCATGCAAAGTGGCTTCATAATGAGTGATATGGTTGGCGCTGTCGGTGGTAACCTCCATTTTCAGTGTGGAGAAGTCCTTTAATTCTCCCCAGGTGGTGTCGAAATCGTTGACGATATAGGCCTGATAGTAGTAGGTGGTAGCAATGGTTAAGCCCGTGATTTCTTTATTGAAAGGGGTTGTCTCCTCAGAGGCCTCGGGGTTTTCCACCACCCATTGGTCCAGGTTGTCGGGGTCGGTACCATAAGCGAAGCCGCGTTCGTAAGATTCGTCGAAGCCGCTGAAGGCCACCGTGCCATAAAGTGTGGCGGAATTTTTGGTAATATTCGTTGCGGAGTCGGTAGTTACCTTACCCTGGTATATTTTATAGACACAGCGGACCGACATACCGTCTGTTGCGGAGGCCTTGTCAACGACAAAGTGGTCGCAGTGGCAGTCCGACCAAACCACGAGAGGATTATTTTCGTCCAAACTCTGTGCGGTCCACATAAAGCTGTTGCCGCAGAGGTTTTCGCCATAGTTCTTTTCGGTGTTGTAGTAGCCGCCGGGGCGCATCGTATAGGTGGTGGTGTTGGTACCGGGAATAAGCCAGTACTGCACGTCGTGCAAACTCGGCGTGGAATTGGTCATCAATTGCGACACTTCCACGTCAATGGGAAGGTGCCAGCCCTCGGGGCAGATACCCTGTACAAAGCCGTGTTCGCCGACAACGGGGCTTTGTCCTGGCTGCACGTTCATAGCTGCATACCAATTGTACAAACGACCATAGACAGACAGGTTGGCATTGGTATCGGGATACATATCCGATTTGTAGATTTTGCTGCCGTAAACCTTGGTTGAAAGGTTGTACTGCATCCAACAATGTGGTCCCACCTTTAGAGATGGGTAAGATTTTTCAGCATCCTCAGCAACGATGGTTTTTCCACATTGTCCCATTACCGCGAACGGGAGTAGGAAAAGTGAGAAAGCGGCAAATAATAGAAGTTTTTTCATTGTTTAGTTTATATTAATTCTTGATTTTGTTATCGTTAATTATTGTGTGTTTTTTCATAGTTTTCTGTTGTTTCCAGTTTCGTTTTGGAAACTTTACTAATAATAATGATACTATCCAAAAAAGTGTGTAAAACTCAAAGTTTTATATTTTTGTAAAGGGAAAATTAAAAACAAAAAACAATGAATTTTACACAAGCGCAAAATTACGAAATTTTAGAAGACATCATCAAAAATGGTGCGGGAATT
>JAZLHE010000111.1:0-27531 GCA_045616665.1 Bacteroidales bacterium | reverse complement strand
CGTGTTGGAAGATTTGATAGGTTATGTTTTTGAAGGACAGCATAACAAGTTGCTATTTGTGGGGGATGACGCGCAGCTGCCACCTGTTCATTCCGATGAAAGTCCGGCTTTGCAGGTCGAATATCTCAAGCATTCTTTTAACTTGAATGTGGAATCCTGCCAATTGACAGATGTTGTTCGTCAGGCTTTGGATTCAGGTATTCTTTTTAACGCCAATCAATTACGAGAAAAATTGCGTTGCGGCGATTTCGATTTTCCCTATTTTTCGGATCAGGGATTTCCAGATTTTCTGCGTATTTCGGGCGGAATGCTGGAAGAAGAATTGAATTCCCTGTACAGCAAATACGAACACGATGATATTGTGTCTATTACGCGTTCCAATAAAAGGGCTTTTATGTTTAACACCGAAATCAGAAACCGAATATTGTTTCGTGAAAACAAGATTGCAACCGGGGATTATCTGATGGCCGTGAAAAACAATTATTATTGGGTGGACGAAAGTTCGGATGTGGGTTTCATCGCCAATGGAGATATTATGGAAGTGTTGTCTATCAATAAAATACAGGAAATTTATGGTTTCCATTTCGCTGATGTGACTGTTCGTTTGTGCGATTACCCGCAATATCCGAATATTGACGTGAAGCTGATTTTGGAAAGTTTGGATTGCGAGTCGGCTTCGTTGTCGCAGGAAGATACCAACCGTTTGTATCAAGAGGTGTCGATGGATTATCAGGATATAGCGGACAAGCGTTTGCGTTATCTGAAAATCAAGAAAGATCCGTTTCTGAATGCCGTGCAGGTGAAATTTTCCTATTCGCTGACTTGCCATAAAACACAGGGTGGCCAATGGCCGGTGGTTTTGGTAGATTTGGGTTATTTACCCGAAGACGGTGTGGATAAGGAATTTGTGCGCTGGCTTTATACGGCATTGACTCGTGCCACCGAGAAGGTGTATTTAATTAATTTCAAAGATGAAATGTTTGAAACAATGGTATAATTTAGTCTGTTATGAAAACTAAAACAAAAATTTTGCAAGGAACGACTTTGGTTTTGCTGATATTGTCATTGGCATTTTTATTGGTGCAGAATGCCACTCTTGGCGATGGCGAGATTTCTCAGTGGTGGCTTTTGAACTATAGGTTCTTGGTGAGAATCAATATCGCGTTTATCGTCTTGGCTCTCATTAGTATATGGATTCGAAATGCAAAAGATACAAAGCGTTTGTCCATCTGGCGATTTCCTATTATGTTTGTTTTTATAATGTATTTGGGATTTACGACAGGAGGTTGTCAATGTGCGGTGGGATATTTCCAACAGGCGGTCCTGTTTTTGTTGGGGAATGAACGGGCAATTGCGTTTTTTGTGGTTTTTTGCGTTTTGCTGTTCCTAACATACGTTTACGGAAAGGTTTGGTGCGGTTGGATTTGTCCTTTGGGTGCCTTGCAGGATTATCTTTACTTGGGACGATTCAAAAAGTTGAAAAATGCCAAAATATTTAAGGTTTTCCGCACAAAAACGGCACAAGTCGTGATGAGAAGCATTCAGATTGTTGCTGTTGTTGCATTAGTGGTTTTGCTTGTCGTGAAACAGATGCCCTGGTTCTGTCGTTATGATCCTTTCCGAGCCATCTTTAGCCTGTCGGTTCACGGCACTTTAATGTGGATTTTGGTCTCTTTGCTGATTGTATCGTCAATGCTGATATATCGTCCGTTCTGCAAGTCATTCTGCCCAATGGGCTTTGTCTTGAATTGGGTGTCCCGTATTCCCGGAGCTCATCGTATCCAGATTAACGATGCCACTTGCGTTCGTTGCAAACGTTGTGCCAAACGCTGTGAAATGCGAAGCATAGAAAGCCGTAAATTAAATTATACCTGCATTCATTGTGGAGAATGCCTGGTTACCCATTGTAAGTCAATCAGTGCCAAATAAAAATTAAAATTATAAAATAATATGAAGAAAATATTGAATATGTCTGTGCTGATTTTGTTAATCTCTTGTATGTCCTGTGGTAATGGTACAAAGGAACAAGATGCTTCTGCAGTGTCTCAACAGGCTCAAACTGTAGATGTGGAAACTTGTTCGTTGCAAAATGATGAGAGAAGTCCAATGACGGAGGCGGATTTTGCGGCTTATAAACCTTCACCCGCGGGCACCATCGTGATGGAAGAACGTGACGAAGCCAATCATTGCGTCAGATATCGTTACAAGACCAAGGGAACCTGTTCGCAATTGATTCAGTTTGAAATCGACGACAATCGGCAAATCCACAATGTGTCGTTCTACAAGGGTTGTAACGGTAATGCGAAAGGAATCGGCGTATTGGTGGAAGATATGGCTGTTGACGAAGCTGTCGGAAAATTGGAAGGTTTGAAATGCACTTCAACAAAGAACGAAACCAGCTGCCCCGACCAGTTGGCGAAGGCACTGCGCTTGGCTGCTGGAAAATAGATGTTTTCTCGTTGTTTAGCGTTTGGATCGATGAGTGGAAATTTAAGCCGTTTCGTTGTTTTCTAAGCGTGAAATTAAACTTGTGGAAAAAGATGGTGTCATTATAAAAAATGTGCAATTTTCTAAGAATATTATCGTTTATTTAGTATCTTTGTATTTTGAAAATAATCAATTTAATAATATAATGAGGGGGATTTCACAAATACATAAATGGATATTGCTGTGGCTGTTTTCTATGGTCAGTTCACTGTCTTTTGCCCAAAATGGCATCATCAAAGGAACAGTCCAAGATGCCGAAAAAAACGACAAATTGTTCTACGTCCGTATGAGTTTGGTTGAAAACGACTCTTCAACGAATGAAATGCTGACGACTTTTACCGATGCTGAGGGGCAATTTACGATAGAAAATGCGCCCAAGGGGCATTTCGTGTTGCGGGCAAGTCTGGTGGGATATGCCATTTTGTCGCTGCCCGTGGATATTCCCGGTGACGGCTCGGTGCTGAATTTAGGAACTTTGAAATTGGCACGCCAAGGCAAAAGTTTGCGCGAAGTGTCTGTCGTGTCCGATAAACCGGTGTATTTGATCGAAGGTGAAAAAACTTTGTATAATGTGGCTGACGACCCGACTATCCAAACCGGAACCGCGGCCGATGCCTTGCAAAATGCTCCCGGTGTGGAAGTCGATATCGAAGGCAATATCACGCTCCGTGGGGTGTCTTCGGTAGATATCTGGCTCAACGGCAAACCTTCCCATCTGACTCAGGATAACCTGAAGGAGTTTATCCAACAACTTCCTGCCAATTCGTTGGATCGAATCGAGGTAATCACCAATCCTTCTGCCAAATACAGTTCCAAAAGTGATGCGGGCATTATCAACATTGTCACCACATCCAATATCAAAAAGAACAGTTTCGTGAGTTTCGGCATTCGGGGTTCTTCCACGCCCAATGTGGGACCTTGGGTGTCGTATGTATGGGCCAACGAAAAATGGTCGGTGAATTTCTTTATGCACGGTTCGTATGGTCAGAGAAATAATACTACGACAAATACAGGTCTGCGTTTGACCAACGAGGGCGATACGTCAAGTTATGAAATCGGTAGTGGAAAAAGCAAAAACCATAGCGTTCACGGAGGCGTGAGTTTTAACGCTTCTTGCACCATCGATTCAATGAATAGTATCGATATGTGGTTGGGCTCTTGGCCAAGTTATAATAATAGCCGAAGCGAAACCATCGATTCCAGAACAGAATATTTACGTCCCGGAGGACCGGAAAATTTCGAATATTCAGGACTGAATTCTTCCAAATCCTGGAATGCGGGAGCCTATACGGGAATTTGGTACCAGCATGATTTTGATAAAAAAGGCCATAAAATAGAAGCCAATTTGGGTGGAAATTTCAGATTTGACAATTCTACTTCCGTCTTTAATCGGGATTATGTGCAGCAATCTTATATGAATAAGCGAAAGGACGGTTTGACCACCGGCAATTCCTTTGGCTTTGACGCTGGGGTGGATTATACGTTTCCATACCACAAGGACGGAGAGTTGGCCGTGGGTATTAGCGGAAGTTTCGAACGCTCCAACGATGCCGAGCATTACGATACCCTGGCTCGCGACGGTTCCGGCCTCTACTTGACCGACTCCCTGCGTTCTAATGATACCCGAATGATGGAAGGCGATTTGGATGCCTACGTGACAGTGGAACATCGATTCGGGAATTTTACCTTAAAAGGCGGTCTGCGTGGACAATATAATCATTTTGATTATCAGTTGATGAATTCTCCAGCGGATAACGTGAAGAAGGATTATTTCAGTCTGTTTCCCTCGTTGCACTTGTCTTATCGAACCGAGTCAATGCATAACTTCAAGTTGAGCTATACCCGTCGTGTGCGTAACCCGTCGGCTTCACAATTATCTACCTATAGAAATTATGGCGAAGATGGTTTCTCGATAGGAAATACAGACTTGAAACAGACGTTTACCAATTCTGTGGAAGCAGGCTGGACCAAGTTCTTCCCGAAATTCGGCAGCGTGGGCGTGACGGCTTATTTCCGGAATTCAAAAAATGAAATCAATTCGCTTTCAGATGTGATTTATGATCCTGTGTTTGATAGAATCGTGACGTTCTCTCAACCTCAAAATTCAGGACAAAGTCTGGCAACTGGTGGCGAACTGAACGTGACTTATCGCTTGAAGGCCTTTATGAATATTCGTTTTTATGCCAATGTGTATTATACCCAGTCGAAATTTTTGTTCCGAGATGGTGTGCAACACGTGACACCTAACTGGAATTATAGTTTCCGCTTGAATTTCTGGGCTAAGCTGTGGAAAGTGTTGGAAATTTTCGCTTCGGCGAATTACAGCTCCCCGCACGTGTCAATGTTCACGACGACCAAACCCCGCTATTCCATCGATTGCGGACTCCGTGCAGACTTTTTCAAGCGCAAATTATCTGTGCATATTAATGTGAATGATATCTTCAATTGGAATAAAAATGCTACGGAAAACAATAATCCGTATTACATAACCTCCAGTACGTCAAAATATGTGAGTCGTTCTATCAGTCTGGGTGTCACCCTTCGCTTCGGTAAAATGGAACTGGAATCTAAAGCACAGCAGGGTGGGGGCCAAATGGCGCAACCGGAATAACAAATGTCGGTTGCCGTCGGACACAATGAATTGTGTCCCTACAAAATCTTAAAATTTCTAATTTCCTAAATTTCTAACGATTGGAATGGTCTTGTGCTCGATGTTCCGGGCATTGAGGATATCATTTACACGCACTTCGTCGGTATCGGTGATGAAAACCTGTCCGAAATGGTCTTGCCCTACCAGGTCCAGCAGTTGCGCTGTGCGTTTTTTATCCAATTTGTCGAAAATGTCGTCCAATAATAGAATTGGTTTGATGCCCTTTCTTTGAACAATGTAGTCGAATTGCGACAATTTCAGGGCCAATGCGTAGGATTTCTGTTGGCCTTGCGAGCCAAAACGCTTCACTGAGCGACCGTCAATCAGAAATTGAAAGTCGTCTTTATGGATGCCGAAAGTGGTGTAGCCGGATTTCCTGTCAGCGATGGCGCTCTTTTTCAACCCATCGGCAAAACCGGTCTCATTCAAACCGGATTCATATTCAATAATCACGCTTTCTCGTCCTTGTGACAAGTATTGGTAATGCTGATTGAACACGGAAAGGATGTCGTTGATAAATTCTTTTCTTTTTTGAAAAATATATTCTCCTAAAGGAATTAGTTGATTGTCAAAAACTTCCAATAGAATCGGATTGAAATTGTTATGTTCGATGAACGATTTGAGCAAGGTGTTGCGCTGCAGGATGATTTTCTGGTAGGAGATGAGTTCTTGAAGATATTCTTTGTCAAATTGGGAAATGATCATATCGAAAAAGCGGCGGCGGGTGTCGCTGCCTTCGTTGATGATGTCGTTGTCGTAGGGCGAAACCATCACAAGAGGGTAGAGCCCGATGTGGTCGCTGAAACGGTCGTATTCCTTTTGATTGGCCTTCATTGATTTGCGCCCGCCGACTTTATAGGTACAACCGATATGGGTGGTGTTTTCCTGTTGACGATTGACAAAATCACCGTGAATGGCGAAAAAATCGGTGTCGAACTTGACGGAGAATTGGTCTTGTGAAGAGAAAAAGCTTTTGCAAAAGCAAAGGTAGTAGATGGCGTCTAACAAGTTGGTTTTGCCGCTGCCGTTTTCGCCTACAATGCCGTTGACATTGGCACTGAAGTCAAATTCGGCCGCCTCGTAACTTTTGAAATTGGATAACGTGATATGTTGGAGATACATAATGTTAGTTCAGTTCCTGGGCCTTAACCACTTTGACAAGGTGATTTTTATCAGAGATGGCAATAAGTTGGTTGTTTTGAATTTGGTATTTCAAAACACGTTTTTCTGCATTTTGCAAACCTTGCAAAATGGCAACTCGCTGTTTTCTTATTTCATCCTCGTACATACTCGGAAAATATTTGTTTGTAAATTGTTGAATCGCAAATTTCTTCGTTTTCGCCCTTTATTTTTGTCATAACCAATTGATGTTTGAGTTCGGAATTGTCAAATATCATAATGTGGTCACACAAGGGAATATAGACCGAGAACAGATTTCGCAAGCCTCGATGATAGCGTCTTTCGATAACGGAATCATCAACAGAATGACCGCCTTCCAAGGTGCGAAGTCGTACTCGTTCCTTGGCCAAGTCAATGCTGTTGAGCCATAAAAACAAAAGACTGACCCGATAATCGTGTTGCTTGGCATTTTCAATGATTTCTTTGTATATCAGAGCCGAAAGGGTTGTCTCAACCGCAAAGTCAACCCCGCGTTCAATGAGACTGGCGATGCGTGTCAACATAATTTTGCCTGCTTCGTGGGTGGCCATCTCCGGCTGAAAAGGAGAAATGCCCTTGGCAATTTCGTCTGCATTCACAAACTCCCGACAGTTGAGCGTGTCGGGTAGCAGGTGAAAAGCAGCGGTGGTCTTTCCTGCTCCATTACATCCGGCAATAATATACATATTCTTCATTTAAGAATCATTATTTGCTGCAAAAATAAAAAAAAATATACAATCATAATAAATGTTAAAAACTTTTTTTTTCAACGATATATTTTTCATTTCTCTTTTTAGTATTTTTGCAAATCAGTTGAAAATGCAGGGGGAGGAATTGCATTTGCTTGAATTTGTTTTGCAGAGAGAGAAAAAAATAAGTTGCGATGCAAATGAAGATAATTGTGAAAAAATTAAATTGTAATATGAATGTGAAACGTTTTCTTTTTTTATTAAAGTTATAAAATATGAAAAAATTATCGTTATTTATCATCATCGCCCTACTTTTGGTTTCCTGTACAGAGAAGGCAGACAGGGTGTTTGTAAATGCCAAAGTCTATTCCATTTCGTTAGATGGTACTGTTACCCATGCAGAGGCGGTTGCTGTTGCTGACGGAAAAATCGTTTATGTGGGTTCTGAAGCCGGCGCAAAGAAGTTTATGGGTAAGAATACGGAAGTGACAGATTGCAACGGCAACACCCTTATGCCTGCATTCAATGATGGTCACATGCATTTTTCTATCTCGGTTCGTCGTTTCGGGGTGGTTGACCTGAATTTCACACCGTCTCTTTCCGACACTCCTGAAAATGTGGTAAAGGAAATTCAGCGACGAGTGAAAGAATATGCTGATGCTCACCCGGATGAACCAGTCATTCATGGCAGTGGTTGGGACAGAGCATGGTTTCAAGGTGCTCTTCAGGGTCCCACATATCAATTTACTCGTCACGATATAGACGCGGTTGTTGCTGATCGTCCTGTGGTTTTGGACAGTTACTGCGGACACGTAGCTATGTTCAACACGAAGGCATTGGAATTGGCAGGTGTACTTTCCGCCGACACTCCCGAACCAGAGGCGGGGTTCCTCCGAAGAGACAAAGACGGCATTCCCGATGGTTATGTTCAGGAACCTGTGCTGATAGGTCCTTTGTGCGCAAAGATTCCCAACTTCGACTTTACAGAACAGCAAAATCGGGATGGTATGCTTGCCGCACAAAAGATGTTTCTCGGCAAAGGATATGCATTTGTGACAGATTGTATGAAAACCCCAGGGGCATACGAATCGCTTTTGGCGATTGCCAAAGATGGTTCGCTCAAGATGCGAACAAGTGCGACATTCCTCATTATGGATGAAACTCGTGAAGAGGATATGCAGTACGCCATAGACCATAGAAACGATTTTAACGTGGGCGATATGCTAACCATCAACACTGTCAAGTATTTCGTTGACGGGATGCCTGCGTCTATTGCTCCGTTGACTCCTGAATACTTAAAGGAAAACAACCTGCCAGAAGATTATGTGGAACCTCTGCTTTGGGAAGAGCAGCATCTCGTGGAATCTTTCAAGAAGGCTGTTGAGGCAGGATTTAACATCCACGTACATTGTATGGGAGATCGTGCGCAAAAAGTGGTCGTGGATGCTCTTATTGAGGCACAGAAACTCGACCCTGAACACAAGCTTCGTAACATCATAGCACATAATATGTTGGTTGATCCTGCCGATATCGTCCGTATGGGTGAGAATGATATTATAGCCAACGTACAGCCTCTCTGGATGAATGAAAACGAGGTAAATAATCCGGCAATGACCTCTGCTTTTGGGTTGGAACAGCAGAGAAGATTTTATCCGTTCAAGAGTTTTGTTGATGCCGGTGTGGTGTGTGCAAATGGTACAGATTTCTCCGTTAGTCTTCCGGATCCGCTTGCGGCAATTCAGATAGCCATGACACGAAAAACTGTCTCTACCAACAAAACTTGGTACGACCTCTGCAAGGATGTTCCCGCTATGAATCCCGCGGAGTGCGTTACATTGAACGATGTGGTAAAGGCATTGACAATCAATGTGGCTTATCAATTGCACATGGAAAATGTTACTGGTTCTATTGAGGTTGGTAAGTCGGCGGAACTTGTCATTCTTGATGGTGACCTTGAAAATACCCCTGTTGAAGATATTTGTAAACTTAATGTAATTGAGACAATAATAAAAGGTAAGACGGAATATAAGGCAAAATAATAACGACCTCTAATACCAAAATTATGTATTAACATATAATTGTTGCATTGATTATGTTGTTTTCAACATTGTCAATTTTTGTCACAGACAAGGTGTTGATATGTAACTGTTTTGTTGATAGATACTTGTGTAAATGTTGTTCGTTGAGATTAATTCTATTTCGATTATGGTAGTGGAGATGCATACAAAAAAATGAAATATTGTCGTAGCAAGCAAAATTTTTATTATTTTTGCAGTCAAATTTGAACAATAATAAAATCATAAATATGAAAGCTAAAACCTTATTCCGCATTGTATTGGTCCTTGTAATTATCGTTCTCGCCGTATTGGTGATGAGAAGTATTATGAGACCTGAAAAATTTAGAGCAGTCTATAACGAACGCTGCGAAATCATCAAGGAAAAACTGATTACTATCCGCGACTTGCAGGCAGTTTACAAAAACGAATATAAAAAATATATGAGCGATGCCGACAGTTTGGCAGATTTCGCCGCCAATGGCAAAGTGAGCATCATCAAGAATGTAGGTGAAATTCCTGAAGGTATGAACGAAAAAGACGCTCTTGCGGCTGGTTTGCTGCGTAAGGAAACCGTTGAAATTTCAGCTGCTGAAAAGGCAATGGAAACCGACGCCACGCGCAAAATCGAAAACTTTAAGAATTTACAATACGTTTTACATCAAGATGGACCTAAATTCCAAATCCAAACAGGTTCTATTGCTAGCAAAACATACGAAATTCCTGTTTATATGATTGTCGTTCCTTTGGATGACATCTTGTATGATATGGAAAAATCCATCACTCCAGCAAACGCTGGCGCATTCACAAAATTAATCAATAGGATCTTTTATGGTGGCTTGGCCGAAGAAACTCAATATCGTTCTCAATATAAAGATATGATGATGGGTTCTCTGACCGAGGCCAGCACAAGCGGTAACTGGGAATAATGATGAAATTTGTAGATTTCTTACCATACGACAAATCCATTTGGCTTTTCCCAAATGGATTTTGTCTTGTAGAACGGACGCCTTCGCTTCGCCATCAGTCGTTCCTGTATGCCGATGGCGATATCTTGTCGGTGAAAGCCATAGAGTTCTTTAAACTGACTCCTTCGGATAATCCCGAAGTGGCTGTCGTGGTGGCCAATGAACCTCCTATGTTGATGCCTACCGAGTTGTTCGATGCCAAAGACGCAATGAAGTTGATTTCCTTGCAGTATGATGCCGCAAAAGTGGAACAAACCTTCGATACCGAAGTAGATGTATATCAAATGATTTATTTCCTATACAAAGACGAAAAATCCGCATTGGAAAGGTTGGGCATTCAGGCACATTATTTATCCTATTGGTCAATGGCTTATCATTTCGTCTTGCAGGAATGTCCTTCCGCTAACCTGGTATGGACCGATGAACATAATGGATATCTCGATTTGCTGGTACAGAAAAATAATAAACCGATGCTTTTCAATCGATTTAAATATGTTCAGGCGGAAGATGAATTGTATTTTTTGATGAATGTGAAACAGCAATTCCAATTGGACGATGAAACCATCGTCTGCTGTCATTCCTATTTGACTCGTCCTTTGCTGAAAGGTTTATTGGAAAAATATATTGATAAATATATGATTATAGATTAGTACGAGATGAGAATCATTAGTGGAAAAAACAGAGGCAGACAAATTACCGCACCGAATAATTTACCCGTGCGTCCCACCACCGATGTGGCGAAGGAAAGTCTGTTCAATATTCTCAACAACTATTTCTATTTTGACAGGGTGACCGTACTTGATTTATTCGCCGGTACGGGAAACCTTACCTACGAATTTGCATCCCGTGGCGCTGTGCTGGTGACTTCCGTGGATAACCATCAGGGCTGTACCGATTTTATCCGTAAAACTACCGCAAAATTAGGCTATAACCAGGTTTCGGTCATTAAAGCCGATGCTTTTACTTTTACGCAACGTTGCCATCAGCAGTTCGACATAATTTTTGCCGATCCTCCATACGATATGGACAATATTTCACAAATTATCGACAATGTTTTTGAACACAACCTGCTGAAACCAGACGGGTGGTTGGTAATGGAACATCCTAAAGTTCATGATTTTTCACAACATCCCAAGTTTTATCAACATCGAAATTATGGGAAGGTGAATTTTACCTTTTTTGTGAATATGACCGAAGAAAATACAGAAAAGGAGGATTAATATGGACGACAGTAGAAAGTTCTTGATTGTCGGTTTGGGCAACGCCGAAGATAAATATAGCGGCACCCGCCACAATATCGGTTTTGAAGTGGTGAATGCCCTGGCTGTCAAGTTGGATGTGAAGTTCGAAATGGGACGCCATGCCTACGTTGCCCACGCTAAACACAAAGGCCGCAGTTTGACGCTGATTCTTCCCACTACCTACATGAATTTAAGCGGCAAGGCCGTGAAATACTGGCTCGCCCAGGAAAAGATTGAGGCAAAATCGATGTTAGTCGTTTCTGATGATTTGGATTTGCCTGTCGGGGATATAAAAATGAAACCCAAGGGCGGCCCTGGTTCTCATAATGGCCTTGGCCACATCGTGGAAACACTCGGACATCAAGACTTTCCGCGTATTCGAGTCGGTATAGGAAAAAACTATCCACAAGGGTGTCAGGTCGATTATGTGTTGGGAAAATTCCCTCCTGAAGAAAAACCGCTGATTGACGCTGCCGTGGAAAAATCTGTGAATGCCATCCTCTGTTTTGTCACTGTCGGTATCGAAAAGGCCATGAATCAGGCGAATACAAAATAAGTCGTTTTTGTTGTCATTTGTCAGATATTACGAATGAGACTGCTTTTATACGTTTTTTCTTTTTTTCTCGCCTTGACATCCACGACTTTCGCTCAAATGTCATCTCATAATGATTATCCCCTTCAGAAATTGAAAATGAATGAAAAATCCTTGAAGGGTGGGGGAATGCCAGAAGATACGCTTCGAGTTCCTCAATTTATTGATTTTAAGAAGGAAATTCAGTCGTATAAATACAAATCGACACGATTGTACTGTGTGAAAAACACGAATGACAGTAGCTTTTCCTTGTCGTTTAGATTTCCTGTTGGAGAATTGCATAATTTGCGCCTTCCTTTGTTGTCGGCTTGCTTTTTCGCATTGGAAAGTGAGGATATGCCTTGTGAAAAATGGCAATCGACCCTTTCTGAATCGTCCTGTGCGGTGGATTATTCTTGTATTGACGATTATTCGGTCTTGACGTTGAGTGGTGCGAATGGGAAAAATATGGAATCTGTATTGAAATGGTTCGCACAACTCTTGGCGAATGTCCAAGCCAACGACAGTCTCGTAAGGAATGTGATGGCTAATTATGAGCGACAGCGTATGGAAGCCAAATCGGTGCCCAATGCCATTTTTGGCGCACTTTCTCGTTATGCGATGTATGGTGAATCCTTAACCCGTTACACTTTGTCGAATGAACAATTGAAAAATCAAAATGCGGATTCTTTGTGTGCCTTGTTGCGTTATTTGTTGTCGTATCGTCCTGAAATCTTGTATTATGGTCCAACTGCCAAGGCAAATTTGACTAAAATGCTCAACAAGTACTACAAAATGCCTCGAAAGATGAATGAGTCCTCCGAAGAAAAGATTTTTGATATGATTCCTGTAACAGAAAACAGGGTGTTTTTTCTTCCGTATAATTTGAAAAAAACTCGAGTGATGATTTATAATCGCTCGGAGAAAAACAATATGTTTTTGTACCCCGTTGCCAATGTTTATAATTACTATTTTGGTTCAGGTGACAGTTCGGTGACGCATAAGGGGCTAAAAGACAAGCATTTTTTTGCACAGTCCGCGTTTGTCCTGCCGACCGATAAAGATGCCTATATGTATAATTATGCCTTTTTTGCCACACCTGCGGACAATTTGTTGAAAGCGCTTGCTGCGATGGATGAATTGAATAATGAGCTGCCGCTGTCACAAACAGATTTTGATTGGGCGAAAAACGTGGTGAAAAACAAACTCTCCAATTCTCGAATTCCTCAAAATGTATTGCTGGATGTCTATTTTTTGAATCGGAAACGAGGTTTTGAAAATGATTATCGAAAGTTGGTGTATGAGGCTATTGAGGCCTTGACTTTGGATGATATGGTTGCATTTTATACGAAATTCATTCAAAACAAGCCGCAATTTCGCGTGATTATGGCCGATGAAACGGAAGTCAATGTGGAAGAATTGCAGAAACTGTATGGCCCGATAACCAAACTGACGATAGATCAGGTTTTTGGGTATTAAATCCTTAGCGAAATAAGGTTTCGGCAATGCCGTCGGCAAAGAGTTTGCCTTCGTCGGTGAGCTGGATGGAATTATCGTTTTGAGAGTAGTAAGACGGATTAATTTGTCTTAATTCCTTTTCTGCATATTGCCTGAATTCAATCCCAAATTCTTGCCCGATCTTTTCTAAGTTGATGCCGTCCCGAGTGCGTAACCCCAGCATAATATATTCGTTGTATTTGTCATCAATACTGAGTTCTTCATAGTCGCTGGCAGTAATGCCTTTTTCAATATTTTCAATGTATTGCGGCAGGTTGCTCACATTCCATTTACGAGAATTCCCGTTATAGGAATGTGCCGACGGTCCTAAACCCAGATAGGGTTGTTGGATCCAATAGCTGTAATTATGCCTTGAAATCTGCCCGTTCCGTGCGAAATTGGATATTTCGTATTGCTCAAAACCACCTTCGTGAGTTAGTCGAAGTAATTGATAAAATTCATCTTTGGCAAGGTCTTCGTCAATTTCCGGTAGTCTGTTTTGCTGGATTTGCTTCCACAGAATTGTGTTTTCCTCTTTGGTGAGCGCATAACAGGACAAATGGCTGATGGGCAAGTCGATGGCTTGTCGCAAATCCTTTTCCCATTCACCTTTCTTTCGTTGCGTAATGCCGTAGATCAAATCGATGGAAATATCGTCAAAACCGGCTTTTTTCGCTTCGAAAACTACCGATATGGCTTCTTCCGCACTGTGTTTGCGCCCTAAAAATCGCAGCGTGTCATTGTTGAATGACTGCACTCCAAAACTAATGCGGTTGATGCCGAGAGAAATCAGGTCTTTGAGGTAGTTGCGTTCAATTTGTTCGGGATTGGCCTCTATGGTAAACTCAAAATCCGAAGACAGTATGTAATGTCTTCGGATTTTATTGATTATTGATTCTAATTCGTTGATTTTTAACAGGGTGGGAGTTCCTCCTCCAAAATAGATTGTGTCGAGTTGCCGTGAGGGAAGGTAGTGTAATGTTTGCTCAATCTCACATTCCAATGCATCTAAAAAGTCTTTTTTCTTAGATAGTGCGACTGTGGAATAAAAGGCGCAGTATATGCATTTTTGTCGGCAAAAGGGAATGTGGATATAGAGTCCGTTCATTATTTTGATTTTGCTGCGGGAACTTTTTTCATTGCGTCTTTTTTAGGCTCCATAGGACGTTTCGCATCGTGTTTCTTGCCGTCATGATTTTTGTGGGCGCATTGGTTTTTGAAACTTTGTTCCAAATGATAGAATTTGGATAATTCGCGAGGGGTAAGAACGGATTTGGCATCGTTGTAGAAGCGTTTGTCCAAATTGAACATTTTTTCCTTGAAGTTCATTTTTTGGCTGAGATGGAAGGAAATCTGTTCATCAGTCATTTTACTTTCATCCTTGAGCATTTCGCGGGTGATTTTTTTGCTGTCGTATGCTTTCTTCAAATTAGCATGCAAAGCCTGCTCGCTTTCGATGTATTTGTCATAAATTGCCCAAAACTTTTCGGCTTTTTTTTCGGATAAAGAAAGGTTTTCTTTAATATAGTTGCGTTTGAGTTGAAGAATCTCTTGGAAATTGTGTTTCTTTTCAGGAACGATGGTTTTGTTATTGGCAGCAACAGGTTTGGTGCTTGGAGTTTGCGCGTTTGTGTAGTTGGCGGTACACAAAGAAAGAACTAAGGCTATGCCCATCAATAAAAATAGACGTTTCATAATCAAAAATTTTAATATAAATAATCTTCCGACATTTCATCATCGTAATAATCGATGATTTGATAGTCAACATTGTCCAAATTACTTTCTTCGATAACGACAATGGGGTAGGAGGTGGCGGTGATGTTGTCGTCGGCAGATGCCAAGAGTTTTGGGTCGGCATTAACGGCGTTTTCGGCAAGGTTTTGACTTTGCGTGTCGTTTCCGGAAGAGAAGAGCCCGATGTTGAGCACAATGACTAAAGCTGTCACAGCAGCCACGGCAGCGGCAATCGTGTAGATTCTGCGGTGTTTGACGACCTTTTGCTCTTGTTTGACCTTGGCCATAACGTCATTTTCCAAATCATCGAAATAGTTTTCGGGAACTTGGAATGGATTATCTTTTGGTACTTGCTGTAAAAATTCAGTATTTTCCATTGTCAATTAAAAAAACACAATGATAGACTATGGTTTTGTCGAAAAGTTTAATGCTTCGATAAAAATTCTTCCACTTTTTGAACGGCGAAATGGTAAGAGGCTTTCAATCCACCTTCGGTACCGCCGAAAATCTTGGTCATTTCTTCGTAAGGCATTTCATCATAATAGCGTAAGGTGAAAACGGCTCTTTGCTTTTCCGGAAGTTGCTGGATGGCCTCTTGGAGCAATTGCTGAATCTTGTCGCTGGATAAAAAGCGGTCTTCTGCAACGACTTTGGTGACATAATCGTTGTATCCCTCCTCGTCGATGATGTTGAGGACCTTTTTTTTGCGGTCAAGAAAAGTGAGTGTCTCGTTGACGGCTACTTTGGTAATCCAGGTTTTGAGTCCCGCTTCGCCACGATATTGATCCAGGTGGGTCCAGATTTTAATCAGTACATTTTGGGAAACGTCGTTGGCGTCTTCGTGGTTGAAAACCAAGCGACGGATAGTGAAATAGATATCCTGCTTGTATTTTTTCACCAGAAGATTGAATCCCTGTTCTTTGGTTCTTTCCTTACCAAAGAGTTCGATTATTTCTTGATCGCTGATGTCCTGAGGCATATAAATTATTTTCTTTGCATTGCTTTCTTGGCGGCGAGAATGATATGTTCCTTATCCAAGCCGAATTTTTCCATCAATTGGAATGGTTTTCCGCTTTCACCGAAGTGGTCGTCAACAGCTACCATTTCAACGGCAGTAGGCAGGTTGCGGCAAAGCAGCTGGCAAACGGAATCACCTAAACCACCATTCATCAGATGTTCTTCGGCGGTAACCACACAGCGTGTCTTGGCGGCACTTTTCAGAATGGCTTCGCCGTCTAATGGTTTGATGGTGTGAATGTTGATGACTTCTGCGGAAATGCCTTCCTGTTCCAATTGGTAGGCGGCTTCCATTGCAGGATATACCAAATGTCCGGTGGCGACGATGGTCACGTCTTTGCCTTCATTAAGTATATTGGCTTTCCCGATGATGAATTTTTGGTCGCTTGGGGTAAAGTTGGGCACGGCGGGACGCCCGAAACGGAGGTAAACCGGTCCCACGTATTCTGCGGCGGCAATGGTGGCGGCTTTCGTCTGGTTGTAGTCGCAGGGGTTGATGACAACCATATTGGGCAGGCCCTTCATCAAACCGATGTCTTCCATAATCTGGTGGGTGGCACCGTCTTCTCCCACGGTGATGCCGGCGTGAGAACCGGCAATCTTCACGTTAAGGTTGGAGTAGGCCACGGTCATACGAATCTGGTCATATACACGTCCTGTGATAAAACCCGCAAACGCGCCGGCAAATGGAATTTTGCCACTCAATGCCAAACCTGCGGAAATGCCAATCATATTGGCTTCGGCAATGCCTGTTTGTATGAAGCGGGCAGGATGTGCCTTTTTGAAATCTCCCATCTTCAAACTTCCTGTGACATCTGCACATAAAGCAATAATTTGGTCATTTTTTTCGCCAGCTTCCGCTAAACCGGCACCGAATCCTGAACGGGTATCCTTAAGCTCATTACAAATCAAAGGTTTCATATCGTAAAAATTTTAGATTGCAAAAATACGAAATTAGACGGAATAGAGTTATATAAAATGACTATTTTTGCATTTTAATTATATATTACTATTTAATAAGACTCCTAATGTCGAAATCTAAGGCCGTTTTGCTTTTGTTTACTTGCTTTCTGCTCTCTTTTTCGGCATTGGCACAGTCAATAAACGGAATAAAAAAAGGAACTGTCGTTTTGGATTCGACGACGGTTTCGATAGATTCTTTTTCCATTATTCCCAATACTTTCGTCTTGAACGGATTGGATTCAGCCGATTATGAGATGGATTTTCTGAATGCGAAAATCCATCTTTTGAATGAAAAAGCACTTGGACAACAGGTTGAATACGCCTATCGCAGTTTTGGAATGAATCTACTTCATCCGCAACAACACCGTTCCCAAACTTTGAATTATCGCCAACGTGGCAGTATTTATCAGTCAATGATTCCTATTGTGCCCAAGACGGAAGAGTTTTTTGCCAACAATGTTTCCAGTTTGCAGAGTACCGGTTCCATATCAAGAGGCGTTGTCATTGGTACAAATCAGGATTTTTTGCTTAATTCGACAATGAATTTGCAATTGTCGGGACAGTTGGCCGAAAAATTGACTATCGTGGCCAATATCACCGATAAGAACGTGCCTATTCAGCCAGACGGCAATACGCAATCCATTCAGGATTTTGATCAGGTGTATATCAAACTGAATTATGATAATCGTTTTATGCTCAGCGCCGGTGATATTGAAACAAAATTTGATCAGGACGCATTTCTGAAAGTCAATAGAAAATATATGGGTCTTGAATTTAATGCCGATAATACGCTCAAAAACGGGGATGGACTGAAAAATACGGTCGGCGGCGGGGTGAGCAAGGGGAAATACGTGAAAAAGAACATCACGCCTATCAACGGGGTGCAGGGACCGTATCGCTTAACAGGCGAGCAAAATGAAATCAATATTGTCATCATCGCGGGGAGTGAACGGGTTTATATCGACGGGCAACTGTTAACACGCGGTCAAGATCAGGATTACACCATAGATTATAATACGGGCGAACTTAGCTTTACGGTGAAACACCTGATGACGGCAGAAAAACGCGTCATCGTGGAATACGAATATTCGGATAAGCATTACGCACGCTATAATCTTTATACTTTTAATGAATTTACCCACGAAAAAAACGGGAAGTTAAAACTGAATGTGAATCTTTTTCACGAACAAGACCTGAAAAATCACTCCATTCAACCCGAATTGAATAATATGCAGAAACTTTTTCTGTCGCAGTTGCCGCCGGATGTTGAAAACGGTCTTTATCCTCACGCAGATTCGGCTTATTATAATACGAATGAGATTTTGTATGAATTGAGAGATACTGTGGTGAATGGCGCAAATTATCAGGTTTATGTATATTCTACGAGTGTGACGAAACAGTTATATCGTCTGGGCTTTTCCTTGGTGGGCGAAAATCAGGGAAATTATGTGCTCGTAAGCAGTGCCGCCAATGGTCGTGTGTTTCGATGGGTGGCTCCGGCCAATGGCGTGCCGCAGGGTAATTACGAACCGGTGCAATTGCTGACCACGCCGAAAACCCAGGACTTGGCCACTATTGGTGCCACTTACGAATTTAATGCCAATACAGGTTTGTCGGCGGAAGTGGCATTGTCTAACTATGATGAGAATAATTTTTCAAAAAATAACAAAAACAATGTGGGTTTCGCTTATATGATGCGTTTTCATCACCAAAAAGAATTGAAAAACAAACGACAATTGCTGAATCCGTGGTTTTTTTATACAAAAGTGTTTTATGAATTTATCCATAAGAATTTCCGAGTCTTTGAAAGCACGCGTGAGGTGGAATTTAAGCGAAATTATAATCTGGATGAGGACTATTCCAAGCGTTTTTCGGAACAAATGGCGCAGTTGACCCTGGGTTTTCAAAATGCTGAAATGGGTGAGACCCGCTACGATTTGAACTGTTTGTCGCGTTTCGGCAGTATGAATGCCCTGAAAAATGAATTGACATCCAATATCCATAAACAAGGGTGGAAGTTCTCGACGGCGACTTCGTATTTGTTTTCCAATGATTCCCTACAGAAAACCAATTTTGTGAAAACCTATAACAATTTGTCCAAGTCTTTTCATCAGGTGGAGGTAGGCATAAAGGAAAATTTTGAATATAATGCGATGCGTGACCGTTTTTCTGATTCGTTGAGAATGGGCAGCAATGGATTCAACGAGGCAACTTTCTTCTTGAAAAACAGCGACTCTTTGCCGTATCTTTTCCGGATTTCCTATAAAAACAGAGTGGAAAGTATGTTGAAAAACAATGCGTTGGGTTTGGGAACGATGAGCAACGATGCTCAGTTTTCTTTTGAATTGGCCAAGTTGAAAAATAATCGCCTAAAAGCCGATTTGACCTATAGAAATACGCAGATCCGTAATCAGGAAGGTCGCTTTAACGGGGAAAATTACTTTTTGGCAGGGATAGACTATACCGGTCGCTTTTTCAAGAACGCCATTGTCCTCAATACGCATTACGAAGCGGGAAGCGGGATGGAGCAGAAAATGGTGTATTCTTATTTGAAAGTGGCGGAAGGGCAAGGAGTCTATACCTGGAACGATTACAACGGCAACGGTATCGAGGAATTGGACGAGTTTGAAGTGGCGGCATTCCAGGATCAGGCCAATTATATCAAGGTTTGGCAAACTGGCAATGAATATATCAATACATACAATAATCAGTTCCTGCAGACGATTCAGTTGCGTCCGGCCAATGTCTGGGCCAATAAAAAGGGACTCAAGGGCGTTTTGGCACGATTTTCCAACACCACGACATTTAAAACCGTGCAAAAAAACACGTTCTCCCATAATGCGAACGCTATCAATCCTTTCTATTTTAAATATGAAGATTCCAATTTGGTGTCAAGTAATCTGGCGTTCATAAATACATTGACCTATAACCATAAATCCGTCTTCGGAATTGATTTTATTGTTCAGGTGAATAAGAACAAAAATTTGCTTTATTATGGCACTGATATGGGCGGCCATAATGTGCAACAGCTTGTCGTGCGTGGAAATCCTTGCGATTTTTTGTCGCTCAAAACAGACTATGCTCATTCAGTGAAAAGCAATTATTCACAATTTATGTCTTCCCGTAGCTATCGGATTGAAATGCATCATACGACGACCGAGGTTGATTTCCATTATAAAAACAAGTTGTTTGTACAGTTATCCTATCTGTTTTTTCATAAGAGAAATCTCTGGGAATTTCAAAAGGCTCTGCAGCATAAGGTGAACCTGGAAGTTAAATATAAAATGCTGAAAAGGGGAAATTTGATTGCGGATGTGGCCTATATCAATATGAATTACAACGATGTGGAGAACACAAGTCTGAGTTATGAAATGCTGGATGGATTGAGTGTGGGACATAATATGACTTGGAATGTGAAGTATGAGGCTAATATTACGGACTTTTTGCAGCTAAATTTGCTGTATCAGGGTAGATATACGCAAGGAAATAGAGTGGTGCATACGGGAAATTTGGAAGTTCGAGCCCATTTTTAATTAATGAGTTTGTCAAAAAAAATATAGAGGGTGAAAATTTTTATTGATTTTTTTAATTATCTGAATAATAGATAATTAGTTTGAGGAAATATATCAATGATGGTCGAAAAATAAATCTTGTGGAAAAAAAATGAACAATTGTTGATAACTTTAAAGATTTTTTTGTATTTTTGGTGCTTGAAGTTGAATAGAGTGGGGTGAGGTAGCTAGATACAGTTCGAAACGGAGAAGGAAAATAGTGTTTTTCTCCTGTTTTGGTTGCTTGTTGGCTACTATAAAGTGTTGAATGTAAAGAAGATAAAGAAAAACTGAAGCAATATAAAAAAGCCCGAACGAATGAAGAAAACAGGTGCACTTTTACTCCTTTTCGTTGTGTGTACGATGAGCGTATTTGCGCAAGATGACGCGCAATTTACGCTATTTCCGTGGACAACGATGTACTACAATCCCGGAGCTATGGGTGAACAGAGTAACACTTTGTGTTTTACTGGCGTTTACCGACAGCAGTATCTTGGATGGCAAGATGTATATCAGGATGAAAATGGAAATATTACCAAGGAAAAGACTGCACCACGTGAATTTTTGTTCAATATTGAGTCCTATCTACGCAAGTTAAAAGGTAGTTTAGGACTTTCTATTTTAAGCGACAGGGTGGGTTTCTATAATAATATAGGTATTCGCTTCGGTTATGCGTATAAATTAAAGATTCCTACCGGTCATCTGGGAATTGGTTTACAGGTTAGTTTTTATAACCAGGCCATTGATGGTAGTAAGTTACACGCTTTACAGACAGGTGATGCCGTTCTGGATAAGCTGAAAGGTGAAGAATCCGTGATGGATTTTGACGTGAACTTCGGTTTGTTTTACAAGGCAGATCGTTGGAATGTGGGTATTTCAGGAACCCAGTTGATTACAAAGGCACGTTTATCTGGAGACAACAGCGTGTTGAATAGATCGCGCCAATTATATGTTCACGGCGGTTACACCTGGATCTTGCCTTGGAATCCAAGTTGGACCTTGGAACCATCCGCGTTGTTGAAGACGGATTTGAAAACGGTTCAATTTGAATTGATGGTTTTGACGAGATACAACGGCGTGTTCTGGGGAGGTTTGTCCTACCGTATCAATGATGCCGCTTCAATTTTGTTCGGTGCGAGACCTTTCTATAACAATTCCAACAATTACCTGAAAGGCATTGACTTGGGCCTGGCTTACGGTTTTACGACCAATAAACTTGGTTATCAACAAAATAGGAGCTATGGCGATTTGGAAGTAATGATTAGATATTGCTTCGACATATATAAAGAAGAAGTATTTTCTGGTTATGGTTCAACCAGAAATATTTATAAAAATGAATACTAATACAATAATTATAGATAATAATCGTTTTTTTCTAACATAAAGAATAAAAAAATGAAAAAATTTGCAGCATTGTTATTGGTCGTTTGCTTGATTTTTATGTCTTGCAAGAATAATGGTGACGGCCAGTTGGTTGGCGTCAAGGATCGCCCCGACTTTATGGATGTTGAACCTTTTGGAATGGTTTACATTCCCGCAGGCCACTATATGATGGGTGCTGGTGATGAAGATGTTCCTTTCGCTTTGACCCATCAGTCCAAAAATGTTACCATCACGGCATTCTGGATGGACGAAACCGAAATTACCAACAACGAGTATCGCCAGTTCGTATATTGGGTGCGTGATTCTTTGGCTCACGTTCTTCTCGGTGAAGCTGAATTGACTGAATTTGAAAAATACGGTCATTATAAGAAATATACCAAAGGTGAAAACGAAGGTGAAGTTATTGAACCGAAGTTGATTAACTGGAAGGAAGAGATTCCTTGGGATTCAGACAACGAAGAAGTGCAAGCCGCTTTGAGTCCATTGTTCAATAAGGTTAACACTCGTTTTTATCATTTCCGTCCCAATTCAACCAATACGGCAATGTATAATTATGAATATTGGACATACGATTATAGAAATTACCGTGACCCCAAAAATCCTGATGAATTTGGTGCGTCATATAAGGAATTCGGTACCGATAATGATTATGAATTCGGTGGAATGTATGCAAATCGTCCAAGCCATTTGAATAATGGCTATACTCGTTTCATTCACAAGAATGTGGTGAATATTTATCCCGACACCTTGGCTTGGGCTCACGATTTCACCTATTCTTTCAATGAACCGATGTTGTTGAACTATTTTTCCAATACAAGATATGACAATTATCCTGTTGTCGGTGTCAGCTGGATTCAATCTAAGGCATTCGTTCATTGGAGAACGATGTTGAGATTGTCTTGGTTGAGTTCAAAAGCTTACGAAAACGAACAGGAATTCCGTTTGCCAAATGAAAGCGAATGGGAATATGCGGCTCGCGGTGGCAATAACTTGGCTTCGTATCCTTGGGGAGGTCCTGCCACTCAAAACCAAAACGGCTGCTTCTTGAGCAACTTCAAACCACAGCGCGGTAACTATATCGCCGACGGTAATCCTTATCCAAGCATCGTGGCTCATTATCATCCTAATGATTTCGGTTTGTTTGATATGGCCGGTAATGTTGCTGAATGGTGTGAAGACGCTTACGATGAATCTGCCATCAACTTTACACACGACCTGAACCCTCAATATACATATTATGCCAAGAAAAACGATACTCCTGAAAAGAAGAGAAAAGTTATTCGTGGCGGTTCTTGGAAGGATGTCAGCTACTACACCAGAGTATATGCCAAGACATACGAATATCAAGACACTTGCAAGTGCTATGTTGGTTTCCGTTGCGTTCAAAGTTATATGGGACGTCAAAGAGGCGATAGCAATAGTGCTTCGCACGTATATTAAAATAGAATAGAATCTATAACATAATTAACAAAATAACTTAACAACAAAAAAAAATCATTATGGGACTTTACAAATTCGTTAGAAGTAAAGGTTACAAAAACTTTATGACCAAATTGTATGGCTGGGGCGCTTCAATCGTTATTTTAGGTGCTCTATTTAAAATCCAACACTATCCTGGCGCTGGCCTTATGTTGATGCTCGGTATGGGTACCGAAGCCATCATCTTCTTCTTCTCAGCTTTCGAACCACTTCACGTTACCTACAATTGGGCATTGGTTTATCCTGAATTAGCCGTTGGTGACGACGAAGATGTTGAAATTCCTAAAAAATCTGACAAAAAGAAAGCTATTGCCGGAACTACTCCTACTCAACAACTTGACCAAATGCTTACTGAAGCCAAGATTGGTCCTGAATTAATCGAAAGCTTGGCAAGTGGTATGCGCAATTTGAGCGAAAATGCTCGCAAACTTGGTGGTGCCGCTGACGCTACTGCTGCTACCGACGGTTATGTTAACAACTTGAAGAAAGCTGCAGAATCAGTTAGAAATCTGACTGTTCAATATGATAAGACTTCCAAATCTTTGGATACCGACTCCAACATTTCTGCCGCATACCTTGAAAATGTACAGAAAGCCGCTAACGCAGTTGGTAACTTGGCTAAGATTTATGAAGATACTACCAAGGCTTTGAAGACCGATACAGGTTCTTATAATGATCAATTGAACAAATTGAACCAGAATTTGACTTCTATCAACACAATGTATGAAATGCAAATGAAGAGCACGGAAGCAATGTCCAAGGCAAGCAAGAATATTGAAGACAGTATGAATAACTTTGCTGCTAACTTGAACGCTTCTTTGGCAAATACAGAAATGTACAAGAAAGAAGTTGACCAGTTAACCAAGAATGTTGCCAAATTGAGCAATGTTTACGGTAAGATGGTGGCTGCAATGAACGTAGCAAACTAATTTTAACTCAATTAATCTTATAATTATAAAAAAGAAGTAATATGGGTGCAACAAATTGTCCGGAAACCCCGCGGCAAAAGATGATTGGTATGATGTATTTGGTGCTAACCGCTATGTTGGCATTGAATGTGTCAAAAGATATCATTGAAGCCTTTTCATTGGTTGATGAAACAATGGTTTCGACAACCGATAATTCGATTGCCAATAATGAAAGCGCATACTCCTGGCTGCAAGCTCAAAAGGTTATCCAAGGTGCCGAAAAAGTGAAAGATGCTGAGCAAAAAGCCAATATCTTAAAGCAAAAGACCAATGCTTTGATTGATGAAATCGAAGCAATGAAGAAAGAGTTGATTATCTACGTTGATGGTTCATACGAAGATAAAGATGGCAAACCCAAAACCGTTAAGACTATTGATGCTAAAGACGAAAGAAGTAAGCCAACTCAATTCCTCCTCGGTCAAGGTCACGCTAAAAAGATGAAAGAATCTATTTTGAAGTACAAACAAGACATCTTGGCTTTGGTTGATGATCCTCAACAACGCAAAGGTATGTCTGATCTTATTGGTTTGCAAGTGGACGCAACTTTCTCGGGTAAAGAAGGCGAAGTTAAGCAGTCTTGGGAAGAACACATGTTTGACGATGTAATTATGGCTGCGACAGTTACCTTGATTAATACCACCGAAGGTGAAATTCGCAATGCTGAATCTAAAATGCTGGAATACATTAAGGCATCTATCAGTGCCAATGACTTTAAGTTTGACAATATTTCTGGTAAAGCTATTCCTAACTCAAGAATGGTGTTCACTGGTGACAAATATACTGCAGATATCATTGTTGCCGCATACGATACCAAGCAAACACCTGAAGTCTATTACAGAATGGGTGCTGATACTATGACGGTTGACCAAATTGGTAGTGCGACCAAATTGGAAGGCGAAAACGGCCTTGTTCAATTGGAATTGGCAGCCAGTAGCCTTGGAGAACAAAGATATGCTGGTTTGATTAAGATTAAAGCTCCTGATGGAACAGATCAGTATTATCCTTTCAGCGATCGTTATATGGTGGTTAAACCTTCTGCAACCATCTCTGCCGATAAGATGAACGTTCTTTATGCCGGTATTGCCAACCCGGTATCTGTTTCTGCTCCAGTGGCTCCTGACCAGTTGTCCGTTAATTTCCCCGGTTGCGGTGTTACTCGTGCCGAAGCCGGTAAATTTAATGTTTCTGTTCCAACTTCTTTAATTGGTAAGACCGTTGAAGCAACTGTTAGTGCCAAGACCGGAAATAAAACCCAGGCTATGGGATCCACCACATTCCGTGTTAAACGTGTTCCAGATCCTCGTGCCACTATCGGTGCCAACATCAGAGGCGGTAAGAGAAGCAAGGCAGAATTGACTTCTAACCCATTCTTGAGAGCTTCTATGGGTGAAGATTTCGCTTACGATTTGAAATGGAAAATCACTTCTTATCAGGTTATCTTCATTTCTAAGGGTTATGAAGACAATCCTTTGACTTGTACAGGTGCCAACTTTAGCGAAGCCGTGAAATCAAAGATCGCAAAATCTCCAGCCGGTACAACCATTATCTTTACGGGCATCAAGGCATCTTGTGAAGCCGGTCCAAGAACTTTGGATGAAATTACTATCCGTTTGAAATAATCATTAATGCAATAATATCATGAAAAAGTTAAGTCTATTATTCATTGCTCTTCTTGCCTCTACCTTTGCTTTCGCTCAGGTAGATGAAGGTGAGGAAACAGAGCAAGTTCAAGAGCAGATTGAAGGTAGCACAATGGTGCAGCCGGTTCGCAAACCTGTGGAAACCCCTTGGCAACAAGAAACTACAGGCGAATTTGCGGAAGCTGTTCCGTTTGCCTATCAACGTCAAGCCGACGTGATGTACTATCACGTGATTTGGCGTCGTATCGACCTTCGCGACAAGAAAAATCATCCGTACTATTTCCCGGCTGAAACAAAGGGTACTTGGAGAAGTTTGGCTCAAACTATTTTTGATGCCATCGACTTCGCTAATCCCGATAACGAGAATTCTTTGCCAGTCTATAGCGATGAATTGTGTACTACTCCCTATTCTCGCGAAGAACTGCAGACTTCTTTGACTCGTGAAATCCAGCAGCCTATTGTTGATCCGGAAAGTGGTGATATCATTGATTATACTACAATCTATGAACAATTCAGTGCGAAAAACGTAATGTCTTATAATATTAAGGAAGTTTGGTTCTTCGATAAACAGACTTCCAAATATTATGTTCGCATCCTTGAATTGGAACCTATTTTGGAGTATGAACGTGAAACGGCAAGTAGTAGTAACTATGATGATGAAGATGAAGCCGAGGAAGATGTTCGCGCTCAAAAAACGAGAAGACGTATTGGACACATTTACTATGAAGAACTCAGACCATTCTTGGTCAAACAGGAAATCTTCAATGTAAAGAACAATGCACAAAGACTTTCTTTCGACGATGCCATTACCTTCAAGAGAGATTTCAATGGCTATATTTATGCGGAGGACAATGTTTATGATCGTCAGATTTCAGAATACATTGCCAATGCTCGCGATCAGATGATTGAATCTGAAAGAATCACCGAGAAACTTCGTACTTACGAAAGCGACCTCTGGGAATTCTAAAAACAAACATTACTTTTTCATGATTAATATATAAGGAAGACTTTACGGTCTTCCTTTTTTTATGACAATTTTTTCGGAATTAACCCCTTTGGTCTTGCGAAGTGGCAAATTTTGTTTGTTTTTAAAACCGAATATTGTCGATTTAGAAATGTGGGAATCGTATCGGTTCATACAAGATGCCACTGTCTTTGACAAATAAGTTGCGGAAGAGTTCGAAAAATGGCGGTAAAGCTTAAAGTTACAAACAGAACGATTATCAACCGGTACGTGAATCTGGCGAAAAACGGTTTTATCAGGCCGAATTTGGTAAATCAGCGGGTGAGGTCTTATACGGTGACAGGGTTCGGCGAATGACAATCTTATTCGCCGAAAATTCTTCGGTGATTATGGCGGTTATTCGCCGAAAATATGTATTTTTGCCGAAAAATTAGAATTATGTATTTGCATGAATATGAAAATTGGTGGAATTTTACATTCGACACATCAAAGGTGATGAACAGATTGGCGGCGGTCA
>JAZLHE010000110.1:0-4384 GCA_045616665.1 Bacteroidales bacterium | reverse complement strand
ACAAGACAAACGCTGTCTTCCCCAATAAAATCTTTGCCTAGAACGAAGGCTTGAGCAAGTCCGTCGGGAGTTGGTTGTTCAATATATTCAAATTTAACACCAAATTGTGAACCGTCTTTGAGCAATTTTTTGAAATTCGGTAAATCCTGAGGGGTTGAAATGATTAATATATCTTTCATTCCTGGGAGCATTAAGAGAGAAATGGGGTGATAAATCATCGGTTTGTCATAAATCGGCATCAACTGCTTACTCATAGCAAGCGTGATGGGGTGCAATCTTGTTCCGGAACCGCCGGCGAGAATAATACCTTTCATTATCAATACATTTTATGGATGGAGTCAGTTCCAACCTTCATTATTCATTATTAAAAATCCAATCCCAATTCCACCTTTGCCGCCTCACTCATCATTTCAAAATCCCAAGGCGGTTCGAAAGTAAGACGCAACGAAACGCCCTTAACACCTTCAATAGCAGAAACTTTTGTCTTCACTTCAATGGGAAGGGACTCCGCGACCGGACAATTAGGCGCAGTCAAAGTCATCAGAATATTTACAATATCATCGGGCTGGATTTGAATATCGTAAATAAAGCCCAATTCCCAGATATTGACAGGAATTTCAGGGTCATATATCGTTGACAGCACTTCGATAATCTGTTCTTTCGTCACCATAATGATAGAATTGAGAATGCAAAAATACGATTTATTTTCGATATAAAATAAAAAAAAAGCAAATATAGATTCAAAGGCAGATTCAACTAACAAGTGCGACAAATTTAGTTAATTATTTTGATGAGACATTCGAAAGCAATCCAAAAAAAAACTATTTTTGCATCATAATCAGTTTAAAAGTGATTTTCTATATGAACAAAGTATCTATTTTGATGAAACGAACTGCTATTTTGCTGTTGATGTTGACGATTCAGGGAATTGTATTCGCGCAGTGCCCAAACTTCACCAACCTGAACGCTAACGGCGTGACCTGCCAGTACGGCAGCACCGGCAATCCTTTTGAACATACCGGCATTGCCGCAGGACGGCATACGGTAATCAGCGCCCAAGGCACCGACCCCCAGACGGGCGGGCAGTTGCCCTTGCTGCCGCCGGGCGAGAGCCGCGTGATCAAGCTCGGCAACGAGTTTGTCGGTGCCGAGGCGGAAGCCATCACCTACCGCTTCACCGTGGATGGTGACCGCGCCATCCTGCTGCTCAAGTTCGCCGTGGTGCTCGAAGACCCCGGCCACACCGCCATCGCGCAGCCACGCTTCGTGGTGCGCGTGCTGGACAATGCCGGCAATTTGGTGGAAGCCTGCGCCGAATACGACGTGCGCGCCTCCGGCAACATTCCGGGCTTTCAGACTTATTCGCAAGGATATAGAAACGTGCGCTGGCGCCCCTGGACCAACGTGGGCCTCGACCTCTCGCGCTATATCGGACAGCAGATACAAGTGCAGTTCGTCACCTACGACTGCGATTACTACGGACACTACGGCTACGCCTATTTCACCGCCTCCTGCATCTCCAACCGCCTGGCTCTGAGCGGCTGCACGGGACAGCAGGTGACGCTCACCGCCCCGGCCGACTTTGAGAGCTACCAGTGGAGCAACGGCGCAGCCACGCCTTCCACCTCCTACCAGCTGACAGGTGCCGACACCGCCGTGAACTGCCTGATAACCTCCGCCACCGGCTGCCAGTTCACGCTGAACGCCTTCCTCAGCAGCGACCCCTCGCTGCCCACTGCCGACCAGACCATCTACGACACCATCTGCGAGAGCGAAAGCTACAGCGAGCACTATTTCAACCTGCCGGCGCAGAACACGCCCGGAAACTTCACCCACGTGAACAGCCTGTACAACCCGGCTACCTGCAACGGTGACGTGACGCTGACCCTCTTTCTGACCGTACTGCAACGCTATGAAACCGTTTATGATGCCGTGTGCCAGGGACAGCATTACACCCGCAACGGCTTCAACCTCAGCGCCGCCGACATACAGGAGGAACTGGACGCACACCCCACGCAGAGCAGCGTGACCTTTACCCGCACCATTCCCACCGGGCAGTGCGACCGCGTGATAACCCTGCACCTGACGGTGAACCCCGCCTTTAATATGCCGCAGACCATTACGGGCAACACGGACCCCTGCACGGGCGAGCCGGAAAGCTACATCTTGGTGAACGGCGGCTCCCTTTCTTCTATGCAGTGGAGCGTGCCTGCGGGCGTGCAGATTATGTACGGACAGAACAGCTCCGAGGTGCAGCTGCTCTTTGCCGACGATGCGCCCGTGCCCACCGTGCTGACCTTGAGCGGACAGAACGGCTGCGGCAGCGGCACCACCACCCTGAGCATTACGCCGCACCGCTCGTACCACCTCTTCTTTACCGACACGATGTGTACCGGCAGCGAGTACCACGAGCAGGGCTTTAACCTGCCGCGGCAGGACAGCGTGGGCATATACGTCTTTACCGACAGCTACACCACCGCCGCCGGCTGCGACAGCATGCGCGTGTTGGAACTGACCGTGGTGGGCACCCCCACGCTGACGGCCATAGCCGAGCCGGAGCTGATATGCAACGGCCAAAGCACCACCCTGCAGGCCTTGGGCGAGAATGCCGGCTATGTGGCGGGCGGAACGCCCCCGGCCATTGCCATTGGCGACATTTTGTGTACCGACAACAGCATTGTGAAGCCTGCCGACTGGCCCGTGGCGGGCAAAACCGCTATGGGAGTGGTCTTTTATGTAGATAACACCAAGCAGCACGGCTGGGCAGTAGCTCTGAAGGAGTTTGCGAACGTAACTTGGGGACCATGCAGCAGCAGTGACGACGTGCCCGGCATTCCCAACTATACCTACGCACGTGACGCAATAGGCGACGAGAACGGAATGGCCAACACCAACGCCATCCGAACCAAATACGGGAGCAGCTTCAGCAACTGCCAGGCGGCCTACAGGTGCTATTACTATAACCACAGCACGGGCACGTATGGCAGCACGCACAATGGTTGGTATCTGCCGGCGGCGGGGCAGCTGCGCAAGCTGTTTGCCGAGTTGCCCACCATCAGTGCCACGCTCACGCGCCTCGGCGCCGCCGCGCAACAATTCGCAGGTTCCTACTATTGGTCCAGCTCAGAGTATTCTTACGACGGCGCGTGGGGCGTGAGCTACCGTGGGACCGTGACCAACTACAATAAGTACGACGACAACTTTTCCGCGCGGCCTGTCAGAGCTTTTTAAAAAAGGAAAATCAATTTAACAATGAACAATGAATAATGTATCATAGAGAACTATGAGCAGGGAGAGGAGAAAGACTGAATCACCACCCCGCCCTCCGGGCACCCCTCCTTGAAGGAGGGGAATTCAGGGAGACCGAGAACCTAAGTTCCCCTCCTTGTTAGGAGGGGTGGCCGTCAGGCGGGGTGGTAGCAAACAAACAACAACACTATGATAATCATCGACAACATAAAGATAAAAGAACACCTGACACCCTGGCTGCCCCAAAATGCCGACCTGCTTTCGTATGCCCGTGCCAACCGCCGCGGTTACAATCTGGCAGAGACTGTATTTTGGATGCACGTCGGCAAAAAGAAGTTCCACGGTATAGACTTCACCCGACAATATGTCATCGGAAACTACATTGTTGACTTTTACATTCGAAAAATAAGTCTCGTGATAGAAATAGACGGAGCCTCACACAATGAAAAACAAGAATACGACCAAGCACGCGAGGCGTACTTGACGGGATTAGGGCTGAAGATATATCGCACCACCGACTGGGACGTAATGCACAACTTGGGGATTGTGCTGGAAGAATTGAAACAATTTATAATAGAGAACTATGAGCAGGGAGAGGAGAAAGACTGAATCACCACCCCGCCCTCCGGGCACCCCTCCTTGAAGGAGGGGAATTCAGGGAGACCGAGAACCTAAGTTCCCCTTCTTGTTAGGAGGGGTGGCCGATAGGCCGGGGTGGTAGCAACCGTGCCACGCGGACGCACCAAATTCCCCTCCTTGTTAGGAGGGGTGGCCGTCAGGCCGGGGTGGTAGAAATAGAAGACCTCACAAAGCCGTGTCTCTTCAAGGGATATAAATTTGGGGATTTTGATTTTTTGAACGAAATAAATTTGGGGATTTTGATTTTTAACTATTTTTGCACCGATAAACAACTTCTTGGATATGGAACAAGGTAGAATTTTCAGACGGAAACTTTATGATAAAATGCTGCAATGGAAACAAAGCCGGGATGGCACAACCGCTCTTTTGATAAAGGGGGTAATATCCATAAAAGTGTGTATTTCCGTTTTTCATTTTGTATTTGCAAAAGTATTCATTTTTTTTTGATTTAACGTCAACTTGAAAGTTTTCGCCTGAAACGGAGCGTAGCGGAGTG
>JAZLHE010000109.1:0-3462 GCA_045616665.1 Bacteroidales bacterium | reverse complement strand
TGGCAGTGCGTGCCGGCGGTATCCAATTCTACGCAGCCGCCTTGCAGCAGCGTCCAATCGCCCACCTCGCAACCGTGCATATAGAAGTTGGAGGAAACCTGTTTCCACGTTTCTTCATTGGAAAGTCTGACCGGCATAACGAAAGAAACGGAAGGATCGGTGCCGGCGAAGGCCGTGAGTTGCGGATAGAGCAAGTGTCCCCACGTCCACGGAGAAGCGCTGCCACTCGGAACCAAGAGGGTTTTCAATCCTTCGGTAAGCATTTCGACTGTGGTTTTGCCCTCGGCCTTGCCTGCCGCATCGGCGCCGTTGATGCCGCCTTCGGGACAGAGCTGTTTGTCGTAATAGCAATTTTTGGGCGTGCCGGTAGCCACCACCGCGCCCAACTGCGTGCCCGTGCTACGGGCCGTATTGGAGTTATAACAGTAGGAAGGATTGCCCGAACCTGCAATACCACCCACATACTTGCGGTTGTTACCATAAACTATACCCGCATTGTAACTATAGGACGGACTGCCACTGCCGCAGATACCACCCACATAGTGGTTGGAGGTGCTGTTGCCCGGCTGCGCCGGAACGGTGGCCACGTTATAACATTGCGTAACCGTTGTACCCGTACCACTAATACCGCCAATATATTCGCAAGAGCTATTACCAAATACATCTCCCGTATTGTAGCAGTATTGCGCCGTACCGCCTTCCCCGATAATACCGCCCACGCGGTAGTTGGAGGTGACCTTGCCTTCGTTGTGGCAGTTGATTACACGGGTATTGGCATTGCCATAGCCCACGATACCGCCCGAACGAGAATACGTACCAGTTACATTGATGGCAACATTGTTCACGCAGTTTTGAATGGTATCTTTGCCAGCCGACCAGCCGACCAAACCACCCGTAAAAAATTCATTATTATATACAGAGCCTCCACCAGAGATAGTACCTTCTGCCGTGCAGTTGAGCACCTTGCCATTGAGAAGTTTAGCACAAAGCGCACCACGATAGGCACCGCCGGTAATGGCCACATTGGTAAAATGCAAATCATAAAACGAGCCCGTGCAGATACCGAACAGGCCGGCAAACGTGCTGTTGGAATGAAGATTGGAAATGGTGTGCCCCCCACCCAACACCGTTCCGCCGAAACGGGAAGCATATTCCTTGCCGCCAATAGATGCCCAGTTTGTGTTCGGCATCTCAATATCTGCCGTTACTCTGAAGTGAATACTATCAGCAAAACGAGGCAAGAGATAATCCTTATAATAGAAGGCCTCGCCCGAGTTAACCCCAGCTTGCAGGTTTTGCAGATCTTCCAAATTGTCGATAGTTAACGTATCTTTGGTTGGTTCCACATAGCGACGAAGCGTAACAGTTTTCACCAACATCGTATCGTGAATATAGGCACCGATCGTCGTAGGTCCAATACAAATTTCATTTAAACGAGGAGTGATGGCATTATTGCTGCAAGGCATTGTCTGGTAATCTTCCTCCAAATTAACAAAAAGGCAACCGCCCTGCACTCCATCTTCCTGCGGCATCTGTTTCCACACCACATTGCTGTCACAACCGAAAAGTTTCATTCCCGGTTTTACTTTATCGGCATTCTGTTCTTCAGAAGAAAATAGTATAGGCGTAGCCGCCGCAATAGCGATGTCACGCGCCCAATCACAAGTGTCCGTCCATTTTAAACGGGGATACATACCTTCTTCGTAAAGCCAATCGGCATCACCTAAAGTGGTTCGCATCACGGAAGTTTCACCGATAAGTTGTGCAGTTGAATATCCTTTAGATGAATTCTTTTTATTATTATTCAAAACAAAACCATTATCATAAAAGCTGTGGTTGGAAGTACCATTTGAAATCGGATATGCCCCTCTCATATTCGGATCTTCCAAATCACCTACACTATAACAATAATCGCTACCCGCTTCACCTGAAATACCAGCAATAGGTCTACCTTGACCTCCAACATGCGTGATTAAACCAAAATTTGCACAATGTTTTGATGGACAGATTCTGGATATACCACCACCTGCAGCATTTGTAACAGTAATATGACCTGTATTAAAACAATGATCAATATTTTTACCATTCCAAGATTGAATACCTCCACACCATCCAGATCTAACATTCCCTGTATTTATACAATACGAAATTGTCATATCCTGTCCAGAAATACCACCAGCTTCGTCTCCACCACCTTGGATATTTCCTTGATTCAAAGAAAATTTAATAGTACCATCACCAACACCCACAACACCTCCTGTCTCAGTTCCATTTGTAACAGAACAATAATTCCTGCATTGATAAATAGTACCAGGACGACACTCTCCAATGATACCACCAACACCGCCAGAATTATTTCCTTTTACATCTCCATTCTCATTCACGCAATAATTTGCAATAACATTAGCACCATAACCACAAATTGCTCCTGTACTTGACTTGCCTAACAATGAAGAATGGTTGATATTACAATGATCGAATGTTGCGTTAGAGGAACGTCCACACAAAATGGCAGCATAGCCACTACCTACAACATTCGCATTCTCAAAATTAATGTTTTTAATAGTTGTGTTATTTGCCTCACTAAAGAAACCAACATTACTACCACTTGTTATTTTCATATTGATAATCGTCTTTTCACCCCCATCATAATACCCCTTAAACGGCGTAGAGCTATTGCCAATCGGTGTCCAGTTGGCAATGGAAGCCAAGTCAATGTCGTTCACCTGCTTCCAATGGATATTTTCGAGATTACTGTAATCAAGCTTAAAGCGGCGGAAGATAAAGTCAACACCACTGTTAATACCATTTTGGAAAGAGGTTAAGTGGTCCAAATTTTCAATCAAGAAGGGGTTTTCCTCACTGCCCAAGAAAGGGGCCTTATGGGGAATCAGCACGTAGGTACGCGTCAGCGTGTCCATCTTTACCATCAAATCGGCTATACCCTCTTTGTGCAGGATGGCTTTTAAGTTCTCATTGTCGGCCGTCATACAGTCGTTCCAAGAGGTGGCTGTCCAAGTGGCACCGGGGCGGGTGCCCAAGTCAAAATCCTGGTCAATATGGTCCACATCGTCGTACTGCATAGAAGACTGGGCTTCCAAGAAGATGGGAATCACAGACATTGCCACGGAGGGGTTGTCCAAGCTAAAGCCGTCAATGTAGGGGTAAAGCCTATCGGTAGGCACAAATCCGTCGCCCAAGGCGTTCCATGAAGACGTAGCCATTTCGGAGGTTAGCATCCCAGTGGCGTACATATTGGTGTTTATCAAAGACATCTGCTTGTCGTAGAAGGAGTTCAGCACCTCGCAAAAGCCATATATATCCGAGTTGGAATCGTCAATATAGCCGCAAACGGCAGCGGTAAGCGAGCCGTCGCTTTCCATAATCATATTGGAATAACAATTCACAATTTGCGTACCCGCAGAAATATGGCCGCAGATGCCGGCCACGAAATGCTTTTGG
>JAZLHE010000108.1:0-42099 GCA_045616665.1 Bacteroidales bacterium | reverse complement strand
CAATTCCCGCACCATTTTTGATGATGTCTTCTAAAATTTCGTAATTTTGCGCTTGTGTAAAATTCATTGTTTTTTGTTTTTAATTTTCCCTTTACAAAAATATAAAACTTTGAGTTTTACACACTTTTTTGGATAGTATCTAACTTCAAGTAAGAAAGTTATAAAAACAAAGAAAACTCTCAAAATGTGTGAAAAAATGCTATATTTGCAGTTTTAATTGCCGAAATTCAATTATGCCAAAGAACAAAAACGCTATTATTCGCTATCAAGCGTTAGATAAGTGCTTTAGTAATTATCGGAGAAGATACTACATAAATGATCTTATTGATGCGTGTAATGATGCCTTATCAGAACTTGATGGAAACACCTCTGGCGTTAACAGAAGACAAATTTTCTATATAGTTATATGAAAGAAACTGATAAAACAAACCATATTTTTGAAATGACTATCATTCCCAATTACGAATTGGAGACATACCTGTTAAGCCATTCCGATGAGATACAAATCCTTGAACCTCAATCATTAAAAGACAAAATTATCCATCGACTTCAAAACGCTACTGAACGGCAAACAAAATAATTTTCCATTGTGCAAATACACTGCACAGATATACTGTATTTTTGCAGCCGTTAATCAAAACCAACAACAACCAACAAATAGTATTAGATGAGCGCCAAAGAATCAACTATCGAGCAAGAACTGATATGTCAACTTCAAGAGTTAAACTACGTTTATCGCAACGATATTCGCAATTCGGAAACTCTTCGCAATAATTTCCGCGAGAAATTCGAAAAGCTGAACTTTGTCCACCTTTCCGACCACGAATTTGACAGACTTCTTGGTGACATCATCACCCCGGACGTGTTCAAGGCGTCACAAACACTTCGTGAAAAGCAAACTTTCATTCGCGATGACGGCACACCGCTCAACTACACGCTCGTCAATATTAAAGATTGGTGCAAAAATACTTACGAAGTCTGCAACCAATTGCGTATCAATACCGAAGACAGTAACCATCGTTACGATGTGGTCATCCTCATCAATGGCCTTCCACTGGTGCAAATCGAACTCAAAGATGTGACCATCTCACCTATTAAGGCTATCGAACAAATAGCCAAATATAAGAAGGATCGCGGCAACGGATATACCAATACGTTAATGTGTTTTATGCAATTATTCATTGTTAGCAATGGGGCTTCTAACACAATGTATTTTGCAAATAACAATGACGAGTTCTTCAAGTTTGATGCCGATGAACAATATCTTCCAATTTGCCGGGCGGCCAATCACGAAGGGCACAAAGTACTGAATCTGCACGCCTTTACATCCCTGATGCTGCCCAAATGCACGCTCGGCCGCCTCATCAGCCGCTATATGGTTCTCGTGCAAAGTACCAGACAGATGATGGTAATGCGTCCCTACCAGATATACGCTGTGGAAAGCATCCTGCAATGCGTTGACCAAAACACAGGCAACGGCTTTATCTGGCACACAACCGGTTCCGGAAAAACCCTGACTTCTTTTAAGGCTTCTACCTTGCTGAAAGAAAACGCAAATATCGAAAAGTGCATCTTTGTGGTGGACCGTAAGGATTTGGACACCCAGACCCGCGATGAATTCAACAAATTCCAAGAAGGATGCGTGGAAGAAAATGTCAACACCGGAGTCCTGGTCAATCGACTCTACTCGGACGACTATGCCGACAAAGTGATTGTTACCACCATCCAGAAACTCGGTCTGGCATTAGACCCCAATAACCGGCAGAACTACGTGGAGCGCCTCCACAAACTCAAAGACAAACACATCATCTTCATTTTCGACGAATGCCACCGCAGCCAATTCGGCGAAAACCGTCGTGCCATCGAGGAGTTCTTTCCGAACGCCCAAATGTTCGGTTTTACAGGGACCCCGATTTTCGAAGACAACAGTTCCTACACAAGAGTAGATGGAACAACGGCCAGCTATGTTACTACAAAAGACGTATTTCAAAAACAACTCCACCAATATACCATCACCAATGCCATTGATGACAAAAATGTGTTGCAATTTCACATCGACTACTACCACGGAGAAAATGGAGACCAAATCGTCAAGCCTTCGCAAAAAGCCATTGTAGAGAACATTCTGCAAAAACACGATGCGGCTACCAATCATCGTAAATTCAATGCCATCTTCGCCACCGGCTCTATTGACGAGGCCATTGCCTATCATCGCCTTTTCGAACAGAAACAAGAGGAATTTTTAGTTACAGATCCTAACTACAAATACCTTAACATCGCCTGCGTCTTTACGCCACCAGCCGAAGGCAACAAAGACATCGAACAACTGCAAGATGATTTGGAGCAGGAAAAACAGGACCTCCAAAAAGACCCTTCAGGCAAAAAGTTGGCGCTTAGCAATATCATCACGATGTACAACAATCGGTTTGGAACAGCACACTCCATCAACAACTTCGACGATTACTACCGCGATGTGCAAAAACGAATCAAGAACCAAAAGTTTCCCAATTCTTCCATTCCTCAAGACCAGAAAATTGATATCGTCATTGTGGTGGATATGCTGCTGACGGGGTTCGACTCCAAGTATCTCAACACTCTTTATGTGGATAAGGATCTTAAATACCACTCCCTCATCCAGGCATTTTCCAGAACCAACCGCATTCTCAATGCCACCAAACCTTACGGCAATATCATTTGCTATCGTGATCTTCGTGCCCGCGTGGATGAAGCCATCACGCTTTTCTCCGGTACCGATGTGGAGGCAGACAAGAAAATCTGGTTGGTAGAACCCGCCTCCGAAGTTATTCGCGATTACCACAATGCCGTACAGGCACTCACTTCCACTATGAACGGACACGGCCTCGACTGCACGCCCGAGGAAGTTGGCAACCTCGCCGGAACCGAAGCCAAAATGGACTTCATCGACGCCTTCAAGAAAGTGCAGGCCCTCAAAACTCGTCTGGACCAATATACCGACCTTACCCCAGAACAGAAAGAGACTATTGAAAAGGATCTCGATGAGGACACCCTCCGTGCTTTCCGCGGTGCCTATTTGGAAACGGCCAAAGAGATGAAAGCCAAAATTTTGGATGGCAATTCTACAGACCACATATATGTAGATTACGATTTCGAGCTGGTGCTCTTCGCCTCCGCCTTGGTGGATTACGATTACATTATGCACCTGATTTCCCTCTACACTCGTCCTACACACAAGCAAAAGATGACCAAGGAACAACTGCTCTCCATTCTCATCTCCAGCTCGGATATGGCCGACGAGAAAGAGTATGTTTCCGCCTACATCGACACGCTGCCCTTGGGCACCGAAATGTCGGACGACGAAGTCAAAAGCGGTTATCAGCAATTCAAGGAGCAAATGATCAACAACACTTTCGCCGAAATTGCGGATAATTATGGGGTGGATAAAGACATCCTGCTCTCCTTCATCACCGAAATCATCCATTTCGCCCGTATCGACGAAGACAAACTCAACGAAATCTTCATCAATCTGGGTTGGAAGGTACGCAAAGCCGCCAAAGAGAATCTTATGAAAGACCTTGCCCCGCATTTCAAACGCCTTGCCGCAGGACGTAAGATTGAGGGATTGAGCGCGTATGTCAATTAGCAATTAGAAATTAGCAATTAGCAATGAGCAATTAGCAATGAGCAATTAGCAATAATCTTGAAAAGTTGTAAATTTACACTTCTGATAATTTTGAAAAGTTGTATTTTTGCACATTCAATAATCTTGAAAAGTTGAGTTTTTTTATGAAAAGAAAGATTTACAATAAGTTATTAGAGTGGAAGACACAACGGGACGGTGCAACAGCTGTGCTGATAGAAGGGGCACGACGGATTGGTAAAAGCTATATTGTGGAGGAATTTGCCCGCAACGAGTACGATTCATATCTCCTCATTGACTTCAATAAGGCCGACAAAGTGCTTTGGAACTGGTTCGACACGCTGTTGGAAGACCTTGACACACTGCTGATGAACCTGCAAATCCATTACGGTACGCGACTCACCCCAGGCAAATCTGTCATAGTTTTCGACGAGGTACAGCTTTGTCCACGCGCCCGTGCTGCCATCAAATATCTTGTGGCTGACGGTCGGTTCCATTATATTGAAACGGGGTCTCTTGTTAGTATTAAGAAAAATGTGCGCGACATTGTCATTCCTTCCGAAGAGGAGTCTATGCCGATGTTTCCAATGGACTTCGAAGAATTCCTTTGGGCTATTGGCAATGACTTGTTGATGCCATATATACAGCAATGTTTCGAAAGACGCCAGCAGATGGGGCCACACCATCGCAAGGCAATGGAGTATCTACGTACCTATATGATTGTAGGGGGAATGCCGCAAGCCGTTCAAGCATTTGTTGATTCCAAGGATTTCGACAAGGTGGACCAAGTGAAGCGGGGAATTTTGCAGGTTTATACCAACGACATTTCCAAATACGCAGCAGGATTGGAACACAAAGTGAAAAGCATTTTTGAACAGATCCCCTCTCAACTTCAAAAACACGAAAAAAAATTCCGACTGTCGGCATTGGAGTCTGGTGCGTCTTATCGCGACTACGATAACTCTTTCTTCTGGCTTGCCGACGCAGGCATTGTGAACATCTGCTATAACTGTACCGCGCCCAATGTGGGGCTTCGCCTCAATATGGAACGCAACACCCTCAAATGCTATATGGGCGACACGGGGCTGCTTATCTCCCACGCTTTCGATGAAAACGGGAAAGTGCCCATTGAACTCTATAAAAAATTACTAATCAACAAATTGGAAGTGAACGAAGGTATGCTCGTTGAAAATATTGTTGCCCAGATGCTCGCCTCCAACAACCACAAATTGTATTTCTATAGCAATTCTAACCGCGATGATGTAAGCGAACGTATGGAAATTGATTTTCTGACCGCCAAAAGCAAATTGACCTCCCGGCACAACATCACGCCTATTGAGGTGAAATCCTCACAGCGCTATACGCTCTCTTCATTGCGAAAATGTGTGGAAAAATTCGGCGAATACCTCACGACTCCTATCGTGTTGCATGCAGCCGACTTGAAAGAAGAAAACGGAATGCTGTTTCTCCCTCTGTATATGGCACCTTTGTTATAATTAGCAATTAGCAATTAGCAATTAGCAATTAGTAATAATCTTGAAAAGTTGGATTTTGTAAAAACAATTAATTAACTCTAATAATAAACCACAGATGACAAAAAAATTCAACAAACTTATTGGCGTGTTAAAAAAACACCTGATAGATGAGAAAAGCCAAAGCGTTACTAATTGAAACGCTTTCAAGATACAATCAACAGCTGATAAGATAATGAAGATAGACACTGATGGCCCAAGCAATATGAAATCGTACGATTCCACTGGGGTACAGTTTGTAACCGGGTTCGAATGAAAGGATGAAAAAAATCAAAAAGAATGCCACATCGGAAAATTTGTGTACTTTTGCATTTTTAATATAAAATTATAGTATGCTCATTGATTCGTAGTATGTTATGAAGCTAATAATTGAGAATTTAGGGATAATCAAACAGGCTGAGATTGACTTGAACAAGAATTACACTTTGTTCTGTGGCCGCAATAGTACAGGTAAGACTTATGCTTCCTATGTCTTACATGCATTTCTGGATGACGGAAATCTCTATCATCTTTCTTGCATGAAGGAAATCATAAGTCAAATAGTAGAACGTGGCAGTGTGAAAATAACAAAAAAATTTGTAGAAGAATGGATTTCTGCCAACTGTAGTGCTGTCGTGGACAATATGGGTAGCATCTTTGGCATTTCCGATGCTACTAAGAATAAACTTTTCTCTAAATTCAATTTAAGTGCAATATATACTGACGATGACTATAATGATGCTATACGTATTCCCATAAATGCGCAAATAACAGAAGGTACAGTCTTTTGGAAACTCGTCAAGTTTGCCGACAGCAATGTTATCAATATTGAAAGCAACATTGACAATTCGGTGCTTAAGGTGTCTGGAAGTATGCGCGCCGCCTTTTTAGTATGTCATATTCTAAGACATTTCGCTTTCTGCAAAATGTCTGGAGTCAGAATGTTAACAGTGGAACGCAATAGCATCTATACATTCAAAACAGAGCTTTCTCTTAGTAGAAATGAACTTATTGACCAAATTCAGCAAACGAGTAAGTCCGAGATTGATGTTTTTGATCTAATCAACAAGTCTTCACGCCGTTATCCGTTTGCCATTCGTAGCAGTTTGAAAATTGCCAATGACCTTGAAAATGTTCAAAAAACAGATAGCCCATACGCAAAGATAGCAGACCTAATAGAAAAAGATTTGCTTCTGGGAGAAGTAAGTATGACGAAAAATGGAGATGTTGAATTCCATGCCCAAGGAATGACCCCTTCAAAAAGACTGCCATTTCATTTGTCTTCATCCATTGTTAAGACAATGGCGAGCCTTGTGATTTATTTAAGGCATATTGCAAAAGTTGGAGATACTTTGATTATAGATGAACCTGAGATGAACTTTCATCCCGATGTCCAAGTACTGTTGGCTCAAATATTTTCCATTCTTTCAAACAAAGGATTACGTGTTATCGTAAGTACCCATAGCGACTACATTATCAGGGAAATCAACAATCTGATAATGGCTGGTGCGCTTGGGGAGTACAATGACTTGATTTCAGAATTAGGTTATACCAAAGACATGCTTCTTGATTATAAGAATGTGAATGTGCTGCATTTTGTAAAAACGGGGAAAAACACTGTGCGCGTCACTCCGCTAACTATAGACAAAGAGGGTTTTGCCATTGACTCCATAGATTCCACAATCGACCAACAAAACATTAAATCCGAGCGTCTTTACGCACATCTGTTGGAGAACAATTAATACCTGAACTAGCCATGAACGAATATGAACTTTATAGACGAATTTTAGCTCCCCGTCTTATTGCTGACAATCAAAAAATCCTCATTGAAAAGAAAACCACAAAAATTCATAAAGCCACCATTATTGATGATAGCATTGATTCCTATATCATTTACAGATATGATATGGATGAAATGAAAGATCAATTTCTTCCATTCTTTAACAAAACCGATGCCAAAGATGGGAAAAAAATCGAATATCCAGCGCCTCAAGAACTCAACAGTTTTTGCGACTACATATTGTTAGCATCTAAAGGGGATCGATTATTCGTCATTCTTATAGAAATGAAAAGCGGCTATACCGATGGGGCTGATTTGCAACTCAAAGCGACAGAATGTTTTATGGGGTTCATTAAAGATACTGCCGAACGTATAAAAAATAAGAATGGCTACAGAGACTTTTCCGCTAACAACATTGTTGTCAAGAGGGTTGTTCTTCAACCAGTGCCTAAGTCCAGACCTTCCACAAATAAAGCAAAGAGCAATAAAGTTGATTTTTCCGCTCATATTGTAAAATTAACATCTGATACTTTCCCTATTCACCAGTTTTGTAGATAATATAAATCCCATTTACTCCTATGAATCTTCACTACTGATGATTTTTTGATTGGATTTCTTTCCCAATCAGTTCAAAACAAGTGTTCAATTAGCAATTAGAAATTAGCAATTAGAAATTAGCAATGAGCAATTAGCAATGAGAAATTAGAAATTAGTAGTATGACAGATAACAACAACACACCCCGCACCCCCGAACTCCGCTTCCCCGGGTTTACTGGTGAGTGGGTGGAGAAAAAGTTTAGAAATATAACATTCCATGCTGGAGAAAAGAATAAAAACAACCTATCATACGAACGATATTCAATATCAAACGAGTTTGGTTTCCATCCACAAAATGAACAATTTGAAGGTGGTGGCGGGTACTTAAAAAATATTGATTGTAGTAATCATATAATAGTTTCTCCACATTCATTTGCTTACAATCCAGCTAGAATCAATGTTGGATCAATTGGTTACCAAAACCTTGACAAAGAAGTAATAATTAGTCCTTTGTATGAAGTTTTTCAAACTACCGAGGATTGTGATGATGTTTTTTTGTGGCAATGGTTCCAAACTGATGTATTTCACAAAATAGTTATGGAAACTCAAGAGGGTGGTGTTCGACAATGTTTCTCATACAAGAAATTATGTGAGTGTTCAATCTTCCTTCCCCCCACGCTCCCCGAGCAGCAGAAAATCGCCGACTTTCTTTCGGCTGTGGACGAGGAGATTGCCGCCGAGGAGCAAAAAGCCAACGCCCTCAAAGACCACAAAAAAGGCCTCTTGCAACAACTCTTTCCTTCAATGAGCAATGAGCAATTAGCAATGAGCAATTGCGTGCCCAAACGCAGATTCCCAGGGTTTAGCGGGGAGTGGGAAGCACCAACCATATCAGATATTTTTGAGATACGTAATGGATATACACCTTCTAAAAGAATTCCAGAATATTGGGAAGGGGGAACAATTCCTTGGTTTAGAATGGAGGATATTCGTGAGAATGGTGGTATTCTTGCTGATGCAATTCAACACATTTCACCATTAGGTGTTAAAGGGAAGGGCTTATTTAAGAAAAATTCTATAATTCTTGCCACAACTGCTACAATCGGCATCCATGCAATGCTAATTGCTGATTCGCTTGCGAATCAGCGATTCACGAATTTTTCAATTCGTGAATCGCTAAGTCATTTATATTCACCAATGTACATATATTATGCTTTCTTTGGAATTGATGAATGGTGCAAGAAAAACACGAATGCAGGAGGACTTCTTTCTGTAAATATGCCCGCATTGTTAAAACAACCATTCCCAACCCCCACTCTTGCCGAGCAGCAGAAGATAGCCGATTGTCTGAGTTCGTTGGACGAGGAGATTGCGGCGCAGCAGCAGAAGGTGGAGGCGCTCAAGGAGCACAAAAAGGGGCTGATGCAGAAACTGTTTCCATCAATGAGCAATTAGCAATGAGCAATTAGCAATTAGCAATTAGCAATTGAAAATTGGAATTTAGAATTTAGAAATGTTATAAATTGATGAATAAAAAAGATGAAAAGTGATAATGTTGTGATGTCGAAAAGTAAGGCTTTTGCTTTACGAATAATCAAATTGTATAAATATCTTTGCGATGAAAAAAAAGAATTTGTGCTTTCTAAACAGGTGCTGCGAAGCGGAACAAGTATCGGTGCAAATATTAAAGAATCAGAATATGCACAATCAAAAGCCGATTTCAATGCAAAACTTTACATCGCCCTTAAAGAAGCCAACGAAACAGAATATTGGCTGGAGCTGCTTCACGAATCCGAATACATACCCGAAGAAGCATTCAACAGCATATACTCCGACAATAAAGAACTAATCAAATTATTAACCAGCATAACCAAAACGCTAAAAACAAACAACAAATAATAATTGCTAATTTCTAATTTCTAATTGCTAATTTCTAATTGCTAATTGATAGAAGAAATGGAAGCACTACAAGACATCAAAGACATTATCTATACCATTCGCGGCGTGCAAGTTATGATGGATGCCGACCTGGCTGTCATTTATGGATATACAACGAAAGCATTCAACCAGCAGGTAAAAAACAACATCGAAAAATTCGACGATGATTTCAGGTTCCAACTTACTCAAGAGGAATATAACGAAATTCTACGGTCAAAAAAATTGACCTTAAATACAGATACAACAACTTTTCAATCAAGCAATAATGATAGTGATACATTTTTGAGGTCAAATTTTTTGACCTCAAAAACGGAAACCAGAGGAGGCAGACAATATCTTCCATACGTCTTTACAGAACAAGGCATATATATGCTTATGACGGTTTTGAAAGGGGAACTTGCCACACGCCAAAGCAAGGCGCTCATCCGGGTTTTCAAGGAAATGAAAGATTTCATTATTGACAATTACATCGGATTAAAAACGCTTGTCCTGCTCAAATCAGCACAATCAAGTATTACAATAACCATATATAGCGATAATATAGGACGAGGTTTGCACAAGAGCGATTACAACGACTTTCATTCACAGTATCCGAAACTGAACATCTCATTTCGTCAGACAGGTGGCATTTATCACGACCGATACATCGTGTTAGATTATAACACCTCGGAAGAAAAGATTTATCATTGTGGTGCATCCTCAAAAGATGCCGGCAACAAAGTTACCACCATTACAGAAGTTGCAGACCGACAATTGTATCATCCAATTGTAGATGCATTGCAACACAATCCGAAATTAACATTAAAATAGACATTCAACAAACCAAAACCAGCAATATGGAAAACATCAACGCACAGGAAAAACAGAAACTCTTCGCCGCTCTTTGGAATGTGGCCAACGATCTTCGCGGCGCTATGACCGCAGATAACTTCCGCGACTATATGCTCTCGTTCCTCTTCTTACGCTACCTTTCAGAAAACTACGAAAAAGAGGCCCAGAAGATTCTCGGCAGCGATTTCCCTAATGCCGAAAATCCCCTCAAGACCTGGTGTGATGAAAATGCCGCCGACGTGCCCGATTTCCAAGAAGAGATGCAACGCAGTCTGCACTACATCATCGCTCCGCAATACCTGTGGAACAACATCTACGAGTTGGCGCGCACGCAAAATGCAGAATTGCTCGACACGCTTCAAAAAGCGTTCAAATACATCGAGAACGAATCCTTCGAGAGTTCGCTGCAAGGCCTTTTCTCCGAAATAAACCTCGTTTCCGAAAAGCTCGGCAAGGATTACACTTCCCGCAACGCAATGCTTTGCAAGGTCATCTCCACCCTGGAAGAGAGTCTTTCCTCCTTCAGCAAAGACTACGACATTCTGGGCGATGCCTACGAATACCTCATCGGCCAGTTTGCCGCCAACGCCGGACAGAAGGCCGGGGAATTCTACACGCCGCAGAACATTTCCACCATCCTTTCGCGCATTGTCATCCTCGACAACCAGGATCCCACCACAGGTCCGCGAAAGAGTCTCGAGAGCGTCTTGGACTTTGCCTGCGGTTCTGGATCGTTGCTGCTCAACGTCAAGAAGCAGATGGAAGCCGCCGGTGGTAAAATCGGACGCATCTACGGACAGGAGAAAAACATCACCACTTACAACCTGGCCCGTATGAACATGCTGCTTCACGGGGTCAAGGATTCCGAGTTCCAGATATTCCACGGCGACACGCTCACCAACGACTGGCCACTGCTCACCGAAGAAGACCCTTCCAAGCAGATCCGTTTTGAGGCCATCGTCGCCAATCCGCCATTCTCGCTCAAGTGGAGCCCCAAAGAAGAGACCTCGCAGGATAAGCGTTTTTCCAACTTCGACGTCGCCCCAAAATCCGCCGCCGACTTCGCATTCCTCCTTCACGGATTCAACTACTTGCAGGACAATGGCACAATGGCCATCATCCTGCCACACGGCGTACTTTTCCGTGGTGGGGCCGAAGAGCGCATCCGCACCAAACTGCTCCAAGACGACAGAATTGACTGCATCATCGGACTGCCCTCCAACCTCTTCTTTTCCACAGGCATTCCGGTTTGCATCATCGTGCTCAAAAAATGCCGCAGCAACAAAGACGTCTTATTCATCAACGCCGCCGAGTTATTCGAGAAAGGCAAGAAGCAGAACGTCCTCACCGAAGAACACATCAACACCATCGTTGAGACCTACCAATATCGCAAGGAGACACCACGTCTAAGCCGAAAAGTAAGTATGGATGAAATCCAAGAAAACGGTTACAACCTCAACATCACGCGCTACGTATCCCTCGCGCAGCAGGAAGAGCCGGTTGACTTAGAGGCTGTCCATACCAAACTGGCCGACATCAACAGCAAGCTCACCGAAGCCAAGGCCAAGCACAATGCGTTCTTGAGGGAATTGGGATTGGAGGAGATAGAGTAAAAATGTATTTGTGCAAATACATTGCATAGTTCTTTGATATGTTTAGTCTTTAGTTGGACATGTTTTACGGTAAAATAGTCAGTCTAAAAACAAAAGCCTAAAAACTTGCCGATATCGGCAAAAAGTAGTATCTTTGCAAACGATAATTGAAAATTTCTTGCCGAAATGAAATATATCTCTGTAAGTGACTTTGCCGCAAGACACAACATTTCTGAAAGAACTGTCCGCAACTGGTGTGCGGAAGGGAAGATGGACGGTGCTTTCCTGACCGGAAAGACCTGGAATATACCTTCAGACGCGCCAATTCCACTGCGAAAAAATGCTCGTGCCAAACGTATTTCTCCTTTGCTCGTCCGACTGCGCAACGAAAAGGAATCCAAACTTAAAGGCGGCATCTACCACAAAACTCAAATCGACCTCACCTACAATTCCAACCATATTGAAGGCAGCAAACTTACGCACGACCAAACCCGGTACATCTTTGAAACCAATACCATCGGCATCAAAGATCGATTAATCAATGTCGATGACATCGTAGAAACTGTAAATCATTTTCACTGTATTGACTTTGTGATAGACAACGCTTTGGAAAATCTCTCCGAAAATATAATAAAGAGGCTTCATAAAATACTTAAAACAGGGACTTCCGACAGTACAAAGTCTTGGTTTAAGGTTGGCGATTATAAAAAATTGCCGAATGAGGTGGCCGGAATGGAGACTTGTTCGCCTGATCAGGTACATACCCAAATCACTAATCTGATAAAAGAATACCGGAATATAAAGATAAAGACCTTTGACGACATCCTGGACTTCCATCATAAATTTGAACTTATACATCCTTTTCAAGACGGGAACGGACGAGTAGGGCGACTGATTATGTTCAAGGAGTGTTTGGCCAACAACATTGTACCATTTATCATCACGGATGATATAAAGTTTTTTTACTACCGCGGGTTGCAGAATTGGCCTACTATTCCGGGATATCTGCGGGACACCTGTCTTTCTGCACAAGATAAATACAAGCTGATTCTCGATTATTTCAAGATCAAATACTGAATTATCAACTGATCATGGATGCTCTAATTATCCTAAGTGTAAGTTCACCACCAATTAATTCATTTATTTTGGTGGCATCTCTCCGAGATGCTGGCGATTGTACCATCGTCATCACAGTCAGATTATGATATTGCTTGTCGCAACCCCAGATTACGCTATCGCTAATCTGGGGTTATGGAGATGCGACCTCTGCGAGGTCGTCATCTCGGGTATCTGCTACAAAATACCAACCGCAGTCCCCCGTTCTCGAAGAGAACGCACCTCGATAACCCCACATCCGGACGAGCGCAGCGAAGTCGTGATGTGGGGCACTGGCAATACTCGGCACGCCCGCCTCCGTTCTCGAAGAGAACGCACCTCGATAACCCCACATCCAGACGAGCGCAGCGAAGTGGCGATGTGGGGCATTGCCTCCGCCCGACTGCAGCGAAGTCGTGATGTGGGGCATTGCCTCCGCCCGACTGCAGTGAGTCACGATGTGGGGCACAGACAATACTCGGCACGCCCGCCCCCGTTCTCGAAGAGAACGCACCTCGATAACCCCACATCCAGACGAGCGCAGCGAAGTCGTGATGTGGGGCACTGCCTCCGCCCGACTGCAGCGAAGTCGTGATGTGGGGCACTGCCTCCGCCCGACTGCAGTGAGTCACGATGTGGGGCACAGACAATACTCGGCACGCCCGCCCCCGTTCTCGAAGAGAACACACCTCGATAACCCCACATCCAGACGAGCGCAGCGAAGTCGTGATGTGGGGCATTGCCTCCGCCCGACTGCAGTGAGTCACGATGTGGGGCACATGAAACCGTACTGCCACGGCATCTCGGAGAGATGCCACTTCTTAAGTACTGCTAATCCCGAAGAAAATAATCCTCCTTGATGACGATGGCATTCTTTTCAAGAAACGATCGATACTCTTCCGGAAAACTAACTTTACGATGGTGTTCCTTCTGGCCTTTGATGTAATTCACTATCATATTCTTGTCCTTTTCCGCATAAGTGAAGGCCGCATATTCTTTCGACCATCTGGTAAAATCCGGAAAATCTGGATTTGCTTTCAGCCACTTATTTGTTGATTTCTTTAATTCTCGCATAAACGATGCCACATCTTGGGTCGTTGGCAATGACAATAATAGATGTATATGATCAGGCATACCTCCTATTCGATACAATTTTCCGCCCTTTCTCTCTATAAAACCCATCATATATCCATATAACTCTCTCTCGTGATTCGTATTTATGGCTTGCACGCTTCTGTATGTGCGTAGCACAATGTGATAAAGTAATTTTGTATAACTCATATTTATTCTATTTTTATTATGGTAGTGGCATCTCTCCGAGATGCTGGCGATTGTGCCGTTGTCATCTCAGTTAGATTATGGTATCGCTTATCATAACCTCAGATTACGTTGGCGTTAATCTGGGGTTATGGAGAGGCGACCTCTGCGAGGTCGTAGATGGTGCAAAAGTAGGATATAAAGTCTTGAAAATCAAGTGCTAAAACTAAATTTTTAAACAATGGGAAAATTGTCAAAAATATAGTAAAACGTGTCAAAAAAGCATGCCGAAAGTGTAAAAAAGTAAGATGTCCAATTTTTCATGCAGAGTATCCATACGGCTGATTTTTCGGAGAAAAAGTTTCATTCATTGCGCTTTTCTCTAATAGAGCGAAACGATAAGGGGGTATGTCTTCCCTAGATTAAACAAATTCCTTTACTTGTGAGACTTTGCGGCGACATCGTGTTCAGACAATATCGCAATTGCTTTCCGTCGCCACCACTTTTTGCATAATGAACCTCTTCCATTCCGCCGACGCGAAACGGAGGACAAAATCTCCCTACAAGATTTAAGTGGATAATTTTGAAAAAAATATGCGTAATATCATAAAAATTAGTATTTTTGCATCGTTAATTTGAACATTTTGTAATTAAGATTTGAACATTTTGTAACCTAAAATTGGACATTATGATATTTAAGCGCAAACAATATGACACCATTATTTCTCGCATCAATGAACCCAGAAATAAAATTCAATAAATAAGAAAAGCTGCCGATATCGGCAAAAAAAACAGGCAGTAGAATTCCTCCTGCCTGTCGTTTTATAATGACCGAAAAATAGTCAAAAGGTTTAATTGTCTTTGATGACGGTTTCACCAGCTTCAATGATGGAAACGAAGTCTGCCGCCTTGAGGGAAGCTCCTCCGATCAGTCCGCCATCCACATCCTGCTGCATAAACAAATCTACGGCGTTTTTGGCATTGCAGCTGCCGCCATACAGAATGTAAGTGTTGTACGCCATTTCGGTGCCGTATTTCTTTTCAATCAAAGAACGGATAAAGGCGTGCATTTCTTGTGCCTGGGCAGGTGTGGCAGTCTCACCGGTACCGATGGCCCAAACGGGTTCGTAAGCGATGATGACACGCTCAAATTCTGACGGTTTCAAGTGGAACAGACATTCTTCAATCTGCTTTTTGACGACTTCGGTATGTTGGCCGTTTTTGCGGTCTTCCAGCAACTCTCCGCAGCAAACGATAGGAACGACATCATTCTTTAGCAATACATTGATTTTCTGAGCGATAGTATCATTGTTTTCGCCAAAATATTTTCTTCTTTCCGAATGTCCGACAATACAAAATTCCACGCCGATAGAAGCGAGCATCTCGGCTGAAATTTCACCCGTGTAGGCACCGCTTTCGTGTTCGCTGCAGTTTTGTGCCCCAGCATAAAACTGGCTGTCTTCTTCTTCTGCAATGTCGGTGAGCAGTTCCATATACACAAATGGAGGGCATAAAATGACTTCCGTTTGAAGTTTCTTGTCCTTTAAGGCATCTTGAATATCGATAATCAAGTCTTGAGCATCGTCAAAAGACTTGTTCATTTTCCAGTTTCCAACTACGAGTTTCGGTTTCATATTATTTGTTAATTACGTTTTTTGACAGGAATAAAAATATATTGACAGCACAGAATGACAAAACTTGTCAAAACGGTGTTTCCTAAAATGACTAATAACGTTTTCCAAAAATGGCGGAAGGTGAAGGCTTCCCACATAACGGCAACGGTTTGGTGCGCCAAAATCAGGATTAAGGTATAAAGGAGCAGCCATTGAAAATCTTTGGAACCGGGGTAGGGCTTGTCAACGGTGTCATCATTTTTGCGGCCGTTGAGTGCAGAAACGAGATGGGGCCTAAGTAACATCATCAGGGTACAGGCGGACGCATTCACTCCGTAAGTCATTGTAAACATATCTACGATGAACCCGGTGGCGAAGCCAATCAGGTATTGCACCCATCGGGGAAGGTTTAGGGGAAGCATCAGCAGGGCCAATAAATAAATATAAGCACTGACGCAACTGAAAAGATGAATATAGTTGAACACAAAAATTTGTGCAAACAAAACAAGCAAAAAACGCAGTATGTTGGCGGTTGTGTTACTCATCTTCTTTGAAATTACTTTTTAGTTCATCCATTTCCGCCGTATAAATATTGCGGATGAGATAAACTTTGTTGACATTATTGAAATTAGTGGCCAACTTGACTTTGATATTCAAGAAGCTACTATGACTGTTTTCTTTGACATCAGCCACGATACCCACCAGAATATCCTTGGGAAAGATATTGGAATAGCCGCTGGTGACAATGGAGTCGCCGACTTTGACGGGTATGTGCTGTGGAATATCGTACAGTTGGGCATATCTTGGATTGATGCCGTCCCATAACAATGTTCCAATTTGATTGGCGGACACTATTTTGGCACTGATACGGGCGTCGGGATGCAGCAGCGAGATGATGGAAGCAAAGTGCTCCGTCACATCGTTCACTACGCCTAAAACACCTCCAGCGGAGAGTACGGCCATATCTCTGGTGATGCTGTCTTGCCGCCCTTTATCGATAATGATATAATTGTGCGTCTTGTCCGTGGTTTTGTAAACAATATTGGCAGCGGAATAATCGTACAGACGGATTTTTTCCTTTTTCGCGGTATCTTCCTGAATCTTAGTATATAAAGAATCATCTTGGAAGATAAAGGCGTTGTCTCGTTCGTTGAGAAGTCGGATATTTTGCTGTACCAGCTTTTCGTTTTCAGCTTCCAACGAAAAATGTCGAATCACATTCTGCCATTTGTCGTTGATAGGGGAAACGATGCTTTGGCAGATGTTGGAAACGACGAAACTGGTGTATTTTACACTTGATGTAATCATAATGATACAACCTATCTGTAAAATTACAAATAGAAAAATGTGAAAATTTCTTTTTAAAAATTCAGATAGGTTGTTCATTATAACTACAGAATGCCTATATCAGACTATTTGTTTTTTTCTGCAAATTCGCGGCCGGCTTTCAAGCAGGCGATGTTGGCGTTGACCACGTCTTCGCCTTTGCGTGCGAAGTTTTCTCTGACGGCAGCTTCAATTTCTTCGAAAGGAAGTTGGAGGTATGGAGAAGCGGCACCAAGGATAACCATATTGGCAGAACGTGCTGAACCAAGGTCTTTGGCGATTTTGTCGGCATTGATGACAACCTTGTTGGGCAATTTGTTTAATTCCGCACCTAACTTGTCAAAGTCTGGGTAGTTAGGAATATTGACAAACGGTTGGTCGTTGGTAATCAACCAGCCGTTTTCCTTATTCAACCAAGGAAGGTAACGCAATGATTCCATAGGTTCAACAGAAATGATGAGGTCAGCTTTTCCCATAGGGATTAAGTCAGAAGCTATTTCTTGATCAGACAAGCGGAAATGAGATTGAACGTCTCCGCCACGTTGGCTCATACCGTGAACTTCGGCTTGTTTCATATACATACCTCTTTTAACAGCGGCACGACCGACGATGGTAGCGATGGAAAGGATACCCTGACCACCAACACCTGCTAATATAATGTCTATTTTCATTGTTATCTTTTTTTTATGTTATGAAAGAACTATAAATTGGATGTTTCTTGAAAAATCATCTTTCTTTTTAGTTCTTGATTTTTAATTTTTAGTTTTTCTTGGCGGCCTGCTGTTTTTTCATTCTACGGCTGAGGGTCTGGATGCATTCGCGTGTCGGAATGACAACGGAAACGCCTTCGTATTCCAGTTCCTTAGCGATAATGGCCACATTTTCTTCGTGGTGTTGTTTCAACGGATTGATGCGGTGGATATGGTCTTCCTTAACGCCAAGGCCTTTGCAGATTTCACCCAAAACGCCCAATGCGTGAGAATCCTGACCGCCTGTCATACCGGTGGTGCTGTTGTCGAGAATCATCACGGTGATAGGAGTGTTTTCGTAGATGCAGTCCAATAAGGAAGTCATACCGCTGTGGGTAAAGGTTGAGTCTCCAATGACAGCCATTACAGGACGAACGCCGGCGTCGGCGGCACCTTTGGCCATCGTGATGGAAGCACCCATATCAACGGTAGTATAGATGGCGTTGTATGGAGGAAGCGCACCCAAAGTGTAGCAACCGATATCGGCAAAAACTTTGCCCTTGCCATATTTCTCCATAGCGGCATTGATGGCGTTGTAAGAATCGATGTGAGGACATCCTTGGCACAATGCCGGTGGTCTTGGAACTACGAGTTCGGGAACCGGTGTGCCGTAAGTGTCGGTCAAGCCCAATGCTTTAGCCATCAGGTTGGGATTCAATTCGCCGTCGCGTGGAAGTGCGCCGCTCAAACGACCGATGATATTGCCTGTTCTGTTGAGGATGCCGCGAACCTGTTCTTCAATGAAAGGATAACCTTCTTCAGCAACCAATACGGTTTCGCATTCGTCCACCATCTTGGCAATTAATTTAGAAGGAAGTGGATATTGGGAAATTTTCAATACCGGATAAGGACATTGGTGACCTTCAAAATTTTCCATCAGGTAATTGAAAGCGATGCCGGAAGCAATGATACCCATTTTCTTGTTGCTGCCTTCAATATATTTGTTGAAAGGAGAGTTGAAGGATTCTTCTTCGAAAGAGTCCTGCTTGCCGAGCAGCGTGCGATAGTGTTTGCGGGCGTTGGCGGGAAGAAGAATGAATTGTTTCGGATTCTCTTCGATGTGAAGTGCGTTTTGTGGACGTTCAGCCTTGCGTTCAACGCCGGCACGGGAGTGGGAGAGACGCGTGGTCAAACGAATCAAAACAGGCGTATGATATTTTTCTGAAAAATCAAAAGCTGCGTATGTAATGTCGTAAGCTTCCTGTTGGTTTGATGGTTCAAAAGATGGAATCAAGGCAAATTTAGCGTAGTAACGAGAGTCTTGTTCGTCTTGTGAAGAGTGCATAGACGGGTCATCAGCCACGACAACGACTAAACCGCCGTTGGCTCCTGTGATGGAGGAGTTCATAAATGGATCGGCAGCAACATTCAAACCAACGTGTTTCATACATACCATAGCACGCTTGCCAGCGTATGACATACCAATGGCAGATTCCATAGCGGTTTTTTCATTGCCTGCCCAAATGCTGTGCACTTCGCCGGCTTTTCCTTGTTTGGATTCCTGAATGAATTCAGTGATTTCGGTAGAAGGAGTGCCTGGATAAGCATAAACTCCAGATAAGCCTGCGTCTAACGCTGCTTGAGCAACGGCTTCATCTCCTAAAAAAAGTACTTTTGACATAATTATTTTGTGTTATATTGATGATTATTAATTAGTTGAGATTTTATATTACTATTTACAAAGATATATTATTTTTTTGATATATACAAATATAACAAAATGATGTTTAGTTGGCGCCGCCGCCTAATGCAATATAAAGTGTAATGAGGCTGCTGATGGCTTCATAGTCGTTATTGACTTGCGAAAGCCGTGCGTTAAGATATGATTCCTGAGCAGTCAACACTTCCAAATAGGTGGTGGTTCCCTTGTTCATCAATTCGTTGGTGGCATCGTAAGCTTCTGCCAAGGCGGCAACCTGCTTGTTCAGAATTTCTTTTTTTGCCTTTGCGCTTTGGCAGTCGGCCAATGCTTCATTGACTTCTATGCCGGCGTCTATCAGTTTTTGAGAGAAGGCGATTCTGGCTTCTTCTTGTTGTGCTTTGGCTATTTTAAGGTTGGCACGCAGACGGCCTTGGGCGAAAATGGGCTGTACAAGTTGCGCAATAATGCTGGCACCCAGCTGGGCTGGAGAGATAAGTCCCAAATTGCCTGATAAGGTGATGTTGGGATACATTTCGGAATAGGCGCCGCAAGTGGCATAATGAGCTGCTTCCAAGTTCCGTTGTGCGGCTCTTACGTCAGGGCGTTTTTTCAGTACTGACAAAGGAATGCCGATGCCTACTTCGGCAGGCATTTTGAATCCGGTCAGCACGCCGCGCTGAATAGGATGCGGAGCTTCCGCAAGAAGCATGCAGATGGCGTTTTCGTATGTGTTGATGGTTCTCTGCAAGTCGATTTTCTGAATCTGCACATTGCAAAGTGATGCTTCCAGTTGGTTGACGGCTGCGCTGGTACTCATACCGGCTTCCATCATGGCGCGTTGTGTTTCGACGCTTTTGCCCCACAGAATTTCGGTTTGCATTAGGATTTCCAATTCGCGATCCAGCATCAACAATTCGTAATACAGATTGGCCATATTGGAAATCAATTCAACCCGTGCGGCCTGCTCGAAATCGCGTGCCTGTTCGGTCAAGGCAGTGGTTTCACGCTTTTTGTTGGTGAGCCGTCCGAAAATGTCGATTTGCCAGTCTGCATTGATGCCAACATTGTAAGTGAATGCACTGCTGGTACCAATAGCTTGATTGAATCCATTCGCATAATTGTAAGATGCGTTTGGAGTGAAGGAAAAGGAAGGAATGTATGCCAGTTTGGCTGCCTCGAGGGCTGCTTCCATTTCTTCCACTTTCAAATGGGACTGCAACAGATTGCTGTTGTGAACCAAGGCACTGTCGATGAGTTTCTGAAGGAAAGGATCCGTGAAGATTTCTCGCCAGCCAAGGTCCGCAAAATTTCTTGTGGTGTCGGCGTTGGCAACCAAGTCTGAATGTCCATAGAGATTATCAGGAACGTTTTCGACTTGTTCATATTTCTTATATATGTGGCAGCCGCAAAATAACAAGCTGGCTGCAACTAAAATGACTATTTTTTTCATTGAATTTTCAATATTAGAATAATTATTAATCATTTTTTACAGTAATTTCTTCCACTTCAATCTCATCGGGTTCATAACCTTGAACTTTTTCATGTACTTTTTGGAAGAACATAAAGAAGACGGGAACAACGAATACGAGAGAGATAGTACCCACAATCATACCGCCAACGACACCCAATGCCAAGGAACGGTTACCCATAGCACCGGCACCACTCTTGATGATCAGTGGCAACATACCGATAATCATACAGAGTACGGTCATTAAGATAGGACGGAGACGGTCTTTGGCGGCACCTACGGCGGCATCGTAAATGCTCATACCGTTTTTGCGCTTCGCCGTTGCGTATTCCGTGATCAAAATGGCGGTTTTGGCTAACAGACCTATCAACATAATGACACCGGTTTGGAGATAGATATTATTAGTAAATCCCAAGAAACTGATAGGACGGATAAACAGGAATGCACCCATCAGGCCGAATGGAACAGAAAACAAAACTGCCAATGGTACAAGCCACGAATTGTAGAGACAGGCCAAAATTAAGTAAATCAATAAAATACAAATTCCGTAAATGATGATTGTCATATTGCTTTTTGCATTGCTGGCCTCTTCACGTGACAGTCCACCATATTCGTAGCTGGTACCCATGGGCATAGTAGCCTTGAATACTTCTTCGATGGCTTCCATAGCTTGGCCAGAGGAATAACCTGAACCGGGATCCACATTCAGCGTGATGGAAGAGAACAGGTTGAAACGCTTGTCCAAAGAGGGGCCTACAGTAGGTACCAGTGTGGCGAATTGAGAAATCGGAGCCATCTTTCCGTTGCCGACGCGGATGAAGATGTTGTCGAGAGAATTTTCATCCAAACGGTACTGTGGCGCGGCTTGGGCCATCACACGATAGATTTTTCCATATTGGTTATAGTTTGAAATATAGGCACCACCGCAGTAACTGCCTAAAACCGACAATACTTCTTGAGGTGATACTCCTGAACGGGCGCAAATGGTAGGATCCACTTCCACTCTGTATTTTGGGAAGGTGGCTTCGTAGGTGTTGAAAATGGTAGAAACTTCTGGACGTTTGTGCAGTTCGGCGATGAATTTATCTACGTGAGCGGCGAATTCGTCCTTATTGCCGCCAGTCTGGTCCTGCATTACCAATTCAATGGAGTTGCCCTGACCATAACCGGGAATCTGAGGCGACTGGAAGGGCATGACTTGTGCTTCCTTGATGCTTTGGCAATCTGTATAAATTCTATACCTGATCATATCCAAAGAATGTTCCAGTCCTTTTCTTTCATCCCAGTTTTTCAATCTTACAATAATTGTACCATAGTTAGAGCCTGTACCTGAAATCAAACCGAAACCTGAAATTTTGGCATAGTGGTCAACTTCCTCGTTCTTCATAATAATTTCCCCAACACGATCCAAAACTTCGCTGTTTTTCTTCAGTGAATATCCCGGAGGAGTGGCTACATTGACCATAATAACGCCCTGGTCTTCCTGAGGAACCAGTTCCTTTGGAGTGGTGGACATCAGCCATACCATCAATCCGCAGGCGATAATCATACCAATCCACGCGAAAGCAGGACGTTGAATCATTTTGACCACAGACTTGTTATATTTATTGGCCAATGCCGAATAAGACGCGTTGTAAGCTTTCCGTACATAGAAGGTAAAACCTTTTTTAGATTCGTCAACGGGGCGCATCAAGATGGCGCAGAGTGAAGGACAGAGAGTCAAGGCGTTGATACAGGACAAACCCACGGAAGCCGCGATGGTGATACCGAATTGTGTGAAGAAGGTACCGGATGTTCCAGGCATAAAAGCCACGGGAATAAATACGGCCATAAATACCAATGTGCAGGAAATAACGGCTGAAAATACGTCGTGGACAGCGTCGCTGGTGGCCAAACGTGGATCTTTATAGCCTGCTTCAAATTTGGCCATGACGGCTTCCACCACCACGATGGCATCGTCCACCACCGTGCCAATCGCAAGTACTAACGCGAAGAGGGTAAGGATGTTGAGAGAAAATCCTGCCAATTTGACGATGGCAAAAGTGCCAATCAATGACACAATAATTGAGATAGACGGAATCAATGTCGCCTTGAAATCCTGCAAGAAGAAGAAAACTACCAAAATTACCAGCAGAATGGCGATGACCAATGTTTCAACCACATTATGAATAGCTGCAAATAAGAAGTCGTCAGAAGTTTGTAACTGGCGGAATTGCATTCCAGGGGGCAGGTCCTTTTCCAGACTTTTGTAAAGTTCGCCGATTTCGGCATTGACTTTGGTCGCGTTGGCACCGGCCACCTGGTTAATCATAAATACTATGCCGGGATGCCCGTCAACATCCGATTCAAAGGTGTAACTGAGGGCTCCCAATTCTACAGAAGCCACGTCTTTTAGATGCAGCACATTGCCGTTGCTTTCCGCCTTGATGACGATGTTCTCAAATTCTTCAATTTCTACCAACCGTCCGCGGTATTCCATAATGTATTGATAGGTGTTGCTTGACTTTTCACCCAATGTGCCGGCAGGAGCCACGATATTTTGTGTGCCGATGGCGTTGAATACGTCTTGTGGCGTCAAATTGTACTGTGCCATCATATCGGGATTCATCCAAATACGCAAAGAGTAAGTGTTACCCAGATTTTGTACATTACCTACGCCGTTGATACGTTTGATACGAGGAATGATATTGATGTCTAAGTAATTGGCGATAAAGTCCTGATCGAATCTGTCGTCTGTGCTTACCAATGAACCAATTTGAAGAATGCTGTTTTGACGCTTATAAACCTGCACGCCAATCTGTGTTACTTCAGAAGGAAGTAACCCGAGGGTTTTGGATACGCGGTTTTGCACGTTAACCGTAGCCATATCGGGGTCTGTACCTTGTTCGAAAAACACCTGAATGGTAACTTCACCGGTTGATGCCGCTTCGGAAGTCATGTAAGTCATGTGTTCCACACCATTGATAGACTCTTCCAAAGGCATAATGACGGACTTCATAACGGCGTTGGCATCTGCGCCTGTGTATGATGTGGTAACATAAATTGTTGGAGGTGCAATATCAGGGTATTGTTCAATAGGTAGGGTCAAAAGTGAGATGATACCAACCAACAAGGTCAGAATGGCGATAACATTCGCCATAACCTTATGAGTGACAAAAAAGTATAGTTTCTTTTTCATAACTTACAACTTAGAATTTAACTTGCATTCCGTCCTGTACATTGTTAACGCCGACGGTGATGATTTCGTCGCCTTCCTTCAAGCCGTCAAGAACGATGAATTCCTGACCGTCGTTGATGCTTTCAACTTCGATAATGGTGCATTTGGCCGTATTATCGGCTTCTACTTTATAGACCATATATTTATCTTGGAGTTTAACTGTGGCTGTTTGGGGAATTACAATAACGTCCTCATATTCAGTTGGATAAATGATAGTTCCGGAAATGCCGGAACTTAATGTTCCTTTGGGATTTGGAAATTCGGCTTTACAGCTAACGGCACCGGTGACAGGATCTACCACGCCGGAAACGCTGCTCAGATGGCCTTTTTCTTCATATATGGTGCCGTCTTTCAGTTTTAATTCGAGATCGGGGGTTTCATTTAGAACCTTTTCGTTGGAATTACGTCCGTATGTACTCAACAACGCAGTATAGAAACTTTCGTTGATAGAAAAGAATGCTATAATGCTGCTGTTATCGCTGACGACTGTCAAGGGTTCGGTAATAGAAGGATTGACCAAATCGCCGACACGGTAGGGGAGTGCACCTACAACACCGGTAACGGGACTTGTAATGCTGCAGTAGCCGAGGTCGTTTCTGGCTTGAGCCTCTTGAGATTTCGCCAAAGCCAAAGCTGCTTTTGCAGTGTTGTAATTGTTTTCGGCAGTTTCTAAAACATAACTGCTTACGATTTTTTTCTCGTACAAACCTTTGTTGCTTTCGTAATTCAATTTAGCTGTAGCCACTTGCGCCTTGGCAGATTCGGTGTTGGCTTCGGCAGCTTGTACGGCCAATTCAAAAGGTTTGGGGTCGATAATGAATAACACTTGGCCTTTGTTGATTTTTTGGCCTTCCACAACGCGAACTTCAGTAATGGTGCCACTTACTCGAGGAATAATGCTGACATCCTGCTTACCTTGTATTTTGGCGGCTAAATTGGTGGAAAGAGTTCTGTTTTCTTTCTTTAACACCATAGTGTCGAAGGAAGTTTGAGTTTCTTTTGGTGCCTGACCACAAGACGCCATTAGAATTGCGCATATAATACCTAAAATTGATGAGGTGAAAGATTTGTTTTTCATTATTATTACGAATTTTATTTATTAATCTTACAAAGCATTTAAATGCCTGATTAGTCTTGAAAATCGTATCCTAAATTAGGGATGGAAGAACAAGACAAAAGACACCAAGTTAGAGACTTGTTTTATGTTTAATCTTAAATGATCGTGATGATATTGGAGAAACCGGTAATGTCGAAAACTTCTTTTACCTGAGGTTTCATATTCTTCATCACCATTTTTCCTTGGCGCGAGCTGACGCTTTTCTGCAGCATCAAAAACATACGCAACCCTTGACTGGAAGTGTATTCCATATTGGTGCAGTCGATTTCGATGTCAGGATTCTCGCCTTGCATTAAAGGGGTAATGTCTTGTTGGAATTGGTTGGCATTGGTGGTGTCCAAACGACCATTGAGAACTACAAAAGTTTTGTTTTCGTTAGAAGTGATGTTTACGTCCATTATTTTTTGATTTTAATTAATTTTCTATGTAAAATTTGAAAGTTTATTCTTCTGTCAATAGGGCTAAGCCGCCTTGTGCAGTTTCTTTGTAGAGCGAAGGCAGGTCTTTGCCGGTAAGGTTCATTGTTTTGACTACTTTGTCGAAACTGATGAGGTGTTTGCCATCGCTCATCATAGCGTAAATGTTGACGTCGAGGGCACGCAAAGCGGCCATGGCGTTTCGTTCGATACAGGGAACTTGTACCAGTCCGCACATCGGATCGCAGGTGAGGCCGAGGTTGTGTTCCATTGCCATTTCCGCGGCATATTCAATTTGTTGAGGGCTCCCGCCAAATAGCTGGTTGGCAGCTACTGCCGCCATGACGCAGGCACTGCCGACTTCTCCCTGGCATCCGACTTCTGCTCCGGAAATGGAGGCATTGGTCTTGATGATATTGGCAAAAAGTCCAGCCGTGGCCAAGGCTCTCAATATTTCTCTGTCAGAGAAATCGTGGTTTTTCTTCAAGTGATAAAGGACCGCCGGCAATACGCCCGACGAACCGCAAGTAGGAGCAGTGACAATGGTGTCTCCCATCGCATTGCGTTCGGCTGTGGCCAGGGCGTAAGCAATGACAAGTGCCCGACTTTGCAAAGACGGCTTGTATGACGAGGCGCGGACAAAATACTGTCTTGCCTTGCTGCGTAAGTGCAAGCCGCCGGGAATCACGCCTTCTTCTTGAAGACCCGTCTCAATGGTGGATTGCATCGTTGCCCATATTTGTCCAAGATAATCCCAAAGGTCTTTGTCTTCGTGCATTTCCACATATTCCCAAAATGTAAGACCTTCTTTTTCAATATACTGAAGAATATCGCTCATTAAGGAATGTGGGTAAAGCTGTACGATTTCGTCTTTGGTTTCCTCGTTGGCCAGGTATCCGCCGCCGACACTGTAGATGGTCCAGGTATTGTTAACCTTTCTGTTGGCATCGAGGGCCTCGAAAAGCATACCGTTGGTATGAAATTCAAGCACGACATCCGGTTTCCAAATGATTTCAACAGGGATGGGCGCGGCGCCGTCGATGATGGCCTTATCGGTATAGTGGCCTTTGCCCGTGGCGGCTAAACTACCGTGCAGGGTAACTCTGAATGCGTGGGCATCAGGGTTCATTTGACGAAAGATCCGGGCGGCTTTATGGGGTCCCATCGTGTGGCTGCTCGAAGGTCCCCGTCCTTGTTTGTATATTTTCTTTATTGATTCCATTGTTGTCAAATGTTAATTGAGAAACCATTCGCAAGACTCTTGTTCCCCTGCTATCCATACTTTGTCGCCTTCCATAATGAAATCGTCTTGTTTGGGGTTCGTAATAAATTTATCATCTCGAAGGATGCTCACCACTAAACATCCAGATGCTCTTAAGTCGCTTTCTTTTAAAGACTTGCCTGCTAAAAACGAATCTTTTTCAATGTCAAGTCTTTGAACGACAAACTTGCTTTTTTCTGCTTTTTCAATCTGGGGAGAATTTTTATCGATGATGGACTTGAAATTTTCGAGTTGTTCAGTCGTGCCGACTGCCACAAGGGTGTCGTATGGAAAAACGGGCTCACTGCCTCGCGGTATTCTGATGTGTCGGTCTCCGTGGGCAATTTCCATAATGTTTACCCCGGAAACGTGCCTAAACGGCATCTCGCGCAAGGTTTTTCCGATGTAACTGAAATTGGGGGTTATTTGTACGCTTTCGATATGGACGTCATAGCCTTTCAGTTTGTCGCTGACCGAGGTGGTGATGGGTTTGGCAGCGCGTTCTCTTCGTTCTTTGTCGTGAAGATTGGAGAAAAAGCGATCTTCAATTTGTGTGAATCTTCGGGAAGAATGGTGGGCCAATAAAAGTGCAAAAACTAAGACGGTCACCATTAAAATATAGACCCAAATGGATACGTGAATGAGATTCACAATGGTCAAAACCAAAAATCCCGAAGCCAGGAAGATTTTAATGATGTTGAGTGCCCTGATTTGCCATTTGGCGTTCCGATTATGCTTGATGAGCAATTCAGCAGAATGCTGTTCTGTTTTGTTGTTGATGGCAAATCCATACAAGAAGGGCATCATAACGAGCAAGGTGAGTGAGAGTGCAATCCATTCCGAAATCTCTGGGGATTTGCAGGAAAATGTATTGGCGATGAAATCCTGAAAATATTTTTTTGAAAAAATGATAATGGCGGAAAGGATGGTGCCGAAAAGCAGCATACGTTCAAAATAACTGCGAAGCAGATGACGCCATTCGTTTTGTTCGGCAGTGGATTCTTTGTGGGGCTTGCCGTCGTTGGTAGGTTCCAACTTTTGTATGAATTTGGACGGAAGAACCCGATACAACCAGTCGCTAACAGGATCGGCTGCCTTGATCATATAGGGGGTGAGGAACGTGGTAACAAGCGACACGCAAATGATGATGGGATAGGTGTAGTATGGAATGATTTCAAAGGAGCATCCTAATGCGGCAATGATGAATGCGAATTCGCCCAATTGTGCCAAACTGAAGCTGATGTGAATGGAATTTCGAATGCCTTGTCCCGAAAGCAATGCTCCGATAGTGGAAAAGATGATAATGCCCAGCATTGCTTCGGCAGAATAAACAATGATATAAGGCCATTGGCTGCCAATGCTGGAAATGTCCACCATCATACTTACGGAGATAAAAAATATGGCTCCGAACAAGTCTTTGATACTGCTCATAACGCGTTCCATGCGTTCACTTTCGATGGTTTCGGACAGGATAGAACCCATCACGAAGGCACCTAAGGCCGATGAAAAGCCCGACAGGTTGGCCACGGTGACCATCAAGAAGCAAAGACCGATGGCTATAATCAGAATGATTTCGTTGTTGAGGTATTTGTGGGCCTTGCTCAAAATGGATGGGATGGCATAAATGCCCACTACGGACCACAATAGAATGAAAAATCCGAATTTTCCCAATGCCATTAGCATTTCTTCTCCGGCAAATTGCTGTCTTGCTGCGAAAGTGGACAATAAAACCATCATCAAGATGGCTATCATATCCTGAAAAACCAATGAACCGAAAAGAACAGGAGCGTAAGGCTTTCCCTTGAGTCCGAGGTCATCGTATGCTTTGTTGATAACAGGTGTGGACGACATCGACAAAAGTCCGCCGATGAAGATTCTTTCCTGGGTGCTCCATCCGGCTAAGGAACCCATAAGGAAACCCAAGGCAAACATTCCCAAGCACTTGATTCCTGCGGTAATACTCGCCCCGCTTCCTACTTTTAGCAGTTTTTTGAAGCTGAACTCCAAACCGTGGGCAAACATTAGGAAAATAACCCCAATTTCAGCCCATTCATAAACGCCTTCCATATTGGTGATGGGAACCAATCCCAAATGGGGACTCACTAAAAAGCCGGCAATGATATATCCTAAAATAGGCGGCTGCTTGAGCACTTTCGAAATAATGATGAAAATGCTTGCCGCAATTAGGATGATGGCTAAATCAGTGACGAAGTTCATTTTTCAGCTTGCTCTTGCACTTTTTATATATAAGAATATTAAAAATGCAAAAATACAAAAAAAAATAATATGAAATGAAGGATTGAAAGTTATCCGCCTTGATTACCTTTTTGTGTTGAATAAACCGCCAATCCCTATTTTGAATTCGCAGCATTTGAAGTTGATGGTGGCTGCCTCAAATGAAAGTAGAAAACCTCCGAAAGTAGCCATAATTCCGGCGGAACATTCAACCCCCTTGATGGTTTGGACTTGGTCGAGAAAATATTTGTTGCTTCCGGCCTGACGATTGCAGACCCCCAAAAATCCATAGCCCGCATTGAGAAAGACGAGAATGTTCTTGTGTGGACGATATACGCCGCCGGCGGTGATGCCTAAACGGGTGGTGCTTTCCTGGTCGAAATTGTATCTTGCTCCTGCCGAAGTTTTTTGTGCGTCAAAGGCATATTGTTTGAAATTGTACATCACGGAAGCATTCCAGCCCCATTTTTTCACGGTGCCTATCCTAAATCCGAAGGACCATACCTTTTTTAGCGAAACGGCGGCGTTCAGCGTAATCAAAAAATGGGGTTGATCGTAAATGCTGTTGTCCACGACCTTCTTTGCGGTATCTGATTTTTCGTTGGAAAGTTGAAAATCTAAGCTTAAGGTAGAATCTTTGAAAATGCTGATGTTTTGGATGGTCGAATAGTAGCCGATTTTGCGGATTTTCAGTTCGTAGTTGCCTATGGTAAGGGCGTTGACCTCCACCGGTGTGAATCCGGCTTTTTTCCCGTTAAGAAAAATTTCCGCATCGGATGGCGTGCTGGTCACGACGAGCTTCCCGCTAAATGGAACCGGGTTTTTCAAATGAAAGCTCGTGTCGCGACCATTGGAAATCGTTACCGTCCTGAAAGTTGAATGGCATAGGTCCTTGCGCGCTTCCAGTTCGTAAGTTCCGGCTTCCAGTCTTCCAGTCCAACCCTTAATGCCCTTGCGTTCGCCATTGACGAGAAGCTCTGCCTTTTCGTCAGCGCAACTTAGTGTGGTAAGTGCAAAAAGTGGTCTTAACTGAACACGGATATTTTGTGTGATTCCGTCTTTTGAGATTTCAACCGTTTGATTCACTGTCTCGTATTGGTCTTTGACAATTTGAATTTCGTGGTTTCCTGCGAAGAGTTTTTCTGAGGTATAAGGCGTTTTTCCGACTTCTTCGCCGTCAATGAATACTTTGGCACCTTGTTCAGGATATGACGAAACTTGTAAATAACCAAAATTGCCGGGGTTGCCATCGTTTTGTGCGTATAAAATGCTTTGCGTCAGTAGGATGATGATAAATAGGATGTGCTTTATTTTCATATTCTTAGAGTGTTCTGCGAATGAGATCTTGGTTAAAAATATTGTTTTCTTTATGATGTGCAAAAATAATAAATTTAGAGAATCGAATGCTAATCGCTGATTTTATTTTTGTAATCACGTTGAAAAATGACTTCGAAATTATTTGTGAAAAAACGTTTTTTTGTATATTTACTTCCATTATTTATTCAATAAATTTATTATCATATATAATTACTGTAATAATATTTTTCAATTATTAATTATAACTATGGATTTATGAAAGTTTTCTATGATATAGAATGACAAAATTTTATGATTTTTGTTTTGAAAAATCAATTAAAAAAATAGGAGCTGAGATTTCGTTATTTTTTGTATTTTTGCATTTTAAATATAGATGAAAATATGGATACAGTAGTAAGTGGAATCAGACCGACAGGTTTTTTGCATCTGGGAAACTATTTTGGCGCTTTGCGTAATTTTATTAAAATGCAGAATGACAACAACTGCTTTTTCTTCATTGCGGATTATCATTCTCTGACTACGCATCCCACTCCCGCCGATTTGCATACGAACATAAAAAATGTGATGATAGACTATCTGGCAGCAGGCATCGATCCTGAAAAATCAACGATTTATGTGCAGAGTGATGTGCCGCAGGTGTGCGAATTGACAACCCTTCTGTCTATGAATGTTTATGTGGGTGAGTTGCAGCGTGTGGCCTCTTTCAAGGAGAAGGTTCGTCGTCAGCCCAACAATGTCAATGCTGGTTTGCTGAATTATCCCGTGCTGATGGCGGCGGATATTTTGCTTCATCGTGCCGACAAGGTGCCTGTGGGGAAAGATCAGGAGCAGCATCTGGAAATGACTCGCGATTTTGCGCAACGGTTTAATCACATTTACGGAGTTGACTATTTCAAATTGCCGGTGGCTTATAATTTCGGTCAGCAATTGGTGAAAATTCCAGGTTTGGACGGCTCTACCAAGATGTCGAAATCGGATAACGAAGCCTCTTGCATTTATTTGTCCGATGAACCTGCGGTGATTCGCAAAAAAGTGATGAAAGCGGTTTCGGATTCCGGTCCAACCGAACCGAATCAACCCAAGGCACAGGCCATCGAGAACCTGTTTGCGCTGATGGCGGCCGTCTCGTCACCTGAAACCCTGGCATTTTTTGAGGAAAAATACAATACCTGCCAAATTCGTTATGGCGATATGAAAAAGCAATTGGCCGAGGATATAGTGAATTTTACAGCTCCTATCTATGAAAGAATCAAGGATCTGCGTAGCAATGACGAATATATCAACCGCGTTGCTCGTCAAGGTGCCGAAAAAGCGCGTGCCAGTGCCGACCAAACCGTTGGCAATGTTCGCGAAATCATTGGAATCAAGCATTTCTAAAATTGGATAAATGTCTCTCCTAACTCAATATTCGCTGTGGTTTTTGCCTTTGTGCCTCTTGGTGGGTGCGGGTTGTGCCGTCTTGTTGTACTACAAGTCCAAAACCTTGGATCTGGACAAGCGTAGCCGTATTGTGATGAGCTGTCTGCGAGGCTTGTCGGTCTCGCTCTTGTGCTTTTTGCTTTTGGCGCCTATGTTGAAGATGGTAGTCAAAGAGGTGGATAAACCACTGGTCGTTTTTGCCATTGATAATTCAGAATCTGTCGTATTAACCAAAGATTCAGCATATTATCGTAATGAATATCCGCAGCAATTGGAAAACTTGATTTCTTCGTTTGACGATAGTTATGATGTGCAAATCTATACGGTGGGCAGCGAAAACAGAAAAATGGACGGATTTAATGCCAATTCTTTGACTTTTGAGGAAAAAGCAACGAATTTGTCGTCTATTTTTTCAGATATTGCTACTTTGTATGGCAATAGAAATATTGGTTCGGTCATTGTTTTCTCCGATGGAATCTATAATACCGAAAGTAATCCTTATTATAAGGTGTCCTCTTCGGAATATCCTATCTATACCGTGGGTTTGGGCTCAACCGAAATGGTTACCGATTTGCTGGTCAAGGGCGTGAACCACAATAAGCAGGCCTTGAAAGGAAATTATTTTCCCGTTGAAATCAAGGTGGCGGCCACGCAGTTGGCCAATAAAAATTTTACCTTGACTTTGTCGGAGGGAAATGAGGATCTGCTGACGAAAAATATGAATATTAACAGTCGTAACTTTTTTGAAACGGTTACGGCAAATATTGAGGCCAAAACGAAGGGGCTTCATAAATATACGGTCACTTTGACCGAATTGGCCGGTGAAATCACCCATAAAAATAATGTAGCCCACTTTTATGTGGAAGTGATTGATTCGAGAGAAAAAGTGGCAATTGTCTATAACGGGCCGCATCCCGATGTCGCGGCGATCAAGTCAGCATTGGAAAGTGCCGAAAACTACGAAGTGGATGTCTTCCCGATTCAGGAATTTAGGGCATCGGTAGATGATTATTCTCTGGTCATCCTGCACCAACTTCCTTCTGTTTCGCAACCGGCTGCCAATCTGTTGTCGCAATTGCAAAAAACGAAGACTTCTACTTTGTATATCATTGGTACGCAGACAAATCTCCCGTCTTTTAATAATCTTGGAGCAGGCGTTTCCATTCAGCAGTCCAAGAATTTGCTTAATAGTTCGATGCCGAATTTCAACGAGAACTTTACTGCTTTTACTTTTTCCGAAGAAGCACGTCAATTAATCAAAAAACTGCCGCCTATTTCAACGATTTTTGGTGAATATAAGACAGCTGTTTCCGCAAATGTCTTTCTTTATCAGAAAATTAGTGGGGTAAATTCTAATTATCCTATGGTGTTGTTTAATGATCACAATGGCGTGAAAACCGGTGTGATTTGCGGTACGGGAATTTGGCAGTGGAAGTTGTACAATTATCTTTATACGCAGTCACATCAGCAGTTTGACGAAATCGTGAACAAGATGGTGACCTATCTGTCGGTGAAATCCGACAAGAGTTTCTTTAGGGTGTCGGCAAAGAATGTTTACGAGGAATACCAACCCGTAATCATTACGGCAGAGTTGTACAACGAAAGTTATGAATTGATAAACGATGCCGATGTTTCCATCACGATTACCGACAGTGAAGGCAGAAAATACGAACAGCAGCTTTCCAAGCAGAATAATCAATATGTGTTGGATATGGGCGATCTTCCCGTGGGAGAGTATTCCTGGGAATGCCATACCAAGTATGGAAAGAACAGCTATTCCAAGTCAGGTGCGTTTTCGGTGGAAGAGGTTTTGTTGGAAAGCGCGAATCTGGTGGCTGATCATAATCTGTTGCAAAGTATGTCTTCGATTACGAATGGAAAGTTTTATCTACCTTCGGATATGCAGAAAATTGAAAAGGAAATCAAGAACAATGACAATATCAAGCCCATTGCCAATTACAATAAAAAGTATAGTCTTTTGTTGAATTCGTGGTGGTATTTTGCTTGTATAGTTCTTTTGTTGGCTGTGGAATGGTTCTTGAGAAAGTGGAATGGCGGTTTATAATGATGTTATGATGAAACGATTGATAGTTATACTGTTTTTAGTCTTTGTCGTGATGACGGTCTTCGGTCAAAAGATTGCCTTGTTGAAATATCATGGCGGTGGTGACTGGTATGCCAACCCGACTTCTTTGCCCAATCTGATTGCTTTTTGCAATAAGAATTTAGGAACGACGATAGACAAGGAACCCGCTACGGTAGAAGTGGGCAGTGCCGATTTGTTTCAGTATCCTTTTGTGCATTTGACCGGTCACGGCAATGTGGTTTTTAGCGAAGATGAAGCACAAAACTTAAGAGTATATCTTGTATCTGGCGGATTTTTGCACATAGATGATAATTATGGTTTGAATAATTTCATCCGGGCACAAATGAAAGTTGTGTTTCCAGAGTTGGACTTCGTAGAAGTACCGTATAATCATCCGATTTTTCACCAAAAGTATGATTTTCCACGTGGCTTGCCGAAAATCCACGAGCACGATGCCAAGCCACCTCAGGCCTTTGCCTTGATTTGGGAAGATCGCGTGGTGTGCCTTTTTACCTACGAGTGCGACCTTGGCGATGGGTGGGAAGATGCCATCGTTCACGGAGACAGTGAGTCCACGCGGATGAAAGCCCTGCAGATGGGAGCCAATATCATTCAGTATGTGTTTACAAGATAAACAAAAAAAGACGCGTTGAGCGTCTTTTTTGTTATAGAAAACGGTGACCTGTAAGCCGGGTTCTGTATGTTTCTGTCATTTATCTAGGCATTACGTTGCCGTAATGCTCAATCGACCTACCCTCCGAGATTGGGCGAGCCACCCTCAAGCCTCGGTTTATTTGGTTTTTCAACCCATAAGGTTTACCCCCGCCGAATATCACTACCGGCGTCGTGAGCTCTTGCCTCGCGTTTTCACCCTTACCCAACTGAATTGGGCGGTAGTTTTCTGTGGCCCTGTCTGTAATTCCTTGCGGAACCCCTTCCTGTTAAGAAGTATGGTGCTCTGTGTTGCCCGGACTTTCCTCTCCTTTCTTTCGAAAGCAGCGACAGAACAGCCACCGTTGTTATTGTGAAATTTAGTAATTCAACATTACCGGCATTATCAGCATCAGAAGATTTTCTTCTGGCGTATTTTCTTCAACTGGCAGAATCAAGGCAGCCTTGTTGGGTTGAGACAGTTCCAATCTGATTTCAGAGCCGTCCATATTGTCCAACATTTCGCGAAGGAACTTGGAGTTGAAGCCGATATCCATTTTTTCACCCGTGTAAAGACCGGCAATGCTTTCCACTGCCTTGTTGGAGAAATCGATATCTTCTGCTGTAATATTGGTTCCTTCTTCAGACAAGGAAACGCGTACTTGGAAGGTTGACTGGTTGGAATAGTTGCCCACACGCTTGATGGAACGCAAAAATTCGTCTCTGTTGACAATTAACGTATTGGGATTTTCTTGTGGAATTACATTTTCGTAATTGGGATATTTCCCTTCCTTGAGTGAAGAAATCAATTGGAGATTACCGAAAGAAAATTGGATATGGTTGGTGTCGGCCGAGTATTCAATTTTGACGGGTTCTTCAATGCCTGCCAAAATGGATTTGAGATGAGAAATAGGTTTCTTGGGCAGGATGAAAGAGCACGAGTCTTCGTTGGTAATCTTGGTGTTTCTGTAACGAACCAATTTGTGGGCATCGGTGGCGACAAAAGTGATGTAGTCGTTGGAGAGCTCACACAAAACGCCCATCATCGTGGGACGCAGTTCGTCGTTGCCGGTGGCAAATAAGGTCTTGCTGATAGCCCGCTGCAGAATATTCGGTTCCATCTCGAAAGATTTCGCGTTTTCCATAACGGGAATTTGTGGATATTCGTTGCCGGGATAGCAAGGAGCTTCATATTCACCATTGGCCACGGTGTATTTCACTTCGTTGTTGGCTTCATCAATCAAGAAGATGATAGGATTTTCCGATACCAGTTTCAATGTTTCTAACAAGATTTTGGATGGAACGGCCACGCAGCATTCGCCTTCAACATCGGTAAGGTCAATGACGGCGGTCATTGTGGAATCCAAATCGGAAGCAGTCAGGGTAAGGGTTTTGTCCTTAACGGTGAACAGAAAGTTGTCCAAGATGGCCATCGTGCTGTTATTGCCTAAAACACCGCTGATCGCGCTTAAGTTTTTATAGAGGACATCTCTTGATACGATGAATTTCATAGTATTTCTATTTTAAAATTTAGAGTGCAAAGATACACAAAAAAATTAAACCGAAAAATATAAAATACACTTAAATCAAGATTTTTTTATTCGTTTTCATCGTTTAATAGAATTTTTCTGGTTTCGCCTTCGGCTCTTCCTATCTCCACCCCCTCGTTCAGTCCTTCCAACCGCGAGGTTTCCAGGGCGTTGCGCTCGAACTTGACGAGGTCCATATAGCGGAAGTACTGCTGCTGTTCTTCCCGGCTCATCATCATATATTGCAGTTTCACGGCGGCCTCGGCAAGTCCCGGCGTGGAGGTTCCGTCCTTAATGCGGCCGTTCTTGAGGTAGTCGAGCCATTCTTCCAGCTGGGTTTCGGCCACGTCAAATCTCACATATTTTTCAGGAACCATTGTCGCCGTCTTTTTTCGTCCACAAAGATACTCTTTTTTCCTATTCTTCTTATTCATTGTTGATAACTTTTCAAAAAAATGCATATTTGTGCAGCAAAAATATGAAAAATCTAAACACGATTATTAATTGTTGATAAATATATTTGTAATATTTGTTTTAGAGATAAAAATACGTTTTTTCTGTTCTTTTGGATTACGTTCAACTATATGCGGAACAAGTCTTCGGTAAAGGGCTTGATGGTGGCGAAATTCAAAGGAATGTTTGGGTATTGTGTTATAAAAGACTTATATTTGCTTGCGCTTACGGCATTTTCATTTGCTTTCACTTCCAAAGCAAACGGATTTTCAAGACGAGACAGCACGAAATCCACCTCATGTCCGTCCGTTGTTCGCCAAAACTTAATGTCCTCCAAAGGATATCTATCCAACAGCATACGAAATACGGTGTTTTCCCATTGGATTCCTTGGTCAAGTGCCCAATCGAAAGATTGGAAATTGTTTAGCAAACAGTTTCGCATTCCCGTGTCCATCAAATAAACTTTAGGCATTTTTATCAATTCCTTGCGCAGGTTATTGCTGAACGGTCTGACTAACGCAATGTGATAACATTTCTGCAAAACCGCCAAATATTTTTGCAAAGTGACGGATTGTGTATGTAATGTCTTTGATAATTCGTTAACATTCAAAAGATTGCCAGATTGAGCCGCTAAAACTCGAAACAGATTGTAAAAAGTATCCTCGTTGTTTATTTTGGACTCATCTATGTCTTTTTTGACAAAAGAATCTTTCAAATCTTGTAGGCGACCAATCTTGTCTTGAGTAGAAGACTCTGTAATTACGGCAGGATAGCCTCCGAAACGCACATAGTCTTTGAATGCTATTTCCAACTCCTTTAACAACAAGGACCTCGCCCCCGAATTTTGTCTAATTCTATGATAATCAGCCAATAAATCATCTAACTCTTTTAATTGCAAATATTCATCAAAAGAGCAGGTGGGCATTTGAAATAATTTTTTGCGCCCTGCCAATGAGTCCGTAAATTTGTCATCCATATAGAATGCGCTGCTGCCGGTTGCGATAATTTTCACTCGGTCGGCATATTCGTCGTACAACAGTTTTAGGAAATTTGTCGGATTTGCCAAATACTGCACCTCATCTATGAAGACAATGGTCTTTTGTTCAGTATTAGGCATGAATTGCAATAAGTTCAAAGGATCAGCATCCAATATGTTTCGCACATCAAGTCTTTCTAAGTTGATGAAAACAACAGGTGTGCCTTTCGTCTTCAGAGAATCATATAACTGCTTCATCAGGGTGGATTTCCCCACTTGTCTGGCACCCGTCAAAATTGAAAATTCTCTTTTTGCCAAATGACTTTCTAATGCTGAATAAAGATTGCGTTTCATACTTTGAAATTTTTGCAAAAATACAAATTTCTGCAAAAATACAAAAAATACCAGATAATTTTAGTATCGCACTGCAAAAAATATCCGATAATTTTAGTATTTTGTCAAGACGTTGTACGCAACGTCTTGACAAAATGTTTATCGCAACTGATGATACAAGTCCCAATAGGGTTGAGCCTCTTTCTTTTTGTCGCGCTTGTCGAGGCTGGTGGCCATTTTTTTGTACAGTTTGCGGTAGGCACCACGGTCGTCCAGTCCTTCAGCCTTGTAAATCTGTATCAGCTGTTGTACGCCGGCATCATCAAGTTGATCAGTGTCAATCAGCTTGAGAAGGATTTTTTCGGCATTGGCAACATCATTTTGTCGAAGGTAGATATTGCACATCAAATGGTAGGCACTGGAGAACTTGTAATTGCATTCAATAAGATATTTGCAGGTCTTGATGGCATTGTCCATATCGCCTTTGGTCATATAATAATGGGCAAGGAAATAGTTGCCGGTTTCATATTTTGGCAAGAATGACAATTCTTGGTCGATATATATTTTTGCGCTGTCGAGTTGGCCTTTCATCAAGTAGCATTCGATAATATTGTTGAGTGCGGCCTCGTTATATGGATTGATTTGCAAGGCTTTCTGGAAATAGAGAATGGCACTGTCGGCCTGGTTTTTGGATTTATATTGATTGCCGATGAAGTCGTCTTTGGACTGGCGTTTGAGGATGATGCAGATGGGTTTGCCATCGACATTGATGGTGTGCACGCAATCTGGTGGAGGAAATGCGCCAGCGTTGGTGATTTGTTCGGGTGCCATTCCCGTAACGGTAAAGATGGCGTAATCCCAGTCGTTGTTGCCTTTTTCGTACCAACGACTGAACAAAGGCTGGAATCTGGCTGTATCTTTACGGAAAAAGTAGTTGACAGAGGCTGTATGCCAAGTGGCCACTTTGATTTTGGAACCGTCGGCGTTGGGTTCGGCATTGGCGATAATCCATTCTGAAGCCTCACGGGTAGAGTGGTAATAGTAGTCTAATTCGTAGTTGCCGTAGGCGTTATCCATTCCTCCTGCCAATTCATTGAAATAAACGTATTCGTAAGGATGGTTAACAATGATGTGACGGATAGGTCCGATGAGCAGCACGAGCAGGATGACAACCGCACCGATATTGACCAGCAATGATTTTTTATTTCCTGTAGAAACACACGATTTTTCATTTTCTGTAGAGATGCAGGATTTTTCATTTTCTGTTGAAACGCCGGATTTTGCATTATTTGTATTTGTAGAGACGCAAGATTTTGCGTCTCTACAACAACGGGATTCAACCCAACGGATGATTCCGTCAAAACCCAAACCGGCGGCCACGACCATGGGAGGGTAGGCGAACATTGCGTGACGCCATCCTCCATAGACGTTAGCGTGGGTATAGACAATCCAGAAAACGGGGAAGAAGAAAGCGAAAAATACCACAAACGACCAGAATCTGTCTTCCTTTTTGCGCCAGCAAAAAACGAAGAACAGCAGCAATCCGACTATCACGGCGATAGGGATAGTCATCAAAATAAATTTCGGCGTGTAGTACCAGGGCAGTGCGTCGGACCATTGCAAAGTGCCCTCGAAAAGTTGGCGAAGAGAAATAGTATATTGAGACATCTCGGTAAAAATCTTCATCGTAGTCTTTATGGGAGAAGACATGATATAAGGCCATAATGCGATACTTATACCAAAGGTTACTATTCCTATGCCGACTACGTAAAGAATATATCTACCAATTGTTTTAACATTTCCCTTGTTTAGACTATTTTTTTTATTTAACCTAACGTGGTAAATGATAAGGAAAAGCACTAAGTATGCAAATAACAAATATCCGGCAAAACGGGACACGATAGCCAATGCTGCAAATATAGAAAGTTTTATTGATGTGGATATTTTAGGTTTGGGGTACTCTTTTATCAAGCATACGACATAGTATATACTTGCCATCATTGTAGAGGCAAAAATTAAATCCTTTGGATTATTGAATGAGTTCCCAAGATAGCGAGGTGAAAAAAACGTCAACAATATTGTGAAAATGGCGGCTCTCCATCCAATGATTTTGTATGCTAAAAGTCCTGCAAAAAGAAGTCCAAGCCATCCAAATAAAGCATTGCAGATATGTCGGAACTGACTGTAATTATCAATATTGAACCATTTTACAAAAGTATATGTCATTTGGTCAAAAAAACCACCATGCATACCCATATCATCATTTTGCAGGCAGGTGGTGTCTTGGCCACCAGAGGCATAGAAAGTGTAAATTTGTTCAGCGTATGGCCATTGAAATCCGTCTTCATCACCACTGTTTCCGGCATTCAAACTCAGAAGTGGCATGGCAAAAAACAATGCGGCAATTATAATTAAAAATGCCCAGAACCAAGGGTTTTTCTTGTTTTCTACAAAAAAATTTTTCATTATTGATGATTTCTAAAAATTAACTTTGTTTTTAATGATATACTCGGGTCTGTCTTTGGCTTCATCAAACATATTGGCCAAATATTCGCCAATGATACCAATTGTGATAAATTGCAATCCTCCAATAAACGAAATAAGTAGTGCGATGTTTCCTAAACCGATGACAAATTCGGGATCGCACAACTTGATAATCAACAGGGTAATAGCACATAAAATACTTAATGTGACAAACAAAATGCCGAGTGTGGATGCGAGTTTAAGTGGCTTTTTTGAAAATCCAAGCAAACCGGTAAGGGCAAACTTAAGCATTTTTTTCAGTGGATAATGTGTTTCGCCAGCGAAACGTTCCTTTCTGTCATAATAACAAGGAACTTGTTTATACCCCATCCAACTGATTAATCCACGAATATATTTGTTCTTTTCATGTAAACTATTGAACAAGTCGATGATATCGCGGTCAATCATACGGAAATCGCCTGTGTCAACGGGGAAATGTACTTCTGACAATTTGTTCAAGGTGCGATAGAAATACTTTGCCGTTACCAACTTGAACCAAGTCTCACCCTCTCTTTTTTTACGTACGCCATAAACCACATTGGCTTCTTCTCGCTTTTGAATTTCCAGCATATCCAAAATCACCTCGGGTGGATCTTGCAAGTCGGAATCAATGATGACGGCAAGGTCGCCTTTGCAATTATTGATTCCGGCAGTAACGGCACATTGGTGTCCGAAATTTCTGGCAAAATTGATAATCTTGACGGTAGTATCACTTTGTGACAGATCATTTAAGATAGAAAATGTTTGATCTTTACTTCCATCATTGATGAATATCAATTCGTAGTCCATATTGGTTTGACACAAAACATCTGTAAGCCGTTTGTATGATTCACGGACCACCAATTCTTCATTATAGCAAGGAATGATTACGGATAAAAGCATAATGTTATTTTTTGAAAGTAAAGTTTTTTACAAAAAGGAATTGGGCAATCACAATAATTGCGGTGGCAATGAGCTTGCCTAACAAATGGGGTAATCCCAATAGAGAAACCAGTGCATATAGGATGCCGGCGCTTAGGACCATCGCAATGAGACTGGATGCGTAAAAGGATATAAAGCGTTGTACGGCTTTGTCCTTAACCTTGAAATTGTAGTATCTGTTGAGGAAAAAACTGCAAAATATTCCGCAATGATAGCTGATAACGTGGGCGATGATGTAATAAAGTCCCGCATAATCCAGCAAGGCAAACACGCCGAAATCCACTCCCGTATTGATACAGCCAATACAGCAATACAGAATGAAATTGCGGTATTTCTGGAACAGGAATTTGAGTTTTTCTATCATTGCGCGGTTGCTTTACTATTGAATTTTGTATTAGGTTTTGCTAATACAGTATAAACTGCAAAGATAAGAAAAATTCTGTTATGTTGAAAATCGTGTATTTTTAGTTGTTTTTAGGATTCTATTTTTTCAATGCGATGCATTCTTGCAAGTCGGAGTTTGTATGTCAAATTCAAATTCCTTCTTAATTATTCATTGTTGAGTATTATTTGCTGAATTTGTTTCCCCTTAGCCGTAAGCCGATATTTTTGCGTAGGACTATTGGGACTGTCGGGCTGAGACATTTCTATCAACCCATCTTTGAGGGCTGGAGAAATGTATTTTTC
>JAZLHE010000107.1:0-19009 GCA_045616665.1 Bacteroidales bacterium | reverse complement strand
CTCTTTCAATGCCACATTGGAGGGAAATGTTCCCGGTATGCGTTCTGCCGTGTTGGGTTTGATTTCCGCCACCAAGAACGAAGAGCTCGTTGTGCTGGCCAAGACCAAAGCCGGTGAATGGCACCTCTTGGGCGATGCAGAGTTTTAATCTCATCAAAAATATTTAACACTTAAACCTCAATGCTGCAATTTTTTGTTAATCAACGTGCTATGTCGTTTTTTTTGCTAAAAAAAATCAATTATTTCAGGGCTTTGAAACAAATTTTCGGTTTTTTTTGAATTTTTACTTCCCAAATATAGGTATGCAAATTCTGTCTGTTTATCACCAATGAGAAAAACGCTTACCCTGCAGTTCTTAAATAGGGCATTTTGTACTCTCTTTTTGTGTATTTGTGCATTGTATAGTGTAGAACAATATCTCAAATACAAGCTTTTGTGTATTTTTTCAAAACCGTCTTTCAAGAGATTGTTGCAGAAACAACGGTATTCGCATCTTCCTTTTTTCGTGTGCATTGGAAAATCTATTGCTACAATTACCCACATTTTTAGTCCATTTCTAAATAATACATTGTTTGTCCTTCGTTTTCATATATACGAGACAATGAGTGAGCCGTGGCAGACAGTGTTTCCTGTTTTACTTTATCATACAATACTTCTACCATCATTCGCTTGACGTCTTTGTCTATTTCTGTTTTTCCACTTAGAAGTATCTTAAAAACCTTTTCGTCTATAAATGGTCGGTATGGTTCCATTAAATCATCAGCCAGTGGGAAAGAATTATAGTAGTTGCAATGGAATATCCCTAGCATAGGCAATAGTCCTGCATCCATAATGGCACGTGCCATTGCCGAACGTAATAAAGTATATCCATAATTCAGATAATTATTCGGACAAGGTCCCATTCGGTCTCGAAGGAATTTTTCACCAAATAAGTGTCGCCAATACTGTTTAGCAGCTATGCCTTCCCTATTTGTTGTGTCGCCACTTTTGACATTCGTGTAGTAAGGCTTTAATAAATTTTCTCCCAAGGATAATTTACTGAGTAAGTTCGATTGATTTTGTAGTTTCCGTTCAACAATTTGTTTCCATATTTGTTTGTTTATGACTTTTCCTGCTTCTAATTGCGCACGAAAATGCTTCGTCTGCATACAGTTGGAATCCAAATCCATCAACATTGTGGTAGGAATGTGATGTTCGTTGCAAAATACTACACCAATGTTGTTTTGAGCCAAAAGATTGATTAGCGGAATGGTTATATGTACCGAATGATGGTCAACAATAATCATTCGGATATCTTCAAATGATCGCAAATATTCTTTCCCGCTGTCAGCCATTAATATGCGTAGTTGATTATGCTGTACAGTTAAATCTACGGCAGAAGTAAGATAAATCGTTTGTTTTGCCATGGTGTTTCTTTTATATGAAAATCTGATAAGCTATGATAAGGGAATATCTCCGTTATCCACCATCCATCGCACCACCTTTACAACTTTCTCCTGGGTAAACTTATTCGATGCCAACAAAATAATTTCCTTGGGACTAAGTGGCTTGGCAGCTGAAGAGATTACGGCCTTTACCTCGGTGGCGATGTCGTCAAATTCCTGCTTGTCGAGTTCTTCCCGATGGATTTTAAGGCATACGTCGCATTTGCCGCAGGCTTTGCTCTTGGTTTCTCCGAAGTAGGCCAGCAACAACTGGCTCCGACAACGGTCTTCGCATTGCACGAAGTGCAGTACTTCTTCCAAACGTTTTTGTGCCACGGCTTTACGCTGCTTGTAGATTTCTGGGCTGAAATAAAGATAGTCTTCGGAAATTCTATTTGTTAGAAAGGTGATTAGCGGAATCTGGGTGCGTTGACTGTAACTCCACAATCCCTGGCGCGATAATTTTTGCAGCAAGTGAACGACATCTTCCTCTTCCATTTCGGCTCTCTTGGCGATTTCGGCTTCGTCGATGTTGACGTGTCGGGTGAATAAGCCACTGTAGGAGCGCAAAATCAATTTGATGAACTCGGCATTTTCGGGATGCTTGTTTTCGTAATTGGTCAGTTGGTCGCCACCGAAATTCATATTGAGTTGGGAGGTCTTCTTGCCGTCCTCGTTAAGATAGACAATGCCCATCTTTTCCAAAAACTTGATAGAATTATAGACGGCCACCATATTCATACTGGCGGGTTTCAGCAGTTCGCCCAACTTGAAGGGGTAGGTCATTCCTTCTCCACTGCCGAGGGCAATGCCGTAATGCTGGCACAGCACTGCATATACCTTGCGAATGGATTCAATGGGAGGGAAGGTCAATTCGAAATTGTGCTTCAATTCGCGGATGTCGGAGTCGTCATAAAGCATAATCGCCACGGACTCTTTTTCGTCGCGGCCCCCACGGCCAGCTTCCTGGAAATAGCCCTCTAAAGTGTCGGGGATGTCAATGTGGATGACAAAGCGCACGTCGGGTTTGTCAATGCCCATGCCAAAGGCATTGGTGGAAACAATGACACGGGTTTTGTCGTGCATCCATTCGTCCTGCTTGCGGTCGCGGGTGGCACCATCCAAGCCAGCGTGGTAAAAGTCGGCGGTAATGCCGTTCCGCTGCAGAAATTCCGCAGTTTCCTGCGTCTTCCTTCGGTTGCGGACATACACGATGCCTGTTCCTTGGTAGCGTTTCATAATACGCAACATTCTGTTGTTCTTATCTTCTTCTTTTACAACATAATAAGTCAGATTGTCGCGTTTGAAACTTTTCTGGAAAACATTATATTTCGGAAAATGAAGTTTGTCCTGGATGTCTTTCACCACTTCGGGAGTTGCCGTGGCAGTAAGGGCCAAAACCGGAACTTCAGGAAAAAACTTCCTGATTTCGGCAATCTCCAAATATGGCGGCCGAAAATCGTAGCCCCACTGGGAAATGCAGTGTGCCTCGTCAATGGCAATCAATCCCACTTTCAAGTGAGACAAGGTCGCACGAAAAGAGTCGGTTTTAAGTCGTTCGGGTGAGACGTACAGAAATTTGTAGTCGGGGTCGAAGGCACAGTTGTTCAGCACCAATTCGATGTCGTGCTTTGACATACCAGAATACAGTGCGGCGGCCTTGATGCCTCGTTTTCGCAGATTGGCCACCTGGTCTTTCATCAGCGCGATGAGTGGTGAAACTACCATACATAAACCATCCAACGCAATGCCAGGAACTTGGAAACAAATGGATTTGCCGCCCCCTGTGGGCAAAAGCGCCAAGGTGTCGTGACCATTGATGACAGACAGAATGATGTCTTCCTGCAGCGGCCGAAACTGATCGTAGCCCCAGTTGTCCTTGAGAATTTTCCGAATGCGTTCTTCCTTGGTCATCATCTTTTGTTCAATAGCTTTCTTGCTTCAAGTTTGCAAAGATAGGAATTTTCTTTTTTTCATTTTCAGTTACAATAAAAATTTGTATCTTTGCAAACTTTAAAATTAAAACGATTTAAAATTTATAACTATGAGTGAAATTATTGGTATTGTGGGTCGTCAGATCCTCGACTCAAGAGGAAATCCTACTGTAGAAGTTGATGTTTATACCGCTGCTGGCGCAATGGGCAGAGCTGCTGTTCCATCTGGCGCATCTACTGGCGTTCACGAAGCCTGCGAACTTCGCGACGGCGATATGTCTATGTTTTTAGGCAAGAGCGTGTTGAAGGCCGTTCAGAATGTGAATAAGGTTTTGGCTGAAGAATTAAAGGGTATGTATGTTGAAAATCAAAGCGAAATTGATGCTCGTATGATTGAAATCGACGGTACCCCCAACAAGTCAAAATTGGGTGCCAACGCTATTCTCGGTGTTTCTTTGGCTTGCGCTAAGGCCGCTGCCTTGGAAGCTGGTATGCCTCTCTATAGATATGTGGGTGGATGCACTTGCAACACGCTTCCCGTTCCTATGATGAATATCCTCAATGGCGGTTCCCACGCCGATAACTGCATCGACTTTCAGGAATTTATGATTATGCCCGTAGGCGCTGAAACTTTCGCCGAAGGTTTGCGTATGGGCGCCGAAGTATTCCATAACCTGAAAGCCGTTTTGAAAGGTCGTGGCTATTCTACCAACGTGGGTGACGAAGGCGGTTTTGCTCCTAACTTGAAGTCTAACGAAGAAGCTATCGAAGTTATCCTCGAAGCCATCCAGAAAGCCGGTTATACTCCCGGTAAGGATGTTTGCATCGCTCTCGACCCCGCTTCTTCAGAATATTATATTCCAGAAGAAAACGTTTACCATTTGCACAAATCCACAGGTGCCAAATTGACTCCTGCCCAAATGGTGGATTACTGGGTTGACTGGACCAACAAGTATCCTATCGTGTCTATCGAAGACGGTATGGCCGAAGACGATTGGGAAGGTTGGAGACTGATGACCGACAAGTTGGGTGACAAAATCCAACTCGTGGGCGACGACTTGTTCGTAACCAATGTGGAACGTTTGGCTCAAGGTATCGAAAAGGGTGTGGCTAATTCAATTTTGATTAAAGTCAACCAGATCGGTACGTTGACCGAAACCATCAATGCCGTTAATATGGCTCACAAGAACGGTTATACCGCTGTGATGTCTCACCGCTCTGGCGAAACCGAAGATACTACCATCGCCGACCTCGCCGTGGCTTTGGGTACAGGTCAGATCAAAACCGGTTCTGCCAGCCGAACCGATCGTATCTGCAAGTACAACCAGTTGCTCCGTATCGAAGAACAATTGACTTCTCAAGCTTATTATCCTGGTACCGACTTCCCATTTATGCCGGAAAAATAAGGATGATAATCTGATATCATTAAAGAGGATAGACCTTGTGGGTTTATCCTCTTTTTTTGTGCCTGACAAAAAATATTTTCTTTCGATTGGCCGTTATTTAATTGATATTTGTCGGATAATAATATGTAGTTTGAAAAAAAAACGTATTTTTGCAATTTATACTGTATAAAAATGAAGAAAGGCATACTACTCGGATTATTTTGTTTGCTGTCGCTGACGTTGTCTGCCCAGACGGCAAAGTATAGCAATGCCTTCCTTTCTTTGGGCGTCGGTGCCCGAGGTCTCTCTATGGCCAACTCAATGGTCGCCATTTCCGACGACGTGACTTCTGCCTATTGGAATCCCGCCGGCCTGGGAAGAATGACGCAGAAACTCCAACTCTCCGCTATGCACGCCGAATACTTCGCCGGTATCTCGAAATACGATTATGCCGGCATCGCCTATAAGGTGGATTCCACTTCTACCGTGGCATTTTCCTATATTCGTTTTGGCGTGGATAATATTATGAATACAACGGAACTGATTGATAATCAGGGAAATGTCGATTATGAAAAAATTTCGTATTTCTCTTCTGCCGACAATGCTTTCCTCTTGAGTTATGGATATAATTTCAAGAAAATACAAGGACTTTCGGTCGGCGGAAACGTTAAAATCATCCGCCGAAAAATTGGAAAGTTTGCGGGTGCCTGGGGCTTCGGCTTGGATTTGGGCGTTCAGTTCAACCGCAAAGGTTGGCAAGTCGGCGCTTTCCTGCAAGATGCCACCAGTACGTTTAATGCCTGGAATTATACGCTTTCCGATCAAGTAAAGGAGGTCTTTCTCCAAACCGGTAATGAAATCCCGGAAAATTCGCTCGAAGTGACGGTGCCTCAATTGGTTATTGGCGGCGCCAAATACGTTGAGTTCGGCAAGGGCTTTAATGCCACTTTTGCCTTGAATGCCGATTTTACCTTCGATGGTCGCCGAGACGATATCTTGAGTACGAAAGTGTTTTCGTTCAATCCGCATTTTGGAATGGAATTTGCCTACAAGAAGATTGTGGCTATCCGTGCCGGCATCGGCAATTTTCAGCGTGAAACCGATTTTGACAACAAACGGAAGGTGACTTGCCAAATTAATCTGGGTATCGGTGTCAATATTAAGGATATTGTGGCTATCGATTATGCCTTTACCGATGTGGGAGATGTGTCGGTGGCATTGTATTCACACATTTTCTCTTTGCGCATCGGTATTGATTCGTTTTCTAAATTGAAGAAGAAAAATAAAATTCAAAACGCTTTGACAGAATAAATTTCATCGTTATGCAACAACCGCTGGCAGAAATACTGAGACCTAAGTCTTTGGATGCCTACATCGGTCAGGAACATCTGATGGGGCAGGGGGGCGTTTTGCGTCAGGCGTTGGAAAACGACAATATTTACTCGATGATTCTGTGGGGACCACCGGGCGTTGGCAAAACAACCTTGGCACTACTTATCGCTGAAGTTACGGGGGCCGATTTCTATATGCTGAGTGCCATCAGTTCTGGAGTGAAGGATATTCGCGAGATCTTGGATAAGGCGGAAAAGTCGGAAAAAAAGTCGATTCTGTTTATTGATGAAATTCATCGTTTTAGCAAGTCTCAGCAGGATTCATTGTTGGGTGCCGTGGAACGCGGTGTGGTGACTTTGATAGGTGCGACGACCGAAAATCCGTCTTTTGAAGTAATCTCTCCGCTTTTGTCACGTTGTCAGGTTTATACGTTAAAATCATTGACACAGACCGATTTGGAACAGATTATGCTTTCGGCGAAAACTTATCTGGAAGCTCATTTGAACTGCAAAATCGATTTTCAAGAAAAAGAGGCCTTGATGCGTATTTCGGGTGGAGATGCCCGAAAGTTGCTGAATGCCATAGAATTGGTCGTAATGGCAACGGCTCCTTCCGAAGGGACGATTACCGTTACCAACGAATCCGTTACGCGCATTATCCAGAAAAATCTGGCCATTTACGATAAAAAGGGCGAACAGCATTACGACATCATTTCGGCTTTTATCAAGTCGTTGCGTGGCAGCGATCCCAATGGGGCCGTATATTGGCTGGCCCGAATGCTGGTGGCAGGTGAAGATCCTCTGTTCATCGCCCGGCGTATGATTATTTTGGCTTCGGAAGATATCGGTAATGCCAATCCCAATGCGCTATTGCTGGCAAACAATTGCTTTCAGGCGGTCCACCATATCGGTATGCCGGAAGCACGAATCGTTTTGTCTCAAACCGCTGTCTATTTGGCCAGTTCGCCCAAAAGCAATGCTTCGTATCTGGCTATCGACGAGGCCATCGATTGGGTAAAAAAGACGGGTGACCTGCCTGTGCCGCTTCATTTGCGCAATGCTCCAACCCAGTTGATGAAGGAACTGAATTATGCCGATGGCTACAAGTATGCGCATAACTATCCCGGTAATTTCGTGGAACAGGAGTTCCTGCCCGACAATATCAGAGGTAAGAAATTCTATGAACCGGGAAACAATCCTCGGGAAAATGAATTGCGCCGCCACTTGAAGAATTGCTGGAAAGACAAGTACAAATATGTGATTTTGCTGCTTGTTTCTCTTTTCTGTTTCTGTTTTGGCTTTGCCCAGGATTTGCATTATTCGCAATTTTATAACGCCCCGCTTGAACTAAATCCGGCTCAGACAGGCTGCTATGACGGTTTGTTTCGACTGGGGGCCAACCAAAAAACACAGTGGCTCTCGGTGACGAAACCTTACGTGCATTTTTCTTGCTTCGTGGATGCTCCTATTTTTAAAGACCAGCAACATCGCCAACAGTTTAGTCTGGGCGTGCTTGTCAATTGCGATTATACGGGCGACTCCCGCTACAATAGCGTCCAACCGCTGTTGATGTTGTCTTATCTGAAAGCCATCGGCCATCGAAGTCGCCATAAAATAGGCATCGGTTTGTATGCGGGTTTTATCCAGCGTTCCATTTCTTACGGACAAATGTCTTTTGACGAACAGTTCGTGAATAATATTTTTGATAGAGATAATCCGATTACTGAGACATTCGGTAAGGATCAGGTGTTTTTTTTTGACTGTGGGGCGGGACTTTTATGGAATTTCTCGCCCAATAAGACGGATAGATATACGATTGGCGTGAGTGCGAAGCATTTGACTCAGCCTAATCAATCCTTTAACGATGTGGCTACGCGTCTGCCGATAAATGTCAGCTGCTATTTTACTTCGAGTTTTCGCTTGACGAGCGATTTTGCCCTGCAACCTGCGGTTTATGCCGAGTTTCAAAAACAGTTTTACGAAGTGGTCGTTGGGACGAATGTTGAATATTTCCAGATGAAAAACAGCTATACCGTTAATTTTTCGGTGGGCGGTGGTGTCTTTTATCGTGTGAAAGACGCTTTGATTGTGGATGTGTTCTTCGATTGGCAGAATTTGCGTTTCGGCGTCAATTACGATATTACGATGTCCTCGCTGACCCCTGCCAATAAGGCACGCGGCGGCTTGGAATTGTCGGTGAATTATACGTTCAAACGGAAAAGAATAACCAAAATCGGCAAGGAACCTTGTCCCTTTGATGTAATGTGATGAAACGGAGATGCTTGCTTTTAGTCTTTCTTTTGCTCTTGTTCTGTCCTATTTGGGCACAGAAAACCTGGTCGCTGGCAGAACAAAAGGCAATGAAAGAACGTTTGATGCACGACACGTTGCCGGTCTTGTGTCAGCGGCTGCCATCGACTATCAATAGTCCTTTTTCTGAATATTGCCCGCTTCTTTTGTCCGATTCTGTTTTTTTGTTTTCTTCGATGCGATCCGAAGTCGAGGATGATAACGCATTGTTCTTTGAAACGCAGTGGACAAGCCGTATTTATCAGGCGCAATGTCGGCAAAATGAATTTTCTGATGTGATTCCAATCTCAAAAATCATCAATAAAAGCAATTATTATCATCCTAATTTCACGCTGAATAAAAATCAGGATTATATGGTTTTTTCGCGTTGTGTAAGAAATACATACGAAGAATTGCTGTGCGATTTGTATGACAGCCGTAAACGCAATGGGAAATGGCAAAAACCGCAATTGCTGGGAAACGGCATCAATGGCAAGAATTTCACGACTACGCAACCTTGTTTTGTCGAATTGAAGGATTATGCGGTTTTGTATTTTGTGTCTAATCGTCCTAATGGTCAGGGTGATATGGATATTTGGTTTTCCATTTGTAAAAATGGCCAGTATGAAGTGCCGATCAATGCCGGAAGTGCCATCAATACTTCTGGCAATGAAGTTACTCCGTTCTACGACGTCAATGCTTCGGTTTTGTATTTTAGCTCCGATGAGTGGTTGGGAATTGGCGGATATGATGTGTTTTGCAGTAAGGGTGGATTAAATAGCTGGTCGGTGCCTCAAAATATGGGGGTTCCGATTAATTCTCCAGAAAATGATTTTTATTTCGCGGTGACGGATCAACAAGGAACAAAGGGGTATTTTTCTTCCAATCGTCCCATTGACGAAAAACATCTGGAAGACACCTGCTGTAATGATATTTTCTATTGGGAAAAGAAGATTGCCCAAGAGGATTCGTCAGGGGAAAAGGTGGATTCCGTGCTACAGGAAATCCGAGGCATTTTTCCTATAACGTTGTATTTTGACAATGATTTTCCAGACCCTAAAACGCTGGCGGATAGTACGTCGTCGCTCTATTTTCCTTTGTTGGCGCAGTATCGTCTTGCTGAAAATGATTATTGGAGTCGGCAAATCAATAAAGATGATCAGGCCTGGATGAGGACTTTCTTTCAGGATTCCTTGTCGCAATGTCAGTCTAAATTGGAATTGTTGCTCGATTTCTTGGAAAATCAGTTAAAAGAAGGCAAAAAATGGACTATCAGTATCGAGGGGTTTGCCAGTGCCTTGCACGCACAGTCGTATAATCGGCATTTGTCACAACGCCGTATCGTCAGTGTGAAAAATGAAATGATGACTTATCATAGCGGCAGTCTATTGCCCTACATCCAGAATGGTCAGTTGAAAATTCAAGAATTGCCTGAAGGAAGTGCCAATGCAGAGGTCAATGGAGATCCTGTTTATGGTAAAACGTCGGTTTTACAGCGAAAAATCACCTTGAAGAACATCGAAATGAAAAATGAAAAATAACCACTTAACTTCTTAATCTCTTAATTCTCCCAGAATAATTTCGTGTTTTCCCTTTTCTCAATACGAATGCAGTCCGCCAAACCATAAATTTACGCCAAAATAATTCGTCAACAAGAATAGAAAGGATAAAATGATGCCGATATGGTACAAAAATGACTTTTCCTTGCCGATAAAATGACTGCCGATGAGGGTCAAACTATAAGCGATAAGCGTAAGGAGGGCCAAGGTCTCTTTGGGATCCCAATTCCAATAACTTCCCCAGCTGATTTCTGCCCAAACAGAGCCGGTCATAATGCCGAAAGCCAAGAACACGATGCCCAAAATACATAATATTTTGCTCATATTGGTGAAATTACGGAAGTCATCTTTGTTTTTTTTAAGATCGATGAAGATGAAACTGACGAAAGCCAATAATAAGGTAAAACAGAAACAACTGTAAGCCAACATTGTGATGCTGACGTGGATGTTGAGCCACGGGGATTGTAAGATGGCGTTTGGTGTTGAAAAACCATCCCCTTCGATGAGGTAAGCCGAGAGAAGAATCAAACCGGCAAAGAGAATGCCGAGAAAACTGATGTTTTGTTGCTTTTGACTGATGAAAAAACTGATGATCAATACGCCAATGCTGAGACATAGCATAGTGTCGTGAGTGCTGGCCAAGGGCGAATGTCTGCTGATATAACTTCGGATGGCAAGATTGGCAATGAGCAGAACAAAAGCAATGAGGTGAAGCAATATTCCGCTTTTTTGCCATTTCAAGTGCTTTTTGTGCCAAAAAACAATGAAAAAGTCAATGAGACCAAAGAAAATCAGACATAAACTGGTCGTTAATTCTATATTGTAGTGCAGATAAAGCAGTTCGGCCTTTTCTTTTTCCCGTTGGATATAAGGATTTCTTTTTTCTTGAAAGATGCGTATAGATTGAATAATATATTGGCATTGCGCACGGTCGTCGTGACTTATGCTGAGTTTGAGCAAGTCTAAGATGTGACGGATAAATAAACTGTCGGAAGTTTGGCTCAAATGGTTGGATTCGGGTGTGAGCCATTGGTTTTCTTGAGGAAAGATTCGCATTAATGGTTTGGGTGTGCTGGCAGGCCAATGTTCGGGAAAAAGGTAGATGTCCAAAACCGTTTGAGTGCAAGATGATTGTCTTGTTGCGTGATTCTTTGGGAAAACGTTCTTGCAGTAGTCTCGTGCGTAGCTTTCAAATGGTGCAATGCGGCCATTGTAGTAGATGGATAGCCGACTGAATGCATTGGCTTCGTCGGTGCTTGTGGCGAGAACATTGGCGAAACTGGATAGCGGCAGGAACAGTATCAATAGGAAAGACAATTGGCGTAGTAGTTTACGGAAAGGACTTCTTGAGTGGCAGAGAAAAACGATGATACCGAGTGCGGTGAGAAGATAGCCGATAAACACTAACGGAACACCCCAGGGATCGTGTCGAATAAGTAGGATGCTGCCCTGCAGGTCTTTGTCGTAACCCTGTTGGATAATGGAGAAACCATCAATATTTACCGGATGATTGCAGGAAACTTCTTTTGCGACAGCTTGCCCGTCTTGCGTTAAAATCAAGTTGCTGGTAAAGTTTTGCGGAGTAAGTGTTCCATCGTGATATTGAATGTCAAAGTCTGTCAATTGTATTTTGAATGGGAGTCCGTTGCTTGAACTTTCTCCTTTGCGAAGATGAATTTGTTGAGTGTAACCGCCCCAATGCGTACACAATCCGCCAGCAAGAATAAGTATGATTCCGACTATTGGCAAAACATAATATAAACGGATCTTTTGGGTCATAATGAATTTCAAGCTTGCAAGGATTCGTTATTTATCAAAAAAAGGATGACCAATTAAGAGTCACCCTTTTTGAATATGAAAATGTATTGATTATCTTCCACCTCTGGGAGAACTTCCTCTTGAGCCACCGCCGGAGAAACTGCCACTATGTCCGCCGCCACTGTAGCCTCCACCGCTATATCCGCCTCCTCTTGAACCGCCACTGAAAGAAGAACCGCTGGGTCTTGAGCTGTTATAGGAAGGAGCACTGGGCCTTGAGTAGTTGTTGTTAGATGAGTTGCTCGGTCTTGAATAGCTGTTTGTATTGCTATTGCTTGAGTTGCTGGAAGAATTGCTTGGTCTCGAATAACTGTTGTTGGATCTGTTGCTGGAAGAATTGTTAGAAGGAGCACTGGGTCTTGAATAGGTATTGCTATTGCTTGATGAGTTGTTGGAAGAATTACTTGGCCTTGAATAGTTATTGGTATTGTTGGACGGATTATTGGATCTTGAAGCGTTGCTTGAATTACTATTGATAGACGAACTGTTGGAAGTATTGCTGGGCCTTGAGAAGGTGTTGGATTTACTTTCAGATTTGTCAGGAGTGCTATTGTAAGGATTTCCTACATTAGGTCTGGTGAAGTTGTTCGTGTTTTTGTCGGTATTGCGGCTTGAGTAAGGATCCGTGTTGACATTATTGGTACGAGTAGGGGTGGTGTTTTTGCTGTTAGTTGTCGTATTGTTAGAAGGAGTTCTACTGAAATCATTAGTTCTATTTACAGTATTGTTGTCGTTTTTAGAACTGATTTTGTCAGGAGTAGCGTTGTTGTTAGGAGTGACAGCAGGTTTGGTAGTATTGTTGTTAGGATTCTTGCTCGCGTCCGGATTGGAGTTTAGTCCGGTGGCTTTAGATTTTCCGTTGTCATTATTAGAACTGATGGTTGCATTGCCGGTAGGTTTTGTTGCAGTGTTAGGGTCGGGTTTAGCTGTTAAAGAATGACCGTCAGGGGTTACTTTGTTGAATGCTTTGCCCGACATATCCGTAGTTTTTTCAGCTCTCAAAGCTTCATATCTTTCACTGAAAGAAGCTTTGGGATTGACACTTCTGCTTCCAGTAGGAATGCCTGACGAACTACCGCCTGCTCCTGCTGCCACACCGCCGCCGCCGTAATTGGCATAGGTGCTATTGGTATAATTACCGTCTGGACGATTGCCTCGATCAAAGTCGCGATTGGTTTTGCCGTTGTTTACACCTGTACGGTCAAAGTGTCCGTAGGTGTAACTTCTGTTGCGGTCGTAGTTGTTGTGATAGTAACCGGCGTTGTAGCCATTGCGGTAACCATCCCAATAGCCGTTGCGGTAGCCGTTGTTGTAGCCCCAAGCGTAGTTAGGTCCCCAGCAGCCGATGCACCAGGAACCGCCGCAATGGCAGCCGCCCCAACCCCAAGAGAAGGAAAATCCGCATCCGCAATAGCCGCATCCGCTATAGTAAGGACGATAGTAAACGGATGGCCAGCACCAGTTGTAGCCTAAATAAATGCTGATTCCGAAATTGGCGGTAATGCCGTCGTACCAATACATATTAGTGTAATAAGGATCATAATAACCCCAGTTGCAGCCAACATTCGTGTGGAATCTTCTGATACGTGCCGTGTAAGCATAATCATAATAATCATCCGTGTCGTAATAATTATTCGTTACACTGCTTACGACGTTGCCGTTGGCATCATAATAGGTGTCCGTAGTAGAATGAGTCAATACCGGGTCGGCATAAACTACTTCAGTATTGTTTTTTTCTGTAACTACTACGACTTCCTTATATTGTTTATCATTGGAAGTGGTATAAACGTCATCATAATAAACGTTGGAGTCTAATCTGCAGGATGACAATAAAACTGCGATAGCAGCGACTGACAGCAAAATTTTCTTTTTCATGACGAACCTCCTTTTATTTAGTTCATAATTTTGTTATTTTTGCAAACTCAAAATTATAGACGACAAAAATACTAAAAAGTTTAGCAAAAAAGATAATTATGGCAAAAGATTTTTCAACAAGAGCAGAAAATTATTCACAATGGTACAATGATGTTGTGAAAAAGGCAGATTTGGCAGAGAATTCCGCCGTTAGGGGATGTATGGTTATCAAACCATACGGTTATGCAATTTGGGAGAAGATGCACGACGCATTGGATAAAATGTTCAAGGAAACGGGACACAGTAATGCATATTTCCCCATTTTTATTCCAAAATCCTTCTTTAGTCGTGAAGCTCACCACGTGGAAGGCTTTGCCAAAGAATGTGCGGTAATCACGCACTATCGTTTGAAAAATGATCCTAATGGCGGTGGCGTTGTGGTGGATCCAGATGCCAAGTTGGAAGAAGAATTGATTGTTCGTCCAACTTCAGAAACCATTATTTGGGATACTTATAAAAATTGGATTCAGTCTTATCGAGACCTTCCTATTTTGTGTAACCAATGGGCCAACGTGGTTCGTTGGGAAATGAGAACCCGTTTGTTCTTGCGTACGGCCGAATTTTTGTGGCAGGAAGGTCATACCGCACATGCCACTCGTGAAGAAGCCATTGCTGAAACACAGAAAATGCTGAATGTGTATGCCGATTTCGCTGAAAAATATATGGCGGTTTCTGTCGTGAAAGGCGTTAAGTCACCCAATGAACGTTTTGCAGGTGCTGATGACACGTATTGTATTGAAGCGCTGATGCAGGACGGTAAGGCGTTGCAAGCCGGTACTTCCCACTTCCTTGGTCAAAATTTTGCTAAGGCCTTTGATGTTAAATTCCTGAATCAGGAAAATCAGTTGGAATACGTATGGGCAACTTCTTGGGGTGTTTCCACACGTTTGATTGGTGCGTTGATTATGTCTCATTCTGATGACAATGGTTTGGTATTGCCGCCAGCCTTGGCTCCTATTCAAGTAGTCATTATTCCTATTTATAAGAGTGAAGAGCAACTTCATCAGATTTCAGAAAAGGTCCAGCCATTAATTCAAAAATTGAAAGGGAAAGGCATTAGCGTGAAATATGATGACGATGACGCCAAGCGTTCGGGTTGGAAATTCAATGAATATGAAGTAAAGGGTGTTCCAGTGCGTGTAGCTGTGGGACCTCGCGACTTGGAAAACAATCAGGCGGAAGTTTGTCGTAGAGACACCTTGGAAAAAACGAATATGAATTTTGACACGCTTGATGTGGAAATTGAAAAATTGCTGGCCGATATCCAGCAGAGTCTGTTTGACAGAACGGTGAAGTTTAGAGAAGAAAATACCCGTAAGGCCGACACTTGGGAAGAATTTGTGGATATTTTGGACAATAAGGCAGGTTTCGTGTATGCGCATTGGGACGGCACTCCTGAAACGGAGGAATTGATTAAGGAAAAGGCCAAAGCTACGATTCGTTGTATTCCTTTCAACAACCCATTGGAGGAAGGGAAATGCATATTGACGGGCAAGCCTTCGAAACAAAGGGTTTTGTTTGCGAGAGCCTATTAATGGAAAGCTTTTTGAATTCAATAGCGCCCCGACAAAAAATCGGGGCGTTTTTTTGTCCCGATGGATTTTTCATTTTGAGTGACAAGATATATTTACGAAATGGGTATTTTTAAGATGAAATTCTCTGAAAAGATTTTTGAAGTGTATAATGGTAATTTGTAAATGATTTGCCCTTGTTGAAATCCGAAGTCCTTCAATTGTTGGGAATATAGAGCCCTGAATCTTGGCAATGTCGTGTTAATGCGTAATGAACTAATTGTGCGGGTTCAATGTCTCATTTTGATATAACCTGATGTGGTGGCGTTTTCTGAGTTTAGTGAAACTGCATTAGATAGGCTTTGATGAAGTCGTCCAATTCACCATCCATGACGGCGGCAACGTTTGACGTTTCGTGCTGGGTTCTTAGGTCCTTGACCATTTTGTACGGGTGCATCACATAACTGCGGATTTGCGAACCCCATTCGATTTTCTTTTTGTTGCTTTCTATTTCGTTGATTTTTTCCCTTTTCTTTTCCAATTCGATTTGGTAGAGTTGCGACTTCAGCATTTGCATCGCTTTTTCGCGGTTCATAATCTGGGAACGGGTTTCCTGGCAGGATACGACAATGCCGGTGGGGTGGTGGTGCAGCCGTACTGCCGTTTCCACCTTATTGACATTTTGCCCGCCCGGACCACTGGAACGGTAGGTGTCCCACGAAATGTCTGCAGGATTTACTTCAATCGTAATGTCTTCGTTGATAATTGGATAGGCGAAAACAGAGGCAAAAGAGGTGTGGCGACGGTTGGCGGAATCGAAAGGGGAGAGTCGAACCAAACGGTGTACACCGATTTCGCTTTTCATATTGCCATAGCCGTAACTGCCGTCCAATTCGATGGTGGCTTGCTTGATGCCTGCCACGTCGCCTTCTTGTTGGTCTAATATCTTGATGGAAAATTTGTTGCGTTCTGCCCAGCGGATGTACATACGCATTAGCATTTCCGCCCAGTCGCAGCTTTCGGTGCCGCCCGCGCCAGAGTTGATGGTGAGCACAACGCTAAGCGGGTCTTCTTCTTCTCGCATCATATTGCGAAATTCCAATCTTTCAAGGGATTTGAGCGATTTGGCATATTGTTTGTCCGTTTCTTCCTCGGTGGCTTCGGAAGCGGTGAAAAAGTCGTATAAAACCGTTAAATCTTCGTATTCGGTTACGGCCTTGTTGTAATCTTCCACCCAGGATTTGATGCCGCTGATTTGCTTCAGCAGCTTTTCAGCTTCTTTGGGGTCATCCCAAAAGTTGTCTTGATGGGTCTTTTCTTCCTTGGTTTCAATTTCCTTTAATTTGCCATCGATGTCAAAGACACCTCCTCAGCTCGATGAGTCGGGCGTTAATCTCTTTAATTTGTTCTGCTTGAATCATATATTGAAGTTTATTGATCGGATTGGGTTGATTTTTTGATTGCTGTCATAACATCGGCACTGCCATAACCTTTGGAAAGCAAATGTCGGTACAGTTTGGGCAGCTTTTCGGTGTTGATTTTGCCATTACTTCGTTGCCATTTGTCAATGGCTGTTTGAAGGTTGTCTTGGTATGATTCCTCGTTAATAGTATTTATATATTTGTCAATGAGATATTTATCTAATCCCTTTTGGATAAGGTGAAGTCGGATTTTGATTTTTCCCCAGTGTTTAACATTGGCTTTTCCTCTGATAAAGCTTTGAACAAAGCGTTCGTCGTCAACGAAGCCTTCAGCTTTTAAGTTGGTCAGGATTTCTTGTGCGGCAGCGTCTTCGACTTGTAGCGTTTTAAGTTTGGAAAGCACATCCTGGGTACAGCGGTCTTGGTATGCGCAGTATCTTTTTATTTTAGAAATGATTTCCGCGTTGTTCATCTTATTAGTTTTCGGTAGGTGTTGACCAAAGCATAATTTCATCCATATCTTTATTAAAAAACTTGAATTGGGTTAAATAATAGCTTTGGTTGCTTTGAAGATGAATCCAGTTTTTAAAACGGAAGAACCATTTCATTTGGATGGATGGGAAACCTTTGGTGAGATAAGCATAAACAAAGGGGTGGACACCAATAGTGATGTTTTGTTCTCCTTGTTTTTCCATCAAAAATTCGAGTGTGTTTTCAAGTTCTTCCTGCAAGAGGATGGCAGGTTTGATTTTACCTGTTCCGTGGCAGGCGGGGCATTGTTCTGTGGTTTCAATGATGGTAGCTTCCTTGACGCGTTGGCGGGTGATTTCGAGCAGTCCGAATTTATTAAGTGGAAGAATGGTGTGTCGAGCCTTATCGTTGACCATAAATTCCTGCATTTTTTTGAACAGCAGGGATTTGTGTGCGGGATCGTGCATATCGATAAAGTCAATGGTGATAATTCCTCCCATATCGCGCAGACGCAGTTGTCGTGCGATTTCCTGGGCGGCGATGAGGTTGACATCAAAGGCGTTGTCTTCGGGAGATTGGCTGGATTTGACCCGATTTCCGCTATTGACATCTATGACGTGCATGGCTTCCGTGTGTTCGATAATGAGGTAAACGCCGTTTTTGATGGTAACCACTTTGCCGAATGAACCCTTGATTTGCTTGGCAACGTTGAAATGTTCGAAAATGGGTTGTTTTTCGTTATAGAACTTGACGATATCGGTTTTTTCCGAAGAAAACCCATGGAGGTAATCCACCACTTCTCGATAGATGCTTTGGGAGTCAATGTAGATGGCGTTGAAGGAGTCGTTGACCATATCGCGGATGAGTGCTGAAGTCTTGTCCAATTCATCGGCAATTTTGATGGGGGCTTTGGCTTTGAAAAGTTTGTTGACGGCGTTGTCCCATCTGGATTTCAACTGTTGTAGGTCGGCGGTAAGGTCTTCAACGGTTTTATCTTTGGCAACAGTTCGGATGATGATTCCAAAATTATGCGGTTTGATGCCTTGAACGATTTTCTTGAGTCTTTTTCGTTCCTGGCTGCTTTTAATTTTTTGGCTGACATTGATCTTGTCCATAAAGGGCACCAGGACCAGGTATCTGCCTGCGAAGGAAATTTCGGTGGTGACGCGGGGACCTTTGGTAGAAATGGCTTCCTTGGCCACCTGTACCAGTATTTTTTGGCCTGAAGACAGGACATTGCCGATTTTTCCGTTTTTTTCAACTTCTTCGAGCGGTTGAATTTTAGCTATGCTTCGTTTGTTGTAGTTGATGGCTTGACTAACAAACTCGTTAATCGTGCGGGAGTTGGAGCCCAAGTCGAGATAATGCAGGAAGGCATCCTTTTCGCTTCCTACATCGACAAAGGCGGCATTAAGTCCGGGCATGATTTTCCTTACCGTACCCAGATAAATGTCTCCTAATGAATGGCAGTCTGAAGAAGTTTCGCGATGAATCTCGACGAGTCTTTTGTCTTCGAGAAGTGCGATTTGAACTTCGTTTGGGTGGGAAGTTATGATTAATTCTTTGGTTATCTCGTTATCGGTCATAATTGGTTTCCTATAAATGAAAAACTAAACAATATGTAGTTACATATCATTTAGTTTTTCAGTTCTTTTACCCCACAAGAGGACTATCTCTTCTTATGTCTGTTCTTTCTGAGACGTTTTTTTCTCTTATGGGTCGACATCTTATGTCTTTTTCTTTTTTTTCCGCTTGGCATAGCTTATAAATTTTAAAGGTTTAATAATAGAAAAATGTGTAATTATTTCAAATTCTTGACAGCATCAACGAAAGGTTTGCAAGGTTTGAAAGCGGGGATTTTGTGGGCCGGGACAACGATTTTTGTTCCCTTTGAGATGTTGCGTGCAGTTTTTTTTGCTCTTTCCTTCAAAATAAAACTTCCAAAGCCTCTC
>JAZLHE010000106.1:0-2117 GCA_045616665.1 Bacteroidales bacterium | reverse complement strand
GTTGGCCATCAACGCCAGAATTCACATCAAACTGCAAGGTAATCATCTGCGAGGCTTCTTGTGCTTGTACGATATGCCCGCTTTCCACCTCCTCACCGTTGATGACGGCGTACCCCACATATTCCATCTGATCGCCCAAAGCAAACGGATGGGTGGCAACGCCTTTGGCGTTACCGTTTGCGTTGTTTTCCTGTAGAGACGCAAAATTTTGCGTCTCTACATTATTATTGTCATTATTATTGTTATTGCGGGTATTCACAAAATTCTGGTATTCAATCCTATTCGTCGCACCCTGTCCGTTGTTCACCATCTTAATGGATGATGCCTGTCCGTTCTGGCGGGCGGTGAGAAAATAGATGCCTGCGGTAGCCACGTTAATCCGAAATTGGTGGTTACCGGGTTGTAGAGACGCAAAATTTTGCGTTTCCACGATGCGTCCGTTCACATCCGTCATTTCCAAAATCGCCTCACCGGCATCCATCGTTTGCAGGGTGGCATACGTGGTGCCCGTAAATGGGTTGGGAATATTCTGTTTGAGCCCGAAATCGCCATTGGCAGCGTTGTCGGCAATGCCCGTGCCGCCCATCGTAAATACGGTGTCGGGATAATAGATGGTTTCCTGCCAGCCTTGCGTAGTATTCGCAATGAGCACGCGGTTCATTGGCAGATGTTGGTTGTTGGCATCACGACCGGTGAAGGTTAAGGTTACCGTCTGGGAAAATGCCGTCAATACAGACAACAACAAAACGAATACAGCTGAGATTTTTTTCATAGGTATGTTATAAATTCATTCTTAGTACATGACAAAAATTTGAAATTCTCGTATAATTTATTGTTATACAAATAGTTATCAATAAATTTTATTATTTTTAATTGATTGATATTCAGCAATTTAGGAGCAAAAAAACACCAAATTTCAAACTCTATGATTACCAATCACGAATGCAAAAATAAGCAATTATCCGACACGCTGAGCGTCTTCTTTGAAAAAAATGTCAACCTCACCCATATCAAGCTCATTTCGCTGTTTATGATGGCCTTGTGCAAGGCCAGAACGGTGTGTTTCAGCAAGTTGCCTAAAAGGGGCACGTCCAACACGCAGGAGCGTATCGACCTCGTGCAACGGTACATCAACCTGTTTGGCGCCGACAGCATCGACTGCTTGCTCGCCGACCGCGAATTTGTCGGTGAGAGATGGATTACATTGAGCGAATTGAAAAGCTGCTGTTAATCGTGATGATGGCGTTCGTCTGGTGCTACGACATCGGCGAGTTCGTCCACCGCAACTTAAAGCCCATTCGGGTTCTGCGACACGGTCGGAAGGCGAAAAGCATCTTCCGATACGGACTGGACATCCTCACCGAGTTTCTTGTGCGTGACAGGAACGACCACCAACTACAATTCTTTGACTTCCTGGTAATCAATGAGATGGCGTTAAATGTAACGGGATAAAAAAATGTCATGTACTAAGCCCACAAAGTTATAAAAAAAGGCTTCGCACGAAGCCCTGTCCTAATATTCTATTGTATGCGGGGTGGAAGCACCTCGCGCTTGCCTCTCGCCGCCCGATCCGCAGGATATATTAACCGTATGTGACCTAAAAGCAATTCTAAACCCTAATCCCTACACCCTATACCCTAATTTTAGTCCCGAAGACACCGGACGCTAAATCCGTAGTCCTTACCGTTGTAGTCCCTGCCCACGTAGGCGTTGTTGTAGTACAAGCGGCGGTTGTAGGCGTCGTCGCTATCGCGCTGGGTAGCCGACCAGAAGCCCGCGATGACACCGAAACAGAAGTAGCCGTCGTTGTAGCCACCCGCAGGAACAGCAGAAAAGCCCGTGGTGTTGTTGGCAGACGGATTGTTGCCGGGGGTACAAGTGCTTGAACTGCTGCTCCACCCCGTGGTGGAGGCCAACGCCTTGGCGATGTATCTGTTGTCGCTACCACACACATACTGGTTCTGGCTGCTCACATAGTCAGTCAGCTGCGCCCACTCCGCATCAGAGGGCACGTGCCAGCCCGTGGGACAGATGCCCTGCACCCCGCTGGGGTTGGCTTCGCTGCTGGCAGAGTTGCCCATCACCGCCATCCAGTTGTACAGATAGCCGTAGGTGCT
>JAZLHE010000105.1:0-5397 GCA_045616665.1 Bacteroidales bacterium | reverse complement strand
GCTACAAATTATTATACGAGTGGCAACAGTAGTAGTGTTGACTATTACAAGACTGATTGTGCGGGCATTGTGGGTTATACGAATAATATCACGGTCCATTACAATTGCAACCTGGGCAATGTCACCGCCACAGACGGTAGTCTGGGTGGTGGTGTCGGAGGAATAGTCGGTAATACAACCAATTCTTCTGTAATTGTGTCGCACAACCTCAATGCGGGTATGGTTTCCGCAAGTCCAAATATTAAAAGAGTTGGCGGCATTGTCGGATACTGGTACAATACGACACAATGTAACAATAATATTTCCTTATCCAATCTGCTTTCTCAAAGTACCAATCAGTCGTTGGGAGGAACGGTTGGATACGTGAATAGTGGCATTGGTAGTCTTACATACAACCGTTTCAATATGCAGTATTGTCCTTTCCCCACGGTGGGAAACAATAGCACTTCTACCGCTTCGGTGATGGCGGATGCCTTAACCTCCGAGTTGGTGGGCAATGCCTTGCTGGTCAATCAAGTGGAAGGATTTAATGAGGACAATTGGGTGTTTACCGATGGTATGTATCCTATGCCTAAGGGTATCGATACCACCATCGTTGCCAAGTTGGCGGCAACCCCTATCTTCTTGTACGAAAATGGTTCCCATACGGATTATTCCAATACGGTCCGTCACAGCTTTGCCATTACGCCTATGGCAGTGGATGTGCCGGTAACTTATACCAATACGTTGGAAGGACTGTATATTGAAAACGACAGCATTAAAATAGACCATCTAGTGGGAGATTCACCTTATAAAGATACGCTTACGATGAGTGCAGGTGGCTTCTCCAAACAGGTGATCTTAACCATTTACCCGCCCACGATGCCGAGCGAGTATTTGCTGACTATCGACAGCGTGGAAGACTTGGTGAATTTCCGGGATGCCGTCAACAACGCTACTTCCTACAAGGGCTTTTCTGCCGCACAGGGCTTTAGTGGCTTGTCCATCCTGGTTACCACGGACATTGATATGTCGTCGGTCTGTGGTTTGAATATCGGAAATTGGACGCCTATCGGTACGATGGCACGTCCTTTCAAAGGCGTGCTGAATGGAAATAACAAAACCTTTAGCAATTTGTTTGTAAAAAATACGACAGATTCTTACCAGGCCTTGTTTGGCGTGGTCAACGGTTGCCATATCGACAGCCTGAATGTGGAAGGTACGGTCGAGGGCAATAATTATGTGGGAATGTTGGTGGGCTTGGCGCAAAACAGGGCAGATATTTGTCATTGTACGGTAACCGGCAGTGTGGAAAGCAAGCTATCGTCGGCTGCCAATTACGTGGGAGGTATGGTAGGAGCAATGTATCATTCTACCATCCACGATGCGGAAAATCGAGTTACGGTGAAAGGCCTGCACAATTACACGGGAGGCTTGGTGGGCTATATGACTCAGGGAAGCGGCTTGTACGACTGCGTGAATACGAAAGAGGTGGAAGGTGTCGATTATACCGGTGGTTTGGTGGGCTATGTTTATACGGAATCAGTTATTGACCATTGTGTGAATCCGGTTAATGTACAAGGAAATAATTATGTTGGCGGCATCACGGGCTATCTTTATACGGGAAGCCGCATCAGTGATTGCCAAAACACAGCTTCATCCATAAAGGGTTCCACCTATACGGCAGGTGTGGCCGGTTATGCTCGACAATCAGAAATCCGTCATTGTGAAAACAAAGCGGAGGTTTCTTCTAATAAATATACTGTTGCCACATACAACAATAATACTTATGTGGCCGGTATCGTAGGTGTGGCAGAATATGCCACGACCATTGACAGCTGTGCCAACTATGGAAAAATCGCGGTGTCGGCAGGTCATTATACTGGCGGCATTGTGGGATACGGCAATTATGAGCCTATAGTTTACGATTGTGTCAACTATGGCGAGGTGACCAACCAGCGAGGTGAACGTATTGGAGGTATTGCGGGTTCACTCTATGGTGGTAGCAATAACAATAAAGACAATTATGGAGATGTGGAAATCTGGAATTGCGAAAACCACGGCAAGGTGGTGGCCAACGGAGCCTATACCGGTGGTGTGGCAGGTAGCGTTTATGGTTCTACTTGGAAACGCAGCACCGAACCGCTGTTGTACGACACCACCTGGGTTAGCATTCATCATTGCGTCAATGATGGTCAGGTGACCAATGGCTTGGAAAGAAGTGCCGGCTATGACTATACGGCAGGCGTGGTTGGCTATGTTACCTTGTGTAATGATACGGTATCTCGCTGTATCAATGAAGGGGAGGTGTCGTCGTTGGGTAGGTATACGGCAGGTGTGGTTGGCTATGCCACCACTCTTTCTCCTGTGGCGGAATGTGTCAATACGGGAAAGGTCCGCAATACCGGAGCTGTCAATTGTACTGGTGGCGTGGTCGGTATAGGAACCATTCTTTCCCCAGTAAGCAGGTGTCGCAACGAGGGAACCGTTTTTGCCCGTGGCTCGTACGTGGGCGGCGTGGTTGGCGATTTGGAACAAGGTTCGTCCATCACCTATTGCGATAACTATGGACTGGTTCTCGATACGGCTATTATGGCTACTTCCTATCTCAATCGCGGAGGCGTGATAGGTTCTGTATATTCCAATTATTATAATGAGGTGGAAATCAGCCATTGCCACAACTATGCACCGGTCAGACTGAATGCCAGTGCCCAGACGGGTGGCATTGTGGGCAGAGTAGAGGGTGCGCGTCGCGAAAACAAGTCTGGAAGCGTGGTTGTTTCGGTAGATACCTTCCTGGTTCGCATCGACAGCTGTACCAACCACGGTATTGTAAGCACCCAGTCGGGTGACAACCTCGGCGGCATCATCGGCTACGGCAATTATATTGCTTCTCTTACCGATTTGACCAACTATGGCGATTCGGTCATCAGCGTGGCCAATAGCGTGGGTGGCATTGCCGGTGGTATCGACCGCTGCTATTTTGCCGACAGCCTGACCAATAACGCCGTGGTGCAAACGACCAAAGGCGTTAATGCCGGCGGTATCAGTGCCTACTTTACCAATAATGATAAAGACCATCGCTTAGTGATGAAGCACCTGCGCAACAACAACAAGGTCTATGCCTCCTCTTACCGAGTGGGCGGTATTGCCGGCTATACCAACGGCTATGTAACCGCTGACAGCCTCATCAATTATGGGGATGTAACTTCTTTGTCATACACTGTGGGTGGTATCTTTGGCAATATGGGTGTCGATTATGGTTTTGACACCTTACTTCGTAGCATTAATTATGGTATAATTATGGGTACTGACCGTGTAGGTGGCATTGTGGGTATAAGTAACGGTACTTATGATGGAACAGCTTCAAAATATTATTCGGCCAAATATAACTTTATTGACAGTTGTGCCAACTACGGATTAGTAAGTGGAACAAGTACAGTGGGTGGTGTCGTGGCATACGCCCGTGCTACCGATGTGAATGATTGCGAGAACCTTTGTGATACGGTGAGTGCCAAATCCAACTATGTGGGTGGTATTGTGGGTTATGCCTGTGCCAATGAAGCCGTGAGTGGAACGGTGAATATGGATACGGTGCACACCAACATCCTGAATTGCCGCAACACGGCTACCATCATTGGTCTGGGTGGCAATAATAGTACGGACAACGGTTGTGGCGGTATCGCCGGCCGCTTGGCAGATTATGCCGGCGTGGTGGATTCCTGCGTCAACGAAGGTAGTATTGAGGGCTTTGCCGCCACAGGCGGTATCGTGGGCTATGCCTCGGGTGATACCATTCGGAATTGCGTGAACAAGGCCAATGTGAATGCCCAAAAAGATTATGCCGGTGGCTTGTTCGGCGTGCTAACTTCTACCACAAAAAACGGCAAAATCTATGCCTCAACGTTTGACAATGTCAATTTCTTGGCGGATACCGTACACGGGATGAACCGTGTGGGCGGTATCGTGGGTTATGCGTATAAGCATACAATGAAGAACTATGTGGTACCCGACATTACCGTTATAGCTGATGGTAGCTATGCGGGTGGTTATGCGGGTTATGTGGAAAATGCCTGTCTTTTGGACAGCATTGTCAACTTCGCCAAGGTTACCGGTGCAGGAGATGGTGTGGGCGGTATTGCCGGTTACTTTATCGGTGTGGTCAACTCTTTGGACAACTGGAGCTACCTGCACCGCTGCCTGAATCGCGACACGGTCACTGGCCGCAGCTATGTGGGCGGTATTGTCGGTTTGCAAAACAGTGCCAATGTGGATACTTGCGTCAACTATGGCAATGTTGTTGGCTCGGGCAACTATACGGGCGGTATCGTCGGTACGATGTCCACCAGCAACAAGCCGTCACGTTTGGCTTACTGCCTCAACGTGGGTTCGGTTGAAAACTTCAACCTCAATTCAGGACTCTATGTGGGCGGCATTGCCGGTTCGATGGAAAACAATGCGGCCAATACGATGGAATATGTCATCAATAACGCGGTGGTGCGCGGCACCAACTACGTGAGCGGCATTGTGGGTTATAGAAACGACAAGGATACCATCCGTTATGCGCTGAACCTTGGCCACGTAACTACGAAGACTGAAGACACAGAACCATACGAGCCGCGTGCGGCTAACGGTAGCGGTCTGTTCGGCGGTATCGTGACCAGTCCCAACCGTATCTATGGCAACTACTTCGACTGGCAGATGTCTGCGGAGAACGAGGCCTCCAATGCCAAATCTACTCTATGGCCGGAAGCCAAGAAGAATACGCGCCAATTGGTAGCTGACAGCTTGCGCACCGGCGAGAGCGGTGCCGGCTGGACCGACGAAAACTTCCTCTTTACCGACAACCGCTATCCGCAGTTGAAGGCCTTATCCGAATGGAAGGCCACCAAGACGATGTCCAAGTTGGCAGCGTCGCCCATTTATCTCCAAGCCGTGGATGCCAACCACGACAACGTGGAACTGGTGGGTAACGATCAGGAACAACACTATATGCATCTGTTGAATGACGGTAACTACTGGGAACACATAACATTAAATAAATACAGTGAGTTTGAATGTCGTGTGGAACCGCACGATATGCCGGGCGTCATCGACAGTACCGAAATCCTTTGCCAGTTTACCAAGATGCAGATTCTGGTGATGCGTGATACCTTGGAGGATGAGGAACTCTTTGTCAACCTCTGGCTGGGTCGTAACCCGGAAACCACGCGTATTAACTACGACACCATCTGCTATAGTTCGTTGCCAATGACATACGGCGATATTACTTTCGAAAGAGCTGATTTCGATACCATTAAAGCCTATAGCGGCGAAGTGATGAAGTACCACTTCTACAACTGCGACTCCGTTATCGTCTATTTCGTGGAATGCCACGGCATCCATACCTATACCGATAGCGTTACCCTGTGTGCCAAT
>JAZLHE010000104.1:0-29963 GCA_045616665.1 Bacteroidales bacterium | reverse complement strand
AATTCTACGATACAAAACGTCGGATTGTCGGAAATTATGTTTCCGAAGTCGTCTTTGTAGTTCACGAACCACACCTTTTCGTTGCGTTGGAGCGCCAGTCTGTCGGGGTGCTCCATAATGCAGTCCACGCAGACTTTTGCGATTTTGTACTTCCTGTCCTTGACGGTGATGGAGTTGCCGATGAGTCGGCTTGCGTACGCCAGCCCACGCTCTATCGGGAAACGCTGCCGCACCTTCTGCATTTCCACCACGAAGTAGTCGTTGGACTTGTTCTTGCACAGCACGTCGAACACCACCTTCCGTTCGTTCTCCGCCAAGCCCACGACCTCGTTGGGAAGGTACTCCACCTCCGAAATCGTGCCCATACGTTCCGACAGGAAGAGGTTGAGCAGGTATTTCAGTTCCTCCTGACAGCCGTCCGACCCAAACAGCCGCTTAAAGCCAAAGTCCGACAGCGGGTCAATGTAGCAAATCGGTTCCTCAAATGTATTTTCCTTCATAAATTTAGTATTGATAATTAATATTGTTAAAAATAATAATTATTATTTTTGTTATCCAACTGCAAAAATACACAAATAAAGAACACGATTATGCAATTGTTGATAAATTTTTATCTTGCTAAAAATCAGATTGATAGTGAGTTGATATTAACAAACGGAAAATTTGTTTGTTAAATCAGGAATAACAAACGGTAGTAGAGACGTGGTTTTGCGTGGTGCGTCTCACTCACACCATCACCACCATTCCGCAAGCGACCGGAGGAAGCGCAGCGGAATCTCAAACCCAATTGTCAATTACTCATTACTCAGCGAGGTGGCTTCTCTCCGAGAAGCTTGGATGCCAGAGCATTGCGTTACTCCACGTCACGGACTTCACTTCGTTCGTCCTGATGTGGAGTTATGAAGATACGTTCTCTCCGAGAACGGAAATGGATGCTCGAACAGCGGAGACGCGGCGCACCGAGGCGTTTCCCGTGCGGAAACAACCACCCTGGCCTGACGGCCACCCCTCCAAAGGAGGGGAATTATCAGCATCTTGGCTTCCTAAACCCTTAACCCTTAACCCTCAACCCTCTACCCTACACAACAACTACCCTGGCCTGACGGCCACCCCTTCTAATAAAAGGGGAATTATCAGCATCTTCGCTTCCTAAACCCTCAACCCTCAACCCTACACGGCAACCAACTTGAAAGGTTGAAAATTTTGAGGATAGCGCTTTCGATATTTTTCGTATATTTGCATTTTTAAACAAAAATTGTCCAGACAATGAGATTCCAGACCAAAAATCTTCCGAAAGTCCTGTTATGTCTGCTCGTCATCAGCTTAACGATAAGATGTTTTTTGGCTGGCTTCTTCGAGTTGGGCAACGACGAAGTCTATTATTGGACGTATGCCAAATACCCCGACTGGTCGCATTTCGACCACCCCGGAATGGTAGGATGGACAATGCAGTTATTCAGTCTCAATTTGCTACTTGACAGCGAGTTTTTCTTACGTTTATCTTCAATTATCTTTATGACAATTGACACCTATCTGTTTTACCTCATCGGCACAGAACTCAAAGACAAACTCACGGGTCTTTATGCTGCCCTGCTCTATACGGCCTCGCCATACGGTTTCATCATTACGGGAGTCTTCATTTTACCCGACACCCCGCTGATGCTGTTTTCCCTGTTGGCACTTTACTTATTTATCAAGTATTTCAAATCTAATCCAAGGCGAAATTTACTTTTAATCTTGGGCGGATTGTGCTCCGGTTTGGCCATGCTTTCCAAGTATTCCGGTGCTTTTTTACTGCTGGGTCTGGCCTTATATGTCCTGTTTTTCCAACGGCAGGAACTTCGCAACAAATTTCTTTACCTATCGGTTTTCATTGCCCTCATCTGCCTTTTGCCGATCTTGATTTGGAACATCCAAAACGACTTCATCAGCTTTAATTTCCACGGTGACCGCGTCAGCTGGTTTGGAAAACCGCATTTTGAATATCTGGGCAGAGAAATCTTTGGCGAATTGATTTATAATAATCCCATCGTTTACGTCCTGGTTATCATTGCCATAGTCGCCTTCTTCAAACATCGGATCACGCCGGAAAAGACAAGCTGCCGACTGCTTTTGCTGACCTCTCTGCCGCTTGTATGCCTGTTTATCTACTTTTCCCTCACACGCCCCACCCTGCCCCACTGGAGTGCTCCCGGGGTCAGTCTTCTGATTCCTTTCGCAGCAGTTTTTCTTGCCGAACGGCAAAACGACAACGAGCAGGAAGCATCTATTCCCAGCGTCATTGTCTGTGCCGTAGTCCTGATGCTGTTGACCGTGGGCGTGGGCTGTTTCGAAATCAAAACCGGCAAAATTCAGGCCTGCTTCCATCATTCCGATAAAAATGACTGCGGCACCTTGGGCAAAGGAGACGCAACCCTGGATATGTACGGTTGGAAACAAATGAAGGAAAAATTTGCCGAAAGCCGCCAACAAGCCATCGCAAATGGAACGATGAAAGAAAACGACGGCCTGGTTGCCTTGCAATGGTTTCCGGCCGCCAATATGGATTACTACATCGCCACCCCTCTGAATATTCCTATGTTTGGACTTGGTGACATTTCACAAATACATAAATATCAATGGATTAATGAGATCAGAGGACAACTACAACCAGGACACGATTACTGGTTCCTAAATCAGAGCTGTTATTCGTTCGACATTGACAACTGGTGGTTGGTAACCTATTTTGACGAAGTAGTCCCTATTGACACGTTTTCAATTGACCGATGCGGAAAACCCGCAGAATACGTTTTTGTCTATCGCTTGAAAAATTACGGAAAAATTCAGCAACAATGAAAAAAATAACTTTAATAGTATTGTTCGCCATCCTTGTATGCGCATGCCACAAAGAAAAACCAGAACCCATTTCCTCCACTACCGACGGACCGGGATTGTACGTCCTTAACGAAGGGCTGTGGAATGGAAACAACAGCAGCATCAGCTTTTACAACTTAGAAACGGGAGAAGTCAACGCCGACATCTTTTCCGCAGTCAATCACCGCGGGTTGGGAGATACCGGCAACGACCTTCAAAAATACGGTTCCAAAATGTACTGCGTGGTCAACACTTCCGAAATCGTTGAAGTGATGAATCTTCACGATGCCAGCACCATCAAGACCATCACGCTTTCCGGGAAATCGCCCCGCCGCATCTGCTTTAACGACGGCAAGGCATACGTCAGTTGCTTCGATGGCAGCGTGGTCCGTATCGACACCGGCAGTCTGGCTGTCGAGGCCAGCGTTGCGGTCGGTCCCAATCCCGAAGGTATCTGTGTGGCCAACGGCAAGTTGTACGTGGCCAACAGCGGCGGATACAATGCGCCCAACTATGGCAACAGCGTCTCGGTCATCGACTTAAACACCTTTAGCGTTATTAAAGAAATAACTGTCGCCCAAAACCCCTATAAACTTCTGAACGACGGGAACCAGAACCTGATGCTCATCTCAAGAGGAAATTATGCGGATATTCATTCCTGCCTGCAAAAAATCAACACTACTACCGACCAATTGGTCAGGACTTACAGCTTTGAAATCTCCGAAATGGATATTTATAACCACATTCTGGTATTTTACAACTATAATTATTCCACAATGGAAGCTTCTTTTCAAAAATTTGACCTCAACACCGAAACCATCATTTCGGATCCGTTCATCACCGACGGCACCAAACTCGTCACTCCCTATCTTCTCAATATTGACCAGGACAATGGAGATATTTATATATCAGATTCTTACGACTACACTGTCAACGGTGACATCTATTGCTTCGACAAGAATGGACACCATAAATTCACTTTCGAAGCGGGAATGAATCCTGCCTGCATCGTTTTTTACAAATAAATGCAGCCAAGCGAAAAAATAATGCTAAAAAAATGTATTTTTGTAAAATATTTTAATTGCAATATCGTTTTCTTTTTTTAAGAAAAACTATAATTAGATAACTATGGATAATACTATTGACATCAGAGAATTAAACGAGCGCATTCAGCGCGAAAGCTCATTTGTTGACATTATCAATATGGAAATGAGCAAAGTCATCGTTGGACAAAAAACCATGGTTGAACGACTGATGATTGGGCTGTTAGCCAATGGACATATTTTATTGGAAGGTGTTCCAGGTTTGGCTAAAACATTGGCCATCAAATCTTTGGCAAATGTCATTGACGCCAAGTTCAGCCGTATTCAGTTCACGCCCGACTTACTTCCTGCCGACTTGTTAGGCACGATGATTTACAGTCAGAAAAACGAGAACTTTGTCGTAAAGAAAGGACCTATTTTTGCCAATTTTATTTTGGCTGATGAAATCAACCGTGCGCCTGCCAAGGTTCAAAGTGCCTTGTTGGAGGCGATGCAGGAACGCCAGGTCACCATTGGCGAGACAACTTTCAAATTGGAAGAGCCGTTTTTGGTGATGGCCACCCAGAACCCAATCGAGCAAGAAGGAACTTACCCGCTTCCGGAAGCCCAGGTGGACCGTTTTATGATGAAAGTCGTCATTTCCTATCCAAGCAAAGCCGAAGAGAAAAACATTCTGTCTCAACATTTGGAAAATAAATTCCCCAACACGAATACCGTACTGAAACCGGAAGACATCATCAAAGCCCGCCAAGTGGTAAAAGAAGTGTATATCGACGAAAAGATTTCGAACTACATTGCCGACATCGTTTTTGCCACCCGTTATCCTTCGGATTATAAACTTGAAAAATTCGCCAATATGATTGCATACGGGGCTTCTCCTCGTGCCACCATCAACCTGGCCTTGGCCGCACAGGCATACGCCTTCATCAAACGCCGCGGTTATGTCATTCCTGAAGACATTCGTGCCATTTGCCACGACGTGATGCGCCACCGTATCGGTTTGTCATACGAAGCTGAAGCTGAAAATATCACCACCGACAATATTATCAGCGAAATTCTTAATACAGTGGAAGTTCCATAATGGTTATTCCGTTTTTTCAATCTTTTTAATCAAAGAATTATGGATTCAACGGAATTATTAAAGAAAGTCCGTAAAATTGAAATACGGACGAAAGCGTTGTCGCAGCAGATTTTTGCTGGCGAATATCATAGTGCGTTCAAAGGCCGCGGTATGGCTTTCAGCGAAGTCCGTGAATATCATTATGGCGACGACGTGCGATTCATTGACTGGAATGTGACCGCCAGACTCAATCATCCCTACGTCAAGATATTTGAAGAAGAAAGAGAACTGACGGTGATGCTGCTGATCGACGTGAGCGGTTCCAACCTTTTCGGCACACGCAACGAATTCAAGGCCGACCTGATTACCGAACTGGCCGCGGTACTGTCATTTTCTGCCATCAACAACAACGACAAAGTGGGCGTCATCTTCTTCAGCGACAAGGTGGAAAAATTCATTCCTCCGAAAAAGGGGCGTTCGCATATCCTGCGCATCATTCGCGAACTGGTGGACTACCAGCCCAGCGAAACCAAGACCGACTTGGCGGAACCACTCCGGTATTTGACCAATGCCATCAAGAAAAAATGCACGGCATTCGTCCTATCCGACTTCGTGAACTGCGATTTTGAACAAGCCCTGAAAATCGCTGCGGGGAAACACGACCTTGTCGCACTTCATATCGTGGACAAAGGCGAATCACAACTGCCCGACTTGGGGGTAATGCAACTCAAAGATCCGGAAACTGGAAAATATATGCTGGTAGATACGTCGGACAAAGTGACCCGCGCCGCACACGAACACTGGTGGAAAATCCAACAGGCAAAAAATGCCGAATTATTCAGAAAAACCGGCGTCGATATGGCCGACTTTTACACCGACCGGGATTACGTCAAAGAATTGATAGCCCTATTTAAACGAAGATAATGGTGAACCAAAACGGGATATTTGAACAAGACTTATCGGTAGCCGCCTATATGGTGGACAATCAGGTACTGATGACGCCAGTATGCCTTACCGGCATACTTCAGGAAACAGCCGCCGCCCATTGCGGCGAATTCAAATTAAGCGGCATTGACCTGAAACCGCTCCAGCTTTTCTGGGTACTCACCCGTATGCATGTTCAAATTAAAAGATTCCCGCATTGGCACGAGAAAATCAGAATACAAACCTGGGAAAAGTCACACAGTTTCATTTCTCAACCCCGCGATTTTTTAATTTTAGACGAAAAAGACGACATCATCGTTCGAGCCAGTTCAATCTGGGCCATTATTAATGCCCAATCTAAACCGCAGAAATTGGAAGATTTTGACCGGGAAGGCCGTTTCCCATTGGAAGAAAATGCCGTTACCACCAAGGCATTTCCCCGAATGGCAGCAGCCCCCAAACCCGACCTTCCAATCATCCATCAAGTTCTGCATTCCGACATTGACTTGAACGAACACGTCAACAACACCAAATACCTGCAATGGGTCTTGGATGAAATGGGACACGATTTCTGCACCCAACACCAACCCACGGAAATATCCATTCACTTTATCTCGCAATTATTTTCCGGGGATAAATACTACATCGGGAAACAGGAACAAAGCGACGGCAGCTGGCTGATGACTGTTTTCGCCGCCGACGACGACCGTGAAATCTGCCGTTTTTGGATGAAATTCTAAGGTCAAAGACAACAGGATAGATTAAGACGCTGGCGTTTTCCGAATGATTAATCACTGAAAAACACCGCAATTTATCCCCATTCGGCTGTGAATAAAAAATACAGATTCATCAATACAAGCCGTATTATATTTATATATTTGCAAGTTAGAATCATTATAATGTATTATGAGTAAATATCCGGATACCATCGACAAAATCACGAAAGCCAGACTGCGTCTTTCCTCCTTCGGCTCCATTGTCAGCATTGCCCTGACGATGTTCTTCATTGGCACATTGGCCTTTTTCGCCTTCTTTTCCACGCAGTACATCAACAATCTTTCCAAGAAAATTGAAATGGAAATTTTATTTTATGCTGATGTCAAGGAAGCAGACATCGTTTCGATGGAACAAAAAATCAAAATGGAGCCTTTCATTGCCACTTCCAGAGTTTCTTCTCGTCAGGACAACACCCTGGAAGCCATCAAAACCATCGGCAACAACTATACCGAAATTATTTCCAATCCCATCAATGCGTCCATCATCATCAGCGTAAATCCCGAATACGCCAATACCGACTCATTGCAAAAGGTATCGAAGGAAATCAAAAAAGAACAGATTGTACAGGATGTGCAGTATCCCGACTTTCTCGTAAAATCCATCAGCAATAATTTCCATACGATACAATGGGTGGTGCTCATTATCAGTGCCGTTTTTATGCTGATTTCTATGTTGTTGATTGCCAACTCCATCCGTTTGCATATTTATGCCAAACGCTTCAATATAAAGAGTATGCTTTTAGTAGGAGCCACTCGTAGGTTTGTAAGAAGTCCATTTGTCCTCAAGGGGCTGAGCCAAGGCGTGTGGGGCGGGGCCATTGCCGTGGTTCTTTTGGGGTTGCTGCTTTACCAAGGCAACCTGCTCTTCCCACAATTCGTTGACTTTACACAAATCGTGTACGTTTCCGCGATATTGCTGTCCGTATTCATTTTCAGCATTCTCTTCACGATCATCATCTCCGTGATTTCCGTCAACAGATACATCCGAATTAAAGACGAAAGACTTTATTTGTAAATCAATAAAAATAAAATATTATGGCACAAACAGTTAATACTGAAAACAAAAAGAAACTGACTCCCAACCCAAGTGGAAAGGCACCAGCACCCAAAACCAATAAAACGCCGCTTTTCAGATCTATCAACTACATTTTGATGGTTATAGGTGCTATTATCATCATTGTCGGCTATTTCTGCATTTCCGGCGGCGCGGCCGAACAACCGGATCAGTTTAATCCTGAAGTTTTCAACACCCGCCGCATCGTTGTTGCCCCCGTGATGATTCTCATTGGCCTGGTTACCGAAATCTTCGCCATCATGTGGCATCCACGAAACAAAAAGGAAACCAACGAAGAAAAAGCTGAATAATGAGTTGGTGGGAAGCATTAATATTAGGCGTTCTGCAAGGCTTGACCGAATATCTGCCAGTTAGCAGCAGCGGTCATCTCACCATTATCTCAAATCTTTTTGGACTTTCCGGCGAAGAAAACCTCAGTTTCACGGTGATGCTTCACGTGGCTACCGTACTCAGCACATTGGTCATCCTTTGGAAAGAAATCGTCTGGATTTTCAAAGACATCTTTTCTAAGCAGTCGTGGAAATCCTACAATGATTTAAACCCGGGCACGCGATATGCAGTCAATATCATTATATCGATGATTCCAGTCGGTATTGTTGGCTTTTGCCTTAAAGACACGGTAGAAAGTGTTTTCGGTTCCGGGCTAACCATTGTCGGCATTATGCTACTCGTCACCGCCCTACTCTTGGCTTTTTCCTATTTCGCCAAACCTCGCCAAAAGGAAAATATCAGCGGATGGCACGCATTCATCATCGGCATTGCCCAAGCCGTGGCCGTCCTGCCAGGTTTGTCACGCTCGGGTTCCACCATCGCTACCGGATTACTATTAGGCGACAACAAAGAAAAACTGGCCCAATTTTCCTTCTTGATGGTCATTCCTCCCATCTTAGGCGAAGCGCTTCTGGATATAATGGACATCGCTCAACTCGGATTTCAGAATGCGATGAACGGCATTCCTGTCAGCGCGGTCATCATTGGCTTTCTTTCTGCCTTCATCGTGGGATGTTTAGCTTGCAAATGGATGATTAGCATTGTAAAAAAAGGAAAGTTAATCTGGTTCGCTATTTATTGTGCCATTGTTGGTTTATCTACTTTAATATTTAGCTTATGCTAAACAAAAAGGTCATTCACGAAGCTCAATTCGAATTGCCGGATTTGGACATCAATCCAGAAGGAGACGTTTTGCTCATTGACAAGCCTTACCGCTGCACTTCTTTTGATGTCGTAGGCAAAGTTCGGCAGTACATCCGCCGCAAATATCAGCAGAAAGTCAAAGTAGGGCACGCTGGCACACTGGATCCTTTGGCCACGGGATTGCTCATCATTTGCGTGGGCAAATTCACCAAGCAAATCGATCTTTATCAAGCCCAAGAAAAAGCCTACACCGGCACGTTGCGCTTGGGGGCCACCACGCCCAGTTTTGACTTGGAAAAACCCATCGACCAGGTTTTTGCTTACGACCATATCACAACCAAAATGATAGAAGAAGTAAGACAGAAATTCTTGGGAGAAATTGACCAGGTGCCGCCACAATTTTCTGCCGTAAGAATGGGCGGGAGAAGAGCATACGAATTGGCCCGCGAAGGCGAAGACGTTGAAATTTCGCCACGCCGCATCACCATTCCCACTTTTGACATCACTCGTTTCCAACTTCCCGACCTCGACTTCAGCATAGTCTGCTCCAAAGGCACCTATATTCGCTCCATTGCCCGCGATTTCGGCTTCGAGCTTAATTCAGGAGCGCATTTGACCGCATTGAGACGGACCCGTATCGGCGATTTCAAGGTTGAAGATGCCATTCAATTGATTCCTAAAACCATAGATTAAATCACATAAAATGAATAAAAAACATTTGTTTTTGGCCATCTTCATTATGGCCGTCTTTTTCGCAGCTTGTGGTCTTAAAAACCACGACAATGAGGAAATAAACGACAATGAACTAATGAGTTACCCCACTTCCATCATTGCCGACACCATCACGGCCGACATCGCTGACCAATCGGAATTATATCCCGTCAGCGAAGAATTTATCGAGGATTTCTTAGAACAGCTCAACGATTACGATGGCAAACACATCACCATTACCAACAAAGTTCCTGAAGAATGGGGTATTTCCTGCGTAGAGCGCCTTCCTGAAGGCCGGGAACTCTGGCTGTTGCGGTCAACAGACCGCGAATGGGCCTACTTGGTTATCACCTCCGGTTTCGGCACGCAACGCATCTTGGACCTTGTTCCCGTGGCTCTGAATTTGGCGAAGCAAGACAACGAAATGTTAGAGACCGAGATATGGGAAACCTACCGCGAATCTGACGGTTCTTTTATCGTACATAAAAACTATGAGTGGATTAAAAATCTGGACACCAACGCCACCCAACACGCCATCAGCGAATACCAACGCAAATCCTATTTTGTAGATAGATATGTCATCAACGACCTCTGCCGCTTTGAATGCACGGAAGTCAACGACTCGGTTCCCGAATACAGCGCCGTCATCTTCTTCTACAACAACGAAGTCAAACCCGACGGATGGGACGATGTGGTGGAAATGCTTCAGGCTTTCTGCGAAGACAGACAGGTTTACTATGAAGAAGTTGCCACAGGTTTCAACGATGTGGCTATTCACGACTTTATGCTCAACGAAATAACCCGTGTTGACATCACGCCCTATACCGAGGAAGTCCGCTCCGGAATGATTATGCTTAAAAAAGGCGAAGCTCCCAAAACGGTACGCTTCGGGAGTTTCGAAAGAATGCAAATTGAAATTAAACGCTATTTCAAAATGCTCAATATCTAAGCTATTTCTCCATAGATTCAGGATATAAGTACATCTTGACATACTTGTCAACATCAAAGTTGGCCTTCAAGAAGTTAACGATATCTTCTTTGGTTACGCCATTGATTCTTTCGGCTGTTGTATTGATGCTGTTAAAGTCTTCATCATTGTCATAGTATTTGTTGGCGATGTAACTCAACCAGGTTCCATTCTTCTTCAACGAAGTTTCGTGATCATTGATCATCTGTTTTTTCACCTTGTCCAAAGTTTCGTCTGATGGTCCGTTTGCTTGGAAATCTTTCAGAATATTGAAAACGGCATTGGACAGATTGTCGGTATTGTCCGGAGAGCAGCTGAACATCACCATCATACTATAAGAAGGCTTGGGTTCATTGTCCGAACTCATTTGCAACATTGGAGAATAAACGCCGCTCATTTTTTCACGAATCGTAGCAATCAACTCAATTTGCAGAGCTTCATTGATTTCTGCCACAATCATCCTGTTCTTAGGAGTCCATTCCATTTCGTGGTCGTAGGCAATGCCCACCCAGCTCTGTTGTTCGCTACCGGCGTAAACGTTGTCAACGATCTGATGATCTGGGAAACCTTTTACGACATCGTATTTTGGAGTTTCCTTTTCAGAAGAAGTTTGAAGAGAACCTAAATAAAGTTCAATGTATTCCTTGATGAGCTGTTCGTCAAAATTACCGACGAAAGTATAAACGAAGTCGGCAGGATTGGCAAAACGCTGCTGATAGAGTTGGAATGCGCGGGTGTAATCCACTGATTCCACATCTTCCTTGGTAAGCAGTGCTTTCTGATAAGGATCGTTTTGTGAGATGGCATCATAGAAAGACAAAATAAATTTATACATAGGATTGGCACCCAGCATCTTGATTTGTTCGAAGTATTCATTGGTTACCAATTCATAAACTGTAGTGTCTTGTCTTGGAGAAGTAAAGAAAGCGTGCAAATATTGGAAGAAAAATTCAAGGTCTTTCGGTGTAGAAGAACCGCTGAATCCTTCGCTGAACAAATCGATGTATGGACTGACACCCACATTCTTGCCTTTCATTTTCTTTTCCAAAGAAGAGTAATCCAATTCAGAAATACCGGCACGATCCACAAAACTGCAAGCAAAATGCAAAGCAGGCTGATCACATTCGTAATAGAGACTCATACCACCTTTACTGCGGGCGGAGAACAAAATCTGGTCGTTTTTGAAATCAGTTTTTTTCAACACCACCACAATACCATTGTTCAGGGTAAGTTCTGTGGCATCGATGGCATCTAATTCTTTCGTATTGATTATTGAACCGGCTTTCAATTCATCTTTGTTGACCAATTCAACGTCTTTGTAATTATCAACGTATGGAGCCACGTCCTTGTTGCCAGGATTGGTAACGGCAGCCAAAACTTGAGCTTCGGTAGGAACATTCACGCCTTCTTTGTCTGGAGCCATCACGATAGCCACCAGGTTTTCATCGGTAATCCAATTTTTAGCCAAAGCGTTGATTTCTTCAATGGTGATATCTTCCAAATATTTCTTGGCATAATTGTATTCTCTCTTGGCACCTGGAATCGGGTCGTGATGCAAATAGTTGGCTACATATTCCGATGCGAATCTCGATGATTCGGTTTTCTTTACTTCGTTAGCGGCAATTTCGTACAAGTTGAGTAATTCTTCCTTTACACGATTCAATTCGGTCTGTAAGAAACCGTGTTGAAGCACGCGCTGATCTTCACGCATCAAAGCTTCAATACTTTCAATAATTTTGTTTTCCTTGCAGGAAATCTGGCAGCCGTACATATCAGTACTGCCAATCAATTCCGAATAACCGCAACTTGCACTCAGGAATGGGCAAGCAGGATTTTGAGTCATTTCGCTCAAACGAGCATCATACATCATATTATATAAGTCGTGTTTCAGACTGGTTCTGAAATCGCCCACGGTTTTCATTACAAAATGAGGGTGTTTGCGAACAATCATCACGGTATTGCCCATTGCTTCCTTATCGGTGGCCACAACAGCCAAAGGTTCCTTGTTGGATGCGATTGGGAACTCTTCCTTCACGCGTGGATTCTTAACGGGTTTGATTTTTCCGAACTGCTTCTTGATTTGGGCTTCCATAGCATCCATGGCATCCACATCAATATCACCAACCACGATGACAGCCTGCAAATCGGGGCGATACCAATCGTGATAAAAATCCTTGATGGTTTGATGTTTGAAACCAGTGATGACTTCAATCAAGCCAATAGGCATACGAACGGCATAACGAGAATCCTTGAAAAGAACGGGCCACCAAACTTTCTGCATTCTATCGCTGGCGCCGAGGCCCATACGATATTCTTCTGCAATAACGCCTCTTTCCGATTCAATCTCTTTTGCGTCATAGAGAAGTCCGTTAGCCCAGCCGTTCAAGATGTCCAAACCCATTTGGATATATTCGGGTTTGTCGTTGGGCATTGTCAATTCATAAACGGTTTCATCAAATGAAGTGTAGGCATTGATACCAATACCGAAAGTAACACCGATTTTTTGCAATTCGCTAATCATCGTGTTGTTGGGATAACCCTTGATACCATTGAAGGCCATGTGTTCGGTAAAGTGAGCCAAACCGCGTTGGTCTTCGTTTTCCTGGCAAGAACCTGCATTCACGGCCAAACGAAATTCCACACGATTTTCGGGTTTCTTGTTGGCACGAATGTAATAGGTCATGCCATTGTCCAATTTTCCGATTTTCACGTTCGGATCGGGATTGATGGGAGCATTTAAATCCTGTGCCGACACTGCGCCGATGGTCAGAATTAAAGCCGCCAAAACGAACAATAATTTTTTCATCTTTCTTAATTTTTTTATTGATAATAAGTTACGATATATACTTTCTTATAGAATTAAAAGTGTAAAAATACATTTTTTTTATCAAATAGCAAACGACAACTTTTCTGAAGCATTATTCTTCAATCTGTTTAATGATGGCGTCGCTGTTTTTCAGCACCCTACGAAACATCATCAATCCTATCGCAAGTCCGATACACCCACCAATAGCAACACCCCAAATCGCAAATATAGGATTATGAAAGTATGGAATTACCGCCCTCACAAGCAAGACGCCAAACACAATGACAACCGGCAGTTCCACACACAAGGCAATGATATATGCCTTCTTGAGGCGTCTCATTTTCTGTGCCACCGTTTTCAAATCGTCATTCATAATCAGTTTCTCGCGTACCGGTCTATGAACCAGTACCGTTGCAATCGCATCGGCAGAAACCATAACGACGACAAAAATCAACAGCCACCCAGGCAGGAACGAAAAACACAATGGATAAGTAATCACACAAAACAATGCAACACAAATATCAATCCTAACCTGTTTATTAATAGAAGTAAGTCTGAATCTCATCGTTTCACGCAACAGTTTCTCGTTAACAATTTCTTCCTGTTCCAACTTCCCTTTCAGCAATTGCATCTGAGCACGCAATTCTTCCAATTCTTGAAATTCTTGTACATTTTCCATAAGGCAAAAATTTATTCGTTAGACATTTTCATTAATTGTTGCTTGATTCGAACCAGCTTCACGCTGACGTTTTTGGCACTAATGCCCACGATAGCCGCGATTTCGTCATAGCTCAGGTTTTCCAACCACAACAGGACAATGGCTCTATCGACAAGAGCCAACTTGCTGATATGCGCGTTCAGCATTCGGATTTGCTTGCTGTCCTCATCGTCATCCGTATAAAGGTCGGCAGCCATTTCCAAAGGGACTTTCTCTCCTTGACGCTTTTTCTTTCGATCGGCAGAAATACAAGTATTCAATGCCACTTTCCAAATCCAAGTTTCCACTTTTGACTCTCCTCTAAAATTGTCGAAACCTTTCCAGAGGTTAATCAAAATATCTTGAAACAAGTCTGCCACCTCGTCAGCGTCTTTTGAAAACATATAACACACCGTATAAATCGTGGTTTTATGTTTTTTTACCAATACCTCAAATTCTTTTTCCTTCGATTCCATTTGTGATGTCATCTTTTTTCGAATCAATTGTCAATAATATGACGCACAAAAAATGAAAAAACTACAAATTTATGCTTGAAATGAAATAATTTCATTCATTTTAATGTCTGTCGGCTCAGTTTGGATTTCTTCAACTAATTGAAAATCAAAACAAACCCCTATTTTTTTCACCGACTGATGCTGGCACAGAAAGCGGTCGTAATAGCCTCTGCCTCTACCCAAACGATTGCCATTTTTATCAAAAGCCACCCCGGGAACGACAATCAAGTCATAATTCCCCTGATAAGGATGATTCTGGGGTTCCAAAATATGAAAATCTCCCTCCGCAAATTCCGTATTTTCAGACAATTCAACAGGAATGATATCATCTCCCACCACGGTAGGCAAAATAACGTGTTTTTGATGACGCCATTTTTCGATAAAAATCTGCGTTTGCACCTCATCTGGCAACGAACAATACAACATTACCGTATCGGCATTGATAAAATCGGGATGTTGTTCCAATTGCGCCATAATCTGCTGGGATTGCACAGCCAGTTGCTCGGCAGTATGCTGTTTCTTCAACATTTTGACAGTTGCGCGAAGTTCTTTTTTTGATACCATAATCATTTCATTTTTTTGCAAAGATAATGCTTTTTGGTGAATGACAGACCAAAAGTGACAATTACGAGAGAATGCATTCCAAAATTTTTTCCGTACATTTGCACTTTAATTTATAAAGACAGGAATATGCGGATTTTAGCACTTTTAGGCAAAGTAATACTTTGGATTATCGGCTGTTTTATGGGTTTTCTTCTCCTTATCAACCTCTTCGTTCCTGTTTATGATTTTGACGAACCCAGTCCGTTTCACGGGAACTATTGGCACAACCCTTACGAAGGCATTGATTCCACGGCTTGGCTACGTTGTAATTTTCACGCCCACTCACGCGTTGCCGGCGGCCTTACCAACGGTCGCGACAACACGCCCTCTTTGATTGACAGCATTTATAACATTTTAGGATTTTCCCATAGAGGCGTTTCAAACTATAATAAAGTTTGCGATTTCGAATCACAACGCAGCGATTTTATTCCCGCTTACGAACACGGCTACGGCATTTTCAAAATACACCAATTATGCTTAGGAGCACGTAAAGTACGACGCGTCGATTATCCTTTTTGGCAGACGCTGAGTATGAAACAGCATACCCTCAACCAGATTGGACAAGATTGCGAATTAGTCATTCCTGCCCACCCGAATTTCGTGAAAGGCGGCTACCTCGCCAGTGATTTCAAATACCTTGACAACTATAAACTGATGGAAGTGCTCAATGGCTATTGCAATTCTCCCGACCACTGGGACACGGCCTTGTCCAACGGCCATCGAATTTATTTGATTGGCGATGATGATTCGCACAACGCACGCAACATCAACGAAATAGCAAAATGTTTCACTTTAGTGGCAAGTTCGACAGACGACAGTCAGCAGATTTTGGCCGCTTTAACGGCAGGACAGACCGTCGGCATTTTTTTCCCTTATGACGACAGTGAAAAAGGAAATCCCGAGAAGAAGAAAAAACGCCTGGACAGCTTTCTTCCGCATCCAATTTATATTCATCTCTTGAAAGACACTTTACGCGTAGCCGTCACAAAAACCATTCAAAAGGCCGAATTTATTGGTCAAGACGGAAAAATTCTTAAAACAGAAAACAACATAGACGAAGCGTTGTATGCCATTCAAGAAAACGATTGTTATGTAAGAACAGTCTTGACTTTTGAAGACGGTACCGAAATGTGGCTGAATCCAATTACCCGTCACGAAAACCCAAACCAACTTGACGCACCTCGGCTTGACCATCTTAACTACTGGAAAACAGGATTGCTTTGGATGACTTATATCCTCATTATTGGAGGAATTCTCTATTTTATCATTCGAAAAAAATCGGCACGACAATAATTTCAGTATTCACACATTATTGAAAAAATTTGTATTTTTGTACATTATATCCTGTCAAGATGAAAAAATTATTTTTAAGTATCGTCATTGTCCTTTTGTTTTCGACTGTTTTTTCTCAGCAATACGAAAACATTTCTTTTGAAAACAAAGTCTATGTTGACGGCATTGCCAGCGTCAAACTCATCCCCGCCAACGCACCTCTGGGTTTTCCCATCATAGACTTAGGCAGTGGAGAGCAGCTCAGACTTGTCTTTGACGACATCAATGGCAATGACACCCGATACCTGAAATACACCGTCATTCACTGCACCTACGACTGGAAGCCTTCCGATCTCAATCCTTTTGATTATATTGATGGATTTTTTGAAGATGAAATCAGCAACCACTCTTACTCTTTCAACACGCTTCAAAACTATGTCAATTTTGAATTATTATTCCCGAATGATATGATCAATGTCACCAAATCAGGGAATTACATTCTTTTTGTTTATGATGAAACCACAGACAAACCCGTACTTACACGTCGTTTTATGGTCAAGGAAAACGAAAGTGCCGTCATTTCAGGCGTGGTGCATTCTGCTTCGGACGTTCGTTATCGCAACACGGCCCAAGAGGTTGATTTTGTGGTTAATACCGGAGACTATGTCATTCACAACCCAGCTCGGAGTCTGACCGCCACCATTCTGCAAAACGGTCGCTGGGACAATGCCATCATCGGATTGCGTTATCGCTTTGGCAAACCTGGAGAATATAATTTTGACTATGACGAAAATGAAAACAGCTTTTTTGGCAGTTCCGAATTTCGAACTTTTTCTCTTAAAAGCACCCGATATAATGGCGACCGAGTCGCATCTTTAACATACAAAAGCGACGGATACCACGCCCTTGTTTTGGAAGACATCGCCAGACCCTACGGGGCATATCAAGGTTCTACCACCCTGAAAGGCAAATGTTATTGGGAAACCAGCGACTATGACGACAAAAACAGGGAAGAATATATCGATACCCGTTTCTCGCTCAAATGCGATTTTCCCGTCACCGACGGCGACATTTATGTTTTTGGCGAGCTCACCGACTGGCAAATCAAAGACGAAGCCAAACTGCGATACAACGAATATACCCACTATTGGGAAAGCAATCTGTATTTGAAACAGGGTTATTACAATTACCAGTATGTCTTTGTTCATAACGGAAGCACGGAAATTGACGCCACCTACATTGAAGGCAGTCATTGGGAAACCGACAACGACTATAGTGTTTTTGTCTATCTCAATGACGAAACCTCCCTTTATGACCGCTTAATCGGGGTGGAATTTTTTCATACCATTTATGGGAGATGAGAGTTGAGAACTGAAAACGGAGAACGGAGAGTTGAAAACGGAGAGTTGAGATTAAAGATTAAAATTTGTAAACTGGGAGTAGAAATTGGAATGTGACGAGTAGAGCGTTATAAGCATGGGAATTAGATACATTATAAAAATAGTATTAATTAAAAAAGATAGAATATGTATGCAATTGGAATAGACATTGGTGGAACCAATACCGACATTGGCTTAGTGAATCAGCAAGGAGAAGTTGTTGCCCGCAAGAATCTTCCCACGGGACAATATACTGACGCCAATCAATACGCAGACGACCTTGCCAACACGATCAAGGCACTCATTGAGGAACAAAAAGTGGAAGTCAAAGGAATCGGCATTGGTGCGCCTAACGGCAACTTTTACACCGGATGTATTGAAAACGCGCCTAATTTGAATATGAAAGGCAACATTTACTTAGCCAAAATGATGGAAGAACGCTTGCACATTCCCGCCGTCATCACCAATGATGCCAATGCAGCGGCCTACGGTGAGATGGTTTATGGCGGTGCGAAAGGAATGAAGCACTTCATTATGTTTACCTTGGGAACCGGCGTAGGCAGCGGCATCATCGTGGATGGCAAACTCCTTTATGGTCACGACGGTTTCGCGGGCGAACTGGGACATACCATTATCTTCCCTAACGGCCGGCCGTGCAAATGCGGCAGGCAAGGTTGCCTGGAACAATACACTTCTGCCGGTGGCATTCGCAAAACCTGTCTTGAAATGATGAAGCAAGACCCCTACTATGACGGAATTCTCTCCAAAATTCCAGCCGAGGAACTCGATTCCAAGGCCATCGGTGACGCGGCCAACCAAGGTGACCCATTGGCACTTCGGGTATTTGAATTCACGGGGGGCATTTTGGGACTGGCTATGGCCAATGCCGTCGCCTTTTCTTCTCCCGAAGCCATTTTCTTAATGGGAGGACCCGTCAAAGCTGGCGAAGTGCTACTTGAACCCGTACGCAAATCATTCAACCTCAACGTCTTATCAAATTATAAAGACAAGGTGAAAATTATGGTTTCGCAATTGAAACAAAACGACGTTGCCATTTTAGGAGCCGCCGCCTTGGTGAACTAAATAACGTTCCTGTTTATATTCATAATGGGTAGAGACGTTGCGCGCAACGTCTCTACTTGTTTTTACAAAAAATGTCCCTATAGGGCGATTTCCATCACAGCGAATATCAAGGCGATAACAAAAGTCACCAGCAAGATTCCCCTGCCTGTGAGATCGTATTTTAATTTCACCAGATAATATCTCAAAATCAACACGTTGGGAACCACGCTCAACAAAATCAGCTTTTGAGTCATATTGGGAATATTAACATTTCCGGTCTGTTGCTGAACAATCGTAATGATTCCGTACAGGATTCCAAACAAAACTGCCGGACAGACGGTGCCAATCAGCAAACCCATTGGCAATGAGTCTCTCCTTAATTTTTCTACAAATTTTCCCATTATTCCTCCATAAATTTAAGGTCATTCATAAAATGATACGCGGTCATATCCACCTGCACCGGTTGAATTGAGACATAGCCGTTATTTAATGCCCATTGGCAGGTGTCGTTATGCGGGTCCTGATCGACCAGATAGCCGGAAAGCCAATAATAATTTCGTCCGAAGCAATCCACACGCGGTTCCAAATCCTCTTCCCAGTATCCTTTGGTTTGTCTAACGATTTTGACACCTTTGATTTCTTCCAATGGAAGCTTGGGAATATTGATATTCAGTGAAACCTGCGATGGAAAATCGGTTTTCAGAATCTGCGGAATCAGTTTTTTGGCATAATGGATAGCCGCCGTAAAATCGGCATCGGAAGAATAATCCAACAAGGAGAATCCTGCCGCCTTCACATTTTCTAAACTTGCCTCAATGGCCGCCGCCATCGTTCCGGAATAAATCAAACTCACCGACGAATTTGAACCGTGATTGATACCGGACAGAACCAAATCGATCTTTCTGTCTCTGAGAACGACTTTCTGCCCCAGTTTAACGCAATCCACCGGAGTGCCATTGGTTCTATAATATTTAATTCCATCCTCTTCCCGATAAAGTTGAATACGCAAAGGTTCGCTCATCGTAATCGCGTGAGCCATACCCGAACGGGAACTGTCGGGAACCACGACCACCACTTCACCAAAATCCTTGGCCGCCTCCACTAAGGCATAAAGTCCTTTCGCTTCGTAAGCATCATCATTAACGATTAATATCAAAGGTTTTTCCATTTCTATTTCTTAATAATTTTTACTGATTTCATTTTCTGCTGAGCATTCATAATATCCAATAAATAGACACCTGAATCCAAATCGGCAACATAAATAGACGACTGGTTATTGGTCAACGGAAACTGTCGAATCAATTTGCCATTCATATCATAAACGCAAGCCTTGCAATCGACAAGACTTTCGATTTGATCACAACTCACCACCACAAAATCGGAAGTCGGATTGGGATAACATTCCAATTCAATCTGGTCTTCTTCATAACTGACCACTGCCACGGCACCTGAATAAGCAGGAAGTTTAATATAGTCAAGCATCGCCATATCCTGACCGCCTGAGGACATATAGTCTTTAATGTATCGCCATTCAAAAGTATAATTTCCGGGAGCAACTGCATAGCTGGCCTTAGTCCAATTTACCTCGCCATCCCACACATCTTTTTCAACATCATTGATATAAAATGCCAAATAGTCATACATTCCCCAATAACCACCATATTCACAAGACACATAATAATAAAAGGAAAGTATGTCAGACTGTGTGACTTGCAAGCTAATCTTGAGGGAAGAAGTCTGGTTGTTGCCGATTTGGCCCGAACGGACCGCATAAACTCCTTCGTACGCATTTTCATTGGTTATATACCAAGAACGACTGGTGTTTGTATTCCAAGGATTCATAGAAAAGTCTCCGCTTTCCCAATCTTCGATACGTTCACCAATCAATAATTGATAGTTTTTTTCGACCTTATAAGCACCCGCAATCCAGCATAATTTGAATTCGGCCAAGGCAATTTCTTGAAGTTCGGGATTCACCGTCACGGAAATTTTCACCATAGCGGAACCGTCGGGACTCAAATACGGAGTTACCTGTGAGCGCGGTGAATTGATAACGATATTGTCATTTAGACTTTCCACAAAAGCAAAGCCATACATCGCCTGGGCATTTCCCGTGTTATATATCGGGATACGAAGTTCAACTGTTTCTCCAATGTCCAAACGACCGTTGGCGGTTTCTTCTGCCTGCGAATCTTCCACCACGCAAGTTCCCAATTCAAGTTGCGGAGTATGTATCAATTGATTGATCACGGTGGTGGTAACGAAGGTGTCCGAAGTGAAAGTCACCACGAATTGGGCAATATGACCTGAAGGCACATAATTTTTCACTCTAAATTGAAGAACATCTGTCAAATCGATTGTTTCATTGGGTTGAAGTGCGGCAAAAGAACCACTACCCTGCAACAAGGTGATATATGGATCATCCGTAGTAACCTCAACGGTAAAATCTGACGACGCGACTGCACCCACATTTTTCACGTGCAAAGTTGTCGTCACAGTTTCGCCGTATTGCGGATAGCCACTCTCATTATTAATTTGATGTCCTATACAAGTAATGTAGGGTTCTTCCGACATAATCAAAGGAATATCCGCCTGATAGGGAATATAGTTAAAGGCAGAGACCAACAAATGGAAGGTATCCGTTGGAAGCAAGTTGGCGGGAAGCAGCAACGAAAGAGTTCCATTTGTCACAACCCCCTGAGCCAAAATGTCATTCTCCAAAGTTAAGACGACCTTTGCATTTTCGACAGGGCAGTTCAACTGAAAAATGGTACTGCCCACAAAAATACTCGGCTGATGGCTAACTGTCAACACCTGGGGTTCCGCAGTACGCACCTGCAAAGTCGGATCACCAAACAGCACCCAGGTACGCATAGTTTCCAACCCTTCATCATCGTGATAGTTCTCATACAGCTTAATCAAGCCATCGAAACCAATGCCGCCAAAAGTCCGTTTGGTGTGCGAATTATCGGCTCCTGTCAGCACACGAATCATCTCATCCTGACCGCACATTGGCGGCTCCCAGGGCTGGCTTATCGTGGACATCATCGCCCCCACGGCACCCGTTGGCTGCCCGTTCTTGCTGGCACGCAGCCAAGTTTCGGCGAAACAAGTCTGGTTCACATAATCACCATTCAAACAAGCTACTGAAATAATAAATGGCAACATATTGTAATTCGTGAGATTATTTACATTGTTATTGTTGAAACCGGTCGTCTGCCACATATTGTAATTACCGTGACCACAATAATTAATAATACCGGCACCCTCATTCACCGCATTACTAACCATCGCGGAAGTAGGATTGCCAGGAGCATCCAAACCGCCCTGACTGCCTTCAAACAATTCAGAACCATCGGTATAAGTAAAATTCAACAGTTTATTGTCAATATTACGGATATGCTGATAATCATATTCATTTTCGTCACCGGGTCCTTCAGAAGAAGCAATGCCCAAGAACTTGCTGAAATGGGTCGTTTCCAACGGATTGGCTTCATATTGAATAAACTTATTCACCTGCGTGGTGACCTGACTTTCATTTTCAGCTGAAATCTTTCCCAAAATAATATCCGGCACATTATCATTGCCCACAATTTCAGTATAATAATTGTCAGCCGTTTCTCCACCAATGGTAAAATAAGGGAAAAGGTTGCCATCACCCACAATTACCACAAAAGCCAAATTATGGGTTTGATAAAAAGAAGTGATATAGTCCTTCACACTCTGATTGGCATTGCCCGTCGTAGTTAACGTAACCAAGGTGGTAGGATAGCCATTTTTGATTTTCCAGTCCACATACGGCTGCATAGCCGGAGCCAGGCTTTCGGGAGCAATGACTAAAATTTCGCCAGACTCCACCAATGGCGCATAACGAGATGACTCGTAATTCAGAAAATAGTTTTTATAGATTTCATTAAATTCGCAACAGTTCTTACGAGCCACGTTCCTCGTATAGGCTGCGTTGTAATTCACCCGCAAAGTCAGGGAATGATAAACCTTGAGTTCCTCACGCACCGGATTGTAGTCGAAGGGGAAAGTCTGCACTGTCACGCCGTTGAAATCACGTAAATGAAACGTCTTGGTAAGGAAGGCAGCCTGCTTCAACTGAAAATTGTCCTGCTGATATTGAGGACCAAAGGTATAAGGGACGTCGTTGGGATCGACGTTTCTATAAATGACGCCTTTAGAGGGAGAAAGTTTAAATCCTGACACCAACTCATAATCCTCCGAAAGAATCGTAACTGTAGGTTGACTGTTTTCGGGAATGATCACGGATTTTGCTGCCACCAATAATTCCGGAGCACCTTGCTTCGTGATAACATTTGCGCCTTTGAGCGACAATTTTTGGTAAACCGTCCTGTCTATAACCACATCGGTAGTGGCATAAGTCGGAAAATCCACACGAATTGTCAAACCTTCCTCGTCAGAAGAAACAATCGAATACATAACTTCCTGTGCATTCACAAAGGAAAAAAGCAGCAATGCAATTAATAAAGCTATATTTTTTTTCATTTTTCTTCCTGAATATTAGTTTTTCGAATTAATTTTTTCTCTTTATTTTCTTTTGACAGTTTACCCACTTCATCAAGATTCAGACTAAAGGTGAAATTATTGGGAACCGCCCCCACCGCATAATGATTTCTTGAAAATCCGAATTGGATAGAACGGATATTAATCATAAAGCCGTACGAAAATCCCGCGAAACTTCTTTTTTGAGGAATCTTCATTTCCTGATGAATATTGTGGTTATAGGCAAAATACAGCGACAAATACTTCACCGGGATGATTTCTATGCCAAACACCACGTGGCGGAACATATTGTCGAAAAAGGTAGCCACTTTCGAAGGCGTTTGCACCTCACCACTGATTGCATCTTTGGAATACAGCGGATTATCGGAACCCGTGTAGGCCATATTCCATTTATATAGGGAGTGCAACGAAATATGATATCTGACGGGCAGATGAGCAAATTTTTGTGAAAACGCCAACTGAATATCAAAGGGCAATTTTTCAAAATTTCCCGGAGTGAACGGTTTTAATTCCGAACCGATATTCTTGAACAGCAATGATAAGGACAAATTTTTCTTTTCGTTGTGATAAGTGCCTGCCACATCAACGGCAACGCCGAAAGAATTATAGTCGGCATAGCCGCAATAAATCAACTTCAAATTGGCACCGATGGAGAAATTGGGACCCAATTCCCTACCCCAACCCACGGTAGCCGCCAAATCATTGGCGTGGAAAGTGCCGGTTTCAAGTCCCGACACATCCGTCCGGGTAAACTTTCCATAGCCGACATAACGCATTTCGAAAGCGAAACTTCCCACCTTGTCAAAGGTATGCGAATATAATGCGGAAGCATAATTAGTACCAGTATAATAATTCGTAAAATTCAACAGCAGCGAAGAATGATGACGCTGACTAATTAAAGACGGATTAGTCATAATAATTGACGGATCATCATCGTAAACGGAAATCAAATTGCTGCCAAGTCCGGCAATACGGCTTGAATAATTAAAAGACAGAAAATTATACACGTAGTTGCCATTCGACTGAGCCCAAACACCCGCCGACAAAAGAGTCATCAATAACAGCAACAAGTATTTCTTCATCAGTTTTCTTCAAATAAAAGTCCAAACATTTCCTCTATTCGGGCGATGGGATAGATTTTGATTTTCAGGCCCGTCAATTTCACGCCTTTGAGATTATATTTTGACACAAACATCCGAGTGAATCCCAGTTTATTGGCTTCCATTATACGCTGTTCGATTCTCACCACCGGCCGCACCTCTCCATTCAGGCCCAACTCACCGGCGAAGCAGGTTTTTGCGTCAATCGCCACATCGGCCGTAGAAGACAAAATAGCCGCCACCACCGCCAAGTTGATGGCAGGGTCTTCCACATGGATGCCGCCTGCGATATTCAGGAACACGTCCTTTGCCCCAATTTTGAAGCGACAACGCTTTTCCAGCACCGCCAAAAGCATATTCATACGACGGGTGTCGAAACCCGTGGCAGAACGCTGCGGCGTGCCATACACCGCCGAACTCACCAAACTCTGCGTCTCAATCATCATCGGCCGATTACCCTCCATCACCGCGGCAATAGCACTGCCGCTATATGGCTCATCATGCTGAGAAACCAGTATTTCAGAAGGATTCAACACCTCGCGCAACCCATTCTCGTTCATCTCGAAAATACCCAATTCAGCCGTGGAGCCAAAACGATTCTTGATACAGCGGACGATACGGTATCCATAATGCTGATCGCCTTCAAACTGCAGTACGGTATCTACAATATGCTCCAACACCTTAGGACCTGCCAAAGTGCCATCCTTGGTGATATGACCAATCAGAAACACCGGAATAGCCGTCGATTTTGCCAAATGCTGAAATTCGGCGGCGCACTCTTTAATTTGGGAGATGGAACCCGCCGCCGAATCAATCAGGTTGCTCTGCAAAGTTTGAATAGAGTCCACAATCAGCAGCTGCGGTTTCAGTTCTTCGACATGCTTAAAGATGACCTGCGTTTCGGTTTCAGTCAGGATATAGCAATGTTTCAACGCATCGGGTTGTCCAATACGCTCTGCACGCATTTTCAGTTGGCTTTCGCTTTCCTCGCCCGAAACATACAAAATTTTCGTTTCAGTCATCGACAAAGCCATTTGCAACAATAAAGTTGACTTTCCGATACCCGGTTCGCCACCCAACAGGGTAATGGAACCGGCCACGATGCCACCGCCCAAGACACGGTCCAACTCTCCGATATGAGAATGCAAACGCGGCATTTCCTGCAAGGAAATCTCGCTGAACAGCTTAGGCGAACTTTGACGAGTCATCGTATGGGACTTTCCCTTGGGAGTTTCCTGGTTCACCAGCACCTCTTCCTCGAAAGTATTCCATTCGCCACACGACGGACAACGCCCCATCCACTGGGTGGATTGGTGTCCACAATTCTTGCAAAAAAACTGCGTTTTCGTCTTCGCCATAATTATTCCCTTATATAGTCTATATGACTCATCAAGCGACAAGACGACGGATTAACCTCATCAAGCGCATAATTTTCCTGAGTTAAAACACGACCTTGAGGGTCGTAGGTATAAGCAGACCACGATATCAGCTGTCCTTCCTTCGTAAAGACAGACATTTTCACCAGATTAAGTCCTTCGTATTCATACTTGGTCAAGCGGTAATGGTCCAAATCTTCCTCCTCGACCTCAACAGTTTGATTATTCTCGTTGTACTTTGTATAAATCTTCGCAATTAGAGCTTCATCATAATTATAAATCAAATCCTTGATTTTATTTCCGCGTTCATCGTACTCAAAAGCGAAAGTTCGTCTATCGTGCTGCTGGATTTCATCTCGCGTATAGGAAGCCAAGCGACCGTTTTCATCATACTGATTAACGACCACATACAACGGATTGCCATCTTCGTCAAAATCCATTTCCTTGATTACGCGACCGTGGTCATCATATTCGTATTTTTTCTCAGTATTGACAAAAACACCTTCATCATAGCAGTCGCGACGCAGCAGGAGACCATTTTCATAGACATAACGAGTGGCATATTCGGGAAGACCCTCGCCGTAGCACATTTTTTGTTCCGCCAACTGACCGGCATCGTTATAGCTATTGACCACTCTTTCGCAAAGCGTTCCTTCGGCATCGTACTGGCATACGACAATCGGTCGATTTTGGTCGTCATACTGTGTGGTTGAAGCGGACTGTAACGATGCGTCGGCATTATAGTTATTCTCGGCAGTGACAAATCCGTGTTCGTTATATTCAAGAATTGATGCGATATAGTCTTCCGGGGAAATATCATTTTCCTGATAACCCGTACGAAGATAATTTATGGTATGAATCGTCAATTTAGGCATAATAAAAATATTTTTGCAAAGATACAAAAAATACATTTGCCTTTGCCGTGATATAATTTATCTGCAGCTTGTGATTTTTTTTCATATTTTATATTGAATATATTTTTTTCTTATTTTTGCATTTTAATTCAAAAAAATAACAATTACCTTAATTCCGCAGATTATTTTTGAATTTTGACTGTTGAAAAATGACAAGCCGTTGTTAATAAATAACTTAGCAACGACTTTCATTTCTCAATAATTTCACCTATTTTGTGCTGTGAAACCTAAAAACGGGTGATGTGGCGGCAAAAATACAACTTAATTTCAGAAAAATCGGAACTTTCGGCTGGATTTTTTCAACAATAGACGCATTCCGCAAGGAGCGACACTCCAACCTCATAGACAACACGCTGGGGGACAAATGGATAAACACGAAGTACACCTACTCCTACATTGTGGAGAACCTCATGTCAACCCACCTCTGCGGCGGGGAGTGCATCGAGGACTGCAACCTGTTGCGCACGGAGAAATACCAGAGGAACCCCGACTACCTCTTCGCCAGCGCTGACACAATCCTCAAACCATTCCCCGGCCACGCCGGGTGGGTGGGGAGTTGTGCACTGCAACCTCAAAAAAAGCCACTCCGCAACCACATCACGACTTTTCAACAACCCAGAACGTGCGCATTGAATGTAAACACTCCTTCTCGAATTAGCAAATTTTTATTCTGCGGAATTTAGGTAAATAAATAACTAAATCTTAAAAAAATGAAAAAATCAATCATTCTGTTAGCCCTCGCACTTTTAGTGGCGGTGTCAGGCTGCAAAAAAGATCCTCAGCCAGACCCAAATGAATTTCCAATTGTCGCATTGCGTTCAGCCGGCAAGGAAATTCCAAACGCGAACATCACTCCAGAACGATGCATCCCCGAAGGCTCGAAGGCCACTTTAAGCTCAATCCGTTATGTTCCTGGCCACCCCATTTACTATATGGACTACACGGCAAACGTAGATTGGGAAAGCCTGCTGACGGATTACAATCTGCCATTATACGGCATGTACAATCTGACAGGCAAAGCCACCAACGCCTTGTTCAACTACACTCCAGGACCAACGATTACCGGCAAAATTCAAGGTAATACTTGCTCGGGCTTCATTTGCCACAACAGCAAGGGAGAGATGTTGAACTGCCGTAATTATGACGGAGATTACGGGGAGATGGTCGTGGTCTTCAACCATAATGTCAAACCAGGCGAGCACAAGAGCGTGATGATGACCGATTTGAACGGCGCACAAAAATTCTCTAACACGGCGGGCTACGATGGCGACAACGTGCTTCTGCGAGAAGGCATAGACCTCAATGTATTGCTACGCCAGCCTCTTTCAACCGTTGATGGCATGAATGATGCCGGACTAGTTCTCACTTGCTATCAACTGCCGAACTTTGACGACAGGAACGAGCCTATCGTTGATCCACTTCCGAGTGTAACGCCACGTCCTTTCGCTATATATCAAGATACAGACAAACCGAAAGTTGGCTTTATATCCCTACACATCCTTGCCCTTACCAAATGTGCGACCGTACAAGAAGTGATTGATTTATTCCGCTCATACGATTTCACGACTCTCAACCAAGGCATGAACATACACTGGTGCATTTCGGATGCCAACAATGATTGGAGGACCCTTGAATATTGGGTAGGAAGCGATGGAAGCGATTCATTGTTTGTCTTTGACGAGGAAGCCCGCTCTCATTCAGCTAACTTAGGAGGTCATGATGTGGCATACGAATACCGCAGTATGGAAAACTATTATTACAATCCCGCACCTGCTTCAACCTTCTTTATGGACTATTGGCAACGTGATTTCGGCGGAGTGGTCCGTGCCCATAACATGATGGGCCACTATTCTCCGGTTATGGACGAAGAAGATGCCCTGCGCTGTCTGCAATACGGCAACTTCGGCATCGAAGTGCCCGGTCAGGTGACGAACTGGTCATGCGTCTACAACGCCAAACAGCGCACAGTCCTTTTCAATGCTAGAGACGACATGTCACAGGCCTTTACCATTGACTTGAAGAAAGACTTGTAATATGGAGAAAATAACATCTGTCATTGTAGCCCCCGGATTCGAAGATCTCGACAAGATAAATGAGATTTACACCGATGCGTTCCCACCTGAAGAGAGAAAATTCACCATTCAGCAGATGCTGGAATCGCCAGTCCTCAAACCGGATGTAAGAGCTTACTATTGCGATGGAAAAATCATCGGAATGTCCGTTCTGTCGGATTTTGAGACATTTGTATATGGTCTTTTCATTGCCATAAACAAGGCCGAAAGATGCAACGGATACGGAGGGAAGATTCTTGACAAGATTATTGAAGACTGTGCAGACAAGCCTTTTGTCTTTTCAATTGAAGATCCGTCAGAAGATTGCGACAATAAAGAACAGAGAATAAGGCGTGAAGCATTCTATCTCAAACACAACTGCAATTATGCCGACTACAAGGCCAGCTATCCAGGAAGCAATACTTGTTTTCGCCTCATGTGTTCCGACAAACTTGCCGACTATTCATTCATTAAGGATGCCGTCACGAAAATAAATCCGACGTTGGCCTCATTGTTGGAAAGATGTTGATTCTTCCAAAAATCCACACATCAAGGCATAAACAAGATTATCAAGACATTAAATAACGCAAAAATTATTCAAGAAAGTCGGGTGATACATCCGACTTTCTTGCGTAATATTGTAAACTACTCAACAAACTTGGCAGCAATCTCAAAAACCCATCGTAAGCTATTGACAATCAAAAAGAAAATCATTGCTGTCCGCTAAAACAAAAAAGTAAGCGAAAATTCATCTGCGATGCCAGTAAATAGGCGCTACGGATGTTTTCTCACAAAAGTAAGCCCCCATAGCCAAACAAAGAGAGAGCTGAGGCGGCGGAATTTTCCTGTTCTTCCAGCAGCTTGGCCCAGTCTTTTTCCGGTTCTCTCCTCGAAGATGGATTCCGGCCTCCTCGCATTCGCGTCTGCAAGGGTGCTGCACCTCGGCATCAGGCCTATGCCCAGATGTGACAACTTGCGGGCCTCGGAAAACATCGAGTCTGTAATCTCGCGCAAGGAGTCGAAGCGCTTGATGACCGCATACAGCATTATCACCAGATGCTGCCATGAATCAAAGTGCTTGACGTATCTCTCGCCGCCCTTCTCACGGCTGATCC
>JAZLHE010000103.1:0-14947 GCA_045616665.1 Bacteroidales bacterium | reverse complement strand
GGATGACGCTATGGCGCCGGGGCTTGACCTGGCAAAGGAGATCCTGCTGTACATAATGATGAGCGAGGAGGAAAAACGGCGCTACTTCCGCTATATGGACCACGTGAAATTCGAACGCGACGCAATGAAGACCTCCCGTCGGGAAGGAATGAGAAAAGGATTAGCAAAAGGGGTGAAGAAAGGATTGGTCAAGGGAAAAGCAGAAGGAAAAACCGAGGTCGTTGTCAATATGCTAAAAATGAACTTGGACATTGATTTCATTGCCCAAACGACAGGACTTTCCGCACAAGAAATCACGGCAATACGGAAACAGTTTGGATTGTAAATAGAATCTTATTCTGAAACTCGGCAAAAGACATCTTCCGTCAATTCATAATCAACAATTTGATTGACCCAGTCTATGCGAAAAGGAGAACTTACCTTGATATAATTATCCGTAAAACCGAACATCTTTCCTTCCGATTCTTCTGATTCCCAAAGCACGGGACGCACTTCGCCGAGATGCTCCTGATAAAAATGCCGCTTCTTCGTTTCCGACAGTTCGACCAAGCGAAGCGTACGCTCGTGTTTCACCGGCTCCGGCACCTGTCCTTTCATCGCGGCAGCCAAGGTATTGGGTCGTCGAGAATAGGTAAAGACGTGCAAATAACTCAAAGGCAGCGACTTCACAAAATCGTAGCTGTCAGCGAAATCCTCCTCGCTTTCAGTCGGAAAACCTGTGATAATATCGATAGCAATACAGGCTTCCGGCATCAATTCCTTGATTTTCGATATTTTATTTTGAAAAACTTCTCTTTTGTAACGCCGTTTCATCAATGCCAAAATCTTATCACTTCCCGATTGAAGAGGAATGTGGAAATGCGGCATAACAATACGAGACTGTGCCACAAAATCAATGATTTCATCTGTCAGCAAATTCGGTTCAATGGAAGAAATACGCACTCTATCCACCAGATTCTGCTGTTCAATGGCTTTCAGCAAATCGAAAAAGTTTTCATCCGTTCCTTTTCCAAATGTTCCTAAATTCACCCCGGTAATATTCACTTCTTTCAGTCCGGCTTCGTGAATTTTCTTCACATTATCCAGCACATTGGCGATATTGTCACTACGGCTTTCTCCACGGGCATCACAAACGGTGCAGTAAGCGCAATGGTAATCGCAACCATCTTGAATTTTCAGGAAAGAACGCGTGCGATCGTTGGAAGAATAGGTGGAAAAAAACGTTGGAACTTCCGGAATAGTTTCGCCAAGTACAAAATTGACAGCGTGCAACTTGTCGCGATTACCGAAAACGGCCGCCACTCCACTCCACTGGCGGATTTCTTCCGGTCGCAGTGCAGCATAGCAACCCACCACCACGATTTTGGCATCTGGATATTCTCGGTGCAGATGCGCCACGTAATTGCGCACCTTCTTTTCCGCAGCATGTGTCACCGCACAACTGTTCACGATGATAGCCGCAGGATTTTCACCCTCCTGCCATCCCTTTTCTCGTAAACGTCTCGCCATATCCGACGATTCACTGAAATTCAACTTGCAACCAAAAGTATATATCAAAAACGTATTATTCATAAATATCAGAACGAGATTTTTTAGAAAAATAATAAAGCAGCAATACGATAGACGACACAATATATGAGGCCGAATTGACAATACATGCGCCATCGAGAGCATATTGCCGCACCAAAACGAATGCCAACGACAAAGTCGCCACTAAACCTACGGCTGATTTGACAATCAATATATTAAGATGACGAATGGCGGAAAAATAATTGCCGATGACATTGGAAAAAGCCAAGGCCAAAATTCCAGGAGCCAAGGCCAGCACCACCCGCTTGGCTTCCGCAAACTCGGGACCGAAGACAAAGGCAAACCACGACGCCGGCAACAGCACCACCGCACCAAGACACAAAGCGGATATACCTAAACTGGACAACGCAATGACCATCGTTTCTTTCCTGGACTGCTGCGTATGCCCCTGTTTCAGCACGTTGGAAAACTGAACCATCGACATACTTTGACTGATAATCCATATCGCCGAAGCCACATTCACCCCTATTGAAAACACGCCGACAGAAGACCTTCCAAAATAAAAATCCAACACATAATAGGTCAAACGGTAATTAAAGAACTGCAACAAACTGCTCAATTCCGTTTTCCAGCCAAAGGAAAAGACTTCTTTTGCCGCCGACCAATCCCAGTCCCAACTCAGCTGAATCTTCATTTTCCGACGCATCGCGTAACAAACGGCAATCAATATCAGCAACGAAAAAGACTGCGCGAAAAAATAGCAATAGCAACCTATAGCTGGCCAAAGCCAATGAAAAATCAGCATAAAGAGCAACAACGACAGCGGCTGCAAAACCGTAAACAAATTATACTTATCGATACGCTGACTTCCCACAAACAGCGAATTGTGGAATGCGAAAATTCCCATCAACGTTGCTGCCGTAAAGATAAAAGGCGCGATTTGGTGCTGGCCCAGCATATACAGCAGGACTGCCGCAACCGTACCCACCAGCAATGACCAGCCGTGCGCCAACGACGACAACTTGGAAAAGCCGATGCGGGAAAAGAAATAGGAAATGCTGCTTCCCGTAAAAACATTGGCAAAGATAGAAATCAAGCCCAAATCGGCAACAAAAATAGCAATGGAACCACGCCCAGATGCGCCCCAAAACTGCGTTGTCAGAACAATTACAGCAAAATTGAGAGCCATAATCAAGCCCTTGCTCATCACGGTGACGACAATATTCTTCTTGATATCAATGCTACTCATACTGCTGGATAAAACATACAAAATCAGCCTCTATCGACTTCCAATTATACTTTTCCCTTGCCCAACGCAACGCTGCCGTACAACACGTCTGATAATGTTCGGCATTACGGATATAATCATTTACTATATCTACAATTTGCTGTGTATCAAGAGGATTCACATACGAACCAAAATCTTCAAATTCGGGACAACCCTTATGTATGGCCTTCAAATCGGTGTAAATAACAGGCCTACCCATAGCCATAAAATAGAACAACTTGATAGGCAGACATTTTTGATTCTCATCGTCAGGAACGCGCAAATCCAGAAAGACATCATTCTGCGCAGCCTTTTGACAAAATTCGGCAAATGGCTGATATTCATCAATTTGAAGAGACAAATTAGCAGGAAGTGATAGTGTTTTCTCTAATTGTTGATTACTCAGCACATTCAAGACGACCTGTGTTTCGGGATTAAAGCGTGCCACCCAAACCGCCGCTTTCAGCACATTGCCAAAACCCTTTTCGTCGGTCAGGTTTCCACTATAAAACAAGCGAACCCTCTGTCGCAAGCTTTCCGTAGGAAATGTCGTAATATACTTCAAATCAGGATAATAGGAAGTCATCACAAAAGGTCTATGCGGAAACAGACGCCTGAAAGGCCTTGCTTTATCGACTTCACCAAAAACGAAACCATCTGTATGAAAGTTGACAAAAGCGTTAAACAAAACCATAGCACAGAACTTCAAACCCTTGGCAATTCCCGTTAGAAATCGTAGATTTTTCTTAGAGGGATACCATTCGGTAACATCGTACAGCACCGCCACCGCTCGTTTTGACAAACGACGATAACGGACAGCCATCCAAAGAGCCATCGGCGTATCAGCCAGCACCACGTCGGGTTTCAGTTCACGCAGCATTTCCACACAATGATTGACACATTGCCGCCGTGTCATCGTATGGGCGCCATACAAATGGGCATACGGATTGGAACCTGGCAATTCTCCCTGCGAAGGAGCCACGATATAAGCCGTCCAGCCCGCCTCAACCAAAGACGGCAGCTGATGGTAACGAACCCTCTCGTCTTCCGCTGAATGAGCCGTAAGGAGAAATACAATGGTCTTCATATATTAATACAACAAATCCACACTACCTTTTCCCTCCCGCAGCACCTCAATTTCGCCATCTACGCAATTTACCACGGTAGAAGGAACATTATCGCCATAACCGCCGTCAATCACGATATCCACCAGATGACCATACTTGTCGTGAATCAATTCCGGGTCGGTCGTATATTCTACAATTTCATCATCATCCTTGACAGAAGTAGATAAAATCGGATGTCCCAACTGTTCAACGATTTCACGAATGATATTATTGTCCGGCACACGAATACCGACGGTCTTTTTATTGCTTTGGAGCAATTTCGGCACATTGCTGTTGGCTTCCAAAATGAAAGTAAACGGTCCGGGAAGGACCTTTTTCATCACCTTGAACACATTATTTGGAATGGGCTTGGTGTAATCCGACAAATGACTCAAATCTTGACAAATGAACGTCATAGCGGTCTTTTTCTTGCCGTCGCCTAAGATTTGCGTAATACGCTCAACACTTTTCTGTTTGAAAATGTCACAACCGATGCCATAGATGGTATCGGTTGGATAGATGACCACGCCACCGTTCTGCAGGCACTCCACCACCCGTTGGATGGCTTTGGGATTGGGATTTTCTGGATATATTTTGAGTAGCATAATAACAAAAAAGGGTAAGCTACTCATATCGCATCGCTACAACCAATGTACCCTTGCTACATTCCTGTCCTGGGGGAGTTGAAAGGGAGCAGATCGTACAAGACTTACCCGCTGCAAAAATACAATATTTTTTTGGAATGGCAAACAATGGTGAAAAATTTTGTGTAAATTTGCATTCTAATAATCATCATTATAGATAGTAAAAATATAAAATATTAGTAATCAACAATATAAATACTATGAATAAAAGAAAACTGATTATTTCATTATTTTTCTGTGTAAGCATCCTGTTCACCTACGCCCAAATGCCCGTAGAAGAAGAACTGGTAGGAGCCAACTGCACTTCCATTATGGTAGGATGCAAGGCCTCGGCCGATGGTTCCGTCATCACCTCACACACCTGCGACAGCAAATACCGCACCTGGCTGCGTATGGAACCTGCTGCCGACCGCAAAGCAGGGGAAATGCACAAAGTTTATAAAGGAACGATGCACACCGAAACGCCGAACAGTATGGAAGGAATGGTGTTGAAGGGAGAAATTCCGGAAGTTCCGCACACCTTTGCCTACCTTAACACGGCTTATCCGTGTATGAACGAAAAGCAATTGGCGATGGGCGAAAGCACTTTTTCGGGTCCCGACACCCTCATCAACGAAAACGGAATGTTTTACATTGAGGAATTGCAGCGCATTTCCTTGCAACGCTGCAGCACCGCCCGCGAAGCCATCCAACTCATCGGGGAATTGATTGCCCAATACGGTTATGCCGATGGCGGCGAGTGCATTACCATTGCCGACAAAAGGGAAGTATGGCAGATGGAAATTTTGGGCGAGGGTCCCGACAAAATCGGAGGCATCTGGGTTGCGCAGCGCGTTCCCGACGACGAAGTGGCGGTAAGTTGCAACATTGCCCGCATCGGCAAAATCAACAAAAAGGACAAAGACCACTTTATGTATTCCGACAATATTGAAGCCGTAGCAAAAAAATACGGTTTATGGGATGGCAAAGGCGACTTTATTTGGTGGAAAGCTTTCCCTTCAAGTTACTCCGGCGGAAAGAACTTCAAGGAACGCGAATGGTACATTTTCAACGAATTGGCACCTTCAATGCATTTTGACCTCAACGCAGAAGAATTGCCATTCTCCATCAAACCCGATCAGAAAGTGGATGTCAGGAAAGTGATGGAACTGTTCAGGGCTAATTATGAAGGTTCCGAGCTGCTTGACCAGACCAAGAATCTGACCATTGTCAAAGATGTCAAAAAAGACGGAAAAATCGTCAAGGACACCATTGTCTGTCCCAATGCCAATCCCTGGATGGATGCCAACGAGCGGGCTCTTTATAACAGTTTGAAGCCCGGAACCCTGACTTTCTACCGCGGTGTGGCGATGTCGTGGTGTTCCTACTCCACCATCATTCAATGCCGCGAATGGCTACCTGACCAGATTGGCGGTTTATGCTGGTTTTCTTTCGAAAACCCCGGACAAAGTCCACGCATACCCATTTATGCCGGCAGTACTTCCCTACCCTCCGGCTTTGACCTTTGCGGACATTTCCGCTACAACGAAAACGCCGCCCTCTGGCACTACCGCAAAGCCAACAAACTCGCGCAGGTAAAATGGGGATTATGCAAAGATCAGATGATGCGCAACATCCTTCGATATGAAGACAAGGCCTTTGACGAATTGCCGGCTTTAGAGCTAAAAGTCAACCTCTTAATCAACGACGGCAAACTCACGGAAGCCAAACAACTGCTCAACCGATACACAGCCGACTTTGCAGGATCCACCCGCCAGACCTGGCAGGAAATGGAACACAAATTCTGGGAAAAGTTCTGGACCGGCTTCTAAAAACTCATTGTTGATAACTTATTCTACTGATTTTTTGTGATTTATACGGATTGTTAATATTTTATCCTTAGGAAGAAGAAATTTTGTAATTTTTTTCACGATTTTTGCATCGTAAAAATTACATCAATTCTTTATTTTATCTATGGAAAACACACGTGTAGCGAGTACTTCGCGCAAGACTGAGAAGAATTTATCTTTCAATAATATTGTAAACACCATAGGCAACGCCGGCAAAATTATTCCGCAAGCCGTCGAGATGGAAGAAGCCGTGCTGGGTGCCCTTCTCATCGATGCCAATGCCGTCAGTATCGTCATCGACTTCTTGACATCCAAAATGTTTTATCGCGAAGCCCATCAAACGATTTACGAGGCGATTTTCAATCTTTTCACCAAATCCGAACCCATTGACCTACTCACCGTTACCAACAAACTGCGCCAGGAAAAAAAGCTTGAATTTGTGGGCGGAGCCTCCTATTTGGCAGCACTCACCAACCGCGTGGCCTCTTCCGCCAATATCGAATACCACGCCCGTGTGATTATGGAAAAATTCGTTTTGCGCGAACTGATTACCGTGTGCGGCAATATCACCAATGATGCCTTCGACGACTCCAAGGACGTGTTGGAATTGATGGACAAAGCCGAAACCGACCTTTTCAACATCATACAAAACAACTTCAAGCGTGACAGCAAGGAACTGCGTACAGTGGTGCAAAACGCCATCCACGAACTGCAGGAAATGAACAATAAAAGCAGCGACGAATTGCAGGTGCGTACCGGCATCAACGCCATTGACGAGAAAATCGGTGGTTGGCAACGTTCCGACTTGGTTATCTTGGCCGCCCGTCCCGGTATGGGTAAAACCTCCTTTGTGTTGTCCATTGCCCGCAACGCGGCTCTCAAATTCGACAAGAAAGTGGCATTTTTCTCTCTGGAAATGTCCGCCACACAGTTGGTCCATCGACTTTTCGCCATCGAATCGGGTATTTCTTCCGAAAAAATATCCAAAGGCAAACTGAATGAAAGCGAATGGATTCGATTGATGGAAAAAATCAACGTGCTTTTCAGTTCCAACCTGATTATTGACGACACGCCGGCACTGTCCATTTTCGACTTGCGCGCCAAATGCCGCCGTTTGAAGGCACACAATAACATCGACTTAGTCATCGTGGACTATCTGCAGTTGATGCAGGGCAACGTGGAAGGCGGCAAGGCCAACGGAAACCGTGAGCAGGAAATCAGCCACATTTCACGTTCGTTGAAAGCTTTGGCCAAGGACTTGAACGTACCCGTCATCGCCCTGTCACAGCTAAGCCGCGCCGTTGAAACGCGTCCCGGAAACAAACGCCCGCAACTGTCAGACCTTCGTGAATCAGGATCTATTGAACAAGACGCCGATATGGTGATGTTCATTTATCGACCTGAATATTATAAAATGGAAAGTTTCGAAGACAACACGCCTTCGGAAGGCTTGGCGGAAATCATGATTGAAAAAAACCGTCACGGCTCCGGCGGCAACATCCGCGTTCGTTTCCAAAGCCAATTTACCAAATTTACCGACGTGGACGACATTCCCCATTTTGAAAATGGCGGCGGCGCAGGTGCTTTCGACAATGTCAACGCAGGCATTATGCCCAATTCGAATTTCGGTGACAACAATGCCTTTGACTCCAATAACGACTCCAATTTCAGCACTTTCAACGCCAGCTTCAACGATGACACAAACAACGACGATGACCTTCCTTACTAAACTATGAAAAAACTATCTATGGACGAACTCCACCGCGTGACACCGGAGGAATATAAAAAACAAGAGAAAACGCCACTGACAGTCGTTTTAGACGATATCAGAAGTATGAACAATGTGGGGTCTATTTTCCGCACCTGCGACGGACTGGCCATTGAGCAGGTTTACCTGTGCGGTATCACCGCGTGCCCGCCCAACAAGGAAATCAGCAAAACGGCCCTCGGCGCTACTGAAACCGTGGAATGGCATTATTTCGAAGACGTGGTCGAAGCCGTCAAGAAACTGCAAGAAAACGATTATAAGGTTTATATGGTGGAACAGACTGACGACTCCGTGATGTTGCAGGATTTTCACATTCCGACCAATCAGAAAATCGCCATCGTGCTGGGCAACGAAGTATTTGGCGTCAACGACAAATTGCTGGACATCGTTGACGGAGCCATCGAAATTCCCCAATACGGCGTCAAGCACTCGTTCAACGTTTCCATCGCCGGCGGCATTACCATCTGGGAAATCTTCAAACAACTCAAATTTAAATAAAACGGATTATTTTCCTTTCAAGAAATTATTAAATCAAAAGCTTCACAATGCATCCTGAAAACATCAACTATCGATTCTCCGTTCCCATTCAAATCAAGATGAGCGATTTAGATCCTTTCAACCACGTCAACAACGGCGACCAGTGCCACTACTTCGACTACGGCCGCAGTCAGTACTTTGAACAGGTTTTTGGACAGTCCATCAACTGGCTCACTTTTGATTTGGTGCTCGTGCATTTGGATTTGGATTTCCACAGCGGCATTGAATTTCAGGATAAAATCGTATGCAAAAGCAAAGTATTGGAAATCGGAAACAAGAGTTTCAAAATGGTACAGCAATTGGTGGATGAACGCACTGGAATAATCAAAACCACTTGTCACAGTGTCATTTGCGGATTTGACAGAGAAAAACACTGTTCCCTGCCGTTACAGGAAAAATACAAGCAACGTATTTCCGAAGTGGAAGGGATTCCGACAAAATAGCATTACTTCATCAGTTGGCTCCTAAGCTGACGCATTCCATCCGTGGCCTTTTGTCGGATAAACGTCACTTTTCGCTGAATCGGCTGCACTTCCTTGGGATCGATGACATAAATTTCCGCATCATCCTTGGCATAATATACCAAACCAGCCGCTGGATATACATTTAGGGAGGTTCCGATAATGATAAGGATGTCGGCTTCTCTCACTTTTTCAGCCGCAGCAGTCAGCAAGGGCACGTCCTCGCCAAACCACACGATAAACGGTCGCAGCAAAGCCCCATCTTCGGCTTTCTCACCAAATTCGATATCGCGATAACCAATGTCCTGCACATATCTTTTGCCTCGTTCGCTACAAGCCTTGGTCAGTTCACCATGCAAATGGATGATATTCGTCGAACCGCCTTTTTCGTGCAGATTATCAATATTTTGAGTTACCACAACGACTTCGTATTGACGTTCGAGTTCCGCTATAATCTTATGGGCGTCATTGGGTTGACAATGCTCCAGCTGGCGCCGACGCTCGTTATAGAAATTGACCATCAGTTCTGGATTTCTGTGCCAACCCTCTATGCTGGCGACATCCTCCACGTTGAAATTTTCCCACAGTCCATCGCTATCTCTGAAAGTGCTGATACCGCTTTCGGCACTCACGCCCGCACCCGTTAACACGACTATTTTTTTCATAGGCCTGATTTTTTAGTTTGCAAATATACAAATTTATCACCATCATTTTTCAAAACATCATAATTTTTTTGCGGCATCTAAACAAAAAAGGATGGTCAAATGGCCATCCTTTTTAAGTCAAAATATGACGAACTACTATTTATTCACCTGGAATTTCTTATCGCCATTAACGAAGAAGTTAACGATTTGGTTGGCAGCAGCCAAGCCGGCATTGATGTTAGCTTCAGCGGTTTCAGCACCCTGTTTTTTAGGAGTGGCGAAGAAGCGTTTTTCGTAGTTTTCGAAGAGACCCATCTCAACTGGAGCAATATCGGTGCAGTATTTAAGGTCTTCTCTTTCTGCCATCAAAGCAGAAAGTTCTTCTTCATTGATAACTTCCTTGCGAGCGGTGTTGATTAAGCAACCACCCTTAGGCATTCTGCCAACGAGGTTTTTGCCGATAGACTTTTTAGTTTGATCGTTAGCTGGAATATGCAATGAAATGTAGTTGCAGTTTTCATACATTTCTTCCAGAGTAGCAGGAACGTGAACACCTTCGGCTTCCATTTTTTCCTTTGGCACGAATGGGTCGAATGCCCAAACTTCCATACCGAGTGCCTTGGCTTTTTCTGCCACCAGGCGACCCACGTTGCCGTAAGCCTGAATACCCACTTTCTTGCCTTTCAATTCAGCACCGGTGCCTGGTTTGAAAGTATTGCGAGCCATATAAATCATCATACCAAGAGCCAATTCAGCCACAGCGTTTGAGTTCTGGCCAGGAGTGTTCATAGCCACGATGTTGTTGGCCGTACAAGCTTCAAGGTTCAAGTTGTCGAAACCGGCACCGGCACGAACGACGATTTTGAGGTTTTTAGCGGCGTCGATAACTTCAGCGGTAACTTTGTCTGAACGAACGATCAGCGCGTCAACGTCTGCCACGGCATCATAAAGTTGTTGAACATCTGTATATTTTTCCAAAAGACTAAGTTCATAACCAGCCTTTTCTACGATTGCACGAATACCGTCAACGGCGGCTTTTGCGAATGGTTTTTCTGTTGCGATTAAAACTTTCATATTTGTCAATTTTTTGATTGTTTAATTGTTTAGTTGTTGAAGTGTTTAGCTGTTTAATTGTTTAGCTGTTTAATTGTTTAGTTGTTGAAGTGTTATTGGCACGTTTAAAGAACTTCTAGAACATCCTTCTGCTATATTAAGAGCAATCGATGTGGAAGCTCTTTGAATTTGACTTGTTAAGTTGAACTTTTCGCTGTCTGGGAATTTTTGCAAAATCAAATGAATTCTATTACAAAAAGCCCGTGACAATTTCCAAACTTCTAAATGTTCAAATGAGAATAACGCTTTCATAATCAAGTTAGATAAGGAAGTATTGTTAGAATAAGCGCATTAATTAAACAGTTAAACAGTTAAACAAATAAACAATTAAACAAACTAAACTACTTGTTTGCTTTTTCAAATTCTTGCATACAGGCAACGAGAGCTTCAACGTCTTCTACTGAACAAGCGTTGTAGAGAGAAGCGCGGAAACCGCCAACTGAACGGTGACCCTTGATACCGATCATACCGCATTCCTTAGCAAATGCCATGAAAGCGTCTTGCTTGTCTTCGTAACCAGGAGCCATTACCCAGCAGTGATTCATGATAGAACGGTCGGCCTTATCGGCAACAGTACCCACGAACATGCTGTTACGATCGATTTCTTCGTACAGCATATTGGATTTCTTCATATTGATCTTGTTCATTTCAGCAACACCACCGATAGTGTTCTTCAACCAGGTCAAAGTTTCGTGCATAACGAAAATAGGAAGCACTGGAGGAGTGTTGAACATAGAGATGTTCTTGGCTTCTTCTGCTGCGTGTGTACGATAGTCAACCATTGTTGGAAGTGGATTTAAATAAGCACGGTCACCAATGTTGCCGAGGATATCTTTTCTAACGATAACGAAAGTAACGCCAGCAGGACCCACGTTCTTTTGAGCGCCACCATAAATCAAACCATATTTCTTAACGTCAACAGGACGGCTCATAATATCTGATGACATATCGGCAACGAGCATTACGTTGTTGATTTCACTGGCATCAAAATCTTTGCGGATTTCAGTACCGTAAATGGTGTTGTTGGTGGTAATGTGGAAATAGTCAGCATCGGCAGGAACAGTCCATCCCTTAGGAATGTAGCTGTAAGTCTTGTCTTCTGAAGAAGCCACGATTTCAACCTTGCCAAAATTCTTGGCTTCCTTGGCAGCTTTCTTAGCCCAAACACCAGTCTGCAAATAAGCGGCCTTTGACTTCATCAAGTTGGCAGGAACAGTAAAGAACTGAGTGCTGGCACCACCACCGAGGAACAATACTTCGTATTCTTCAGGGATGTTGAGAAGGTCGCGCCATAATTGACGAGTTTCAGCCATAATGCGTTCCCAACCTGGAGTACGGTGAGAAATTTCCATCAAGCCAATACCCGTATTGTCAAAATTACGAATGGCATTGATGGTAGATTCAATAGCTTCTTTTGGAAGGACGCAAGGTCCTGCATTGAAATTGTGTACAGTCTTCATAATTATAGATTTATGTTTTAAATATGTGTATTAAAATTTTGTGCAAAGGTAATGATTTATTCTGAATAAAATTCATCTTTCCGCAAATTTATTTTTCTTCTTCAAACCCACTCTTTTTTCCCGATTTTTTTATAATTTTGCAAATAAAAAAAACAAATACTAAAATGTTGAATAAGAGCAAATTAAAAGATGAAATAATCGCATACGGCCTTCTTGTTTTCGGAAGTTTGCTGTTTGCCGTTGGTGATGTAATGTTTGTCAACCCCTATTTGCTGGCTCCTGGCGGCACGTATGGTCTTGCCAACGTCTTAAACACCGTATGGCCTTGGAGAATCAGTTACTATGCAATTTGTATGGATATTCCTTTACTCATTATTGGAACCTTGGTTTTAGGTCCTCGTTTTGGGGCAAAAACCGTCGTTTCCACCATCTTGATTTTTGTCTTCACCTGGATTTTGGAAATGCTTTGGGGGTACAATCCCGTCATTCACGGCGGCTTTACCGAGGTAGCGACTGATGTCAACAACTACGTGCAAATACCTCACAGCAATCTGTTTTTCGTACCGGACTATTTCCTCAACACCGTAGTCGGCGGCGTTATTTACGGTGTTGCCATCGGCTTGATTTTTAAGTCTGGCGCCACTTCCGGCGGCAGCGACATCATCTCTATGATTATCTACAAATACACCAAGATATCCTTAGGCACACTGGTGCTGATTGTGGATTCCTGCATTACTTTGACTTCCCTCATTGCCTTCAAACAGCTTCGTCTGCCCATCTATTCCATTATTCTTATTGCCATTGAAAGCAAGGTTATCGACATCGTGGTGGATGGTATCAAATCGTACAAAACGGTCTTTATCGTCACGAATAAGATTGATGAAGTTCGCGATTTCATCATCAACGATATGGAACGCGGCGGCACGGTGTTTTCCGGTTTGGGAATGTATCAAGGCGTTGAACGCAGAATGATCTATGTCACCCTTGACCGTAGAGATTTAATCAAGTTGAAATCCAATTTGCGTCTGTTGGATCCACAGGCCTTCGTCAACGTCATTGACAGTTCCGAAATTATGGGCTTGGGATTCAAGGCACTGCCAACGGAATAATTTTTTGTTGAGTTGTTGAGTTGTTGAGTTGTTGAGTTGTGAGCGGTGGAGTGTGAATAGATTTTGGTTCTAAAGCACGAGTCCTAAAATCTCAATCCGTTTCGGAATTACCCCCCTTCCGTCATGTCGTGTTGCCATTTTTATCAACAAATTTGGCGTGTGGCAATGATTTTTTTGAAAAATTTCGCATTGTCAAATAACACAAAATGTTACAACACAGCCTTAAGTCTTGCCAGTTTTTCCCGGAGGAAATCTCGCAAACGCTTATACCATTTAGAGTTGGGGGCCGCATCAAAGGCTATGGCATTCATTTGGAGTCCATCGGCATAGTACAATGCCCGTTCATTATGAAAATGCTGTGAAATTAGGGTATAAGTCGCCGCAACGAGCTGTTTTTTGGCGTGGCACAACGAGCGATACGTGTCCACGCCCTGCGTATCGCAAAGGATATGGGTAGCTGGTATGCCGGCACGTATGAGTGCCGCATACATTGAATCAGCCTCGTGGTAATCCTCGTACAAGTTTTCCGCACTGATAAAAATCCCGTCAATTTTTTTGGCCTTGTATAACGCTATGGCAGAAGATACGCGCGTGTCATAATATTCATTGGGGCGATGGTTTCTTCCCGTTCCCAACAGAATTCCCCAGTCCGAGGCAGGCATTTTGCAGATTTCCGTATAACAACGGCCTTCCACATTCTGTCTTACAATCCTATCACAATGAATGACAGTAAACAAAACGACGATTAACACCACGCCAATGGCAGTCAATGCACGCAATACCGCTTTCTTTCCAGCTACCCGGTACAACCATCTCAGGAAAATCAGGGACAATATGATCATGACTATTGCGATTGACGGACTAACTTATAACGATATATTTTTAATATTATTGTAATTTCAACAAGGCCTCGCAACCTTCAAGAATGTCACGCCAAGTGGCTTCAAAGTTTCCTGTGTACCAAGGGTCCGCCACATCACCCGGACGATCGGTATAATCCATCAGCAACACGATTTTATGTGCGACATCCTCCCCCAGCCTTCTTCTCAAATTCCGCACATTATTTTGATCCATTACAACAATCAAATCATAATAATCGTAATCCGACCGGTTCATCTGGCGAGCTATTTTTCCTTTACAGGAAATGCCGTGTTCCGCCAATTTCATTCTGGCCGGCGGATATACGGGATTGCCGAGTTCTTCCGTACTTGTAGCCGCAGAAGCGATTTCAAACTCATCTTCACGTCCCGCATCCTTCACCAATTTCTTCATAACGAACTCTGCCATAGGACTACGGCAAATATTTCCGTGGCAAACAAACAGGATCTTTTTCATTATTTTCCTAAATTCCGCAGAATGAGAATTTGCCAATTCGAGAAGGAATTTCTACATTCAACGCGCACGTGCGGGGTCGTTGAGCTGTCCTGATGTGGTTTCGGGGTGTCGTTTTTTGAAGTCGCTGGGTACAACTTCCCCCAC
>JAZLHE010000102.1:0-9779 GCA_045616665.1 Bacteroidales bacterium | reverse complement strand
CGTTCATCCCGAAAATACCGCGGATTTTCGACCCCTCGCGGTCGATGAGGACGTCAACGTCGCTGTCCTCGGTTGCCTCGCCTCTGGCGTAGGAGCCGAAGATGAAGACGCTCCGCAGCCCGTGCTTTTCGGCAATGGGTGTTATGAGCTTTTTTATCCTGTCAAGGTCGTAAGACGACGGATCGAACCTCTCGGCGAGAAGCTCATCGACCGTGCACCCGACTGCCTTCGCGACCTTGAGGAGCGTCTCTCCCGTGCACCTCGCGACGTCCGTCTTTCCGGTGCAAATATCGTTCAAAGTGCCGTAAGGCAGTCCGCATTTCTTCGCGAGCTGATATTTCGTCATCCCGCTGTCCCGTAAATAATCGTTGATTATCATATTTCGTTCCTCCGTAATATATTATAACGGTTTACCGAAATAATGTCAAGGGGGAAAAGGGGATATTTTGGAGAAAAGGGAAAAAGATGAGTGAAGAGGGGAGAGTGGAGAGTGGAGAGTGGAGAGTGGAGAGTTGAGAGTTGAAAGTTGAAAGAGGAAAGTTGAGAGATGAGAGATGAGGACACTGAAAAGTTTTAAGTATGTAAAAGATGACAATAAATATGACATTTTACCAAAGATAAATAATAACAATAAAAATAAATAAACAATGAAAAAATTTTTACTTTTATTTACAGCTTTGCTGCTTAACTTTTGCCTTGTCACGGCGCAACAAGAAGTGGGACAGCAATTTGCAAACAACCATTTTGAACAGTGGAGAACAGAAGCCACGTGGGAATCAGGGGTTATATGGACAACCACGCACACCGCTCATGCTCCTGCCAATTGGCACTCTATAAATGACGCAACATTTGGTAGCGATTTACTCAAGACAGGTCGAAGCGAAGATTTTGTAACACAAAAAACTTCTGGCAACTATCCAGGAAATACGGGATCATACGTACAATTACAATGCGTTAGTATTTTAGGCGTAGAAGCCAATGGTGGATTATCAACTGGGCGTTTTAACGCAGGCAGCATAACCCCAACCGCAACGGTCAACTGCACTTATACTTCTACTAACAGTGGATATAATCAACCCTTAACCGCATATCCCGACTCAGTATATATTTGGACCAAAACATCCATCTCTAATTCCAGTCACAAGGCACGTATCAATATTGTTATTCACAGCAATACCGTATCTTTAAGCGGACGCAAATATAATGCCATATACCAAGACCCTGATGGAAGCGACATTGCCGGTTCTAATCCATCCAACGCATCCAAAGTCGTATCAATGGCCACACTCAATTTCAACACAAATGGGAATTGGGTACAACAAAGAATTGCATTTGACTACCAATCATATATGAGTAACGAAGCCACGCCTGCATACGCATTAGCGACTTTGTCCACTAATCAAATAGCTGGACAAGGAACTGCTGGTGACAAACTTCTTTTTGACGACATCGTTCTCATCTACAACACCCGCTTAGCGAGTTTAAAAGTAAACAACGCCGACATTGCTGGTTTTAATCCAGATGTGACCACCTATACTTACAGTACTCCATTCTGCGAAGGTGCAACTCCTAATTTCGTAGGAACTTGCGCCTCAGCCCACGCCAGTGCAAGATTGTACCACACTCCAACCGTGGCAGAACCCTACGCCATTGTCCGCGTTGAACACCAAAATCAAGAATCTACCGTTTATAAAGACTATACCATCAACTGCACGGTCATCGCTCCGCCTGCAGATCCGGTAGCAACTGCTCCAGACCCCATTTGTGCTCCTGCCGCACAGAATGTTACCCTAACCGCCACTTCAGAAGGTGCCACTTCATACAATTGGTACACCTCAGCCGAAGGTTCAGACCATCAAACGGTAACCACCAACAACTATACTGCCTACAACGTATTAGGCATTCAAGATTTCTATGTTTCCGCAGTCAATAGTACCGGTTGCGAAAGCGGTCGTACACACGTGGCAGCCGTGGTCAACATCATTCCCGCAATCCCTACGCCAGCCGAAACAATTTCTATTTGTTCAGGTTCAACCGCCACCTTCAGTGCCACCCTGCCCACCGGAGATAATCTTCAACTTCGTTGGTACGAAACAAATACTTCCACAACGGTACTGGGCACAGACAATGTTTTGGAAATTGACAATCTTACCACTACTACCACCCGTTATGCCAGCACTTACAACACGGCTACGGGTTGCGAAAGCGGCCGTGTGGCAGTCACCGTCAATGTCAACAATCCGCCAGCGGCACCCACAGCGGCGACTACCACTTCCGTTTGCCATGGAGCAACAGGCACTTTCAGTGCCACTTTGCCCAGTGGAGAAAATTTGGTGTGCCATTGGTACGAAACAGCCACTTCCACCGACATTTTGAGTACCGAAACAAACTTGGAAGTCGCCAATCTTACCACCAACACCACAAGATTTGTCAGCACATACAATACCGTTACGGAGTGTGAAAGCGGTCGCGTGGCTGTTGCCGTCAACGTCAACGCCCTTCCTGCCGCCCCAAGCGTGAACAACACGGCTATTTGCGGTGCGGGTGAAGCCACATTGAGCGTGCAAGCCGTTAGCGGCGAAAGCTATCTCTGGTTTGAAAACGTCACTGGCGGTGAAAGCATCGCCGAAGGCAACAGCTGGACCGGCAACATCACGGAAGACACGACGCTTTACGTGGAAGCGGTTTCCGCCGAAGGTTGCCACAGCAGCACCCGTTCTGCTGCCACCGCCACCATCAAAAACGTGCCGGCAGCCCCAAGTGTCACCGATGCCAGTCGCTGCGGTACCGGAGACCTCACGCTTAGCGTGAACGATACCCAAGACGGATATACCTACAACTGGTATCTGAACGACGTACTGGTCAACACCGGCATCAATTATACCATTGAGAATTTAACTACCACAACCAGTTATAATGTCACCGCTACCCTTGATGGTTGCGAAAGTGAAGCGACAAGCGTCAGTGCGATTATCAACGCCATTCCCGAAGCCCCTGTCGTTTCCAGCGATTCGGTCTGCGGCAGCGGTGAAGTCACCTTAAACGTGCAGCCCGTCATTGGCAACAGCTACCTTTGGTTTGAAGACGCCACCGGCGGCGAAAGCATCGCCGAGGGCGACAGCTGGACCGGCAACATCATAGAAAACACGACACTATACGTAGAATCCGTTTCTGCCGAATCTTGCCACAGCACGACCAGAACGGCCGTCACCGCCAAGGTCAACGCCATTCCAACAGCACCATTAGCCCAGAATCTGAATCTCTGCGGAAGCGGTAAAGCCGTCATAACCGCAGTACCGGCAGAAAACTGCATCTGCCAGTGGTTCAACAGCAACAACGAACCCATCACCACGGGCGTTAGCGACGACAGCAAAACCCTGACCGTGAACAACGTTTCCAACAGCATGGTTTACTATGTAAGATCCTATAATGAGACCACGCAATGCCACAGCGAAAACACCACCGTGGAAGTCACCGTGGCCACCATTCCCGGCAGACCCTCTACGGCAGGTAGTTTTGCCCGCTGCGGTGCCGGCGAACTCACCTTGAGTGCCATCCCGGGCAGCAACGCCAACAGTCTGCGCTGGTTCACCAGCGACGGTACACAACTGGGCGAAGGCCTCGAATACACTACAGAATCATTGAGCCAAGACACCAATTTCACCGTCAGATCCTACAACAGCGAGAACGGGTGCGTGAGCACGAGTAGCCTGAGCGTCTCCGCCACTATTCATCCTGTGCCCACTGCGGCACAAATGGTCAACAATCCCGACATTTGCGGCAGCGGCACCACCACATTGGTTGCCACGCCTGGAAGCAATGCCACCATTTGCCGCTGGATTGACGGCAACGACACCACGACCAGCAACAGCTACACTACTGAGGAATTAACTGAAAGCACTTCTGTCTGGCTTCAGTCTTATAACGCCACTACCCACTGTGCCAGCGACAATGAAGAAATAACCATCACCGTCAACCCATTGCCAGCCGTTGCCACAACGACCAACGACAGCCAATGCGTAGGTTCAAGCGTTACCCTCAGCGTCACCAATGCCACAGAAAACACCACCTGCCGCTGGTATGCTTCATCAAGCAGCGAAGATATTCTTTTCGAAGGCACCGAATTTCACCCCACAGATTTAAGTGCGGGCGAACATACTTACTATGCAGAATTGGCAGACAACGCCACTTCCTGCGTAAGCAGTGAAAGGACCGCCGCCACCGCCACTATGATCGCCGTTCCCGCCGAACCCAGTGTGGCCGATGACGTTCATTGCGGACCAAGCACTTTCACCCTGGAAATTGAAAATGCCGACGACGAAAACCTCGACTATCATTGGTACGACGTTGCCGAAGGCGGTGAAGAATTGGCCCAAGGCAGCAGCTACACTACGTCTGAATTAAGCGAAACCACTCATTTTTATGTTTCAGCTTCTCCCAAAAACTTCACTTGTGAAAGTCCACGTCACGACATCACGCTGACCATCAATGCCATTCCGGCGACTCCTGAAGTCAGTGGAACGACGACGATTTGCACAGGCCAAACCACAAGCCTCACCGCAACTTCAGACGCACAGTCCACCGGCTTCCAATGGTTCAACAATGAAGAATTAGTATGCGAAGACGCGACTTTTAACACTCCCGCATTAAACGAAAACACCACTTATAGTGTCAAAGCAATAAATAGCACTACACTTTGTGAAAGTGCCGCTTCTATCGTTGTTATCACCGTCAACGCCAATCCTACCGCGCCTGTAGCCTACGCCGACACGACTTGCCAAGGTCAAGCCATCGTCCTCGAAAGCGAAGCAGACGCAGGACACACTTGTTATTGGTATGCCGATGAGACCTCAACCACCGTTATCGCCACAGGCAACACCTTCCGTTCAACTGAATTGAGTGTTGGCGAGACCACTTTATACGTTAATCAGAAAAATAACGAAACCGGTTGTCAAAGTACCAGAACCGCCGTCAACGCGATGGTATATCCGACATACGCCGTTGATTATCCCGTAACGGCCTGCGATTCATTCGTATGGAATGACGAAACTTTCAAGAGTAGCGGTAACTACGAAAGAACCTTATCCAGCATCAACGGCTGCGACAGTGTGGTAACCTTACAACTCACCATCAACCCAAGCAAGCACACCCACCTTGAAAAAACGGTATGCGATATATTCGAATGGAATGGTAAAACCTATACTGAAAGCGGTGAAATAAGCGATAGTTTCAGCACACAAGCCGGCTGCGACAGTTTAGTCACCATCAATTTGACCGTTTTGAAGAGTACGGTAGGAGAAGACCACATTTATTTGTGCAGCAACGAAATTCCATACAACTACAACAACCTATATACGGTTACCGCTGCCGGCAATTTTGATGTTCGCACCTCCAATGCCGCCGGCTGCGACAGCACCATCCATTTGACCGTTACCGTCAACAACCAACCCGACCTGGCCACCAACCTGACTCCGGGAGCCCGATGCGGCGAAGGCAGCGTCCGTTTGTCCGCCACTTACGGAACCAACGGTACCACTTGTCGCTGGTATGCTTCCGAAACCTCAGAAGAGGTTCTCTATGAAGGCGGAAGCTTCAACACGCCAAGCATTGCCGAAACCAGCACTTATTACGTTTCTTCTTACAACAACTATAATGGACATCCTTGCGAAAGCGGACGTCAAGCCGTAATTGCCACGATCAATGAGATTCCGACGATTCCTTCCGTGGACGATCAATTTCGCTGCGGTGATGGCGAAGTGACCTTCACCGCCCAAATTGACGAAACGGCTACTACCTGCCGCTGGTATCTCACCTATGAGGCCAGCAATCCCAACACGACATCCCTGATTTATCAACCATCTGTTTCTGTCAATAATGAAACGACTTCTTTTTATGTGGAAAGTTATAATGCCGCTACAGGATGTAATAGCATCAGAAAAGAAGTGAATGCCACAGCATACTCAATTCCGGCGAATCCCGTATTGGCAGGCCAAAGCAACTGTGGCCCTGCCCAATTCCACATCAACGCTCCCGCCACAGGCTTCTACAAGTGGTACGACAACGCCGAAAGTACCGAGGCACTTGACATTACTGACAACACGACGCCATTAATCACTGCTTCAAGAAATTATTATATCAGTCAAAATATTAATTATTCCAATATTACTTGTGAAAGTAAAAAATCGGTATTAACATTGACTATTTATCCCGTTTATGAACCTCAAGTCATCTTCGACACCCTCTGCCAAGGCGACACATATACTCAACACGGTCTAAGCGAAATTTTCAACGAAGCGGGCTCTTTCGACCGCGTCATCAACACAGTTTCTTCTCACAACTGCGACAGTTTGGTTACCTTGCGTTTGTGGGTAAAGGAAATCAGAAGCAGCGAATTCAGTGCCGTTGCCTGCGACTCCTTCACTTGGAATGACGAAACCTTCACCCAAAGCGACAACATTGTCCGCCATTTCACCTCTTCCATCGGTTGCGACAGCGTAGTGACACTGCATCTGACCATCAATAAATCAAAAGCCACAGAATTTAGCATTACAGAATGCGATTCTTATACTTGGAATGACGAAACTTACTTCGAAAGCGGCAATTACGAACAACATTTCTCAACTTCCAAGGGTTGCGACAGCACCGTGACGCTGCATCTGACCATCAATAATTCGAAAAGCACAGAATTTAGCATTACAGATTGCGATTCATACACTTGGAACGATTCAACCTACTATGATACAGGAAATTACGTACAACACTTCCATACATCCAAGGGTTGTGACAGTACTGTTACGTTGCACTTGACCATCAACCACAGCTCTGCTGTCACCCTCTACGACCAAGTATGCACTGCAAGCCGCTACCAAGCCAACGGATTTGACACAATATTTAATGTGGCCGGAAACTACACCTTAGTCAACGACAATCGCAATCAAAGCGGTTGTGACAGCACCACGACACTCCATCTCACCGTCAATCCTATTTTCAACAAGACAGTGGAAATGACCATTTGTGAATCCGCATTGCCATTCACCTGGAATGACATCACCTACCCTGTTGGAACCGCCAGTGGTGAATACGAACATACCTATTACGGAAGCACCGTAGCTCATTGCGACAGCATTGTAACGCTCAAACTCACCATCAGCGATCAATACGTCACGAATCTCAATGAAAACATTTGTCAAGACGAGCATTATATTTTCGGCAGCAAGACACTCACTGAAAGCGGTATTTACTATGACACTCTGAAAGCAAAGAACTTATGCGACAGCGTCGTCATTCTCAATTTGACCGTTCATCAACTTGATACAACTATTATTAATGACGAAATCTGTTTCGGTGAAAGTTACACTCAATATGGATTCAACATTACTCCAACGGAAATTGGAGAGAAACAATACGAAAGGGTTGTTCAAACGATGTTCGGTTGCGACAGCACCATCATTCTCAACCTAAGCATTCATCCTACTTATTATTTTGAAAATGAAGACCGTATTTGTGAAAATATGGAATACGTATGGGAAGGTCATAATGTAAAAATCGGCGTTCGTGAAGCAGGTACTTATACAATTTGGGACAGTTTAACCACTCAAACATTTGGTTGCGACAGTATCTACAAACTTACTTTGACCGTCAATCCGACATTCTACTTTGAAGAAGAAGCCGCCACTTGTGATAATGTAGAATACGTATGGCAAGGTCACAATGTAGAAATCGGCATTCGCGAAGCAGGTACTTATACTATTTGGGACAGTTTGACCACTCAAACGTATGGCTGCGACAGTGTTTACAAACTTACTTTGACTGTCAATCCGACATTCTATTTTGAAGAAGAAGCCACCACTTGCGATAATGCAGCATACGTTTGGGAAGGCCACAATGTAGAAATCGGTGTTCGCGAAGCGGGTATTTATACGATTTGGGACAGTTTGACCACTCAAACGTATGGTTGCGACAGTGTACATAAACTCACACTGACCGTATATTCCTCATTCTATCAACACGATGAAGCCAGCGTTTGCGACAACGAAGAATATATCTGGGCTGGTCACGAACACATCGGCATTGGTCAACGCACTGCCGGAACCTACATTATTTGGGACAGTTTGAGCACCATCAATGGCTGCGACAGCGTTTTTGAACTCACCTTGACCGTTAATCCATCTTTCTATTATGAAAGCACAGATATTACCTGCGACAACATTGACTACGTTTGGGAAGGTCACGAACGCATCGTTATTGGCCAACTTGAATCTGGACCTTATACTTTCTGGGACAGTTTGATGACCGAGAAACAATGCGACAGCGTTTACAAGCTCACGTTAACCGTCAACCAGACCAAACACACCGACCTTTATGCTTCTATCTGCCAAGGCGACGTTTACAGCTATAACAACAGAAACTACAGCACGGCAGGAAATTACAACCACAATTTCGAGACCTCACTGGGTTGCGACAGCATCGTAACACTCCACCTCACCGTTAACCCGACATTTGACATCGACACTACTGTCGCCATTTGTGAAGGTGCGCTGCCATATACTTTCGCCGACACCATTTTCTATCAAGGCGGAAGCAAAGACGTATTCCTGCATACACAATTCGGCTGCGACAGCACTTATCACGTCACTTTGCAGGTAAACCCATTCCTGACCAAGAGTGTAAGTGATGAAATCTGCGACAATGAACTTCCTTATCACTATTTCGACTCCACATTCTATCGTTCCGGCGTTTATGAAATTATTGAAACCCACGAAGATGGTTGCAACGAAATCACCACGCTGACGCTGACTGTCAATCCAACCTACGAACACGACGACTACGCGACCGCCTGTGGTTCCTATACCCTGGTTAGACCAACTTATAGCCGCATTATCACGGAAAGCGGCATTTACACCGATACATTAAGCACCGTCAAAGGTTGTGACAGTATCGTTTATCTCAACGTCACCATTTATCCGACCTATTTCTACGAAGAAAATGCTGAAGTTTGCGACAACGAGACCTACGTTTGGGAAGGCCACAACATTCAAATTGGTCAACTTGAAACTGGAACTTATACTTTCCGGGATAGTTTGACCACCGTCAATGGCTGCGACAGCGTTTACGAACTCACCTTGACCGTCAATCCGACGTTCTATCAGGAAGACGAAACGGAAGTCTGCGCCAACGAAACCTACGTATGGGAAGGTCACGAACGTGTTGAAATCGGTCAACTTGCAGCCGGCAGTTATACTTTCTGGGACAGTCTGAAAACCGTTCACCATTGTGACAGCGTTTATAAACTCACGCTGACTGTTCATCCTACCTTCTATCAGGAAGACGCAGCGGAAGTCTGCGCCAACGAGACCTACGTTTGGGAAGGCCACGACATTCAAATCGGTCAACTTGAAGCAAGAGAATACACTTTCTGGGATAGTTTGAAGACCGTCAACGGTTGCGACAGCGTTTACGAACTCATCTTGACCGTTCATCCAACCTTCTATCAAAAAGACGAAGACGAAACCTGCGACAACGGCGAATACGTTTGGGAAGGCCACGACATTCAAATCAGCCAACTTGAAGCAGGAGAATACACTTTCTGGGATAGTTTGAAGACTGTCAACAGCTGCGACAGTGTGTATGAACTCACGCTGACCGTCTATCCAAGCTACGACGTTACCTTTGACACCACCGTTTGCGATTTGTTTGTATGGAATGAAGAAGAATATACCGAAAGCGGCACTTTCACGCAAAACTTCACCACCATCAACTACTGCGACAGCATCGTAACC
>JAZLHE010000101.1:0-3176 GCA_045616665.1 Bacteroidales bacterium | reverse complement strand
TTCGTTTATCATACGACAAATTGTGAGGAGCGAAAGGTTGTTGCTGTCATCGTAAGTGACAAGCAAATCTATGTCGCTTTTGTCATCTTCTTCTCCACGAGAATATGAGCCAAATAAGAATACCCGTTTTACCGGCTTTTCTTGAAAATATTGCCGTATAACGGGTATCATATTTTTTACTACTTCGCTATTCATACTAATGGATGTTTTTTCACGTCTGCAAAAATACAAATTATTTTCCACAAAAAATCCCCACCTCAGCGGCGGGGATTATATTATAATGTAGAGACGTGGTGCGCCGCGTCTCTACGGGAATGCACCGTCTCTACTCTAATTTTAATTCGTAAACCAGATATAAATCACTGCGGCAATGCATATCTGCTACGCCATCTTCAAGCAATTGGAATGTGGAAGAGTTGTAAAAAAAACGCATCGCTTCATAGTATGACATTCCGACTTGTTCGGCAAAAGCCTTGATGATTCGGGCATATTTCATTTGTTTTAATATCTTTACTGCATCCATAATTATCGTTTGTCTGCTTCAACAAAAGTGAGAGTCTGATCCAAAAAGATTTGATTCAAAAAACAAATTTGCTGATTCGGTTTTTCATATTTTAATTTGTCTAACGCCATTTCTTTGTTCATATATCCGGCGAAGAAAGCATCAATAGTAGCAAAAATTTTATCATTGGCGACACCTCCAATCACAATATCGTATTGTTTATAGACGTCATCGCCTTTTCTACATTTGGCCACATAATCAAGCCATTCTGAATTATATGCATCAAATCTTTTTATTCTTATTTCAGGGTTTTGAAATCGTGATTCGTCAAGTTCATATTTGTTGACAAAAGCTTCTTGGTTTTTGCGCTTGAATTTCTCACACAAACGCTCAGCCTGATTTATTATGGTTGTTACATAAAATCCTTTCCCAAAATCTAAATTTTCTCTTGAAAAAGAAATGTCGGGATGTTCAATGACGCAATATGAAGCATGGTAAACTTTCATTCTATAATTCCTTTTGTTTTCATGTAATCAATAATATCATCTACTATATATTCCTGACTTTGTGTATGCAGGACATCATATAAATCAACGATATAGTCTTTTAAAACACCGGTACTTTCCAATAAATTAAAAAGCACTTCTTCACGCATACGCAAGCGTTCTGCTACCGCACCAATACAGAAAACTGCAAAGGACATCTGTTCTGCCGTCATATTGTGGTATGCTTCGTCACTCATTGTTGTTCTTTTAGCGTCTGCAAAAATACAAAATATTTGCGAACAAAAAATCCCCCGGGTTTTGCCAGAGGGATTTTTTATGGTTTGTAGAGACGTTGCGCGCAACGTCTGTTAATGTAGGGGCGTGGTGTACCGCATCTGATTCAGTATTCCCATCGCAATTTCATATCGGCAAAACGTTCGTACACGTTAAGGATGCAATCATCCGGATGACCTTTATGACGAGGGTCTATGATACTTCGACAAACCTCGGCATAATTGCCGCATATACCTAAATCAACAAGCCCCGTTTCAAACATTTTCTTGATTTCGGGGAGCAGTTCTTGCGCCTGTATATCAATCAATTCGCAAACCAAGAGGCCGGCAAGCTCACTGTCAAACCATTGCGTTTGAGGCAGCATTTTGGTGGCGAAACGGGTGACTTTCCGATACCATTCGATTACTTCGCCGCGGCGTTCCGGCTGATGAATGGCAATTTGCGTGACGGCAGCAAGGACATTGCATTTAGAATAAGTTTTTATTCCCTCCTCTTTCACAAAATCCATCAAATAGTCCAAATGGTTTTGCCCCAACAAATAAAGCGTTGGAACGTATGTCTCAAACCCTGCATCTCCGAAATGGTATTCCATAAAGTCACCATTCTGACGCAACAGTTCTATAATCACGTCAAGACTACTGTCTGTATTACCCACTTCGCCCAACAGAATGACGGCATTGGAAACAATTCCGGTGAATCCTTTGGTTTCGTAGCCTTCTGGAATTTCTTCGCAGGTTTTGCCTATATGGTATAGGATGATTTTCTCCAGATTCTCGCGCACCAAATCGTAAGGAAGTTGCAAAATCCTATTCACGAGGTCTTCTTTCAAATAAATTTTATTGTCAGGGTCATTTAGCTCCTCGTAAAACCAATCCGGTGTGGTAAGTTTCAACTCTGTTGGATAGTTGGGATGCTGATACGTGTATTTAGTCTGAGGTCCGTACGATTTAAACATCGGACTGTCTTCGATGTTTTTCAGACGTTCATTCATCGTTTCCTCATCCAAATCGTCCAAATCCCTCAAATTCTTTCCATCTTCGATGACAAATTGGAAATTATTTCCCAAATGCTCTTCTAAAATAGGCATATAGCGATTGGCCTCCGCAACACTGTTGCAAATCAGAAAATACTTTCCGTCTTTGCCAAATTCATATTCGATGAGCGGAATATCGTCCGTATCTTCCTCCAACATATACTGTGTCAGTTTGAAACTTCGGTCTGGCTCAATACCTGCTTCTTGTGCAAACGAGACTGCACCATAAATCCAATTGTGCAACTCTTCATAACTACATTCTGTTAAAGGGGACTCATTGATCATTTCATAAAAATCGTCCGCCTCGTTCCGCAAATAATAGCATGAATCTTTCACGCCCAAGCAATAGATATCGACCAGATAGGAAGCAAAACTTATTTTTCCATTCGTGTGCATTCTTGTGACAATGAACTCTCCTTCTCCACACTCTCGAATGTCTTTAGTCATATAGCATTTACCAATGGCCAAGCTTCTGGCTCTCTGTTTTATATATTGTTCCGGTGATAAAAACTGCTGTTGGTTTTGTGATTTCTTTTTCTTTGCCATTGTGTTTCTATAGTATTTATAACTTGTATTTATTGGTAAACGATTTCATTTTCAAGAGGTAATATCCATAAAAGTGTGTATTTCCGTTTTTCATTTTGTATTTGCAAAAGTATTCATTTTTTTTTGATTTAACGTCAACTTGAAAGTTTTCGCCTGAAACGGAGCGTAGGGGAGTGAAAGGCCAAAACTTCATCGGTCAAAAGTCCCACCTGAATCTTTGTTTTTCATAACGGAATGCCGTTACGGGAAACAGGTATGCCTGTCTTGACATTGCGACATGCCCCAGCAGCAGTATTGTCGCATCCACGTTCGGCAG
>JAZLHE010000100.1:0-12791 GCA_045616665.1 Bacteroidales bacterium | reverse complement strand
TCTGCATCGCCCAAGAGGTGCCATTCACCGGCTTTGGTCTTGGCCAGCACAACGAGCTCTTCGTTCTTGGTGGCGGAAATCAAACCCAACACGGCAGAACGCATACCGGGAACATTTCCCTCCAATGTGGCATTGAAAGAGCGTGCGCCGCTTTCGCCCTGGAGTTCGTACTTCAACTCAAGCGTTTCTTTCTTGAACACGATCTTAAACAAACGTTTTCCGGGCTTCATGACAAGATTGGAACCCGTAGCGGTCTCAACGTGGTCTGCCAAATGGCTGCGCACGTTGGCGGCAAGCTTTTCTGGCCAAGACGCCACATCGGCCTTCAAACCATAAAGAACTTCCGTTACAACGCCGCTCTTCGTCGATTTGCAGGCATCCACGCGCATAAGGTCTTCCAAACATGCGGGACAATTTAATTCTTCTGACATATTCTTAAATTTTAATTGGTTAATAAATCGGTTTTGCCACTGCCTTTCGGCGGGAGATTCCTTTCGGTCGCTCCCACCTTTGGCAACAGCTTTTATTCTCCAGCGGTTTCAAGCGTGGTAAAATCTTCCACTTCGCCCACGTAGGCATCCGTTCCAATCACCACTTTGATTTGGTAGTAGTACTTGGTCTCGTCTGAAAGTGAAGTCAAAGACGCGCTATACACGCCATCTGACAGCGTTGTGTCGGCTGAAGAACCCAAGGCCGTGCTCGTTCCGTAATTGAACGTAACGACAGCGCCTTCTGGAAGTTCGTCACCATACACGCGACCTGTCAATTTGGCCGTGGTGTCCGCAACCTCCTTGGCGGCCAAAGTTGCCGGGAAGATGTTGCGTGCCACGATGCCGTCTGCAGGACTGGCAGTGTCTGATGCGGATGGCAGGCCAACGGTTTCGGCGGTGGCCCAAACCATCTTGTTGCAGGCAAAGCCGATGCCTTCCCACCAGTTCACCATGATATGGACATCATAGTCGTGGGCCTGGACGTCTGCCTTTTCAACACCGCCCTCGCGTTTGGTCAGCCACAGGAGGTTGTCGGGAACGGTTGCCCACAAGTCATTGGTGCCTTCCATTGACGGGAGACCAACGATCACGTGTTTGGTAAACATCACCGTTTCGTCCAAATCCTTCACGTCTTCGATGAAATAGAAATTCTGTGAGCGTTTGTCCTTCTTGTAGGCACGTGCCCATGAAGGAGCCATGAAGATGCACATCATCTGTTGCTGATACAAACCTGGAAGGGCTTCGTCAAACGCCTCGATCTGGTCGAAGATGGCGTCTTTGTCCAATGCGCCGATGCCGTCAATCACGTTGATCGGGTACTTCTCGTTGCGTGCGCCATTGTACAAGAGTTTCTTGATACCGTCCATACAGGATGAAGGAGTGGTGCCGTCGGCATCATATTGGCCCTTATAGACCATGTTGAGTTCGCGGTCAACGCCGATCTGGTTGGCGATGTACTCTTCCATCAGCCAGCGCACAATCGGCCAGTCCTTCTTGTTGCGGGTGGTGTCGCCGCTCATAAAGCCAAGCCAGCCCTCTTCGATTTCGTCCGGAGTCATGCTCACGTCGGCCTTCATCTTGCGAAGGACGATTTCGTTGGCAAAGAACTCAACGTTCGAATTGGGTTGGAAGGTGGCCTTGAACGGTCTGATGAGAGAACCGAAGGTGTAGTTGGCCATTCGGTAAAGGGTTTCCGTGGTACGGATGTGACGCGCGTGTCTCTCAAGCGTCACGGGCATCTGCAGCAATGCTCGATGCAGTCTTTGTCTGTTCTGACCTTCTTTCAGATAATACTTGCCGTATTCGTTCTCAAGGTCGGTTGTAGAAAATACACTTGACATATTGATTGGTTTTTTGTGGTTAGATCATTTTTTCAAGTCGTTCGTAACCGGCATTTTCGGTGATGTCGTCAACCGGGTCGCCGCCGTTTACATTCGTAACTTCCTGGGGTTTTGCCTCCCATTTCGCCTTGTAGGAGTCTCGCTCGGAGGTGAGGGTTTCATTGTCTTTCTTCAACTGGTCGCGTTCGGCGGTCAGCGTCTGGTGGTCCAGCTTCAACTGCGCGTAGGCGGCAAGTTCGGCTTCCACCCTGCCCAACTCTTCGTCGGTGAGGGTGTGCCCCGTCTGGTCGTCATACTCCTGGTCATCCTTGATGGCCAGCAACGCGCCCAAACAGGCAAACACTGCTAAGAATTTTTTCATAACTGATTGTTTTTGGTTAATAATAGGTTCTACTTGTGTTTTCGGCGCGAACAACTCCCGCGCCTTTTCAATGAATTTGTTCATAAGCTTTTCTTCTTGGGTTTCAGTCTGGGTTGGCAGTTTCGGATAGCCGAGCTTCACCAGCAGCGCGCTGTCCACGGCGGCCACCTTGGCCGAAGCGGTGCCGTCATTGTAAATTTCGTCACAAAAGCCGAAATCCACCACTTCCTGCGCGGTCAGCCACCTGCCGTGACCGTTGTCGGCGTTGAAAAGTTCCGTAAGTTCTTCATCGCTTTTCCTGCAGGCCGACTTATACATATTATATAATACGTCGTTCACCGTCTTCTGCGATTCCAATTCCACCTCAAGGTCGTGCTCGTTGCCCCAGGCGTACGATGAACACTTGTGGATGAGATACACCGAGTTCTTGCTGATTCTGCGAACATCGCCGCACAACGCGATGATGGTGGCCGCACTGGCACAGAATCCGTTGATGATGGTGGTGACCTTGGCCGGATGGTCCTTCAGCGCGTCGTGAATCTGAAGGGCGTAGTCCACATTGCCGCCCATAGAGGTGATGAGCACGTCGATGTTCTCCACATCGCCCAACTCTTTCAACTGTTTGCGGACGACCTCACCCGAATTGATCTCGTGCCAACCGTTTTCCTTGTCCCAGTCGTAGTCGCCGATATAGCCGTTAATCTCGATGACGGCCTTTTCGGCACTGTTGGATACAATATTGAAAAATGATTTTGCCATGGTTTTTTTTGTTAACTGCGGCAAAGATAACACTCCCGATTGATGCGTCGTGGGACAAATCACTATTCAGACGCAACCAGCAGCGGAATATCCTGCACTCCGAAGAACCTTAACTGGTATTCGTGCACGCCCGAAGCCTCCGATTCGCCGATGTGCGCGTAATCGAAGTGCAAAGGAGTACCCTTGCATCCCACCAGCCACCGCTTACCGCTCCTGTCCTTCAACCGCACTAAGTAGCGACCAAACGTAAGCTCGTTCAAACGCCCGTCAACCTGGTCGGGCGTACCCCTGAACTTGCACGAAACCTCTATGTCGTGCACGCCATTTGACGCATTATCAGACAGATACACCTCTTTGGCGTCTATCTTCCCAAAGCATCCGCCCTGCACAAATTCAACCAATCCCGCCACGTTCCCGTCCTGGCTGTACGCCATATCCACCGATGACACTTCATCTACGGAAGCGAACTCGATGGAGACATAGCCTGGCAGGTTTTTGCATTTTGCTGTTTTTCCTTCTAAATTTTCCATAAATTACAACCTGTTTTTAGGGGTTGGGACAAAATGACCAAAGATTTTTTTTCAAAATCGTCATCTTCACCGCCTGCTTCATTCACGACAAACCGGAAAAAACCCTCGCCGTCCCGCTCCAATTCCGTATATTTTCGTTGGTAAATCTTCCTGAGCGATTCCGCATTCAACTCCTCAGGACCCATATTGTTCTCGTTCAGCACCAGGTCTATCAGCTGCGTGAGCGGAACATCCACCACCGCCCTCGTTATGGCAATGCGCCGGCACATCTGGTCAATGATGATGTTCTTTACTGTCTTGCTGAACTTAAACTGCTGCAACGGACTCATTTCGTACCCGTAATGGTAAAAATCATATTCCGTGACAAATACCGACACGTTCTTGTACTCGGCATATTTGGGAGACACCCTCGACGGCACCTTCACATTGCTCCGGCAGAGCAACGACATCACCAGCGGATAGTACATCGACCCGGTGATGTCGTACGTGTCGCCAACCTTCTGATAATTATTGTCGATATACCTCCACACCAACGGGTGAACCTTCAGCGAAATACGGTAAAGTTTCGATTTTCCCATAACGTAAATACTTGATGCAAAGATACAAAATATATCTTTACTAAAGTATTACATTAAGTGAAAAATGAAGTTTTTTTTTACTTTCCCCTCTTGCGTCATAACCCCAAAAAGGCCGCTGAAAAGCGACCTTTCCGACAGTATAGTCAACAGCACATTAATCAATCAAATACCACCTGCCTGTAGTCTCTCACAAAACTCTCTATCGCCGATCTTATCTTCTCCATCGTTGCCTTGCTCGGATTCCTCACGCCCGTGGAATAGTGACTCAGCTGCTTCTTGTTGATGCCGGTGGCCGATGACAGCCAGGTCAACGTGAACGGTGAATACTTCAAAAACGACTTCGTGTCGTACTTATACTCAAATTCAAGATGGTCAAAGTCGAAGTGCTCACCGCGTTTCTTATACAGTTCCACCAGTTCATCCCTGTTGCGGAGAAAATCAGCCTTGGCCTCCTCTATGGTTTTACCCTGACCAAGAAGCATAAAGCCCAAATTGTTGTCGTTGGTGTAAATGTCATACGTCGAATCTTTACCGATTTCAATAACAGCTGTTGTCGTCATATCTTTTATGTGTTTGCGTTTCTTGTTTTATTACGGCAAGGTTAGAGTTTAACCCCGGCAGCCTTGCTTATTGCCTTCAATGTCCCCGGCTTTGCCTCTTCCGAACGGTGATGGCTCAACTTGAACTTCATCCCGGTTATGGGACTGTACCACCACGGATGGTCTCCGTCTTCCAGAAAATAGCATCCGGACCTCTTTAACTTTTTCTCTATTTCAGAGTACTTCATGGTATTGGCGGTTCATTGATTAAGACGCTGCAAAGATAGAAAAAAATCTATCACATACGACATTTTTTTTCAAAAATATCACTTTTCCTAAAAAAATCCAAAAACGTCAAAAAATCGGCACTTTTTGCAAATTAACATTCTCTCTCTCCAAATTCCGCCTGTGGCTGATATTTGGGAAAAAAAGTGTGTAAAGTGTAACCGTCGCAAAAAACAACTTAACAACCTATAATATAATTGGTTACACTTTTTAGGATATTTCCAAAAACACGAAAAAAAAGTGTGCCGGAGTCCATCCACAACTGTAACCCCGATTTTTCCCTTCTTCGGTTACACTTTTAAGATTTTTTTTACAAAAAGTGTAACCAAAAGTGTAACCAAAAAGTGTAACCTTTTTAATTTCTTCTAATTGTTTGAAAATCAATAATATATATAAGAAAAACAGCACCACGCAATTTGCGGTTACACTTTACACACTTTTTTTCCGTAATTTTCAGATTTTGGGTGAAAGGGTGGAGATTTGTTAATTCGATTTCTTCACGACTTGTTAACGCACACTGACACACCCGTTTTGACTGACAAAACGGCACTCAATTTAACAAATTTTAATACGATATAGAGACGGAAAAATACCGTTGGCCAACGCAACAGGCACAAAAAAAGGCGGCACAATGGCCGCCCCGCAAAATATTTGGAATTACCCGGCTATCCGTTGCACAAAGTCGCGTCAACGGCCTTGTTCTGGCTCTTCACATACACAAACTCCTTCGTCTCGCCGTCCTGTTTGCGCAAAATCCTCCCGTCACGGTAACCGTGGATGCACTCCGGATTCATCTGGTCAATATGTTCCGCCACGTCGCAATACGCCTTCAGCTTCTTCGTAAAGGTATGCGGACTGTACATCTTCTTCGGGTCGAACAGGTCTTTCAGTTCCGCCTTCGAAATCAGCCTGTCCATATTCTCGCTGCCCGGACTGAAATACACGTCCGCCCACTCCTTGAACGTGTCACCGATCAGCTGCAGCTTCATCCTCTTCGTAATCTTGTCCATGGGCGGATACACCACCTTGTTGTGCTTGTTCATCTGCAGATAGAATTGCAGACAATCTACGCAGAAGTTGTAGTCCTGGTTCCACCATTCCCACTTGTACATCCCGTCGTACAACTCGTAGCCGAAATCGTCGGCAATGCGCATCGACTGGGTATAGTCGTTGTCGTCGGTCGCCTTGTGGTAATAGTCGCTGAACACGCAGTTCAGGATACGCCTGGCCGTGCTGCCGTCATTTGCCCTCGGCGCGAAATTCGACGTAATCACGATCTTGGGAGCGTCCTTGAAGTCTATCTCCTTCGACTTGGCGTTCTTGTAGTTCACCACCATATTGTCGGTAATCATCGAATAGAAATAGTTGAAGTTGAAATACTCCTGTGCGTCGTCAATCAGCAGCAGGTCCGTGTTTTCGGTCACACGGTCCATGAAGAACTGGTTGTCGGTCAGCTTCTTGTCACGACCGTTCACCATTTCCATATTTTTAAAATACTTCAGGAAGCGCAGCATAAACGTCTTTCCGCTGCCGCCGCTCGACTCTTCCTCCTCCGTAATCTTGTTTTCCAGCACCCACACGCCCAACGCCCTCGCAAAGCTCTTGTACGAATGAAGCAGATAGCCGATCACGTACATCTTGTTAAGCAGATGGTCGCTCTGCTCCTGAATCTCCTCCACCGTCAGCCTGTCCGAACCTATCGACCAATGGAATTTCCGCTGCCAGTCGTCATCCGCGCTCTCGATGCCCGACACCCGGTGCTCAAACTCCTCGCGCCAGTAAATCCGGCTCGCGTTGATCAGAAACCTGAAATAGTGGCTGTCGGTATTGTTGATATACAAAACCGACGTGTTGGTGGCCTCGTTGTACTTCACCTCGAACGACGGGGCCAACCGCTTGAAATCGTGTCTCGATATGGACTTGTCCCACGCGTAAACGCCGCTCTTGCCGTTCTTGTGCTCCTCAATCCTGTCAGCGAACACCGTCACCGCCACGTTGTTGAAGAACAGCGTCTGGCTGTCCTGCGTATATGAATTGAAATTCAGGCACGCCGAATCAATCTTCTGGTAGGAAGTCTCGCCAATCCTGCTCGAATTTAAAATCAGGTTTTGAATGTCAAGGTCTATCTTGTTCTGCTTCGCCCAGTTCACCACGAAGTCGGTAATCTCCGTGCTGTTGGTTTCCCTCACCCTGTATCCGTCGATATGTATATAGGTCGCACGGTCGTTGTCCACGTCCGAAATCTTGCAGAACCCGTTCGCCCTGAGAAAATGCAGCAGGAACAGCGTGTTGATTTCATACCTGAAACCGCTTTTTGCCGGAACCTTCTCCCAGAACCTGCACGGCTTGGCCATGTTCATCAGCTGCTTGAACTCGAACACGCTGGGCTTGATTTCCACGAAATCGCGCAAATCCTTCCTTGGTCTTCCCCTGTTGTCCCTGAAGGTGGAAAGCCATTCCGGCAGCTCAACCGTATAGATGTCGGTATATTCCAGGGCAAGTTCAAACCCCTTCTTCACACCGGTCTCGTCCATATCCGGAATATTGTACAGCCGCTCCACCCTCTTCATCACCTCGTTGTAGGTGCCCTTGTCCAGATGGGCGGTCTCCGAGTTCATCCACAATGGGTAATAGCCCATACCCGCCACGTTCAGGGCGTCGCGTTCGCCGCTGCACAACACCGCCTCCGGCAGCTTGTCCGAAGCACGTTTCCTGGTCCCGTCTTCTGGAGCCTTCCCCTCCTCAAAATACTTGTTTTCCTCATCGTCCATTTCACGCTGGTGCTTCAGGTGCGCCTCCTTCAGTTCGGCCAACCCGTTCAAAAAATCCTTCGGCTTCACGCCCTTGTAGAAAAACCTGAACGCCTTGTCAGGATTCAGCGGCTGGTATATCTTCTTGAACTCGCCGCAATCACGCATAAAGATGGGGTAATTCTCGTTCGACGCCACCGTCGTCACCTTGCGGTTCTTCACCGTGCTGTACCATTTGAGCGAATAGTAGTGGTAGCGGTCAACGGTCTGCTGGGTCACCATCGGTCCCAGCACCTTCAACTCGCCTTCGCTCATCACGTCGTTCATCTCGAAATTGAAATCACCCTCCTTTTCGTCGTCCCTGGCGTCACGGGAGGAAATGTCGGCCTTGTTTACGGTGGCGGAAATGGTCTGGTTCACGCCATACCTCTCCAGTAGCGTGAACAGGGCTTCCCTGAAATCAAGCCTTTCCTCCCGCATACATATCTCGATTGGGCTGGTGGCCTGCCCTCCGTCACCGAAATCCGTCACCCGCCAAACGCCCTTGATCTGCTTCATCGATGCCGACGCCGTCTTCTCGTCCGGACGAATCTTGAAAAATTTTCCCGGACGGTCGCACCCCGCCGCCTGCGGATAATACGATAATATGATGTTCAGCCCGTTGTCGGTGGCCTCGTAAAGCCGCTGTATCAATGAATCGTCCATTGTCGTTTAATTGAGATTACTTTTTGTCGTTTTTGATTTCCTTGTTTTCAAAGTGGGCGCATTTCATTGCCTTGCCGGTGGCAACCTTGCAGTCTTTCCACCCTCCGCCATTAACAGACGTGGTGCAAAGCGTACAGGCAAAATGAGTTTTGTACAGTCCTTTTTTTATAAACTTGAAATTTTCACAGTTCCAAAACTCCGGTCTCTTTTTTGCCCTACTCATAACTTATTCTATTGAAAATTCTACCATTGGTGTATCTTTGTGTATGGTTCGTATGGTTAATTTATTTCCTTCTTCATAAATATTGACACAATCTCTAAGTTTATACCGTGAATTTCGCTTGATACACACAGTCTCGTCTATTAAGGAATTAATACAGTTGAATATACTATTCAATTCACAGTCGTTGATGTCATCTTTCTTTACGTAAAAGTTGATTCCAATTAACAATTTTAATAACCAATCCGGTCTTCTTTTTCCTGAAACAAACGTCTTAATCTTAAATTTCATAGTTGTTGTTTTTTTATGTTATTCTCCAAATTCCAACGAAAGCTGTCTCTTCTCAATAGGTTCGATTTCTTTTCCCAGTTTTAATATGATTGCTTCGTTTTCCGGAGCACCCCATTCCTTTTTCCCAATGCCTTTTGACATGCCTACACACTCCCTTTCGTGCGTGGTGTCTGTGTACCCTCTGTGGAATATTACGGATGTAATAGCATCTCTATATGCCCATATACGAACTATCCAGTAATGGACAAAACTCCGGTATTCTTCAGTTTTCTCACCGGATAGAATCATATCAAACCATTTTTCTTTTAGAACCAGATGCATTTTCATGATTTTCCAAAATTTTTAATTGTTATCTTGTTTATTTCTTAGACATTATTTCCCTAAACCTTTTATTTAACACCCTATTCATATAGTTCTTGCAATCCTTGCAATACGCGCAAAGCCCGTCTCTGTTTTCCCTTGCTATGTGAAACTCATCCCACCGTTTTACATTTTGGCAGGCCTCGCATTTTTTCGAGAATGTGGCGTCAACACTTACAGACTTTTCCTTCAGCATTTTTTTCAACTCTTTTCAAGTGGAGCTTGCCCTCCAGCGTATCGATAACCCTAATTGCGGATTCTCCACTGTCTTTGCACGTGTCCCTTATCGCCTTGGAAGTTATAATCCTGATCCTGACGTCTCCTGAAAATTCTAAATTTCTGCTGACTTTCATCCGTTTTACATTATTATATATACATATTTTTTACATGCGTCATTTCACCCTCACGTTTACGCTGTCAACGCTCAGCGTATAGGTTCGCGCCGACGGAACCGTGATCTGCCCCTTGTTGTACTTGCCGTAAATCGTGAACTTCGACCTGTCCTCCACGTGCAGGCTCACGTCCATAAACGTCATCCTGCGGGCAAGCAGGCTGTCTATCACCACCGACTGCTCCTCGCACCGGTCCTCCAACTGCCTCACCTGCCTGCCCAGGACGACAGCGGTTACTCCAGATACCGTAAATCCAACTGCCAATACGGCTATTGTTATCCATTTGATCTTATTCGTCATATCAATCATTTTTGATGGTAAATTAACGTTATCTTTTGCCAGAGAGGCGGGATTCGAACCCGTTGTGGCGGACTTTTGGCGAACGATGCGGCCTCGTAATTATTCGTGATTTTTTATTGCCTATTCTCCTTGCAGGTTTCTCAGGCTTGCGACGCTTTTATTCTTCGGCAACCTGTACTATTCGTAAGCGCTAACCGCACCATTTGTAGTTTTTTTGCCTGCCCATCGCAGGCTTCCTCTCTGTTGTTTGCCTCACTCCACCAGCGTGCCGACGAAATCCTTGTTGATCATCTTCAGCTGCGTGGGCTCCTTCATCGAGAGGAAGAACTCGGCCGTATGCAGGCTGTGGTCCTTGGCAAAATAAATCTTGGCCGCCGACATCGCGTCCTCAAGGCTCCTGTATTCCTCGGCAAAAGGAACGCCATCAAACTCTATTTTATAAATTACGTTTCCCATAATTGAAATTTTTATCCGAAAATCAATCCGTTTTCATACTCCATTATCCGCAGACCCAGGTGTTTCGCCACACGAAACTCCAGCCGTGCGCCGCGGCTCTCTTCCCAGCCATTGAGCTGCACCATCGTGTCGCAGGTATGCAGCGACCGGATGCACTTGATCATGCACCTGATCCAGCCCCAGTCCTTGTCGCACAGGTCCATCGGATTCAGCACCACCGCGTCAGGGTAACGGATGCGCAGCACCCTTTCCGCGTTGGCAAAACCAACACGGCACGCCTCGTAGCCGCTCCTGGCCACCACGTCGCTCACCGGACCGCTGATAAATATTCTATTCATAGCACGTCTCGTATTGGTTGGCAATCTGTTTCAAGCTGTCAATCACCTGTTCGTAATTGTCGGTCATCCGGCGGCTGTAGCGTTCCGCCTCGTTCAGCTGGCGGTCCCTGCCGGCGGCCACGAAAAGCGTAAGCATCAATGCCGATGCCAGGACTACCAATGCGCGGCGCTGTCTCTTCACCGTGCGCTTCTTTTCCTCGTAATCAAACTTGTTGTACATGTCTTTTTATTTTTTTGGGTTAATGTTGTTCTTAAAAAAACGGGCCTGTGTAATTCTTATTCAGGATGTTGGTATCCATATTTTCTGGCCACACCGGCATTCCTGGATCCTATTCCTCTATGGACCGGTCTCCCTATTCGGAGCGTGCAGGCCCGTTGTGTCTTCAGGATTTCTTTTCCTCCGTTTCCTTGCTATATCGAGACTTCCTCTTGTATGGCGCAATGGGTTTCCGGCTCACGAGCTTCTGTCCCTGAAACTCCACCACTTCAGCCTTCCTGAACTGGTAGTTGCCAACCCTGCCTCGTTTGCCATTCACACATCCAAGGATGTTTGTCCTTTCAACGCCAAGTAACTTCGCCGCCAAACCCATACTCCCGTACACGCCCACGAACACGCCCTGCAGGTCGTAAGCCGACACGGGTATCTGATTCCAGCAGGTGGTGCGATCCCTCTTTTCCCACAAATGACTTCTCCCCGCTTTAAGATTTTTCAGGGCTTTTTCCCGCTTTTTAGGATCGGATGTGGTAAACCCCTTTCTGCCCTTGTTCCAGGGGGTCTGTCCCTTTTTGAATCTGGTATCCTTTTTTGTGTTTTTTGGTGGAAGGTATAGTTCCATAGTTGCGTCTTTTATTGTTCTTGATTACCGATAACCGACTGCACGGCCGCCTTGAGCTTTTCCTCCTCCTTATCCGCCAGCTTCGCCACCTCAATCAACGCCGTAAGCAGCGACCGCGTCATCTTGACCGAACCGTTCATCTGCTTTTGGATATAGACTTTCGAAAAGCCGGTTCTTCTAATCAATTCCGTGCCGAATCCGTGATAACTCCTCACTTTCTCGCACAGTTCTCTTCTTTCTTTGTCTGTAATTGTCATTATTCTTTTTGTATTGATTTTTTATTATATTTGTATCGTTTTATTATCGTTTTTGTACGCTGCAAAAATACAAATTATTTGACACAAAGTATATACTTCAAGTCAAATTTTATTAAAAAAATTGTAACTAACTGATTATGACTGGAAAAGAATTAAAAAAATACCTTATCTTGCACGATTTAGAGCAAGAAGATGCCGCAAAAATTGTAGGTGTGACACGCCAAACTATCAATTCTTGGTGTCAAAAAGATAATCTTGGTGAAAAAATATTACTTCAAGTAAAATTATTATTTGATAAATATGGTGCACCTTCCGCTTCAATTTCTTCCAATTCAGGTAGTGTCATATTATCTGGGTTCAATTCAACAGGTGACATCGACAACCGCCAGTACTACAGTGACAGTCCCGACGTATTGCGCAGTCAGATAGAGTTGTTGGATGAGCGCATCAAGGAAAAGGACTCGCAAATCAAGGAAAAGGACTCGCAAATCAACCGGTTAATGGGCATCATTGAGCGTATGGGCGAAAGGATGGAGAAATCGTAAAAAAAAGGACAAAACGTAACAGAAAAAAATCACGCACCCACCTAACTGACTAATAGTCAGTTATTTTTATGTTAAAAAAGTGCGTCAAAAACGTAACAAAAAAAACGCAAAACACGGGAGCAAAAAATTATAAATCGCTACAAATCAATAACTTACAAATCAAATCGGGGGTCCCGAAAAAAACGAGGGTTCGACTCCCTCCGGCTCCACAAAAGATAGCATCAAGATTGGTGCTATTTTTTTATATGTCTTCAGCTGAGAATATAATCTTACAAGACAAAAATTCGAACTATCATCAAGTCTGCCATTTATTACCTTTCAGATACTATCCAAAAAAGTGTGTAAAACTCAAAGTTTTATATTTTTGTAAAGGGAAAATTAAAAACAAAAAACAATGAATTTTACACAAGCGCAAAATTACGAAATTTTAGAAGACATCATCAAAAATGGTGCGGGAA
>JAZLHE010000099.1:0-31468 GCA_045616665.1 Bacteroidales bacterium | reverse complement strand
CATAATACTCAACCGTCGGATAATGTGTCCGGCAACAAAAATAATGAAAATAATGAAAAATATGCAACTTGTTGAAATTTTTGTATTTTTGCATCTCATTCAATAACAAAATACACCTCGGTTTTTTCGGGGCCAATACAGTTTTCAAAGTACTTAACTAAATCAATGTTATACCAGCAATGGCAAATCAACGTGGACAAATTGGAAAAGCACCATTTTTTCTGTCGCGTTTTCTGACCAAGGACAGCAGCAGATTGGCGATGAGCCACCCGGATGACATTGACACTGCCACTATAGAAGTATTTGAGCGGAAAGTTTTGTTTAAGCTATTTGAACAGGAATTCAAATTAGCGACCAAACGACACATAATCCGACTTTCTAATCTTTGAGGCAACGAACAGAAAAAGGGAGATGCTTACTAAAAGGATAATATATTATACTTGGAAATTTATAAGATAATTGAAGCAAGTCCGCATTGTCGTCATTTGACTGGGTGGCACTCCAAAAATAAGCGGATGTGCCAAATTGGCTGCCATCACCTCCGCCTCCGGAATAGCCAGCGGGTAAGGCATTGAAACCAGAGGCATTATTGGCAGACTGGTCGTTGCCTACAGCACAACGTACACCATAAAAGTCGTCCCAACCGGAAGTAGATGCCAACGCTTTTGCAATAGTGGTACTATATTGATCACACCTATATTGGCCATTATTGCTCATATAGTCGAACAGCGTTGTCCACTCTGGAGAACTTGGCACGTGCCATCCATCAGGACAAAGTCCCTGCACGCCGGAGGGTGAAGCATCGGAAGAGGCTTCACCATTCATCACCGCACGCCAATTGTAAAGATAGCCGTACGTACCAACATTGCTGCTGTCATTATTGGGATACCAGCGAAAAGGAGTTGTTGTCCAGCCATTCCCATAGTCATATAACAATATGCTGTCTCCATTGGGATAGTGCGTCGTTCGCAAGTTCTCTGCCATCCAGCACTGACTGCCTATCCGTACCGTCTGGTACACATTGCCATCAATATCTGTTACCGTAGGCGTTTCTTTGCACGTCTCGATTTCAGGTGTCTGAAAATGAAAATAGAGTACAAAATCCTCAGATGTTTGCTGTTGCTGCCGAACCATCTGGCTGGCATACTCAACCCCATCTATAACGGCATAACCGATATAGGCCATCAGGTCTCTTCTGTGAAAAACATTCGTGGATTGACCTTTTTCGTTTGATGGCACAGTTGTTGCATACGATTGGTTCTCGCCTGTATATTGAAGTGAAATTTGTCCCGCATTGCCCTTGTTGACAATCTTAATTGATGACGACAGATTTTTGAATCGGGCAGTGACAATATAGGTTTGTGGGTTGGTAAGCATAACTCTGAAAGAGTGGATGCCCATTGGCAAATTATTGCTATAAGCTGCAATCTGCCGTCCATCCATACTCAGTACCTCAATGGATACCGTACCTTCGTTGGGGAGCGAGAGACAAAAGTCCGAAACTCCGTCAAAAGGATTCGGCACATTATGCGTAAGACCGAACTCCTTGACATTGGCAAAATCTTCAATAGCCGTTATACTTAACGTCAGTGTTGTGTCGGGATAGTAAATGGTTTCCTGCCAATTCTGAGCGAAGTCGGCAATGAGAACTCTGTCCAAACGGATATAATTGTTATATACATCCCGGCCTGTAAATGTAAGCGTCGTGGTTTGTGCTGTCGCATAAAACACATTCGCCAAAATTAAAATGAGAAACAATATTTTTTTCATAGTTCTTAATTTTTCTCGCATCCCGACTCTGCGATGCAATTTGCCGAATCGGAATATTACGTTTATATATATTATATGACGCATAAAATTCCAAAAACGTTACAAAAAATACGTTTTTTTTCGAAATTATCCCATTGGGTTCAGTATAAGAATTTTATTATTGCTTGTCCGGTAAACATTTTTCACAGCAGAAAAATAAGGCGGCACGTATCCTTCTCCCAGATTGTGACGATGTTCAGGGCGAAAAAGATGCCAGCTTCAATGCACCGCAATCAGTCAAAATAAATACTAATCAAACTTTATGGCGGTCAAAGGACTGATTTTGCGTGCTACCACGTAGGCAGGAATCGTCAAGGCAGCCACACAAAGCACGAAAACTCCAAGATTCAGTCCCAAAATCATTGGAATATTAAATTGTATGGGAACATACGATACGTAGTAAGTCGCCGCATCCAACTTTATCCAATGCCATTGCTGCTGAGCAAAACCTAAAGCAAGGGCCAACACATTGCCCCAAATCAACCCTCTTATCAATATATTGGAAGCAATGGCGATAAAAAGACGTACTACCGCTTTAGTCTTCATTCCCAACGTTTTCAAAATGCCAATGGCGGAAGTCTGCTCGATTACAATGATAAAAAACGTTGACATCATCGTAATTAAACAAACAAAAAAGGTAATAACCAATAAAACTATCACATTGGTGTCAAAAAGGGCAATCCACTGAAAAATTTCAGGAAAAATCTGCTTTATGGTTTCCGCTTTTAACTTATACCCGACTTTTCCATCAATTTGATCACCTAAATTATCAATTTCATCAAAATTGTAAAGCAGAATTTCCATCCCACCAACCATATTGCTATCCCATTGGTTTAACTTTTGCACTTGCCTCAAATCCACCAATGCAAACTGTTTGTCGTACTCCGGCAATCCGGTTTCATAAATACCCACCACGGTAAAATTACGCTGCATTGGAGGATCCTGCACAAAATAAGTCCGGACTTTATCTCCAATGTTTAATTTTAACCGCTGAGACATAGTTTTGGAAATCAATATTTCCTTAGAAGGAACGGTGTCATTAACATTCAAAAATGCACCTTCCAGCATATTTTGTCGAAAATGCGTCGTATCAAAAGTATCGTCAATACCTTTTAAGACAATACCTTCCACCTGATCCTTCGTTTTGATAACACCCGATTTCGTAGAGAAACACTGCAATGACCGAACCTGTGGCAGTTTTCGGATTTCTTCAACAAAATTCTGATTTTTGTCAAAAGGAACCGGTTCAAAAGAATAATTCATATCATAATTTGAGATACGAATATGCGAGCCCATCGAAACAACCTTTTCCCTAATAACCTGCTTATAACCTGTGGTAATAGCAATAGCGATAATCATTACGACTATTCCCAAGGCAACACCGGCGATAGAAATAGAAACAATAGGGCGAGAAAATTTGTTGTCCTCACTGCGCAACAATTTTCTCGCCGTATTGATATAAAATTTCAATAAAGACATTTTAGAAAGTATAGTTGTAACCTATCCTCACCTGCGGGGTGTACCAATTGGAATAATATCTAAATCCATCGCCATTATATTGATATACTGGCAATAACACCAAAAAGTTCATACTTGAATGGGCAGAAATATTGGTTCTATACCCGGCACCCACCAAAACTACGTGAGAATTTGTTCTCTGCTTTTCGTACATATACGGCTGATAATTCACCCATTCATATCCGGCGTGAATGATGAATTGGCGCTGAAACAAATACGCTTCAACAAAAGGATTGGCACCAAAAGTATGTCCAACCCATTTCTCGGGAATATACCAACGTAAAGTGTAAGAAATGTTTGCTCCTATCATCAACCAATCCACAGGCAACACACCGATTTTCGGCTGCAAACAAAATCCCATAGGATTTCCAATTTGCAAATTGAAGTTACCACCTGTCTGGAATTTGATTTTCCTATTGTTCATAGCATCATCTCCCGAAGGGGAAACCGTGCGCAAACTTTTGGGAAGAGGCACATTGATATTCACATTCTGTGCCCATAATCCCTGCACTAAAAAAGCAAAGAGTAAAAATACTATAACTTTCTTCATAATCAATTATTTTCCAGCTGCCTGACAAGCTGTAATAGCCACTAAACTTACAATATCATCAACGGAACAACCGCGAGACAAGTCGTTGATAGGAGCAGCCATACCTTGCATTACGGGACCAACGGCATCGGCACCGGCCATACGCTGAACCAACTTGTAAGCGATGTTTCCAACTTCCAATGATGGAAATACCAATACATTAGCCTTACCGGCAACAGGGCTTCCCGGAGCTTTCTTTTCTGCCACTGAAGGAATAATGGCGGCATCGGCCTGCAAATCGCCATCGATAACCAAAGTCGGATCCATTTCTTTTGCAATACGGGTAGCGTTAACCACCTTGTCAACCAATTCGTGTTTTGCTGAACCCTTTGTTGAGAAGCTCAACATAGCGATACGCGGTTCGATACCGGCGATGTTACGAGCTGTTTGAGCAGTCACAACAGCAATTTGAGCCAATTTGTTTTCGTCTGTATTAGGATCAGCGGCGCAATCAGCAAACACCATAATACCATTGTCACCCCACTTTTTGTCAGGGAAACACATAATAAAAGCACCAGAAACCACGGAAATACCTGGCAAAGTCTTTACGATTTGAAAAGCAGGACGCAAAACATCACCTGTTGAATGCTGAGCACCGGTTACTTCACCATCAGCATCACCGTTTTTGATCAAAAGTGTAGCCAAATACAAAGGATCTTCCACCAATTTGCGAGCTTCTTCAATAGTCATGCCTTTTTTCTTTCTGATTTCGCAAAGCATTTCAGCATAGAATTCCTTTTTAGGATTATCCATTGGGTCAATAATTTCGGCTTTGCCGATATTTTTCAGATTCCATTCAGCGGCTTCCGCTTCAATTTTGGCCTTATTACCCAATAAAACGATACCGGCATAGCCATTTTCGATAATGATGTCGGCTGCCTTGAGGGTTCTTTCTTCTTCGCCTTCTGCCAAGACGATGCGTTTGTTGACGGTTTTTGCCTTTGCCTTGATTTGATCTATAATATTCATAACAATTCTACGGACCTCGGAACATAATTAGTTAAAGGAATTTCACGGCAGCACGAAGTCCATTAATGCTGTCAGAAACAACTCGCAAAGATACACAAAATTTTAATACCCAACCTTATTGAACTTATGAATGCTTTTGCAACACCATTTCAGGCAAAATGACCGCACTTTCTTCCATATCATCTTCCCCTTTCCATGCGACAATAAAACGTACACGTGACGAAACATACTCGTAACCTTTGCCTCTCAAAGCCTCATAATATTCAGCAAAAGCTTTCGACATACGTGCCACGCAGGATTTTTGACCATTAATTTCCGCAAAAAAGTCATATTTCACTAAAAATAATGAACTTCCACTGCACAAAGAAAAAATTTGTTTCTTTTTATCCTTGAAAAAACCCAAAAACACGTCTCGGTGTGTTAATTGCAAAACAATTTGCTGTGGTTCGGGATAGATATTATTATCTCTGATTTCTTTCATACCCGAAAAATGAATTCCCTTAAACAAATCATTGTTGCAATGAATATATAATTCCTTTTTGGCACGAGTCATACCCACATAAATTTTTCTAAAGTCGGCATCTTCACTGGCATTCACCTGATTCAACATCAAAAAAACCGTATCAAATTCTCGACCTTTGGCTTTATGGATAGTGGAAACAAATATTGTGTTTTTTTCATCTTCCAAAAAATCCTCAATTTGTGACTCGTTGGTAAATTCCTGTAAATCTGTAAAATATTTTTTATTGTTGATTTTTTCAAAAGTCAAGAAAAATTGACGAATAATGGGCAAACAAGTGCTTTTCTGAAAATGTTGTTGTGTTTGTTCTTTAGAATTTTCCCATAATTCATCAGAAATCATGGGAGAAGTGAGTTTTTTCTGAATCAACTTCATAAAATAACGCACTTCGGCCAAATCATAAAAACGGAAACCGTCAAGCGACTGTATCAATTTTGCAGGCATCCGATGCTTTCGAAGCAAACCAACAATACGCAAGGCTTCTTCATTAGTATTCGTCAAAACGCATGTTTTCCCTGTAGGACAAACATTCAAAATATTCTGGACTACAGGTATTTCCAAATTATTACTTTGATGTCTAACCAATTCAACCACACCAACTTCTGCCGACATAGAATGAATGGGTGCTTTTTTCATCCTATCGGTAATATGATGGACAAACTGATTTGCCAACTCAACAATCGTTTTCGAACTACGGTAATTCTCCACCATTTCATACTTAACCGACTGATCTTGAGTCATCAAAGAACGAAAATAAGAAGAGCTGGATCCACGAAATTCATAAATATTTTGATCATCATCGCCTACGGCTATTACGCGCATATCTTCGTTATAATGCATAAGCGCACGTACTAAGGCATATTCATTTTCATCCATATCCTGGGCCTCATCAATGACCAACACCGTCTTTGTGATCTTGCCCTGTTCCACCTCGTTTTGGTTAATGGCCTCCACCGCTCGTTTTACCACGTCTTGTGAATCCGTCAGATTACCAATTTTTCCTAAAATATCAAAACTATAAGAATGAAATGTCTTTATATCAACAAAATAAGCGGCATTGCCAATCAGTTCTATCAACCTCATCTTAAATTCGGTGGCAGCTGCACGCGAAAAGGTCAGCATCAGCAACTGCTCATGCTTCACATCCTCCATAATCAACAACGAAGCCAACTTGTGTACCAACACCCGCGTTTTACCGCTTCCAGGTCCAGCAGCGACAACGATGCGGCGAGAGTCCTTGTCATTGATAATATTGCCTTGTACCTCCGACAATTCCCCAAAGATTTTCTGAAATTTTTGAGGCGAGATGTTCCTTTTTATTTCAGACGAACGTTCTCCTTTAAAATACTTACTGATAAATTTCTTAAAATCCATCTGAAAATAATCCTGGACAAATTGGAGAGCGGCATCATAACTTTTCACCATCAAATTGGCATATTCACCCACAATATGGATTTGTTGGATTTTTTGCTTATAAAATTCATCCAACAAACGATAATCATCTTTTTTAAATAAGACTTTGTTTTCGACCAAACGTTTAATCTGCATACCGTTATACAATACCAGAAAACCGCCTTCCAATCTAAGTGCGCCGATTTTTGACAAATACAACAACGCCTCCTCAATATCTTCCAATTGGATTTTCTGCTGATCAAAATCCATAAAAATCTGCTTCTTGTACATGTCCAACAAATTGACTACGGAAAAAGAAACCATAATCTCATCTTTTTCGGATTGATGATTGGCAGATTGGTATAAAAAATCAACGATAAAGCGACAAATCTCGATGCGCTGCCGAAATTTTGCATTCAATACTTGATAAGTTATTGTGGGAAAAGCACGTGATGATTCTCCATCGTTTTTGTCTTCTTTGCGTATGTATTTTTTGATGGTTAAGAAAAAAAGCAATGTCCGCAGGTTTTTAACTGAAGAATCTTTCACTCCTTCTTTAATGGCTAATTCATTTAACTCTTTAATTGTTAACGAATTATAACCACCATATAATTGCTTTATCAAGAAATTCTCCAATCTTGCGAATTTATCCAGCAATAATTTCGACTTGTTCAGCGAGTTTTCCCTAAAAATAACCGCCGACATATCAAAAGTATCAGCCAAGATGCCTTCCTGCCTCATTATATTCACAGCATTAATGACATTTTCCTTGGGTATTCCCAATATATCTGCCAAATAGTCAACTCTTGATTCCGCGTCATCAACTCCATTTTGAGTAGTGTTTTTACTGGTAATCAATGATTTGATAATTCGGATAGCCTGCTCTCTTTCATTTTCATTGACAAAAAGTTCAGATTGGGTAAGTTTGCGGCGGGCTTCCTCCATATTTTTCACCAAAATACCGCTGGCAAAAATATGTGGAACGTTTTGTCCACGTTCAACATAGCCAGCCTTTTCCAATGCGGCAATGGCCGTCCTGACTCGAGTTTCAACATCCACCACCGCGTCATCCCAACCCGCCTGGCGGGCAATTTCCAATGCCGAACACTGCACATTCTTCCTTTTCTTCGTCAAATCCTTGATTGCCTTCCAAACTTGCTGTATTTCGCTGATACTCAATTTTGTCTGATTTAGCAAAATGAAATGTTTGTCCAAATCCGCATCATTGAACAAAACATAGCAATCCGCTTGCAGATGCTCATCCCGACCGGCACGTCCCGCTTCTTGGACATAATTCTCCAGAGAATCTGATATTTCATAATGGACAACCAGTTTCACATCCTTTTTATCGACCCCCATACCAAATGCCGAAGTGGCAACAATGATTTGAACCTTGTTCGCAATAAAAGCGTTTTGATTTTCAATTTTATCCGACGCTTCCATTTTGCCATTGAAAGGACGAGCCAGAAATCCGTCCCGTTCCAGTCTTTCAGCCAGTTTTATTGTTGTTTTCGTACGAGAAACATAAACAATTGTCGGACAATTTTTTGCATTAATCAAATGGCGCAAAGTATTATATTTCTGTTCATCTGTTTCAGCATGAATCACCGCATAATGCAAATTGGTTCGCGTGGCGGCAGTTGCCAAAATCTTCAATTCTCGCCCTAATTCCTCCTTAAAATAATCGCAAATGTCAGAAATGACTTTCGGTTTTGCAGTAGCAGTGAAACAAGAGACAGGAATAGGCCGTTGACTTTGCTTCTTTTGCTGAAGTTGACGAATAAACTGACCTATATACAGATAATCCACCCTGAAATCCTGACCCCAAGCCGAAAAGCAGTGTGCCTCGTCAATGACGAAACGCACTATATTTCTGGAAAGCAGCAATTTTTCGATAGTCCGAGAACGTAATGATTCGGGAGAAATATACAAAATCGAAGCAGAGCCATCGGCCACTCGCTCACAAGCATCAGCACGTGTAACAGGATCCAAAAGCCCGTTGATGGTTACAGCTCCCGTTATTCCCCGTGCCGACAAATTGTCAACCTGATCCTTCATCAACGACTGCAAAGGGGAAATGACAACAGTAAGTCCATGGGTAGTGTTCCCCGAAATAAGCGCTGGGAGCTGAAAGGTAAGTGACTTTCCACCTCCCGTCGGGAAAACCGCCAACAATGATTCTCCTTCCACAGCTGCCCGCACGGCTTTTTCTTGAAGTGCTTCACCATTGTATGTTCGGAAAGCATCAAAGCCAAACACCTCTTTCAACTGCTTATGAATGTTGAAATGCTGACGACAATACGGACAACCTTCATAACACTGCGTATTGCACAATTGTTGTATTACGTTTTCGATTTGTGGAAAATTCAACAACAACCAGGGTGGAGTCACTGAACTGCTATCCGTCGTCCGAATCAATGCCAAAGCATACGCCAATTCGCAAGGGACAGTCTTTATCAATAATGCTATATCCGCTTGATGACAGATTTTTTCTTCAAAAGAATCTTGAATCAACCGCACAACATCGCGTCGCTCCGGAATGCAATTCACGAACTCAAAAAAACCTTGAAACTCCTTTTTGTCATATAATAAATGACAAAAAATCTGCTGAATATCCGAAGGAAGTGAAGAAAAGGCATTGATTTCGTCATACAATAACTCCTTTGCCTTCAAACTATCATTCACGGGATTGTTTAATTCTTCGGTTTGCAGTTTGTCGTTCTTGACCAATGCGTGATAAGGACGTTTTGGAAAAAGAAGCGGTGACAGATACAGGGTGTCAATAGCGGCAGCCCTGATTTTTTGGAACAAGCCTGCTTCCTCATTAATGAACTTCAAATCATGATGCACAATATTGTGCCCGCACACAAACTTGGGTTTGCCGACAAAACGGAAAAAGTCGTCTTTATTTCCCGAATGAAAAACGGCACCGTTGTCTTTTACCGCTCCAAAATCACGAATTTTGTGATTATTTCCGCCTACTTCGACATCGATAAAAACAACAGAATGTTCCATATTTGGCTTGTTTTTTCAAAAATACGACCATTTTTTCTAACGAATAATGAAAAAACAGCATATAAATTGATTATGGCACAAAAATACAAAAAATTGTCATTTTTACCAAACTCTATGAAAACGGCAGAAAATTGTGTGGTTTTTTCATAGAGTCTAATCAATTTTGAAAAAAATTGTACTTCTAAATTGAACTTAAAAAACAACTTCTTAACTTAACTCTACGATACTCAACAATCTTAAATTAATTTTTTTAACTCACTTACTACTTTATATTCCAAATCTTCAAACTCCTTGAAATGTGCCGTGCCGCACTTTATTTTTTGCTGCTCACTTTCACGGAGTTTGGAAATATCAACAGTCGGCGTGTTTGTGTCTTTGGTTTCAGCTACGAAATAAATGCGTTTGTCGTCTTCAAAGACAACTGCCCAATCGGGATTGTAGTTGCCAATCGGTGTTGGAATTTTGAACCAGTCGGGCAACTTGAAGTAGAATTTCACTTGCTCGCTTGATTCACAGTCCTTAGCAAATTGGTTTTCAACCGATGAATCCAACGGAACAAAATCCTCGTAAATCGTTTTGCTGGAATCGCTTACTTTGAAAGTGTTGCTGTTCAGATAGATTTCCAATTCCTGAGCCTCAAACAAACGCATTTCGTAGGATTCGTTTCCAATGCGTTGATACTTAATGCCGTCAATCATCATGGCATAGAGTACTTTCTGGATGGCCGCCACCGACATATCCATGAAAAGCTGTGGATTGACAGCCAAATCATCGAAGCGTCCTGATTCCTGAAGGATTTTGCAAATAGTGCTGCGTGTCAGTTCGGTGCGGTTCTGAATGTAGTTCAAAACATCGGGGATGTCGTAACTCAAAGTGTATTTTGCTACGACATCGCTGGCATAGCTGCCTTCGATTCCTGTAGAGGTAATGCCGATTCTCATTTTGGTTGAGCGAACCGTAGGGGCTTCAATTACAGGCATTCCCTTGACGACTTTTGCCGCTTGCCGTATTAATTCCTCGGTATCGTAATTGACCCGATAGGTCGTTTTGCCTTTCAGTTTGTCCCAGATTTCCAAGAAACGCGGGTCCGCTTCGAAACCTTTCCTGTACTTCACCAACACGCGGTCGCGTTTCGGCTTGATACGGTTGGAGAAATCAACGCCACAATCGGCAGCGATTTCCGTCTGAAGGCTTTTCGCAAAATCGTCGTAGGATTCATTGGCTATGACAGTCAAACGGTTGATGTTCTTGTCGTAAATCCGTTCGCCCGACTGGTTGACAGGCAGACGCAAGCCGCGTCCGATTTCCTGCCTTTTCTTGATTTCGGACTTGGTTTCGTTCAAGGTGCAAATCTGAAATACGTTGGGATTGTCCCAACCTTCGCGCAAAGCCGTATGGGAGAAGATGAAACGCAATGGATTTTCCATGTCCAAAAGTGTTTCCTTGTCCTTCATAATCAGGCTGTAAGTGTCATCATCGGCTTGGGTTTCACCAGTCGTGTCTTTGAGACGGCCTTTCTTGTCCTGCGAAAAATAACCGTTATGGATTTTCTCCAACGGATGCGTATTCAGCGATTGATATTTTGGATTGTGAATCAATTCGTTGTATATTTCTTCAAACCATACGGCGAGTTTTCCTTTCACTTCGCTTCCGTCTTCGTTGTAGGAACGGTAATTGGCCACACGGTCGATGAAAAACAGCGACAACACTTTGATTCCCAACTTGTTCAGCCGCAATTCCTTTTTCAGATGTTCCTCAACGGTTCTTCTGATTTGGAATCTCATTACTTCATCGTTCAAATCGTCGCGTTTCTCACCACGATAAAGAATGTCGTTGTTTGAAAAAGAAACGCATTCGTTGGAAGCATCGATTTCTTCAACAATATAGCCGTTGCGGTAGATTTCGCGCTCGTTGGATTTCTGATATAAGTCGTCGCCCGCTTTGACGCTGACGGTTTTGCGTTTCACGCCCTCCTTTTCATTGCAGTCGATGGTGATTTTGGCGGTGATCTTCGTTTTCGTCGGCGTGATGGAAACCAATTCCACAAACGCACCGTTGAGCGACTTTTCCTCCAAAACGGAATCCACTTCAATCTGTTTCACCAAACCCAAATCGTAGGCCTTGACCGGATTGAGCGAATAAATCAGGTTGTAGAGGTTGCGGTGCGTGGCGGAATAACGCAAGGTGCAAAGCGGATTCAGGTTGGCGATGGCAGCCACACGTTTTTCTGTTTCCATGTTCTGAGGCTCATCCACAATCACAATCGGATTGACGGACTGAATGAACCTGATGGGTTCCTGACCACTCAATCGGTCGTTGGGCCTGTTGATGACGTTTTCGTCTTTGGCAAAAGAATCAATATTGATGACCAGAATCTCGATGTTATCGCCAGCGGCAAAGCCTCTTAGCTGTGAAATCTTGTTTCGGTCATAGACATAATATCGGGCAGGAATGTTGTCGTAAAGATTCTGAAAATGCTCCTGTGTGATTTGCAGGTTTTTCAGGACGCCCTCGCGGATAGGCACTGAAGGCACAACGATTACGAATTTCTTGAAACCGTATTTCCTGTTGAGTTCGTAAATGGTGCGCAGATAGACGTAGGTTTTCCCCGTGCCCGTTTCCATTTCCACCGAAAAGTGCATACCTTCCAAATGGGCGGATGGCGCTATTTCGTTGTCTTCCTGCACTTTCCTCAAATTCTCCAAAACCTGTTCTTCCGACAGGCTCATCCTGTTTCCAATGCCATTGATGAAATTGAACGATCCGTCTTCGTTCAAGCTGTAGATGACATTCGATTCGCCACGCAGCTGGCCTTCGAAAAGTCCGGTCACCGACTGCACGGCTTCCTGCTGGTAGGATAGGTTGGGTGAGAACTGGAGTTTCATGAAATCTGAAGTCTTGGAATTGTAACTATAAACTGTTCGCCTTCAACATCATTGAAAAATACGATGTCGGGTTGCTCTTTCATGGCACGGCGAATGCCAGTTCCTGTGCCTCTATATTTCATCAACTTGGAGGCGAAAGTGTTGATTAAATTGTTGCGGACAACGGCATTTCCCATCTTGATGGATTCAACCGTCTGGCTGTTTGGCAAAGCACCAGGACTAATGATTTCCACCCTGTTGTCAAAAATGAAGATACGGATGGGCGCATTCTTTGAATAATCACGATGTGTCAAGGCGTTTTGTAACAATTCTTCCAATGCAATCCGCGATATTTCCAATATTCCCGTTGAATTGTAGTTTTGCCCTTGCTGGCTATGATGCAATGAAGTATTAAAGAACTTCATTCCATCAACAAACATTTCAGGAATTGTCCCGACAATATCAATGCTGTCCCGATAGTCGGTTCCGGCGGCATCATTTCCGAAAAAAGAAACTGCCTTAATGCAAAAGGCAGGTCTGAACCGTTGTGGATTCTGAGCAAAAAACAGCAAGCCACCTAATGTCAAGCGTCCATTGTTCTCAACATTGATGTTTTTATAAAGCGTTTCCGGCAAATCATCATGCTGGTCATCATCGATTTTTGCAAGATATTCCCTGATTTTGTTCTGATTAAGGTCAGAAATGGAAGTGTATGGAACAATCAATTCATCTACATAAGTCAATCCGTTTTGTTGAAATAGCCGAAACAATTCATTGTTATCGGTAAGTTTTCGCTTGTCTCCACCTTGTTTCAGCCAGATAGTTCCATTATTATCCTTGTATGGTTTGGCAAAACCTTCTTCAATGTGTACAATTAAAACATTTCGCTTTGTATCGTCCACATCTAAAGAAAGTGCCTCTGTCGTTATAAATATTTGAGGTTTAACCGAATCTGTTGCAATAGCTGCAATTCTGTTGCCAATCTGTTGCAATTGCACATAATCAAGTCCAACTATCTCACCCGTCTTGTCTTTCACGCCAAAAATAATGATTCCACCTTTTGAGTTCGACATGGCTATCATTTCAGCAGCAATGGCAGGCTCACTATCCAACAATTCCTTGAACTGTACTTTGCTGGTTTCGCCTTGGCTGATAATTCCAATTAGTTCTATTGCGTCCATAATTATTTTAGTTGTTTTTGGGCATTGTATAATCAAAAATTAAATGTTTAAGTGTCCCGACATTCGGATGTTCTGATTCGTAATAATGCTCATATAAAGCAAAGTTTTTTTCAACTAATACTTCATCGTTTCTTCCAGCATTACACAATATTGTGCATATTTTGTTTACAGTGTTGGAAATGTCACCTTGAACTTGATAACCTATTAATGTTCCTTTTGGATATTTATTATTGTTTTTAAAGTTATCAATTCCAGTATTAATGTATCTGCGCTGTAATGATGAGTCGTTTTCTTTCAGTCTTTTTGCTTCAAAATAATAAGAAAACTCTTGCTGAGAGTTAATAGTAGTGAGCCGTAAATCTATTCTGTCTTCCGAATCGGCAAATCCTTTGGTTGGTTTCCCTTTTGAATCATGTATATAATGTTCTCTATTGTTCACAATGTTCCATTGCAATCGAATTGGATTATTTGAAATATAACTATTTAATGTAGCTGTGAAATCATTTTCATTCCAATTTGTTTCAAACTTATTGTCTGCTATTGAAGACTGATACGCTTCAACAATAAGTTGAATGCATTGAAATTCAAATGCGTCCTTAAAAGAATTGATATGATTAAAAACACCTCCCATATCAATCCATATTTAGTATTTCGAGAATCAATTCAGAAGCATCAGCCATCGCTGCGGATTGTGTCCAAAAACGACGCTGATTTGGACGAATCAAATATATATCATCTCCGTCGTAATAGTTGAGTTTTTTTCGGAAGTAGATGCCATAACCTTTTTCTTCCCATAGCTTTTCATTTAAAGTCATCAATTCATTATAAAACGACAATGAAGATTCGGAAATTTCGTTTTTCTTATTGCCAAAAGAAATCTTGATTATTGCCAAAGGCGCATTAGGAGTGTTTTTATATACCGTGCCGCTGGTATAAACATCCTGACTTTTCAAAAAATCATCTAATATAGAGCAGATGGCATTGGTATATGGCTTAGAGTCGATAATAGGCCTCAATGCTTTCGATTTTTCCTGTTTGTCAAAAACATCCATGCTATAATCTAAAGTATCTTGGATACACATGCGCTCATTCTCAGAAAGATTCAAAATCTTAGTTAAAATGAAATCGTCGGCTTGCTTTTCCAATTCTGTCGTGTCTTTAAATACATCTTGCTGTTTCTGTTTTCTTATTTGCTCAACAATACCAGATAGATGCATTAAGTCTTTTTTATTTGCACTTAATATCGAAGGTAATTGTAATGTTTCGTTTGACTGTGATCTTTCTCTTTCAATTCCCCATGATGCCGTTGTTAAGTTCAGATAATATTTTGCAAAGGATGAGTTTATTAATGCACAAAGGCAATTTAATTTCCATGTTTCTTCCGAAACAATGCTGTAACCTGTATGGTAACTATCAAAATCAATAATCGAAGAACAGTATTCTTTGTTTTTTTGAGTTTCTTTTATGAGCAAGTATGGCGTTTTATATAACGATTCCCTTGTAGGTCTGAAAACCTTATCAATATTAGTTGCCACATCTTCAGAGGTATAATACTTATCAACTTTTTTAAGGCAAATGACTTTTTTCGTAGGTTTGAAATTTGTCTGCTTTTCGTCTGGTGCATGTAAACCTGTGCCAAATGTCCAAGTATTTCTATTATCGTTTAAGAATTTATCTATTGTATCAAAATTTTGTTCAATTCGTTTGACGATTCTAAGATCAGCATCTCCTCCCCACATGGCAATTTTCCAAATTTTGGTATCTGGTTTACGACATTCTTCACGCGGCAAGTACTTGACATCCGTACTGTCAATAACCAATCCTTCCAAAACGTTGTTTTTTACATACGTTTTTGGGGCATAATACACTATCCTATCCGACTCGTTTTCTTTTGGGACTTTGTAAAATGCAATGCAAATTGGTCCAATTGCTGAACCAAAAAGTTGACCGCCAAAATTTTCAGGAGCGTTTCTTAATATTGAAAAATTAAATATTTTGCTAACACTGCACTCGTTAAACAACCATCTTCTAAAATTCTGATATTTTGATCCTGTATTTGTCAGAATCTTTGCATTGAAAACCAAGGCTATTTCTCCTTTGGGAGAAAACTTTGTGGCTTTATGGAGAAATGGAAGTACCATTTCTTTAGCAAAATCTTCTTTTTCGCAATAGTTACGAATACTTTGTGGTAATGTTATGCCTTTCGGTTTCTTCTCCGTTCCAAAAGGTGGATTGCCTACAACCAAATCAAAATGAATGTCTTCAATCTCTTGATTTGTTTTAATCGCATCACGGCAGAATAGATTTTTTCCGCGTTTTTGAGCTTCAATAAGGTCACTGTTGATTAGGTACGGCAGTTTTTTATCTTGCCATAATGTCTTGGGATTCAACTTGTCAAGTAAAGCCAAGTACAAACTGAATGCTGCTATCATTATGGATTGATGATTGATTTCAATGCCATAAATGTTGTTCAACAGTATTTCTTTAAGTTTATCGAAATCGGTCAGTTCTGTTTCAGTATCGTTTTCGTACCGTTTCACTAAGCGTTTAAAACTTTCTACCAAAAAGATTCCCGAACCGCAAGCAGGATCCAATACCTTTACATTGTATTCTGTGAATTGCTTCTTGCAAGGTAACTTTTCGTTTAATATCAGCTCAACTAACGATGGTGGTGTATAAAATGTACCTGTTTTCTTTTTCTGTTCCAAATCGGCTTCTGCCATGAAATTCTCATATATCTCACTGAGCAATTCTATTTGAATGATTTTAAAATTGAATATACGCCAATCATGGAAAAGATTTGTCTGTGAAGTACCGTCATCTCCGCTAATGAAGCATTGCCTGATGAGTTTGAGATGCTCACTTGTTACAATATCTTTTTCCCCTTCAACAATGCTGAAAACATTTCCATTAAAATGTTCTTCCAATTTACCAAACAGCCTGTACGTATTATCAACATTGTTTAATATGTCAAAATAAGAAGTCGCTCCTTTTTGAATGGAATCGTATAGGGCTTCATCTGTTGCACCTCTGTCTTCCAAATACAGTAAAAACAGAGAACGCAATAATAATTTATGAATTACATCAATGTTTTCTAATCCTTTGTTTTTTAAATGTTTAGTTGTTTCTATAAGGCTTTGGATTAGGTATTTGTCAACACGGCGTTGTAATTTAATCTTGTTTTTATATTCTTGCGCTTCTTGCAAAGTCCAAAATTGGCCGGAATCAAGGGAAATAGAGGAAAATACGTTCACCAATAGTCCGATTTTCTTTTCATCGGAAAACTGGGCGGAAGCCAACTCGATTGTAGATAAATCTGCCTTATTCTTGTCAAATGGATTTGGTTTTTCGGAACAATTATAGATGTGGACTTCCGTGTCGTTATAGACATAAAGGAACAATACTTTTTTGTAGTTCCACATCTTGTGCTGTATTTCAGCAATACGGGAAAGTGTATTAGGATCAAAAACCGTCACTTTTTTCAGAAAGACAGCTGGATAACTGTCGGTTTCATCCGTGCTGAAATAGATTTCATCAATGTCAAAATCCTTGACTTGCTTGATGATTTCCGCCTGACTTTCTGATAGTAATGATTCGCCGGAAAGAACAGAAACAGCTCTTTCCAACAGAAATTCTTTTTTGAAATCGTATTTTTCCATCTTTACTCCTTTCTTTCCCTTTATATCGTCTTAAACTCCACGCCCGCATCGCGCATTTGCAGGGCGGTGTTGGTTTTCAGTTGGTCGTTGCCCTCGAAGAGCTTGTCCAAGGCGATGACCTTCTGCGGATGCCGCGACAAGACCGCATCTATCGTGGCCTGGCTGACCGATTCGAGCAGCAGCGCCAACTCGCCGCCGTTGATGAGGTAGGTAGTTTCCAGTTTGCAGTTGTCAGTTTCCAGTTCACCGGCCACTGACCCCTGACCACTGGCAACTGGCTCCTGACCACTGGCAACTAACAACTTCTCAATCTTGCTGTTGAGGCTCTTGCCGCTCTTGAGCAGCAGTTCGTACATCATGTTTTCGACTGTGGCGTTTTCGGCAATGGGGTTGATGAAGTCGATGATTTGCTGCTTCCATTCCTCCTTGTTGGCTCCAGGGATGTTGCGCCACTGCTTGAAGTTGCTGTCTTGCAGCTTGAAGACCTTGAAGCCTAGGTCAGTTGCCGGTTTCCAGTTACCAGTTTCCAGTTTCCGGTCACTGGCAACTGACAACTGACCACTGGTCACTGACCACTGGTCACTGGTAACTGACAACTGGTCACTAACTATCGGACACTGGAGAGTGCCTTTGCAAGGGCATTCAGCATCTTGCCGATTTCCGCCAACAGTTGAAGAATTTCCGCTGTCTCCTCTTGTTTCAGATAACCGATGTTCTCGCATAACAGAATTTGTGTCTCCAATTCCGCCCGCGAACCCTGTGCTATGTAAATAAACCGGGCAAATTCCGCCGATGAGTTCCGCTCTTGTCCCTCCGCTATGTTTGACGGAATCGATACTGCCGCTCTCCTCATTTGGTCCGATAGAGCAAATGTTTCCTCCTTGGGCAGTTTCTTCACAATCGAATAAACTTGCTTGGCCGCTGCCATTGATTTTTGCCAAACAACGAGTTCTTTGTAATTCTTTACAGCCATACTGCTTGATTTCTTCATCTGTTAGTGACTTACTGATTTCTGACCATTTTTTAGTGGTTAGTTTCCAGTTTCCAGTTTCCAGTTTCCGGCCACTGACCACTGGTAACTGGTAACTGGTAACTGGTAACTGACCACTGGCCACTTTCCTTCCCGCCCGCCGAATGCGTTCCTTCGAGATTTCCGCAATGGTCTTATAACCAGCCTTGTAAGCCTCGCTTTTCTCGTCGCACAGCTCCGGCAGCTGCACGCAGATAAACTTGCGGTGTCCGCCGTCTTCCTTGTTCAGCTGCATGACGGCGTGGGCGGTGGTGCCGCTGCCAGCAAAGAAATCAAGGATTAAGTCTTCTGATTTCGTCGCAATCTTCAACAAATAGGCTAATAAAGCAGTGGGCTTTGGATAAGAAAACACTTTTGCGCCAAACAAATCTGTCATTTCCTTTGTACCATCTTGCGACATTCCAATGTCTTCTGGAAGTTTTGTGCTTACTGTCACTCTTCCAAAGTTCTCACCTGCCTTTTCTTCGTCATCTTCTTTCCAATAACGAATGACTGGTTTAGAAAGATTCAAAAAATCATAATCACCAGGGAAAATTATTCTGTTTTGTTGATAATATTCTTGAAAAGTTTCTTCATTATTTGCCCAAACTCGATTTGGATTGGCAGGATATTCGTTTCCGTTTTTAGGATTGATTATGGTAAAAAAGCAATTTGGTCTTTCAATGGCAGAGCGTTGTGTTGTCATATCATGAAATCGCCAAGGCCTATTTGGAAAATCTGGCGTTTCATAATATTTTCTATTATCGTTTTCTATGCTTGCAACGAAAGAGTCAGTCTTGGCGAAGCATACAATCCATTCGTAATCTTGTGAAACTCCAAATGGAACATCCGATTTTGCTGTTCTTTTTCTCCAAGGAAAAGCTGCCACAAAATTTTCCTCACCGAAAATCTCATTCATCAGCAGCCGGAGGTTGTGGACTTCGTTGTCGTCGATGGAGACGAAAATCACGCCGTCGTCGCGCAGCAGCGATTTGGCCAAGTAGAGGCGCGGCATCATCATGTTAAGCCAGTTGCTGTGGTACTGTCCGTTTTCCTTACGGTTGGCCTGCCAGACGCTATCTTTGCTCAGTTTCCAGTTTCCAGTTTCCAGTGGACAGTTTCCAGTTTCCAGTTTCTGCCCACTGCCCACTGGCAACTGACTACTGCCCACTGGCAACTGACTACTGCCCACTAAATCTCCCACTCGCTTCTGGTATTCCTCCTTGGTTTCGGAAAACTTGTCGGGATAGATGAACGAATCGTTACCGGTGTTGTACGGCGGGTCGATGTAAATCATCTTCACCTTGCCGAAATAGCTTTTCTGCAACACCTTGAGCACTTCCATGTTTTCGCCCTCGATGAAAATGTTTTCGGTGTTGTCGAAATCGACGGATTCCTCCTTGCAAGGCACGAGGGTGGCCGTGCTTGGCTGCTGCATGATGCGGAAAGCGTCGCTTTTGCCCGCCCAGTTGAGCACATAGCGCTCGTTGCTGAAATTCACTTCCTCGCCCAATGCGGCTTTCAGCTTTTCCCAGTCAATCTTGCCTTCGGCAAAGGCTTCGGGAATCAGGCTTCGGAGAGCTTCAAGGCGTTCTTTCAAAGGTGTTTGGGAATATCCGTCCATATTTTGTTTGCTGTTTATATATTTTTGCCAATAGTACTCCAAATTATACTATAAGTTTAACATGCAAATATATATAAAATTATTGTCCATTGCATTTTGTAAATAATCCTTTTTCCTAACAGTTCAGTTTTAATAATGCGAATGATAAAAAAACAACAATCCTAATAATTTTTTATTCCCTTTTCTTACCATTTCCCAGCTATTTCAAATGCTCGTCGTGGAACTTGGCAAGCTTGTTCCACAAATGCACTCTCTCAATACCGCGTACATTATGGTCGTAAGCCGTATAGGGAAAATATTCGATTTCAATGCCATCGGTAACAGCCTGACGCATCAGCTCCAGGGTTTGCTGCCACACCACCGTGTGGTCCTGACAACCGTGCATCACCAGCAAATCGCACTTCACGTTCTTGATTTTGTCCAACAAACTGGCCTTGGCATAACCTTCCGGATTTTCCTGCGGCGTGTCCATATAACGCTCCCCATACATCACTTCATACCACCTCCAATCCACAACCGGACCACCACAACTCGCCGATTTAAACACATCAGGATGACGCGTAATCAACGACAAAGTCATGAAGCCGCCATAACTCCAGCCGTCCAAACCAATCCGTTGCGCATCAATATAGGGCAGACTCTTCAGATATTCCACTCCGCACATCTGGTCTTCCACTTCCAAATCACCCAAATGTCGATGAATGCACTTTTCAAACTCAGCCCCACGATTGGCCGTTCCTCTATTGTCCAAGGTGAAAACCACATAGCCACGCTGTGCCATATATTGCAAAAATTGACCACCCGACATAAAGGTATTATCGACCAACTGCGAATGAGGACCGCCATAAACATAAATCAAGCAGGGATATTTCTTCGCTTCATCAAAATTTGGAGGCAAAATCATCCGGCAATACAAATCATCACCTGCCTTATTCTTAATCGAAAAAATCGTAGTTTTTCCAATTGAACATTCGGCATACGGATTCTTCGACGCTTTCAGTAATTTAGACACCTTGCCGTTGCTGCTCTTCAAATAGGTTTCGTAAGGTACATCAATGCTTGTCAAACAATCTAAAAAATAACTCATATCGGATGAAAAACTTGCCGTATGGGTACCCGATGTCGGCGTCAAATTCTCGACCTTCTTCGTTTTGATATTCACTTTGCAGATATATTTATCTACCGGTTTATCCAATGAAGCCACAAAATAGATATTTTCTTCTTTGGAATCTACACCCAATACCTCAGCAACTTCCCATTTTCCATCGGTAAGCAGCATGTTGGTTCCCTTATTCAAATCATACAGGAAGATATGATTCCATCCATCACGACGCGTTTGCCACAAAAAACGGTTGTTTTTTAAGAAAATAGGACGAGTCTGCGGTTCTACATAACGTGTATCCGTTTCCTCAATCAAAACGCGTGTCTTTTCTCCGGTCAACAAATTATATTCTATCAGTTTGGCATGATCCTGCGCACGATTCAAATGCGTGATATACAAGTATTTTTCATCAGGAGAAAAAGTAATGTTAGTCAAAAATTCACCATCTGCCTTATCGGTTTTGATATAATGATAAACCGTTTTGCCTTGAGCCACGGACTGCTTTACATCAAAAATGCCGGCCGTTACCACGTGACTGGTTCTGCCCGCCATCGGGTACTTCATCGTTTCCACGGTCGCAATGGGAGTGACCGTATTCACCAACGGATAATCTTCCACCATACTTTCATCCATTCGATAAAAACAAATATAATTGCCGTTCGGCGAAAAATACTGTCCTTCCTCAATACCCCACTCGCTGCGATGCACGGATTCTCCAAAAACAATGTTTTTTCCGGTGTCGGGACACAATAAGATGGGCTGATATTGGTTCAAAATGCTTTCAACATACACATATTTGCCTTTTTTCACCACAAAAAGGAGACTTTTTAATTGCTGATCTATAATTTCTTCAGAAGGAAGATCTATAATTTCATGCGTTACAACATTAAATGTCTTATTCAATGCTTCAAAATAAAGAATATCCTTATCCACCCACGCAAATTTTGGGAAACGCGTGAGATTAAGATTCAGCAAAGAACCCAATTGTGATTTGTCCAAAAACTTTTCCTCTTTGCCGGTTTTGGCATCTGTCAGCAGCAACACATCATTATCGACATACGCACATTGGTTGGTTTGCGGCCGCCACGACAAATACGACAACCTTTCAACACTGTACTTGCCCTTGAAAACGCCTTTCAAATCAATATAATTAATCTGCGAAAAGACTGAAAAACTAAAAAAGGAAAACAATAAGATAAAGAGTAACTTTTTCATTTTGAATAATTTATATTGTTTTTTTGATTTCCGAAAAATATAAAACAAAAAATATCCTATAAAAAATTATAATTTAACTACTTGATTATTAGATAATTGATATTTTTCACCAGTGAAAGGGCAAACAGCGAAACCCTCTTTGTCGAACAAAAGTTTTTGCCCGTTTTCGCTCATCCAGCCCACCTGCCGCGCGGGATTTCCCAACACCATCGCATAGTCCGGCACATCGTGGGTCACTACAGAACCCGCACCGATAAACGCGTACTTACCGATTTGATGGCCACAGACAATCGTGGAATTGGCCCCAATTGTGGCTCCTTTACCCACTTTCGTTGGGCGAAATTCATTTTTGCGATTGACCGCACTACGCGGATTCAGCACATTGGTAAAAACCACGGAAGGACCAATGAAAACCTCATCTTCACAAGCCACACCGGCAAACAAAGAAACATTGTTTTGAATTTTTACCCGATTTCCCACTACAACTTCAGAAGCAATAAAAACATTCTGACCTAAAATGCAGTCCTCACCAATTTGGCAATGCTGCATCAAATGAGTAAAATGCCAAATTTTGGTGTTTTTCCCAATCTGACACGGAAAATCGACGACAGCCGTTTCGTGAACAAAAAAATCGTTATTCATTGCATAGAAAATTATCCTGCAAACTTACGCAATTTTTTTGACTTAATGCTGATTTTCTTGAAAAGGAATCAATTTCACGTAAAATTCACTACCACATTCCGTCAAAAGCGGTCCAGATTAAATCACCTGCTTTCCAAGCCTTGTCAATCGCGTCACGACCACAAGTACTGGTATAATCGGTTAAAAATTGGATAGCGGCATCTCTGCGACCTTCTTTCAGCATCGACAGCGCCGTATTTTCGATTTCTTTCTGAATGTCGAAAAAGGCCTTTTGCATTGGTTTCCAGGTCATATCCACCACTTCACGCATATCACCCCAGCGTTGTGACGCCAGCGTTCCCAAGCGATTGAAAGCCCACCAGGCCGCTTCTCTGCTAAAGCCCGTTTCTCTACCGCAAGTCTTATATTCTGACGGCAAATCTGTAACATTGGCATAAATAGGAACATAAACAGAAGAAGCTACATTGTCGAGGGCAAACCAGCACAGGGCTCCCACCTCATCGGGCAAATCGCTGCGGCACTGGATAATGGTGGCATAAACCGTAAACCAAACCGCGATATTCCGTTCTCCTAACGCGTGCCATCCGCCGTTAACCTTATGCAACTTTAATTCGTCAGTCTTCATAAACGGATTGGCCAACGGCGAAATAACGGTTTTACCATCTTTGTCCGTCACCGTCAGATTTTTGCGCATATCATATTCCGTACCTTCATAATAATCCTGAAAAACACGCACCATATCCGACAAGGTCACCAGAGAATCGGGTTTGACGGAAAAAGGATAGTTTTCTGCATTAGGGTCTAACTTGAGCGATGGTGCCAATAAGTCGAACACACGCCATTCGCGGCGGCGGCAGGCCAACATTGTTCTGGTTTGAGGTGCGTAGGCATAGGCGAATCTGAACGTTTCACCGCTTTTTTTGCTCCACCAGCCGTTTTCTTCAGCCAAAGAATAAACATTGTCTGAAGCCATAAAAAAGTCCTTATCCTTCAAATTTATTTCCCGAATGGTGGAAGCATTCGCATTGACTGCCACGTGATCGTCAGGAACACGCTGTGCAGCCCACACCGCACCCAGCTTACCCTTTCCCGGACCCAGGATTTCCAAATGCCACACCTCGTTTTTGTCGGCAATGGTCAAGCACTCGCCCGCATCAATCCATCCGTACTTTTTCAGCAGTTCACCCGCCGTTTTGATTGCCTCGCGTGCCGTAGAACAACGTTCCAGCAACAGCATGCACAAACGCTGGCAGTCAATCAAGCCGCTGTCGGATTTCAATTCCTCACGACCGCCAAAGGTAGATTCCCCGATAGCCAGCTGTTTTTCATTGACACAAGGATAGGCCGTATTCAAATACTGATAAGTATGTGAAACCTGCGGAATTTCTCCAATAGGAATATTGTCATAACGATTCATTTTTTCTGGCTCGTGCTTAGCCCATACACGCTTATACATCATTTCGGCAGCTCCGTCAGGATGGTCAGCCGCTTTTTCAACCGTTATATTGGTACGCGAACGACCGCTGTCGTCTGTATGGGAAGTCATCACCGAACCATCAGCCGAGGCCTTCTTACCCACTGTCACGGTAGTACATTCCATGCCATTTGTAAAATCTTCACTATAATCAATATTTTGCCCGTATGCCCAAACCGAAGTCAGGACAAAAAAACTAATCAGTATTTTTTTCATAAAGAATAACTTGTATTTTCTACTTGTTACAAATCACCATATCCGCTCTCCTGCACTTTTCCTCTTGCGGCATTTGGGCATTGATTCGGCTCATAATCTCCCTCATCGTGAGCCGAGGATTGCGATTTTTTATTCGCTCAATACGAACATCTAACGGTGCATCCACCACAATCACCATATCAAAAAATTTATCCAGCTCATTTTCATACAAAATCGCCGATTCCAGCATCACCGCCGGTGTTGTCTGCTGTTCAGCCCACGTGTCAAAAGCCTCCAACACCTTAGGATGAATCAAACGATTGATGATTTCACGCTTTTCCGCGTCTTGAAAAACGAACTTCGCCATCTTTTTGAAGTCTATTTTATTATTACGAAAAACGGCATCTCCAAAATAGGAATGTATAGTTTCAATCACTTCGGGCAGGACATAGCATTTTTTGGCTTCCTCGTCAGCATAAAAAACAGGTATTCCCATCTGGACGAAGAATTTGGATATATAGGTTTTACCCGTGCCAATGCCTCCGGTAATGGCAATCTTCCTCATACTTATTTATCGAATGTAAACAGTAATAACTTCAGGTTTTCTAATAAACTGCAATTCAGGATAACCCTGTTCCTGTAAAAAGCCGCACAATTCCTTATTTGAAAAAGTATAGGCACTTCTCTTGGGCTTGTTTTTCACCAATTCCGATACCGCTATGTCAATTACTCGATTTTCTTTGGCATAACGTGGAGTTAAATAGTTTAGACCTTTCGTTGAAAAAGTAAGTACGAGTGTTGTATCAGATAGCGTACAGTTTTTTATACCCTCTGGCAAGGAAGAACACACGACCTTGTAAGTCAACGTCTGTTGCTGGTCTTTGGAAAAGTTGATTATAAACCAAGCCAAGCCCGACAAGATTATACAAACCAAGAAGGCTAACGGCGGCAATTTTACCTTTACCTTTCCTTTTTTTTGCTCAATGTCTTCCTGCATAAACAATTTTTATTTGCTGGCGTTCTTGGCTTCGTTTTCATCTACTGCCACAGCGGCTTTTTCAATGGAAATTCTTACACCGTCGGCAATTTCAATGACAAATACCTTTTCCTGAACATCTACGATCTTGCCGTGCAAACCGCCAATCGTGATGATTTTGTCCCCTTTCGACAATTTACTTCTGTATTCTTCGATTTGTTTTTGCTTTTTCTGTTGAGGTCTAATCATAAAAAAGTAAAAAATCAGGATTAACAAAAGAATGAATATCAGTGTAACAGAACCGTTTCCCATAGCACCACCTTGACCTTCTGTAGGTTGTGACATCAATAAAACTAATAAATTGTTCATGTTTAATGTATAAAATTAAATGTTAATATTAAGGTTCTACCACCGTGGCATTCAAACGAAGGGTGGTCTGAACCGGATACGTATTAGACGAAACAACGACCATTTTGTTGACTTCTCCCTGCTGCGATTTGGAATCAAACGACACTTCAATCACGTCAGACTCACCCGGCCTAATGGGTGCCTGAGGAGGGTTAGAAGTCGTGCAGCCACAAGAAGAGCGTGCACTGGAAATAATCAAATTGGATTTTCCCGTATTGGTAAACTTGAAGGCATACGTCAACTTTTCCCCTTTGATAACCCGACCGAAATCATATTCCAGTCTTTCAAAGGTGATCTTAGGCATATTTTCGGCTTCTTTTTTCGATATACCTTCGGCGGTCATAGGATTATGAACGTCGGCGGTGGTGAAACCCTCGTCCTCCTTATGTCCGGAACAAGCCACCAACACCAAGGTCAGCACAAAAAAACCGCAAATGACGAATACTCTTTTCATTTTTTCTCTTTAATTATAATAAACCACGGCCCATCTTGTTCAACTTGCCTTCTTCCTTCAAATCCACTGCCATTTTATCCAACATACCATTAATAAATATCTTGCTTTTGTTGGAACTGTAAACTTTGGCCAACTCGATATATTCATTAATGGTAACTTTAATCGGAATGGATGGAAATTCCAAGAACTCGCACAATGCCATCTTCAGTAAAATGGTGTCCAAAACCATTACTCTTTCCAATTCCCAATTTTGCAACTTTTGCTCTATCCTTGCCTCATATTCCTTGTCATTCAGCAAAGTCAACCTGTATAATTTCTTGTAAAATTCCACGTCATTCTCTTCTTCGTCCGCACAAGATTTAAACAAAGGAACAATGGGACAAGCATTTCCTTGCGATTCCTTAAACGACGAAATATTCTTGTACAACATCAACAAGGCCTCGTTGTAATCATCAAACCAATGGATATTCTTCTCTTCAAAAAACCAGTGAATCAACTCGCTTTCCACAAAAACCTTCTCCACAATCGCCAATACCAAATCCTTATCCTCTTGATAACTTCTGCGTGGATTTTCCATATACTGCTGATATTCGGGCAATTCCACAATAGCGTGATTCACCTGGACAATAAAGTCGGCATCATTGGACCAATCAATTTTCAGTTCCTTGATTTTCTGATTAATGGTCACATTTTCATCAATCTGAAGAATCACTTTGTTGTCAACGAATTTTGTGTTGGGATTGAGATCTGCCGCGGTGGGATTGATTTTAAGTTTCAGGTCTTCCAACTTATTGACCCGATAACGATAAACTTCCGAAATCAAAGAAAAAAAGTAAATAAACAATGTATAACAAGACTGAATGGCGAGGTTCAACTTTTTCTCACCTTCCATCACCTCCTCTTTGTCATTCATCTGATGAGCAAAGATGGACTGCATTACCTTGGTTCTCAAATAACGTCTGCTTACCATATTTTTCTTTTAGCTTGCAAAAATACAACTTTTTGTTGAAATGGAATAAAAAAACGCAACTATATTTATATTTGATGAATAAATTTTTAGGACTAAGATTAACCAATGCATGTGTAATTGGTTAAATATCAACTGTCCTTATTTTATTGACAACCAATTTAATGCTTCTTGCTTTATTTGTTCAAACCAAATTTGTTCATTCTCACACATTTCAACCAATTCATTAGAACGTTCAAAAAGACGTTTGACTTGGTTGGGTTGAGGCGTATATGATGCTTTATAAGAATCTTCCACCATTTTGCAGAATATGGTCAACGGTAATGGTACAATAATAGATTTGCCGCCATAATATAAAATGTTCATTTTATGCAAGGCATAAAAGTGTGCAACACACGCCTCATTAATAGTTGGTGCAACAAATAAACAATATGAGGGCTTTTCTGTCGTTTTCTTCAATTTTGCAAGATGGCGAGACACGGACTCTCCTTCCATTTCATATTGCTTTTGCCCAGATGCCATTGTTACTTCTACAGAAAGACCAAAATCACCATAGTCGCAAACAATGTCAGCCATATTTCCTTGCGCCGTTGACATCGGATTTCCAAAATCGTCAAATTTCAAGTTTGCTTTAACCTCACCACCATCAAGCATAGTCATTGTGCGCCATACATTCCATTCAAGCATAAGAGACGGGTCGTACAACGAATTGTCTTCGATTTGCTTAAAGGTGTTTTGTATGTCATCATAAAACTTATAGTCTTTTACTTCTGCGATTTGATTGGCAATTACTTGCTCTTTACGTTTAAGTACGGCATCATCAAGCAAATCTTTTAAGTCTTCAATTGATGCTGTTTCATCGAAGGAAATTGTTGGGAATTCTGTTTTTAGTTTTTCTACAACGGCTTGTTTATTATCTGTTTGAAGTATTGGCAATGTTGCATTTCCCAAATAAGCGGCATATTGCACTTCATCATCTATGAAACATGGTTCTCTGTCTGTTTTCGCTAAAAAGAAATCCACCTCGCTGACTTTTTCTGGAATTATTGACAAGGAACGACCAATATGAGAAATGTTCACTAAGCCTGTTGCACGCAAATATCTGATACAAGCATCAGCGTAATCATGCAAATTATTTGCTTTGGTTCTCAAGAACTTATCTATTGACCTATCCCGGCTTTCCCTTGTTTTTATGTTTCCTGCATTGATTTCTGTCTGGTAGATAGACAGAAGTTCGTTTTTCAAACATTCCCCTTTGAAAGACTTGTAATTACCTTGATTTTCTGCTTTTGAGATACGGAAAAGTTCTATTTTTTCAACAACAGTGTCAAACTGTCTGTAATCCACCAATTGCAATCCAAAAATCATCAGTTCATCAAATTTCAACGAGCCAAAATGACGAATAAGTCTAAACAGTTCCAAATATGGCTTTACCCAAAATTCTGCGGCATTGTTGCTCGGTTTGTGGTATGGTGATGGGACTTGAAATTTAAGAAGCTGTCGCAAAAAGATTTCTTCTTTACGTTTTGCAGAAATCAACTTTTCACCAGCCTGCGTTAGAGAAATAACGGGCGATAGTTTTACAAAACCTAATGCTTTGGGAGCTCGGTTCATTCGGTCTCTTGCACTAAACGCAGGATCGTTGACTCCTTCACCGTTGAAGAAATTCTCTTCTTTGAGAAGTTCCATGAACGCAATTTGTGTGTCATTATTCCATTCTTGTCCTGCAAAGTTTTGATAAATCAGTTCTATCTCTGGTATCATTTTCGCAGGGGTACGAGGCGATGTCGTAACAAAAATCACCTTGCTATCTATTCTTGCCATTATGCTTCTATTAATTGCTTGTTATATGCTTCTTCAAAAATTGTCCTTATGACAGGTTGATAATTTGCCACAAGAATATGTGATGCAGATGATTTAAACCTGTTTCTGATGTTGACTGCGTATGTTTTGGCATATTCATCAATTATCATATCACTATATAAACGTTCTGTCAAAGGGGTTCGTCCAATGACCAAAAGAACACGACAGTTTAAGTTCCTTATGTCTTGTGCTAATTTTACATGACAATTGTCACTGAAACCATCCTTATATTCCTCATTACCATAATCTGAAAACACACAATCGTATGGCGGGTCAAGGAAAATAAAATCATCGTCATTTGCCATCTTGAAAATTTCGCTGTAATCAAGATTGTATATTTCGGCTGTTGATAACAAATTACTATGAGCTTTTGTAACAAGCGAGGTGTTGAGATTTTGGTATCTGCCAAACGGAACATTAAATTCACCTTTGGCATTATATCTTATCATACCAGAGTAGGCAGTTTTGTTGATGAAGAAATACAACAGAGCATCGGAATACTTTTTATTTGATAATCCGTTAAACATATCACGCATTGAGTAATACAATGCCTCGTTTTTATCTTCGACCCTCTCATTTGGAGTCTGAACTTTCAAGGCATCAAAATCCATTCTATTTGAATGGTAGATTCTTTCAACCTCATCAAGTTCTTTGCGCAACATAGAATAGTTTTGTTGAACACCACGATAGAAATCAATAAGTTTAGTATTGATGTCGTTAATTATTGCTCTGTGTGGTTCTAAATGAAAGTATAGCGCCCCACCACCGAAAAACGGTTCAATATATCTTCCACTAAAACGAGGAATCTGGGCAACAATGTAGGGAATCTCTTTTGATTTTCCCCCACGATATTTAATTAAGGGCTTCATACTTACTTCTTTTTATTGTATTCAACGATATTTTCAGCAACCACATTCAGTACATCATTAGCATTTTGTTCATACTCGACAATTCCATACACTTGGTCGGCAAGCCAAAGAGTAAGCAATTCTTTTTCATCAGTACGCAATATCTTAGCAAGGGCTATCACTTGTTCACGCTTGGCTAAACGTTCACCGCGTTCGATTTTACTGTAAAGTCCCGCATCTATGTCAAGAACGGCAGCAACCTTACGTTGCAGCTGGCCTCTGTCTTCTCGTAATTGTTTGATTTTATCAGCAAATAACATTGTATTACTTGTTAATTATGATTTACGTTCTTGTCATTATTTAACTTGACAAATTTTGTACAAAAATACAAATTTATCGCAATACCATATTTTTTCGGTAAAATATTTATCAACAAAAAAATAATAGTACTAAACTTTTTTACAGAAATTTTCTCAATAATTCCGCAAAATAACGACATAGAGACGCAGGGATTCTGCGTCTCTATCCTGTTTTCTCCCCTTAATTTCTTGATTTTTAATTTCTTAGTCTCTTTACGACTTTACACCGCATTTTTATCCTTCAATAACGGCTTCCACTTTTTGCATCAATTGGGTTTCCAATTCTTTGGCACGAACCACATAGTCGTGAGCCTTCTTCACCATATCATCGGCAAAGGCCTTGTCTTCCAGACTTGAAGCGTTGATTTTGACATTCAGGTAGGCACCAATGACAGCGGCACGAGCACACAAAACGCCAACTCCAGCGTCAGTGACTGAATTCGGATTGCCGTTTTCAATCATCGCGGCGCAAATTTCAAACACGTCAAAGCTGCGTTGAATCGTTTTGAAAGGCACCTCGATAGCATATTTGGTGGCATCCTGAATGGCCTGCTTGCGTGCGGCTTTTTCCTCGTCGTTGCTTTTCGGCATACCGAAAGCATTCATAATCAAATTGAAGGAATGTGTGTCTTCATCTACCAGATACAACAAATCATCTTTTATTTGCTGACCTTTTTCTGCCCAAACAGAAAATTCTTCCCAACGGGCATCCCAACCCGGTTTGTGAGAAGACAAATTGGCCACCATCGTACCCAAAGCGGCGCCCAGACTGCCCATATAGGCCGAAATGGAACCTCCGCCGGGAGCCGGACTTTC
>JAZLHE010000098.1:0-72230 GCA_045616665.1 Bacteroidales bacterium | reverse complement strand
ATCTCAGTACGTATGCGGAAGCGACAGCATCAACATTGCCAAAGCGTTGGTCTCCGCCACGGGGTGGAACAGTTATACAACCGCTTGTGCCGTAGGAAACAATCCGTCTTCCAACAATGCCACGGGCTTTTCTGCTCTCCCCGCAGGTTGCTATTATCGCACCTATCGCGATTTCGGTGACTTTGCGTTATTCTGGTCAGCCACGCAAAGTGGTAGTTATTACGCCTTTAGCCGAATTATTGGTTATTACTACACCAGCGTGCTCAGGCATTTTAACAGCATTATGGGCTATGGATATAGTGTCCGGTGTCTTCGGGACTAAATTAGGGTTGAGGGTGTAGGGATTAGGGCTTAGAATTGCTTTTAGGTCACTTACGGCTAATATATCCTGCGGAGCGGGCGGTGAAAGGCAAGCGCGGGGTGCTGCGAGGAGAAGGCGAGAAGGTTGCGAGTAGGATGAAAATTCATCTCCTTGTAAACAAGTTCGGGTGTCAGTGGGGGTGATAGTATTAAAAATGAATCATCAAAAAAATAAAGAACTATGAAAAGAAGAATGTTTACAATTATGTCGATGGCCTTTGCCATCGTAGTGGTAATGGGTTCCTGCAAGAAGGAAAAAGTAACGACGCAGAGTGGCGATAACCCTTCTGAGGGGAACGTGGAAATACCTTCCGGCGACGAGATAATAAAAAATGCGGTGACGGACATTGACGGCAACACCTACGATGCGGTGAAGTTGGGCAACCAGGTGTGGATGGCGGAAAACCTACGCACGACGAAGTACGCAGATGGCACAACGATACCAATGGGAAGCACTGGGTCGTATGATGTCGCTTATCGTTATTGTCCCAATAATAACAGTGACAATGTGAGCACATACGGCTATCTGTACAACTGGCCAGCGATGATGCACAATTCTTCCTCTTCCGGCAGTAATCCCAGCGGGGTGCAGGGCATCTGTCCAAACGGCTGGCACGTGCCGAGTGATGCGGAGTGGACGCAGCTGACTGACTATGTGAGCAGTCAGAGCCAGTACGTGTGTGGTGGCAACAACACATACATAGCCAAGGCGTTGGCCTCTACTACAGGGTGGATCAGCGACGATAACACTTGTACCCCTGGCAACAACCCGTCTGCCAACAATGCCACGGGCTTTTCTGCTGTTCCTGCGGGCTTCTACGACGGTAACTACAACACTTTCGGCGGCTGCGCGCGCTTTTGGTCGGCTACGCAGGGCGCTAGCCTCGGCGCCTTCGGCCGCTACTTATACAGCAACAGTGCCAACGTGAACAGAAACTACTACGTTAAGCACGAAGGGTTAAGTGTCCGTTGTGTTCGGGACTAAAATTAGGGTATAGGGTGTAGGGATTAGGGTTTAGAATTGCTTTTAAGACACTTACGGCTAATATAACCCGCGCGGCGGGCGGCGAGAGGCAAGCGCGGGGTGGTCTTTCCGCGGCACATTCTATCCTCCGCCAATCAAGTGATTGGTGAAGGGCGATTTTTTGTCGTGGAGCTGTTTGCGGCGACACCTTGAAACAATATCGCACTTGCTTTCCGTCGCCGCACTTCTTGAGACCGACGCTTCGTTGCCATTCTGCCGACGCGAAGCAAAGGCGAAATCTCCTTACAAGACTAAACGGGGTAATTCCGAATTTTTTTGAGGAATTGTTAGTTGAATTTGCCCTTTTGAAAAACCATTTTTAAGTAATGCAGAAATTGATATATTTTTAGTATCTTTGCCGCTACAAAAATTAGCGGTCATAATTCAAGAAAAGACGTTGATTTAAGCATCATAGAATAGATTGAAAAAAGAAAGATATGATTTACTTAGACAATTCAGCTACAACTTATCCAAAACCCGATGTGGTTTATGATTTTATGAACACGTATTACCGTACCCACGGGGTTAGTCCCGGACGTTCGGGTTTCGATGCGGCTATCGAAACGGGTGAGTTGGTTGAAAATACCAGAAAAATGCTGACCCAATTGTTCAACGGTGGCGGTGATCCCAATCGTTTGACTTTCAGTTATAACGCTACCGATTCGTTGAATATCCTGATTCAGGGGTTGGTGGAAAAAGGCGCCCACGTCATCACGACGATGCTGGAACACAATTCGGTACTGCGTCCCTTGTATGCAATGGAACAGAAAGGATTGATCGAGGTGACTTATCTGCCTTTTGACAAGCACGGCTATGTCGATCCCGATGATTTCAAGAAAGCGATTAAACCCAATACAAAATTTGCGGTTTGCACGCAATGCTCCAATGTAATTGGTACCGTGCAGCCTATTGCCGAAATTGGTAAGGTCTGCAAGGAAAACGGTATTGTCTTTGTCGTTGACGGAAGCCAGGGTGCCGGTGCCAATACAATGGATATGGTCAATTTTGGCGTGGATTGCTATGCGTTTACAGGTCATAAATGCCTGATGGGACCTACAGGTATCGGCGGTTCATACGTTCGGGAAGGTGTCACCATCAACCATACGCGTTTCGGCGGTACGGGTGTCCGTTCTGCATTCCCCGGCCATTTGGAAGAATATCCTTATCGTTTGGAAGCCGGAACAATGAATCTCCTGGGCGTGGCCGGCTTGCACGCAGGTGTGAAGTGGGTAATGGAGCAGGGTGTTGAAAATCTGCATAACCAGGAAATGAAGCTGTGGGAAAAATTGCGTCTGGGTATCAAGGATGTGCCAGGCGTAACCTTATATTGCGCTGAATCTGTGGAAAATCACAATCCGGTGATGTCAATCAATATCAACGGTTTCGAGGCGGGCGACGTGGGCACGATGCTCGACGTGGATTACGACATCGCTTGTCGTACGGGCTTGCAATGCGCTCCCAAGGTTCACGTTGGACTCGGCACTATTGACATTCACGGTACGGTTCGCTTGAGTATTGGCGCTTTCAATACCGAAGCAGACATCGATACGGCGATTACGGCTATCAAGGAAATTGCCGCAATAAAAAATTAATTGAGTTGAAGCGATATCGCTATCGTGTGGTATTCGTCATCGTGACTGGTTTTGACGGAATGCCGATGAGGATAGTAGATGTGCAATAATCTTACCAGAATGTCCATTCCATTTTGCGTGGAATGGACATTGTCGTATTCGTAATTATTAATGCAGTGTAAACACAGTTTATGCTGAGAGTTAATGCTTATATTTATAAAAATGTATCCGTTTCTCCTTTTCGCGTATTTGAAACAATTGTATAGCACATCGTCAAACAGGCAAGGTAAAATGGATGGCTTTTCCGTTGCGGTACTAGAATAGTTGAATTGAATTTCGGTGCTTGGATCAAGGTTCTTTGAGAAAAAATTGATACTTTGTCGGATGTGCTCCATTTCAATAGATAAAGGAACTTTGGGACTGTCGATATGCCGTATCTGATAACGCGTGTGAGTGGCAATATCCAAAATGATTTCGCTTGCTTTGACGTCAAGAGGGTAGTACAGGCTGTGAAGATCAGACAGTCGGTTGAATAAGAAATGAGGCGATAATTTCATCCTCAGTACTTTGCCTTCTAAATGACGTGCGTGAATTCGTTCATAGTGAAACAGGACCAATGTGATGGCATTGGAGGCAATCAATAAGGTACGAAGCATAGTGTTGTTATTGTCTTTGTCTTTCTGGTTTCTTCTTTTGTTGTACCAGGAAAATTCCAACAATAACGATGATTATGCCGAGAATTTTGTAATGCGGGAAAGATTCCCCCAGTATGATGAATGATAAAACGGCTGTTACAATGGGAATGAAATTTGTGAAAATACTTGATTTTCCGATGCCAAAACGCCGAATGCCCTGTAAGTAAAACATAAAGGCAAGGGCGGAACATAAAATGGCCAAAGCACTCAGATAATAGAGGTCGGATGTTAAAAATAAGGTGCTCAATTCACTGATAACGACTTGATTGTCGTAAAGAATCAACATCAGTGGGGTGAACAGCATTAAGCCGATCAGGTTTTGATAGGTGATGACAACTGTCGGGTGATAGTGTTCGGGAAATTTTCTGACGAAGAAGGTGTAGCCCATAGAAGCCGTTACTGCGCCGAATGCCAATAAAATACCCTTTACACTTACGGAAGCGTTTGCAAATGAAGGAAATAGCATTGTGAAGATGCCTAAGAAAGTGATAAATACACCTGACAAATTGATGAGCGAGAAGTTTTCCTTGAAGTAAAATAAAGACAAAAAGGCGGTTCCAATGGGAATGGTGGCCACGATGACCGATACGACGGATGCGTCGCAGTAGGTGAGACTGTAGGTTTCGAAAATAAAGTATAAAAAAGGCTCAAAGCAACTGAAGGCAATGATGATGGGAATGTCTTTCTTCGCAATTTTCATCTTTTCTCTAAAAAACAGAAAGCAAATGCAAAGAAAAACGACACTGGCGATTAAAACTCTTGAAAAAATGATGGTAATAGGGGAGGCATCAATGAGTAATTGCTTGGTGAAAATAAAGGAACTTCCCCATAATGATGCGGCAATAACCAATAACAGATAATAAAACCAGTCTTTTCTCATTCCCTAATGCAAAAAAAAAGAGGATTTGTAACCCTCTTTTTTGTGTGTCTTCTTTATTGTAATTATTCTTCAGCAGCCGTTTCTTCAACTTGTTCGGTCTGCTGTCCTGCGTACGGGTCGTTAGCCTTAAATTCGTTTTTGACTAAAAATGCACATACGAAGCACATAACCATAATGAATGCCGCCAATCCCCAAGAGGCTTTCTCTAAAAAGTCCGTGGTTTTTCTAACACCCATAATCTGATTGGAAGCTGCGAAGTTGGAAGCCAAACCACCACCTTTTGAGTTCTGAATCAGAACGATGAATGCTAAAATGATACAAGCGATAATTACTAATACAACTACTAATGTCAACATTGTCTTTAATTTATTTGATTATTATTTTTTTCAATTTTTATTTTCTCAATTTGACTTGCAAAGATACTACTTTTTTCTGGATAAAGCAAACTTAATTTTTTCAACATTTTAATGGCTTTGCCAGAGTATCCTTGTTCTGCGTAAATCATTGCTAATGTTTCACTTATGAGTTCTCCGTCTTCGTCAAGGCTGCCTTCCGAGTAATTGGCTAACGGGTCGTGATTCTCCGGTGTTTTCTTAATTGTGGGAGGATCGTTGCTGAATTTTGCAATCAATGAGTCGATGACGGGTTGCTGATTTTCTTCGAGATGAATGGTGGGAGCTTCAAAAGACTTCTCGACAACATCTTCCTCTATGGGCGTGATTGGGGATGGGGATGCCATTGGCGTCGCGGCAGTCGTTGCTTTGGTCGGTTGCTCTTCAATCAGATGGTCGATGGTACGTTCTTGACTGATTTGATATTGTTGAAATCGTTGTCTGTCGTAAATGGCCAACAACAATCTTGATTTTGCCTTTTCGTATTCTTTTGGACGTTTTTCTTGCAACATTTTTAAATAAAGAAGCGCAAGAACGTTAGAGCAAGGATATTTTTGCTGATATTGCGTCAATACTTTGCCAATATTGGGCTGTATGGATGAACCTAAATAATTGCTGAGAATGATTTTTTCCATTGCATTACCAGTTTACAAAGGATTTATTGAATATGTCGTCGGAGAGGGCTTCGTTGATTTCTTCAACCAAAGTGCCTTCCACCGATGTGAAATTTTGCGTGCTTAAATAATCGGCATAGCGGGAAAACGTTTGTTCAAAGTTTTGCGTTTCATCAAAGGAATTGGTGAAACGTACCCGAACCGATATGGTCAGTCTGTTCATGGCTGCCTGGTCGTTGCCTTGGATGGCTACTGGGGTGATGGTGTAATTGGTGATTTCCCCTTCCAGACTATAGTCTCCGTTTCCGTTGTTGATGATGGTTAGCGGAGTCTGGTTTTGTATTTTGTTTTTTAACGCGGTGGTGAAATCCTGACTTAAGGAGGGATTTACCAGGGTTGAATTGTTGGTGAAGGTCTGAACATAAACGGTTTTGGCATTGGGATTGATGTTGCCACCCGTCAAGGAAACACTGAGACGACAAGAACTCAATAGCATGCAAGTCACCATAAATATTAAGAATTTCTTCATCGTTATCTGTGTTTGGTTATTTGTTTTGTTGAATGTTGTATTCTTTCAGTTTCCTATAGAGCGTGCGTTCTGAAATACCGAGTTCTTTGGCGGCAGCGGCACGATTTCTATTGTGCTTTTGCAAGGATTTGAAAATCATATCCTTTTCGTTTTCTTCTAAGGAGAAACGACTGTCTTCTATGACCTCCGACTCTTGAAACGGCTCCGATTTGTCGATATTGTCCTTGCTGATGGAAATACTTCCCTCTTCCTGAGGAAAATCATATAGGACAGGAGACACATTGTCGTGGATTTGATTATAGGCCTGCTGTAATTCCGCCACCTTGATGTCTCCTCCAATGATGTGGTGAACCAGCTCTTTGAGTTCGGCCACCTCTCGTTTCATATCTGCCAAAACCTTGAAGATGATTTCGTGTTCAAATTGCTCGTGTTTGGCGTTCTCGTTGGGGAGTAGGGCGGGAAGTTGTGGTGATGCGGGACTGACAAGGTATTTTACGATAGTGTTTTCATCAATGAGTCGTTTTTGTTCGATGAGCGACATTTGCTCTGTCACGTTTTTAAGCTGTCTGATGTTGCCTGGCCAACTGTAATTGACCAAGGCGTGTTCGGCTTCTTCGGTAAGGAAAATTTGCGGAAAATGGTATTTTTCGGCAAAATCAGCGGCAAATTTGGTAAAAAGAAGGATGATGTCGTCTTTCCTTTCCCTTAATGCGGGAACGTGAATGGGAACCGTATTGAGACGGTAAAAAAGATCTTCTCTGAATTTTCCCTGGGCAATGTGGTTGGCAAATTTGATGTTGGTGGCGGATACAATCCTGACATCGGTCTTTTGAACTTTCGATGATCCCACTTTCATAAATTCGCCGGTTTCCAACACACGCAGTAGCCGAACTTGTGTGGATAATGGCAACTCGCCGACTTCATCAAGGAAGATGGTTCCTTTGTCGGCCATTTCGAAGTAGCCCTTGTGGTCTTCCAAAGCACCGGTAAAAGCCCCCTTGACGTGACCGAAAAGTTCGGAATCAATGGTCCCTTCAGGAATGGCACCGCAGTTGACGGCAATGTAGGGATTGTGTTTGCGGGGACTGAATTCGTGAATGATCTTGGGAATATTCTCTTTGCCAACGCCACTTTCACCCGTAACGAGAACAGACAAGTCGGTGGGACCCACTTGTACGGCGATGTCAAGGGCTCGGTCTAATTCTTCGTCAAAGCCGATGATTCCAAAGCGTTGCTTGATTGCTCTAATGTCGTTGGCCACAATACGGATTTTTTATGATTATTCTTTTTATAAAAACAATAAAAGAAACACGCCGAAACGTGTTCCTTTTATTGTGGAAATTACTTGTTACCAAGCATTCAATGGACGGTTAGACATCATTGAATTTACTTTGCTTCTAACTTTGGCAACCACACTGTCGTCACCAAGATGACTCAAAACGTCGTCAATCAAGTCAACGATAACGCCCATTTCGTCTTCTTTCAGGCCACGAGTGGTAATAGCTGGTGTACCAATACGCAAACCGCTGGTTTTGAATGCACTGCGGCTGTCGAATGGAACCATATTCTTGTTAACGGTGATGTCGGCTGATACCAATGCGTTTTCGGCTTCCTTACCGGTCATTTCTGGGAATTTGGTGCGGAGGTCGATGAGCATCAAGTGGTTGTCGGTACCGTTGCTGATGACTTTGTAACCTTTGTCAATGAATGCGGAGCACATCGTCTTGGCATTCTTCATCACCTGTTGGATATATCTGTCGTAATCATCAGTTAAAGCTTCGCCCAAAGCTACGGCCTTGGCAGCGATAACGTGTTCGAGTGGTCCACCTTGAACGCCTGGGAATACGGCGCTGTCAAGCAAGGCACTCATTTTTTTGATTTCACCCTTAGGAGTGGTCTTGCCCCAAGGATTGTCAAAATCTTCACCCATCAGGATCATACCGCCACGAGGTCCACGAAGGGTCTTGTGGGTGGTGGTGGTCACGATGTGACAATATTTAACGGCATCGTTCAGATAACCCTTGGCAATCAAACCGCTGGGGTGGCTGATGTCGCCCATCAGAATGGCACCGATTTTGTCGGCAATTTGACGCATACGTGCCCAATCCCAGTCGCGGCTATAGGCAGAAGCACCACCGATGATGAGTTTTGGCTTGGTTTCCAAAGCACGGGCTTCCATTTTGTCATAATCAATCATACCGGTTTCTTCTTCAACGCTGTAATCCACAACATTGAACATAATTCCGGAGAAGTTGACGGCACTGCCGTGGCTCAAGTGGCCACCGTGATTGAGGTTCATTCCCATAAAAGTGTCACCGGCTTTCAGGCAAGCCATAAAAACGGCCATGTTGGCTTGGGCACCACTGTGAGGTTGAACGTTGGCCCAGCAGGCACCATAAAGCTGTTTGGCTCTTTCAATGGCGATGGTTTCGCTCTGGTCAACCACTTGGCAACCACCATAATAACGCTTGCCAGGATAACCTTCGGCATATTTGTTGGTCATCACAGAACCCATAGCTTCCATAACTTGTTCGCTGACAAAGTTTTCAGAAGCAATCAATTCGATACCGTTCGTCTGACGGATTCTTTCTTTTTGAATAAGATCAAAAATCTGAGTGTCTCTTGTCATTTTTTTTTTATTTTTTTTGATTATTGATATGTTTGTTTAACTAATTTGTCTTTTTATAATATGATAAATTCAAATTTCAACTTTCATCTTTCATCTTTCATCTCTCATCTCTCATCTTTCATCTCTCATCTTTCATCTCTCATCTCTCATCTTTCATCTTTCAACTTTCATCTTTCATCTCTCATCTTTCATCTCTCATCTTTCATCTTTCATCTTTCATCTTTCATCTTTCATCTTTCAACTTTCATCTCTCATCTCGTTATTCATAAACGCCTTTTTTCTTTCCAACGTCGTAAGAAATGTAAAAAGCGAAGTAGGCTGGTTTTGCCTTGTTGTAAGCCATTTGCTGTACGAAGGGGAAGATCATATCGACACAAACCCCAATTTCTATCGCGTGAATGGCTTTCTCATTTTTGCTGAAGTCGAAAATAAACCCCGTTTTGCCATAAAACCCCGGATGCGGGTAACTCATATGTGACAAGTTGGTCCAAAAAGGCGCGTGACCTAATATGTCCACTTGGTCATATAACTCCGGATCGTATTTCTCCGTCCGCACAGCGCCGTAATAGTCAATAACGCGTAAATAGGTTGGAAAAACCAGTCCCAACGACAAGCCTGCCGACAAGGTGTAGCGAATGCCGACACCGCCCCAATAGGGCTTGTGGTGTAAGGTGCGTTGGTACCCATATCCCAAACGAAGAAAGAACAAGTCGCAGAGTTTTCCATAACAAAACGAGGTCGCTCCTGAATAGTAAGTGTTTTTGACCCGTACGGCTTTCGGATGCTTGTTGTACACAAAACTTGCCTCGATAAAGTGCTTGTTGTAATAGTCAGGTGTCCAACCGTGTTGAAACCATAAGCCCGCCCCGGCAGTGTTAATCTCAATGTTGAAATTCCATTCTTTTACCGTCACACTTTGCTGAATCGAGTCGCCAACGTCTTGGGACTGCACGTGCCAAGCCAACAGGCAAATCAGTCCCGTTAACAGAACTTTCCTGCACAGATTATAGGCCTCACACTTACCATCCATCGCGGACTTATATTTGATTGCTTTCGCTATTTAATTCGATGTTCTCCGAATAATGTCCGTATGCGGCACATTTTTTCTGTGTGTCACAAGCCGAAAATACAAATAAACCAGCCAAAACAAGACTTAAAATGACTACAATTTTCTTCATGTTATCTATTTTTTTTAATTTTGCAAATATAATAAAAAAACGTTTTTTTTAGTTTTATATTATAGATAAAATATTATTAGTATTAAGTTGTTGAAAATAAATCAGTTATTAATGGTCGTGATTTTTCTTGCCTTATGTTCGAATTTTCTTTTCGGACAAAACAAGAAAAAAGTTTCTTATTATGCTTCCATATCAATGGATTCGACGACGAAAATGCTGCTTAAAGAATCAAATACACAGTCTTTTTGCAAAAATAATCTCTTGCTTTTGGAAGATTATCAAAAATTATCCCAGCAGATTGTCTCGTATTATGAAAATAATGGTTTCCCGTTTGTGGAGGTTAAGTTGGACAGTTTGAAAATGGATGCCGATTCGGCCAGTGCCCGCCTGACGATAGATAAACACGAATATGTGGTTTTTGATTCTATTATTGTCGCTGGAACGGCCAAACTTTCAAACAGTTATATTTATCCGTATTTGGGTTGGCGGCGAAAGAAACCCTATCGTGAGCGTGTGGTTGAAGACATTCCTTCGCGCTTGGCGGAACTGCCTTTCGTGAGCGAAATCAAGCCTTCGGCCATTGAGTTCATCAATGACAAGTGTTATCTATATCTATATTTGGATAAACGAAAAACTTGTCAGTTCGACGGGTATGTCGGTTTGGTTCCGGTTGATGAACGAACAGGAAAGGTTTCGGTAAATGGCGAAGTGAATCTGAATCTGAAAAATCTGTTCAAAATCGGCGAACAGATTGATTTGCAATGGCGTAGCACAGAGCGTTTTTCGCAGTATTTGAATGTGCACTTGAATTTTCCGTATTTGTTTAAAACTCCGTTGGGTGTGGATGGACAATTTGTTTTGGACAAAAAGGATACTTCTTATTTGTCGATGAATTACGAGATCGGCTTGCAGTATTCTATGCTGGGAAACAGTTATGTGAAAGCGTATTTTGATTACACATCGTCCAATGTTTTGTCCCCTTCGTTGCTTGTGGCAGACACGTCTTTCCAATGTATTGACTATCGAAAGTCAATGTATGGTATTGAGTTTAATATCAGAAAATTGGATTATGTTTTTAATCCTCGAAAGGGGTTCTCTTTGGTGGTGAACGGCAGTGTGGGAAATCGAAAAATTGTCAAGAATGCCAAGGCAGGTGATGCTCTCTATGAAGGTTTGCCGATGAGTCAGGTCAATTATCGCTTGAATGTAACGATTCAAGGGTTCATTCCTCTATATAAAAGGTGGGTGTTCGTTTTAGGTGCCAATGGCGGAACTTTGTTCGGTAATAAGCATTATATGAATGAGTTGTATCGAATCGGAGGCGTGAATTCACTTCAGGGTTTTGACGAAAAGGCCATTTATTGTTCTTCGTATGCCATTGCCTTGGCCGAAGTTCGTTTCCTATTTGCCAAACGTTCCTACATCAATGCGTTTTTCAATGCGGCGTGGTACGAAAGGGTGTTGATAGACAGCTATTTGCGTGATATTCCTTTCGGATTTGGCTTGGGTTTGTCGTTTGATACCAAGGCGGGAATGTTTTATTTGAGTTATGCCTTAGGTAAACAATTTAACAACCCCATCTCGTTCAAGAGTGGGAAAATCCATTTTGGCGTAAAGATCGGTTTCTAACAGTCTAAGCTTTCATTGCTTCGCGAATGTCTGCAATGATTTTTTGAGCCAGATGTTCGGCTTGAATTTCCGTACCAGCTTCGGCATAGATACGAATAATCGGTTCGGTGTTGGAAGTGCGCAAGTGAACCCAGCTGTTTTCAAAATCGATTTTCACGCCGTCGATACGGTTAACCTCGTATTGACTGTAGCTTTCGGCAATGATATCCAATATCTTTTTGACATTCATATTGGCTTGCAATTCGATTTTGTTCTTCGAAATGAAGTAGGCGGGGTACTGAGCACGGATTTCGGAACAGCTTTTTTTGCTTTTGGCCATATAGCTTAAGAACAAGGCAATGCCCACCAATGCGTCACGCCCATAATGCAGTTCCGGATAAATGACACCTCCGTTGCCTTCGCCGCCAATGATGGCGTTGGTTTCCTTCATCTTGGCCACTACATTCACTTCGCCTACGGCAGCGGCATTGTATTCAACGCCATATTGTTGACTAATATCTCGCAGTGCTCTGGAGGAAGAAAGGTTGGAAACGGTATTCCCTTTCTTGTTTTGCAAAATATAGTCGGCCACGGCAACCAGCGTGTATTCTTCAACAAACATTTCGCCGTCGTCTTTGACAATGGCCAAGCGATCCACGTCCGGGTCAACGACAAAGCCGACATCGTAGTTGTGCCGTTTCATTTCGTTGGAAATTTCCGACAAATGTTCTGGAATGGGTTCCGGATTGTGTGGGAAAATACCAGTCGGTTCACCGTATAATAACGTGACTTTGTTAACACCCAACTGTTCCAATAAAGGTTTCAGGGCAATGCCTCCCGTTGAATTTACACAATCAATGATAACGGAAAAGTTGGCTTCGCGAATGGCTTTCACATCCACAAGCGGCAACCGCATAATGGCGTCGATATGGTCTTGAATGGCGTGGTCATAAAAAGTATAGGTTCCGAGATTCTTTATGTCGGCGTAAGTGAAATCCTGTTTCTCAATAATGTCCAATAATTCTTTGCCTTCTGCTCCGGAAATAAACTCACCTTTGTCGTTAAGGAGTTTTAATGCATTCCATTGCATAGGATTATGACTGGCGGTAATGATGATTCCCGCATCGCTATGCTGTTGGATTACAGCCATCTCAACCGTTGGTGTGGTAGAAAGTCCCAAGTCAATGACCTGAACGCCCATAAATTGCAACGTGCTGCAAACCAAATGGTTGATTTTATCACCTGAAATTCTTGCGTCACGACCGACAACGATTTTCAATTCTTTTTCCCGATTATCCTTTCTTAGAAAAGTGACAAATGCAGATGTGAAATTGACAATGTCAACGGGGGTGAGGTTTTCACCGACTTTGCCACCGATGGTGCCTCTGATTCCTGATATAGATTTAATTAACGACATAGTAAATTGAGTTGATTCTATGCTGCAAAAATACGAAAATTTAGTATTTTTGCAAAGTGAAAAATAGTTAAATATGAAGAAAAATCTAACTTTCTCATTGCTATTACTTTTCGTGACTGTACTATTATCGGCACAGTCGCAGCATTATGATGTACACCCCAAATTTCCTTATACTTTGACTGCGGAAGAGCAGCTGCTTAAGCACACTTTGCCAGTCAAGGCTGCCTTCAATCGCACGCCGGCTCCGTCTGCGCCCGTGGTGAGTGTGGCTGAATTTCAACCTATGAATACCGATGCGCTGCATTGCAGAACGCATGAACTGGCAGATCAAAATATGCTATACATTAAACATTATCCCCTTCTGGGTAGTCAATATATAGAAAATAACGCCCATTTACAGGCGTCGATTAAGTCTTTGGGCCGTCATAACCTGGTTTCGGATTCGCCGTATCCCAATCCCGCCGTGAATCATTTTGTGGTGGCAGGCGAAAACCTGTCGCATATCAAAGTCTTTAATTCTTTGGGACAGCTTGTAATGAGCAGATTTACAATATGAAATGGCTGTTTTTAATAATTAAATGTGGTTCTTTCACGAATAGCACCTTTGTCGTCTCTGACAATTTGTTTTAAAGGGTAATTACCCGAATAAGTGTATTCATATTTTACAATTTGCTTGTCATCTGGATAGTCTGAATTAGTGACAGTTCTTTCAATAACATTATGCTTGGCAAAGATCCAGTCAAAATCGATTGACAAAATATCGTAAAAACCATATAATGGATTCCTTTTGTTGTCATACTTATATTTGTAAATAACTTGGTTGATTTGCATTTGTTCAACGTTGTTGTTGATGTCATATACAAAAGCATAAAAGTATTCGGTTGCTTTGTATTTGAGCATTGTGGTCTGGATATCAGCGGCAATTTCCGTTGGCAGGAAAAACAATGGGTTGACGGTGCAGTTGGTATATGGCTCTGTGCCTTTGTATTCGGGAACATTAACGTCAATACTGGTGATATAACCAAAATCGTCGTGATTAAAAACGTATGTTCTATTTAAGTTTCCATTATGAGATTCTTCAATGGTGGCTATTTTATTTCCATTATAAGTATAAACTAATCTAATATCATTGCTGGTGTTGATTTCGGAGATGCGCTTTTTATTGTCGTAAGTGAAGCGAGAAGTGACGACGCTTCCATTATCAACAGTTTCTTCAACAAGTAAATTCTTTTCCCATTTATAGTTGATTTTTCTGGAAATTTCCATGTTGCCGGCATCGTTCAATCTTTCAACAACGGCAGAGGTGATTTTTTTTGAAGGATTGAATTGTCCTTCCTTTTGGCAGGATGATGCCACAAATGCGATAGTCGCAACGGCTAAAACTAAAATTGATAAACGTTTCATTTTTTTTGATTAATAATTATAATTTAAAAAAATATCTGCAAATTACTTGTTTTGTTGCCTGCATCCGATTTTGCATCCCACGAGAGCAAAGAAAAGAATGTATGCGTAGGAAACAAAGAGCAGGGCGTAGGATGATTGTGGTGAGAAAATCAAGGATAACTTTCCATAAATGAGTGGCATAATGGCTCCTCCGGCAATGGCCATAATGAGGAAGGCAGAACCCAATTTGGTGTATTTGCCCAAATCGTGGATGGACAATGGCCAAATGGCAGGCCACATAATGGCGTGGGCAAAACTCAGACAGATGATGGCCAAAACGGAAACGATACCTTGTGTGCATAAGGCGATAATGACTAACGTAATAGCCAACAAAAGCTGGATGATGAGGGCTCTGCGTTGGGAAATGAAGCGCGGAACCAATACGATTCCCAGTAGGTAACCAATGATTAATGCGGTCAAGGCGTATGCTGGTAGGGTGTTGGTGATGTTTTCAGGCAGGTTGATGGAGTTGCCGTAGATTTTCAAGTAATCTATGGCAATGACTTCGGCGCCAACATAAAAAAAGATGGCTAAAACGCCTAACCACAAGTATGGGTAAGAGAAAACGGATTTGCGGCTTTCAGATGTCGTATCATCCTCTTCTTCATTGATTTCGGGCAATTTGGCGGCTCTGATAAATACAACCAAGGCAATCAAAGCCATGGTCATAATCAAATAGGGAACGATGACTTTGTTGGAAAGTTGCTGAAGCAGAATGTCTCGCTGCGGGTCCATCAACCCCATATTTTTGATTTGTTCCACTAAACCGTCGGTGGTGGAAAAGAGTGTGTTGGCCAAGATCAAAACACCGGTGATGCCTGCCAATTTGTTGCAGATACCCATAATGCTCATCCTTCTCGCGGCAGATTCTACTGGTCCTAAGATGGTGACGTAAGGATTGGAGGCGGTTTGCAGTAATGACAAGCCTATGCCTTGAATGAACAGTGCGATCAGGAAGAGAATGAAGGTGCGGGAAAGGGCGGCGGGAATGAATAAAATCGTGCCTACGGCCATAACGATCAATCCCAATGCCATTCCGTTGCTGAAACCAGTCTTTTTCAACACCATAGACGATGGAATCGCCGTGACGAAATAGGCAATGTAGAATGCAAAAGGAACAAAAGAGGTTTGAAATTTGTTTAAATTGCAAGTTAGTTCCAGATAAGGCATCAAAATGCTGTTAAGCCAGGTTACGAAACCGAAGACAAAGAATAAGGCTCCGATGACGAACATGCTGAAATGTTGTTTTTTGTTTGGTTGCATATACTATTACTTTAATTATGCAAAATTATTAATATAAATAATACGCAATGAATTTTGCATAATACAAATATAAACATCAATTTGTTCAAAAACGATACAAAAAAAGGCGGTGAGAAAACCGCCTTTGATATGGTGAAGTTTTGAATTTTAGAGATAGGTATAAGTGGTCTTGATGACAGTTCCGTTATAATCGTCTGTTAAAGTTTGAGTGGTTGGGTAGTCGTTAGAATAGGTATATTCATATTTGATGACAACAGGGGCAATTTGACCGCTACTTGATGGCACTGACATTGTGCATTCCACAATGTTGTTGGTGTTTATGAAATTGAATGTACGGTCGTATTGTATTGAAAAATAATCGATTTCGGAATCAAATGCGTTATAAAAGCCAGAGAATGGATTGCATTTGTTGTCGTACTTGAATTCGTAAACTATCGATTGGGAACGTATTTCCGAAATGTTTTTATTGTTGTCGTAAATTAAATTATATGAAATTTCATTTTGATCTTTGGAGTTACGAATAGCTTTGCTAATGTTATTGGCAATTTCGTTGGGCAAAAAGAAAAATGGGTTGATGGGAGATGCGTTGATTTTTTTTGCGGAGGATTCTTCATATACCTTTAGAATAATTTCAATAATATAGGGAATTTTTCCATTTGGATGGATGAAATCGTAGGTGGTACCTAAAACGCTGTTGTGGTATCCCTCAATTTTGACGAGCTTGTCTCCATTATAAATATATTTATAAAGTATGTTTTCCGATGTGCATTTTACTTCAGAGATGCGGTTTTTATTGTCGTATGAATATTGAAGAATGTAATTGTTTTCTCCTGCAATGACAGTTTCTTCTACCAATAAGTTTTTGTCCCATTTGTAGGTCGTTTTTCGTGCTTCATAACCGTTCTGTGACACGGTGACGGATGAAATTTTTTTCTTGGGATTGAAATTGCCTTCTAAATTTTTTTTGCAAGAAGTGCCAGCAAAAGCGACAAGTACAATTGCTAAAATTAAGGTGCTTAAACGTTTCATTTTTTTTATTATTTAATTAGATGTATAAATATATTCACTGCAAAAATAGGGATAAATTCAATACGCACGATATGCTTGTGACGAAAATATCAACATTTGCACGTTAAAACGTACAAATGTGTTGGCATTCGTTGACTGGCGTGGTGGATTTAGAAAAGTTCGTCGGCTGGTTTTGTCTTGTAATCTGGAAAATCGTTGGAAGAAATGGTGTCCACCAAAATTTGCAGGGGTTTGCCATAGTGGATGGGTTTGATGACAGGTTTTTGGGATGGCAAAGCTTTGGTAACGGCTTCTTCCGAAAAGGCTGGCACTTCAATCAACACATCTTTTTCTTTCTTTTCGTTATTTGCTGATATTTTGTTTGATACAGACGTTTGCTCGTCTTTTACTTTAGGTTTTTCAATAACGGTTACTTCAATTTCCGAAATGCTGTCAGAAATCATTTCTTCAACGACGACCGGCTGGTTTTGTGTTTTGAAAACTGCTTCGTTGGCAGGTCGTTGCAGGGCAAAAAAGAGCACCGTTCCCAAAACGGTAGCACCTATACCGCCCAATAGGGCGACTTTGGCTCCCGTGCCCAGCAAGGACATTCCGCTGTGCCGTTTGAACGCTTTCCAATACTTTGCTTTGTATGGATAGTTTTTGGCATTTATTTTTTCCTTGATATTTTGGTCAAACTGATTCATTTGAGTTGACTTTTTTGTATTTCTTCTTTTAATTTTGTTCTGGCGAAATTGAGGTGCCAGTGGGAGGTTCCTTCCTTGATATTGAGCGCTTTCGCTATTTCCGTATGAGACATATCTTCAAAGATATACATATTGAAGACGGTGCGGCTCATTGGGGGAAGTTGTTGGATGAGTTGTATGAGTTCGTCGGTTGAAATTTTGTCCAGGGCCTCGTTTTCGCTATATTGGTTAAGAACGTCGTCTGTGATGTCGTCGTATTGGATTAGGTCGGCAGGGGTGCGGTATTTTCTGAGATAATCCAAAGCCGCATTCACCATCACGGTCTTCATCCACGCTTCAAACGATCCTGACGATTCGTAGGTTTTAAGGCCGGCAAAAATCTTTACAAAGCCCTCATTAACCATATCCTGTGCGTCCTCGTAGTTGTTGGCGTAGCGCATACAGACAGAGAACATCAGACCATAATATGTTTTAAACAATCGGTGTTGGGCCAGGCGTTTGCCTTTGTTGCAGCCCTCAATCAACTGCCTAACATCTTCCTGCGTCATCTTGTTCATTATCTATAACGTAATTAAATCGTAAAATCTTGGGTGTGATAGTAATTTTTTTAGTATAAATTATCTCGGAAGTCTTTCTTCATTTCATATTTAACGTCTTTCAATACCGATGCCTTGATGTTGATGGTGAAACTCCAACCCTTTCGATAGCCGAAAGGTATCCAGTTGAAACGCATTTCCCAGCAGTGCAAGTCTCGGTAAATGTCGATAGAGGTGTAGGACATTTCTTTTTGGACAAAGTCATAACCGGTAGTGAATCCGATCTTCCATTTTTTCGTTATGCTGAATTCCCCGATTACATTCAGGGTTTGCACGAATCTATGGGTGTAGGGTTTGACGTTATGATCGGGCTGATAAATCATATAGTAGCCGTAATTGTCGTTGGTGGTGTAGGCGAAGGTGTAGTTGAGGGTAAGTGACCAGGGATTGTTGAAATCCGGTCGCGTATTGGGCATTCCCTGCAAATTCTGATCCAAAACGGATTCGTTGTTTTTATTTTGTTGTTCGGTTATATTCTTATCTTCTTTTTGCTTTCCTTTGAATAAGTCCCTGTTGATGACCAGATTCAAGCCGACGTTGACGTTGGCGTTGGAAAAACGAAGCAGTCGTTTGTTGGTTTTGAGCTCGGTCTTGTTTACCCTTACGCCGTTTTCGATGACGTAGGGGTCAAAGGATAAGCTGAAGGTGATGTTGAGTTGTTTCCAAATCGTGCTTCGTCCCGAAATCCGTAAGGGCTGCCATCTTAGCGAATCCGCGGCGAAATCGTAACCCATTGAAATTTGGATGTTGTCGAAAATGGCAATTTTCTTCATCCCCGTGATGGTGTCTTTCTTCGAGCGGACCTTGATCTCAATGTTGTTGTCGAAGGATAATTGCGCCAAAGCCCGGGTTTGTCCGTTGGCACCGCCGTAAATGGAGTTGTCGTAGTAGGAATAGTTGACGTATTCTCCGGTGATGGTGTTAAAATAGGTCCCGGTGGTGTTTTTGTTGAAATTGGGACTATAGGTGAAATTCAAGTTTGGGGTGATGACGTGTCTGATGGCATTCAATCCGCCTTTCTTAAACTGGTACATAAAGTAGATCTTGGTGGTCAATGCCGTGCTGAGACTCAAATCGTGTAAGGCATAAAAGCCACGCTGGAATTGGTTCTGAGTGGTGGCAATGATGTTTTCGCCCACCGTGTCGGTAACGAAGGTCTTGCCATAACGTTGAAGATACCATCGCTCCGTGAAGTTGATGTTGGTGTTCCAGTTGATAAGTTTGGCAATCTTGATGGGGATGGTGATGGGAATGTTATGCTTGATGCCCAAGGCGATGTCTTTCCAGGTTTCTTTTTTGAAAAACAGACTGTCGGTGGCATTGATTTGCGAACTCATTTCGGAACTCCATTTCATCGCGATGTTGTCATACCATTTCAATGCTCCCGATTTGTTTTTCTTTCTGAAAGGATAAAACTGTGTCACAGACATATTCAGGGAGGGGAATTTCAGATCCACCAACTTGGTTTGGGTATTTTGTGAATAGGAAATGGCGGCATCTAAGTAGAAAATACCTTTCGCACTGGTGGAAAAGTTGATGGAAGATGTGTATTGGTTTGATAAATAGTCGTTTACGCTGGACAAGTTGTGCTTGTTGTAATTGCTGCTGACGATGTCGATGTGGGCTGAAAAACGGGTGTAGGGATGTGATTTGGAATCCTGTTTGTGGTCCCAGTAAATTTTAAAGTCGTTGGAATGATAGTAGGTAGAGTCGATGAGTTTTTCACCGATGTATTTCTGTCCATATTCCACTCGAACCTTACCGGCGCATTTGTATCGGAAGATGTAGTTTGATTCGGCCTTGAGAGCCCAACTTCCTCGCGTGTAAATATCTCCAGCGATGAGCAAGTCGAAATTGTCGCTAATGCCGAAATAATATCCAAGGTTTTGCAAATAAAAACCCAGACTTTGCGTTTCTCCGAAGGTGGGCATGATCAAACCGGAACTTCTTCCTTTTTTCAACGGAAACAGACCGAAGGGAATAGCCAAGGGAACCGGCACGTCCGCAAAACTGACGTAAGCAGGACCCATCAAAATCTTATCGTCAGGGAGGACTTTGGCCTTGGTGAAGGAAATCTCAAAGTGAGGATCTTCCAATTCGCAGGTGGTGTATTTCCCTTTTTTGATGTAGGTGGTGTTGTCTGCCAATTTCTTGATCTGTTCTCCGTGAATATAACCTTCCCCTTCCTCGGTGATCACGTGCGATATCTTGCCTTTCTTGGTTTCAAAGTTATACTTGATTTCCTGGGCGCGATATTCACCTTCTCCTTGCTTCAAAATAGGACTTCCCACAATATGGCCGTTTTCGTCAATGGCTCCACTGGCGTATAACTCGTTGTGGGCAAAGTCTATTTCAATGTAATAGGCATACAGACTCATATCCTCATAAACGACGTAGGCATCATTGAATAGATAAGCCACTTTGTTTTTGATGCTGAAATGAATGGAATCCTTGGCGTCATAGTCAACAATGTGTTCCAAACCGCTTTGCGAGATTCTTTTTTTCGGCAAAATACTGTCGATTTTGACGCTGTCCGCAGAAATCGTGTCTGTTTTTGCAATCTCCGAAAGTTGAAAAACCGAATCCACGGTGAGATATAAATTGTCGGTATTTTTCGTGGTGTCAACATTTTGCGAATATACACAATTGCTTATTATGCTGAATATTAGCACGATGCTAAAGCATAATAAATATGAAAAATTGATTGTGTATAATTTTTTCGCCAACTGTCTATTAATTTATCTATTTATAATATTTTTGCTTTTTAAAAGATACAAAGATAATTAAATATTTTTAGTAATGAACATAAAAAATTTCTTTTTATTATTTCTCGGCTTGACTTTTTTGAATGGAATGGCTTTTTGCCAGCAAAAAGATAAGAAATTTAAGATCGTTATCGATGCCGGTCATGGTGGGGAAGATCCGGGCTGTTTGGGAAAAAGGATGCAGGAAAAGACTGTCAATCTGAATGTTGCATTGAAGTTGGGTAAGCTGATTAATGATAATTATGATGATGTTCAGGTTATCTATACGCGTAAGACAGATGTGTTTGTGGAAGTTTATAAACGAGCCGTGATTGCCAATAACAACCACGCCGATCTGTTTATTTCCATCCATTGCAACGCGGCCGAAAACCACGCTGCCCACGGAGTGGAAACCTGGGTGATGGGTCTGGCGAAAACGGGGGCCAATACGGAAGTGGTCCGCAAAGAAAATGCTGCGATTCTCAAAGAAAAGAATTTTGAGAACAATTACGACGGCTTTAATCCCAATTCGCCAGAAGCCAATGTCATTTTCTCCCTTCATACTTCGGCCTATATGAATCATTCTATTCTTTTGGCGGATAAAGTGCAGAAAAATCTGGTCAAAGCAACCCATTTTACAGACAGATTGGTAAATCCTGGAGGTTTTTGGGTGCTGTACAAAGTCGCTATGCCCAGTATCTTGGTAGAATTGGGCTTTTTAACCAATCCTACGGAAGAGGATTTTATGATTAAACCTGCATCTCAGGACTTGATGGCGGTTTCTATCTATAATGCCTTTGTGGATTATAGAAATGCGCTGGATGGAACCAACAAGGCGGGATTGCCTATGCCGAAATCCACTTCAACACAAGTGCCTCAAGCACAAACTGTTGATGATGGCGTGGCGGCAGAACCGTCCAAGGTTCGCCATGCCACGGATGACGGTGTGGCTACGGAGCCATCCCGCGTTCAACTGGCCAAAGATGCCGATGTCGCAGCCGAGCCCGTTGTCAAAGAACAAAACCATCCGCAGAATGTTTCATCTGAAAATGCCAAGACTGACAAAGATCAACCGGTGGCCAATGCCTCTGTAACACCCCAAGCCAAAGCAACCACGGAAAATCCATCTTCAAAAACTCAAAATGCTCACAATGTGCGTTTTAGAGTTCAATTTGCCGCAATTTTGGAAAACATTTCCATTACCGATAGCCGTTTTGCCAAATTGAAAGAGGTTCGCAAATACCGTGACGGAAAATTCTGGAAATATACTACGGGCAACACCAAAACTTTGGAAGAAGCTCGGGAAATTTTGAAAGCTGTTCAGCCACAATACAAAGACGCGTTTATCGTCGCTTTTGATGGGGAAAATAAGATTTCGGTATCTCAAGCCGTGGAATTGAGCAAATAGTCTATTCTGCCGTCCAAATCGTTGGTTGACATCGTTTTGAAGCAAATTTGCGTTCCAAAATTCCCAAATGCTCCAAGTACCGATCGTCATCAAAATATTTGGCGGAACGTGGACAACGTTTGACGCAGGCATTACACTTGATGCAAATTCCCGTTATTTCTGTCAAATTTTGTGGATTAACGGCACCCATTGGACAAATTTGAGCACAATGACCACATCCGTTACACAAAGTAGTGTTCGTTTGAGGTTTGACTTTCCTGATGTCGAAGGGTTTGCCTTGCTCGTCAACGGCACTGAAAAATCTATAGGGGGCATTTCCTGGAAGTGTTAGCTTTTCACGTTTTCCCATAGTGATGGATTTTGCGATGATTTTTCCAAAATTTTCGGCAATCGTCAAATCCTCCAGATCGGGACGGCCAGTGCCTAAAATGCTGGAGAAACTGTGTTCTCCAATGAAAGCGGCAGCGGCAAGATCACATCTGAATTGATTTTCTTCCATCAAATCCCTTAACTCCAAAAGGGCATCGTCGTAGTGTCTGTTTCCATATACGACAATGGGAATGCCAGTGGCTCCGCCTCCGTTGATTTTAACTAAAAAAGGTTTAATCAGATTGGGTACACGCCCGATATAGACGGGAACTCCAAAAATGACAATGTCTGCAGCAGAAAAAGAAAGCGGTGATGGGTTTTCGCCGTTGGTTGTGTCAACCAGACCTGCATCCCATCGCTGCTTAGGAGTTGTGATGTCGTGAAATTCAACAGTCTGCGATAAAGCGTTCGCTACTGATGTGGCCACTGCTTTCACAATTTTGGCAGTGGTTTGTGTCGCACTGAAATAAATTCCGTGTACTGCCATATTAAATGCGGATATCATTCGTTCTTGATGTAGCGGACATCGCGGTCGTATTGCATTTTTTTACCACGTCATTCTCACAAGAAAGCCAACCTAAAAGTAAAATTGTTACAAGGTCGAATGATATTAATTTTTTTATTTTTAATTGTTTTAGATTGATATTGATTATAAGATTGTTCCAGCGATAAGGTATGCTCCCCAAGCCAAGACCCAGGCAAGGGCACATTGAAATAATATGACAAATACTGCCCATTTCCATCCTAATTCTCTCTTTACGGCGGTAACGGCTGCAACACAAGGAGTGTAAAGCAGGCAAAATACCAACATCGGTATTGCGGTAAGTGGGGTGAAAATGTTTACACCTCCCAAAACGTCAATGGTGGCAACCACGCTTTCCTTGGCTATCAAGCCACTAAACAACGATGTTACAATTCGCCAGTCGCCTAAACCCATTGGTTGAAAAATTGGGGATATCAATCCCGCAATCCAGGCCAACATACTGTTTTCGCCATTTTCCACAAGGTGAAAACGAAAATCAAAGGATTGCAAAAACCAGATGACAATGGAGGCAATAAATATAATTGTAAATGCTTTTTCAAGGAAATCTCTAATTTTATCCCAAAGTAAATGCATCACATTTTTGAGTCGGGGTAATCTGTAATTGGGCAGTTCCATTACAAAAGGTGTCGCGGAGGTCTGTTTGGTGATGATTTTCTTGGCAATGGCCACCATCGCGCCGACCAAAATTCCTAATAAATACAATCCGACAAGGACTAATCCTCCGTGACGTGGAAAAAAGTAGGCGGTGAAGAATGCGTAAATAGGAATTTTCGCGCTACAACTCATAAAGGGTGTCAGTAGGATTGTCAAGCGACGGTCTCGTGTTGAGGGTAGGGTACGCGCGGCCATTATGGCTGGTACAGAGCATCCAAATCCAATGAGCAACGGTACAATGCTTCGTCCGGATAAACCGAATTTTCGCAAAAGGTTGTCGGTGACAAAGGCCACTCTTGCCATATATCCGCTGTCTTCCAACATACTCAGGAAGAAGAACAACAAAATGATGATGGGAACGAAACTGACGACGCAGCCCACACCTCCGAAAATTCCGTCAACAACCAGCGATTGTAGGGTGGTGCTGAATCCCAATCTGGCTAATCCTTGTCCACAAATTTCCGCAAGCCAGTCGATGCCTTGCCCCAGCCATTCTTGAAGTGGTCGGCCAAGAACATCAATGGAAAGCCAAATAATTGAGCATAAGGTGATGACAAAAATCGGAATGGCAGTCCATTTTCCCGTAATTACCTGGTCAATCTTCTTACTTCTGATATATTCAGCGTTTTCTTTCGGTTTGACAACAGCTTTTTGGCTTAATTTTTGAATGAAGCCGTAGCGCATATCGGCTATGGCAGCCGCACGGTCAAGTTGTCGCTCTTCTTCCATTTGAAGAATGATATGCTCCAGGGTTTCTTTCTCATTCTGGCTCAGTTGCAATCTTTCCAAAATGTCTTGATCTCCTTCAACCAATTTGCTGGCTACAAATCGTATGGGTAATCCTGCTTTTTCCGCGTGATCTTCCACTAAGTGCATAATGCCGTGAAGACAGCGGTGTACGGCACCCCCGTGATTTTCTTTGTCACAAAAATCTTGGATGGCGGGAAGTTCTTGATACTGGGCAATGTGAACGGCGTGTTCCACCAATTCTTCAATGCCTTCGTTATTCGCTGCCGAAATGGGAACAACGGGAATGCCTAAAAACTTCTCCATCTCGTTGACACGGATCGTTCCACCGTTTTTACGGACTTCATCCATCATATTCAATGCCAATACAATTGGAATATTCAATTCCATAAGTTGCATTGTGAGATAGAGATTGCGCTCAATGTTGGAAGCATCCACAATATTAATGATGCCTTTGGGCTTTTCATTGATTATAAACTGCTTGGATACTTCTTCTTCCGTTGTGTAGGGCGAAAGAGAGTATAGTCCTGGCAAATCCGTGACTTGCGTGTTCGGATAACCCCGAATGACGCCATCCTTGCGGTCAACGGTTACGCCTGGAAAGTTGCCCACGTGCTGCTTCGAACCGGTAAGTTGGTTGAAAAGCGTGGTTTTCCCGCAATTTTGCTGGCCAATCAATGCAAAAGTCAGCAAAGTGTCTTTGGGAAGAGCGTGTTCTTTTTCCTTGTCGTGGTATTTTCCTGCTTCACCAAAGCCCGGGTGGCTGTTGTGTTCGTGTAACGTTTCGGCCACACGGGCTTCGGGTTGCTGGAAGGTTGATTCTTCGGCTTGTCCATTTGAACTATTATCCTCTCTAACCTGATAGGGCTCAATTTCAATTTGTTCCGCGTCTGCCAAGCGTAAAGTCAGAGAATAGCCGTGAATCAGAATTTCTACAGGATCTCCTAAAGGGGCATGCTTTACCATAGTAACAACGGCATTGGGAATAATTCCCATATCTAAAAAATGCTGACGATGGATGCCGTTGTTGCCAATTTGGGTAACCTTGCCGCTTTTGCCAATCTGCAGATCTTTTAGCGTCATTATTAGTCAATACTTGAGATTACGTGTTCAGTTAGGCGTCCTAAACAGGAAACATAGCTGCCAAATTCATTGTCATACCAACCCATAATCTTGGCGTGGGTAACCGGAATGTTGATTTCTGGAATATCGTGAATTCCCATTCCTGCCAAGATTTCCGTAGGAACTTTGATAAATCCAGTTCTCGTGTGGATTTCCTTCCCTTCAATGACAATGGCTGCCGGCATACCCAGAAGGTCCATAGAAACATTCTGCTGCATAGAGAATTTCACCAGGCTCTTTTGTTCGCCTTCTGACACTTTCTTGTAAATGTTGCGAATATAGTCGCCACTGATGTAAGGAACACCATTTTCATTTAATCTGGAATTGAAGGTGATGTTCAGGGCAATCAATGACACGGTCGGCGTGGGGATTCGAATGGAATCAGCCATAAATCCAAAATGCTGTGTTTCTGGAATGACTTTTTCCAAAGTCTTGGCTGCGCCGGTGGTGGACAAAATGATGTTGTTGAGCACCGAACGGTTCTTTCTTAAGTCGGTCGCACCTTCTTTGGGAACGCCATCCAATACATTTTGAGTGTTGGTTGCTGCGTGAACGGTTGATAATGAGGCGGTTAAGACATTGCAGGTTTCCTTGTCATCCAATAAAGGTTTGATCATGTGTGCCAACCCCGTGGTGGTACAGCTGGCGGCGGAAATGACGTGATGTTTCTGTGGGTCAAAGCAGTGATGGTTGATGCCGTAAATCAAAGTAGGGGTGTTTTCAGCATTGAAATCGCTCTGCTTGATTTTGAAAGGCGCACTGGCAATGACGTGTTCCGCACCCGCGGTCAAGTGCCCTAAAATACTGCCTTTGCCTTCGTTGTCGGGAAGTGACGGATCCAAAAACTTGCCCGTACAGTCAACGACTACACGCACGCCTTCAGCCTTCCAATTGATATTGCGTGGATTACGTTCAGTGATTAATAATTTGATGGGAAAACCATCAACTTCAATCATATTTTGATCGTGATCAATGATTTTAACATCAACTTGTTTGCCTGCGCGTCCGTAGAGAAAGTAACTTAAATTACCGTATGTGGAATCCGTACAGAGCTGTTGGATGTAATCTTCCAAATGCTTGCCGACTTCACGACCTACGTTAACAACCAAACCGTCAACTTTGCGAGAAAGCAGGTGATGCCAAATGGTTAATTTTCCAATTCTACCTGAACCGTTGATTCCCAGGATTTTCTTTTCGTTGATACTAATCATAATTTGTGTTTTTTTATGTGAATAATTAATTGATTTATTTTTTATTTCGAAAAATTACGCCTCATCCACCATAATGGGGTAGTTCCCTTTGTAGATAATGCCGTTTTGACCGTCAATGGCAATTTCGTCAAATAATTTGAATTGTGTGCCATTGATAGAACAGGTCTTCTCCTGGTCGTTCACCATCAAGTCAACGCAGTTGACCACGCAAATCTTTCCTAACGACGAAGCGGTTACAGCAGCGTGAGAGGTGGCACCTCCACGTGCGGTTAACAAACCGTCACATTCAAAAATCAACTCAATGTCGTCAGGAACGGTATCGGGTCGTACCAATACCAGTTGTTTGTCATTTTGCGGATTGTTTTTAATCTTTTCGATGTCTTCCTTGTCAAATACAATAATGCCGTTGAGCACGCCCTTGCCGATGCCGATGCCGGAACCGACTTTCTGCATATCTTCACGTGCGGTGGCAAAAACTTCTACACCGCTTTGCTTCACCACGGCCATATTTCGAGTTTGCAAAATGAACAAGCCGTCAGCGTCTGCGGTTTCAAAGGTAAATTCAATTTCCTGATGGATGAATCCGTCTTTTTCAATCATCCTCTTGGCAACTTCTTTCAATTTGTTGAAAATGTCAGGATAATGGCTTTCCAACGAGAATGGTGCTTTCTGGTAACTGCGTTCGCGTTGTGCCTCGCTGATGGGCAGCGTGTTGACCAAGCCGCCCACAATGTCTTCTCCTTGGCTGAGGAACGAAAAGTCGCCATTGAGGTTGATGGCGGAACGGTTGCTCTTGATGTCGCGGGTAAACAATACTCCTGAACCGGATTCACGGTGAATGTTGCCGAATACCATTTTTTGAACGATGACGGCCGTTCCCCATTCGTTGGCAATGTGCATGTGCTCACGATATACCTTGGCACGGGGCGAATTCCAGGAGTCAAAAACGGAAATGACGGCAATTTTCAACTGCATAAACGGATCTTCTTCAAAATGGATGCCGTTGTCAATGAGTAATTGCTTGTATGCAAAGGCAATCTCGCGCATATTGGCCGGCGTGAAGCCGATTTTTTGCGCCACATTGTACTTTTTCTTGTAATCCAAGATGATTTTGTCGAAATCATCACGTTCCAAGCCGTATGACATCCCCCAAGTCTGCAATAAACGACGATAACAATCCCAAGAAGTCCACGCGTAATTGTCCTGCTTGCTCAATTCTTCGGTTATCTCGTCATTCAAACCAACATTCAAAAACGTGCTCATTGCTCCTGGCATCGAAATGGCCGAACCGGACCGGACACTCAACAGCAATGGATTGTGCGGATCTCCATATTTGCAACCCGTAATCTTCTCAATCTTAGATAAATGAGACTTGATCATCTGGTCCAGTTCGTTGTTGATGGAATCCACCTTGAGAATGGATTTGATCCTGCGAAAAATTTCAGTGGTGATGATGAATCCGGGCGGTACGGGATAGTCATTCAAGTATAATTTCTTCAGATAATAGGCCTTCGAACCAATGAACACCTGATTGTCTATCGTCGGCGTTTCGTGATATAACGGACTAATGGCCATCTTCTGGTCGTAAGTCATAATGTTCTGGGCTTCTTCCGATGTCAGGACGTTGACCTGCTTGCGAAGATTGTTCAGAATCTCGCCCATAAAATTGTCCAATTGCTGAATGATAAACGCTGAAGAAAGAAGTTCGCGATAGAAAATTTCAGATTTCTGTGCTATTGTCTTTTTAATCAGATATTTATCGTTAATTTCTGGATTTTGCTGCGGAATGATAATCTTCAACAACATATCGTACGGACGAATGAAGTAGTTGTTGATGATTTCCTTAATGCTTCCTTCCATAAATTGGAAAATGTTGATATACTGATCAATAGTGAAGCATCCTGAAGTCAAGCTGTATTCAAGCATCTTGAGATTGGAGTCGAAACTCTGGTCGTGAATGCCGTCCAAACTCAAACCGTCCCTAAGCAATTTGATCATATCACAGATTTCCTTGAACACTTTCAGCGTGAAAAATTCCGTGTTGATTCCCATAATGATACGCTTCACCAATACGGAGGCGATACGTTCCAAACGAAATGTCAATCCTAAGGCATCAAATTTGACTTCTTTGTAATAGCCGTACATCGATGGAATGCCAAAGGCAATGTGTCTCTTGTAGAATACATTTTCCCATCCTTCGCTTTTCTTTTCGTCAAAAATGATGTCGTTCAGTTTCTTCATCAAGGAGAAAATGTGCTTCAGGGTGGCCACGGGTTCGTCTTTCTCCAACAAAAGCTCTAATTTGTCAATGTCTTCTTTATCAACAAAATAGTATTTCTTGAGAATGTTGATGATGTCGGTGGAGTCGAAAATGTATTTTTCCTTCAGCAACTGATAAAGTTCAATAATCAGGCATACACGCTTGACATCTGTTTCGTTGTCGTGATGAATGTTCTTGACCAGTTCCTCAACTTCTTCCTTATTCTTTTCAATCAGTTGTTCTACAGTTAAATCGTTGGTCTCTAATAATTTAATCAAGACTTCGTGAACGCCTTTCACCCAAATCCCGTCAGGATCAACCAGACAGTAAACATTTTGTGGAAGGATTTTTTCCAAATGACTCTTGTTCAAATCTTTCCAGAAATGAATAACATCCAAAGTGATTTGAATATGCGAGTTGTTTCCTTCCGTATGAATTTGTTTTCGGAGAAAATGAATCAGTTTGTCGTTGCGGTGCGAAAGTTCGTCAATTTTGGTAGAAACGTCTCGCAATACGCCTTCAGCCCCGATTTCGTTAAAATAGACTGGGAATATTCTTGCCAATTGCTTGGTCTGCTTGTAGATAGGAGAAATTTTGGCATTCAGCAGCTTCGTGATGTCTTTTTGGAAAAAATCGGTATCGAAAATGAAAATGCCGCCCACCCGCAAGTTGATGATCAGTGCCGCCAACAAGCGTTGCATCGTTTCAGGATCGTGTTCGATCAATTCAAGCCATACACGAATGTTCTTGACGTGACAAGGATTCACCTTCAATTCCCAATCATTGGTCATATAGGTAATGCCCGGAGTGACAAAGCCGAAATCAATAATCTTCTTTTCAAGATAATGAATGAGCGTATTGTTCTTTGTATTAATGATTTCCTTTCCTAATGTAAGAATGGAATCTAAAATCAGATTGATGTGATTCTCTTTAAAATCATTGAATTGGTCGAACAATTCGTTCATTGACGCGATGCACTGTTCTTCATCCAATTCGTTGCTGATTTTCTTGATGACCTTGTTCAACTCAATCAGCAAATACTCTCTGTGATACTTAACTCCCGGTAAATGAAGCAGGTAGAAAATATAGCAGAATTGTTCACTGGCTTTTTCAAAAATGTCGATTTCTTTCTTGTAGGCCTCGATGATGTCGGCAAAGGTAAACGCATATTGGCTCAATTCGTCAAAATCTTTCGCCTCGTCAATGTTGGAATAATAGTCGGCGTATAGTGCTTTCCCCAACGGTTTTAGGGCTTCACTATAATCCTTGGACATTTTTTCCTTGTTTTTTTCGTACCAGTCTTCAATTTGGGTGCTTTCTTCCCAAAATTGCACGTTGGACTTGAGCAAATCTTTCATAAAACTGAAAGCTTCGTCTTTACATTGCTCGTTTTCAACGGCTTTCCGAAGTTTTTTCTTGAAATGTCCGACATTATACAGGAAACTGAAGCGGTTCCCATCAAAATTGTCGATCAGAATTCGTATGAAATCATTGACGAAATGGGTGCTTTCTATGGTTTCGTAACTGTTGTTGAAGAAATCCAAAAATGTGTAAATCAGTTGTTTGCACAGATCATCGGGCAACTGTTTCTGCAATAGTTCCTTGTAAATGTCAAAGATCATTTGCAGGGCTTTTTCCTTGTCTTCTTCCGCCAATTCCTTATATAGCCAGAAATCAGAAATCGTAACGCTAACCAATTGATTTACAATCTCTTTCCTGTTTGAAAAAGGATGGTGGTATTCGTTGAAGAAATCCGTGATTCTCTTATGGATTCCCCAATAATTGTCGGAAAGCGACATAAACCATTGGTGATGATCAGGAATGGTGTAGGGAATATTCTGTGTGCGTGAAAGATTGGCTTCCAGCGCTTGTGATTTAATCATCTCATTCATTTGTTGCAATATTTAATTAGGTCGATGATGCGTGATGAATAACCGTATTCGTTGTCGTACCAGACTAACAACTGGATGAAGTTGCCGCCGATGACCTTAGTGGCCATCGCGTCAAAAATGGCAGAATGCGGATTGTTGGTAACGTCGCTGCTGACGATAGGATCTTCCGTGTATTCCAAATAGGGTTTTAAATCACCGTTGGCGTGCCTTTGAAAAGCGTCTTTGATGTCGCGCGTGGTGACCTGCCGGTGCAATTCGGCAGTCAGTTCCACAAAGGAACAGTCTGCAACCGGCACGCGTGTGGCAAAACCATCGAAGATGTTGGCCATTTCAGGAATGACCAATTGAGTGGTTCTTACGGCACTCGAGGTGGTGGGGATGATGTTGGCCATCGCAGAACGTGCCCGCCGGTAGTCGGAATGAAATCCGTCCTGCAAGTTCTGGTTGTTGGTCGTAGGATGAACCGTGTTCATAAAACCGCGAACCATTCCGAATTCGTCGTTTACCACCTTGATGGCCACGGCGATGCAGTTGGTCGTGCAGGAAGCGTTGGAAATAATGCGGTCCGTTTCCTGTATCGTGCTGTGATTAACGCCCATAACGATGGTGCGTTCAATGCTCGAATCTCCAGGAGGACAACTTAGAATTACCCTTTTTACGCTGTCGCGAAGGTGCGGAGTGAGTAGGGCAGCCGTTTTGAAACGCCCGGACGAGTCTATTACAACTTCTACGCCGGTTTTGCCCCAAGGAATGTCTCCTGGTTGCATCTCGTTGGTAACCAGTATTTTTCGTCCATTCACAATTAAATGTTCCTGATCAAAATCAACTTCTGCGTTAAAACGCCCGTGAATGCTGTCGTATTTCAACAGATGCGCCATCAGCCGCGTGTCCATTTTGTCGTTAATGTGGGTGATCTCAATGTCTTGGTCGCCTTCGGCCAATCGAAAAACCATCTTTCCTATTCGCCCAAATCCGTTAATCCCAATTTTAGTCGTCATTTGTAGTCCTGTAGTAATTTGAATTTTGCTGCAAATATACTAAAAACATTGATATCTTTATTATTTAAAATTATGCTTGATGTTTTTTTCTTATACTTCATACTAATTTCCGCTTAATCTTGTAAAGATTCCTTTGTTTTCTCCATACGTCGGAGACATCAGGACGGCGACGTGCCGTGCAATTGTAAGGGTGAGTGGGAGTTGACACATTACTGGTGCGGCGGCGACAATTCCTATGGTAATAGATGATGTCGAAGTGATGGTTTACATTTAGATTGCCATTGGATAAATGGATGTTATTATTCGAATCGTAGCAAAAAGGTTGGTGTGCAATAACCTTTTTGATGAATTTTTGGTGATAATTCAAATGAATTTTGTAATTTTGCACTATCAAAGTTTGGAAAGCAATAACCATTCCTTTTGAAGATGGCAACGGGCGTATCGCACGATTGATGGTTAATTATATCCTGTCTCGTCATAACTATCCGATGATTGTTGTGAGAAGTCGCAAGAAAAATGAGTATTTGGAAGCTCTTCATGCAACAGATCAAGTGGTGGGTTTTGCACCAGGCGATGGTGCACATGCAAACATCAAGGAAATAGAAAACTTCTTGAAGTACTTCAATCGTCTTGTCGCTGATGAAGTATGGGGAGACTATCTTTTTGTTACAGAACGCAAAGAGAATTATTGGTGGTATGATGGCGAGATGGTACGTTTCCGCTCTCCAAATTATGCCAAGATGCTGAGACTGATGCGTACTATGCCTTCTGTGACGCAAAAAGAGTTGCATGAAGAACTTGGCATAAGTATTACCGCGATACAGAAACTTATCAATCAGCTTGTGGCAAAAAACTATATTGAGAAGAATCCGGTAGATGGAAGTTGGCGAGTAATTATAAGCCCTTCACTATATTCCGAAAAAATTCCCCATTCTGAAAATCGGAATGGGGATAAAAAAATTATGGAAAACGGTTAAAACTATAACAAATCAACGCTTCGTTTGACAAAATCGCTCAGTTTTTTGCCTGTCAAAATGTTTTGCGAAAGCAGTGCCAAGTCGATAAGTTGTTGTGTCAGTGTGTTTTTCTTTTCTTCGTCAGTTTCCGACAAAATACGTTGTGCCAGACTGTGATTTCCGTTGACAATGAGGTTGTAGTGCTCGAAATTGCCAAAGCTTGGCTGTCCGGAAATCTTGCCCATATCCTGATAACGTCTCATAAATTCGTTTTGCGTAATCATCACGGGGAGGTCTTCTTCGCTGAGATTCTCGATTTGAACCGTGAATTTTTCTTTTTCTACGTTGGTTTCGAAAAGACCTTTCAGTTTTTCTTTTTCATCGTCAGACAGTTTTGAAGGAAGAATCTCGTCTTTTTCAATCAGTTTGTCGATAATATCGGCATCAACACGCGTGAATTTGCTCTTTTCGATTTTCTGTTCCAGCATATTGATGAAGTGGGTGTCCAAAAAGCCGTCCATCAACAAGACGTCATAACCTTTGGCCTTTGCATTTTCAATATAAACGTGTTGCGTGTTGACATCGGCGGCATAAAGATAGACCAAAGTGTCGTTTTTGTCCTTTTGCAAGGTCTCAATCTGAGTCTTGTATTCATCTAAAGTGAAATATTTACCGTCGGTATTCTTCAGCAAGAAGAATTTTTGGGCTTTCTCGAAAAATTTCTCGTCTGCCAAAGATCCGTATTCAATAAAGATTTTGATGTCATCCCATTTCTTCTCAAAATCGGCACGGTCGTTTTTGAACATTTCCTCCAACTTTTCCGCCACTTTCTTGGTGATGTGGTTGGAAATCTTCTTGACATTGCTGTCCGACTGCAGGTACGAGCGCGAAACATTCAACGGGATGTCGGGCGAGTCGATGACACCGTGCAGCAACATCATGAATTCAGGAATGATGCCTTCCAACTGGTCGGTTATAAATACTTGATTACAATAAAGTTGTACTTTGTTTTTTTGTAATTCCAATTGGTTTTTTACCTTCGGGAAATAGAGAACGCCTGTCAAGTTGAAAGGATAATCCACGTTGAGGTGAATTTGGAACAGGGGTTCTTCAAAGACCATCGGATAAAGTTCGCGATAGAATTTCTTGTAGTCTTCATCTGTGAGCGCAGATGGCTGCTGTTTCCATAAAGGATTGGTATTGTTGATGATACGAGGTTTTTCGACTTCTTCCTCCTTATCTTTCCCTTCGGGTTTTTCCCAGACTTTTTCGTTGCCGCAACGGATTGGAATCGGTAGAAAACTGCAATATTTATGCAATAAGCTCACAATGCGGCTTTCATCCAAAAATTCTTCCGAGTCTTCAGCAATGTGCAGGATGATTTCGGTTCCGCGTTCGCTCTTGTCGATCTCCTTCATCGAATATTCTGTGGAACCGTCGCAAGTCCAATGTACCGCAGGCATTTCGTCCTGATAAGATTTCGTTTTGATTTCCACCAGTGACGACACCATAAATGCGGAATAAAAGCCAAGTCCAAAGTGCCCGATAATGTTGGCAGCATCGGTTCCCTTGTATTTCTCCACAAATTCTTCCGCACTGGAAAAGGCAATCTGATTGATGTATTTTTTTACTTCTTCACCACTCATTCCGATTCCGTGATCAATGACGCTCAGCGTTTTGGCATCTTTATCCACTTTTACGTCAATGGTCAAATCGCCCAATTCGCTGCTCGCCTTGCCGAGACTTACCAGTGTCTTGATCTTTTGTGAAGCATCTACAGCATTGGAAATCAACTCTCTAAGAAATATTTCCTGATCGGAATACAAGAACTTTTTAATTACCGGAAAGATATTTTCCGTCTGTACGTGAATTTTACCTGTTGACATAGTTTTTTTATTTAAATTTCTAAAAAATCATAATCTGATAATGACCTTTATAAGCAAAATGTGTGCCAATAAGAGTCACTGACAATTTGTCAGTGTTTTTTGTGCTGTCATCGGGTTAAGTATTGTGTTACAAATGTTTATGTTAAAACTGAAAAATCTTTGCGGACAGTCGTTAGCAGTAAATCTTTTTTTTGTATTTTTGCAAGCTAATTAAAATTATAGAATGGATAAAAATACGATTATTGGACTGATTCTTATTTTCGCACTCTTTATGGGTTTTAGTTTTTATACTTCCCATCAGAATGCCAAACAAAGAGATCAGCAGGAAAGGGAAATGGCCGATCAGCAAATCAAGGCTATGCAGGATTCGATTTCAACGGCGATGATGGAGCAGGCCGAAGCGCAAGACTCGAGTAGTCCAACGGAAGGAAATGATTCCACTCAGGTGGCAAAAAAGAAATTGCCTGTTTATGCTACCGCTTTTCAAATGCCGAAAGATGCAAAAAATGGTGATTTCCAGGTGGTTACCAATAAAGCTGTCTATTCTTTTGCTCGCAAGGGCGGGTATTTGAAACGTATTGAACTGAAAAATGTGTACAAATATGCCCCCAAAGGTGAACCGAAACCTCAGGTGGTTTTATATGATGGGGAGGCCAACAGTATCAATATCGATTTGATGTTGAAAAATCAGGCAACGGTGCATACCAAGGACCTTACTTTTTCAAGTGATGTGAAAGACACGCTTGTCGTCACCAAGGACAGTGCCGTATTGTCATTGAAGGTTTTCCCGACAGCAACCGTAGGCGACTCAACAACTGGCGAAAATAATGAAAGCTATATCGAATATCGTTATACTTTTTATGCCGACGATTATCATTTCGATTACAAGATTAATTTTGTGAATATGTCCAATTACTTGTATGCCAACAATTTGACATATTCATTGGATTGGAATGCCCAACTTACCTGCCAAGAACGCAATTACCAAATCGCTCACGACATCACTACCATATATTATATGGATAACGTTGAAGACGTGAAGAATTTGGATGAACGTAAAAATGACAAGAAGGACTTCTCAACCCCGTTGAAGTGGGTGTCTTTCAAACAGCAATTCTTCACTTCCACCATTATTGCCAAGTCTAATGATTTTGCCACGGCGGCGTTGAAAGTGACGAATCCCGACAAAAACGAGAAATCGATTTTGAAGACGATGGAAGCCAATTTGGATTTTTCGGTCGAAAACGTGGACAATGGCTCTTTCGATATGACGATGTATGTTGGCCCCAACCAATATAAATTACTGAAAGAATACAACTTGAATTTGGAACGCCAGGTTCCGCTGGGATGGGGTTTCTTCCTCTTGCAATGGATTAACCGCGGCGTGCTGATTCCAATTTTCAATTGGTTGCAAAGCTATGGAATCAGTTACGGCATCATTATCCTGATTCTTTCCATTTTCATTAAGCTGCTGGTGACGCCGCTCAACTACAAGACTTATTTGTCTTCTGCAAAAATGCGTGCCCTCAAGCCGGAAATCGAAATGATTAACAAGCGTTATCCGCATTCCGACAATCAGGATGAAATGATGAAAAAGCAGCAGGCCACGATGGCACTGTACAAGAGCGCTGGCGCCAGTCCAATGGCAGGTTGCCTCCCCGCATTGATTCAGATGCCTATCCTCATTGCGATGTACCGTTTCTTCCCCTCCGCTTACGAGTTGCGTCAGCAGCCATTCCTATGGGCCGACGACCTTTCCGCCTACGATTCAATCCTGGACTTGAGTTTCAACATTCCTTTGTATGGCAATCACGTCAGCTTGTTCACGCTGTTGATGACGATTTCGACGATTCTATATACTTATATGAATAATAAGCTGATGTCGCCTAATGCCAACAGCGATGATCCTCAGCAGAAGATGATGAAGTGGATGATGTACCTTATGCCGATTATGTTCCTCTTTATGTTCAACAGCTTCTCTTCGGGATTGACGTATTACTATTTGTTAATCAACCTGATTACCTTCGCCCAAAACGGTATTTTTATGTTGGCGGTCAATCAGGACAAACTCCGTGCCAAATTGCTCGAAAATATGAAGAAACCTGCGAAAAAGTCCAAATGGCAGGCAAGAATGGAAGAGATGGTGAAGAAACAACAGCAAATGGCCAAACAACAAGGTCGTAAATAATAAATCCGATAGTTAATCGTTCAAAGAAAAAAATATATTGCCAAATATAATTCACAAAATTATTAACGAAAAAGATTAGAGATGGAAAATTTAGAAAAAAATGAAGTGTTGTCAAGAGCAGTTAGAGCAGGGAAGCGTACCTACTTTTTCGATGTAAAGACTACTAAAAATGAAGAAAAGTATTTGACCATTACCGAAAGCAAGCGGAAATTCAACGCCGACAATGGCACTTTCTTCTATGAAAAACATAAATTGTTCCTTTATAAGGAAGATTTCTCAAAATTTCAAAATGCGTTAGCCGCTGTTTTGGATTTCATTGAAACAGGAAAAATGCCTGACGATATGCTTTTTGATGCCAATGAACCCAAATCCGACGACATTAACTTTGAAGACTTGGAGGCCTAATGGGAAAAATTATTGCTGTAGTTAATCAGAAAGGAGGAGTCGGCAAGACCACGACAGCGGTCAACCTGGCTGCTTCGTTGGCTGTTCTGGAACATAAGACACTGCTCATCGATGCCGACCCGCAAGCCAACGCCACCTCTGGCGTGGGCGTGGATGCCGATCAGGTGGAAAGCAGCGTCTATGATTGCATGCTCGGCAATAAATTCGCTTCTGAAGCCATTGTCTCAACGACTACACCCAACCTTGACCTGATGCCCGCCACCATTGACTTGGTAGGCGCCGAGTTGGAAATGATTTCCTTTGACCGCCGCGAATATAGAATGCGTGACGCATTGAGCTCTATCAAGGACCAATATGAATTTATATTGATAGACTGCGCGCCTTCCTTGGGCTTGATAACCCTTAACGCACTGGTCGCTTCCGATTCGGTAATCATTCCTGTGCAATGTGAATACTACGCTCTCGAAGGCCTTGGCAAGTTGTTGAATACCGTACGCCTGGTTCAGTCAAATATGAATCCTCAATTGTCAATCGAAGGTATTCTGCTGACGATGTATTCCGCTCGTTTGAAACACAATAACGCAGTCGTGGAAGACGTTAGACAGCACTGTAAAGGTATTGTCTTTGATACGATTATCGTACGAAATGTGCGTTTGAGCGAGGCCCCAAGTTATGGACAGCCCATCGTTCTGTATGACGTACAGTCCAAGGGAAATATCAATTACTTGAATTTGGCTAAGGAAGTATTGGTAAATAACGGTTACACCTTTTAAAATTGAATGTTATGGATAAAGATGCAAAAAAATTGGGCAAAGGATTGGGCGCGTTACTCGGTGGGGGAGACCTTCCCATCGCATCCAATTCCGTGGCTCGTATTAAACAGGATTCTAACGGCACCATCCGTGTCGAATCCATTGAGGTAAATCCCAATCAGCCCCGCACCGTCTTTGATGAAGAATCTTTGCGGGAATTGGCCGAATCAATCAAGTCGTATGGGCTCATTCAGCCCATCACCGTTCGCCCAGTAGCCAACGGCAAGTATCAACTGATTTCAGGGGAAAGACGTCTCCGCGCTTGTAAAATGGCGGGATTGCAGGAAGTTCCGGCATACGTCCGCACCATTGATGACTTGCTGTCCATTCAAATGGCACTCGTTGAAAACATTCAACGCGAAGATCTCAATGCACTTGAAATCGCTCTTTCTTACCAACGATTAATCGAAGAATGTGGCTTCTCTCAGGAAGAAATTAGCACTAAAGTGGGTAAAAACAGATCCACGATTACCAATTACCTGAGATTGCTCAAGCTTTCAAGAAATACCCAAATCGCTGTCCGTGACAACCAAATTACTATGGGCCACGCCCGTGCCTTGGTGGTTCTTGAAAATGACAAAGTGCAGGAAAAAGTATTAAAACAAGTGCTCGACGGTGGACTTTCAGTTCGCCAGACCGAAGCCCTGGTTAAGAAATATTCCAGCGAATACAAACCGCAAAAGACCAAAATCAAAATCACGCTGTCCGATGAAGTGAACAACTTCACCACATCGCTTTCCAAAAAACTTAACGCCAAGGTGAATGTCTCCAAAGACTTGTCGGGAAAAGGTAAAATTACTATTCCTTTTGTTTCTGACGAAGACTTGAAGCAAATTATTAGCAAACTGATGTAATTGGTTTATAGTCTGTGTTCTATGAAAAAAATAATCTCTTGTATGCTTGTTTTTTTCTGCTTGTCGTTAGGCAGCGTGCTGGCACAGACTGTTGACACCAATCAAGTGAAAAACGAAACGGATACTTCACAAATGCACAATCCCCGCGGGTATGCGAGGATGAAACAGCCTCCTCGTATCGTTACGGGGAAAAAGGCAAACGGAATAAAAGCCTCTACGAACAAACCCGTGGAAGATATCAATGTGCCGGATTCCGTATTGCGTAAAAAACACAATCCAAATGTGGCAGCCTGCTTGGCCATTATCCCTGGCGCTGGTCAGATTTATAACAAAAAATACTGGAAACTCCCTATCGTTTACGGCTCACTGGGAATTTCCGGTTATTTTGTCTATAATTTTGCCCATCAGATGAACTTGTTTAAAAACGAATTTATCAATCGTCGTGATGGACATACGGAAAAACTGAATCCGAATTATACGATGTACACGGATGAAAACGTGTTGGCAATGAAAAACTATTACCGTAGAAATATGGAAATCGCCATTGCTGTCACAACCGTCTTGTATTGCCTCAATATTCTGGATGCCTACGTGGATGCCCATTTGTATTATTTTGACATCTCCGACGATCTTTCTATGCACATTTCACCCCAGGTGAATACTAATTATCTGGGAATTTCGTTTAATCATCAGAAAACATCGTTAAGTTACGGTGTCGGACTCACATTAAATTTTAAATAATGACGAAATTTGCAATATTGGGCTATGGAAAAATGGGCAAGGAAGTGGAGAAGATTATTCTTGCCCGTCACGATGAAATAGTGGCCAAAATCGATAACGAAGAAGATTGGAAAAACCAATGGACACTATTCCTTACAGCCGATGTCGCCGTGGAATTTTCAATGCCGACCGTGGCCGTGGCCAATTTCAAAAAATGTTTCGAAAACCATATTCCGTTGGTAGCTGGAACTACCGGCTGGTATGAGCAAATGGACGAAGTGTTGGCCTATTGCCAAAACCAATCAGCGTCGTTTGTTTTTGGCTCTAATTTTAGCATTGGCGTAAATGTTTTCTTCAAAATCAATGAACTGATGGCTGAGATAATGAATCATCAGTCTCAATTTCTTCCTTCTATTGAAGAAACCCATCACATAACCAAGAAGGATGCACCGAGTGGAACCGCCATCCAACTGGCTAAAATCATCGAAAATCAATACGACAAATCGCTCGAAATACCTATTCAGTCATTCCGCTTAACCGATGTTCCCGGTATTCATAAAGTGACGTATCAGTCTGAAAATGAAACCATTGAATTGACTCATACCGCCAAGAATAGGGTGGAATTAGCCAGAGGTGCCGTGAAAGCCGCATTGTGGTTGGTCAATCATCCTGGAATATATAATTTTAAAGATATTGCATTGAATATTAATTAGATATATCTTTTATAACGATATGTCTCGTTCTTTTATAAAAATTAAATTGTAAAAAATGACTCTTTCCGTTGCAGCTGTTTATGTTATTCTGATTATTTCATATTTGGGCTTCCATATTGGCTTGTGGGGCATTTTCAAAAAGGCTGGGGTCAACCCCGTCTTATCCATCATCCCGATTTACGATTATTGGATTTGGTTGCGGAAAGTGCTTTCCCGTCCCTGGTGGTGGATGATTTTCATCATTTTCCCTTTCATCGGGGTGTTTATGTTTTTTATGATGATATGGAAGACCATACGTCTGTTTGGAAAAACAAGTTATTTGCCTTTGATTTTTGGGACGGCGTTTTTCTTTATCTATCTGCCTTATTTGGGTTGGTCAAAGAAAGAACAGTTCACTCATTTTACCGATTTGAAGCCGTTTGTGAAAAGCAAGGCCAGAGAGTGGGGCGATGCGATTATTTTTGCCGTGGCCGCCGCCTATATTATCAGAATGTTTCTGGTGGAATTTTACGCCATCCCCACGTCTTCTATGGAAAGTACATTGATGGTGGGCGATTATTTGGCCGTGGGAAAAATGGATTTCGGTGCTCGTGTCCCAATGACGCCAATCGCAGTTCCCTTTGTTCATCATACGCTTCCCGGAACCAAAACAGTGAAGTCTTATTCTGAATGTGTCGAATTGCCGTATATGAAATTCCCGGCCCTGCGACCTCTGCGTAGATACGACATCGTGGTTTTCAATTATCCCGATGGTGACACGGTGGCCATTGAACGTCAAAGCGAAAGCTATTATGCCATCGTACGCGAGTTTGAGTATATGCTCAACCCGCAAACGCCTAAGCAGATTATGGAAAGTCTGTATTACAAATACTCGCCCGAAATGGTGGCACATTATCAGGCAAAATACCCAGGACCTTATTACGAAGGTAAGGGCAGGGAAGCCGTGAAGAAAGAATACAAGGTGGTGTCGCGTCCCGTGGATAAACGGGAAAACTATGTGAAACGCTGCGTGGCAATGCCGGGCGATAAAATCAAAATCGTCAATAGCGAGTTGTTTATCAATGGGAAAACAGCTTTTAAGCCCGAACGGATGCAGTATTCCTATTTTGTTACCGACCCCGCTGGAATCGGCTTAACTCCAAAAAAACGTAAAGAGTTGAATATTAACGAAGAAGATATTCAAAAGATTGATGCTATCACTACGGTTTACTGGATTAACGAAGAACAGAAAAAGAAGATTGAAAAACTGGGACTGCTGGTTGAAAAAATCGTGGACAAGGAAGGCGTTGGAGATCCCAATATCTTTCCTCACGATGCTCGTTATGCTTGGAACAAGGACAATTTTGGCGAACTGACCGTTCCTAAAAAAGGCGAAACCGTTGAAATTAACGATTCGACTATCGTATTGTATGCTCAAATTATCAAGAATTATGAATTGAACGACTTAAAAGTTGTGGGCGATAAAGTATATATCAACGGAAAGGAAGCCCACGAATATACTTTCAAGATGAATTATTACTTTATGATGGGCGATAACCGACACAATTCCGCAGATTCGAGATTCTGGGGCTTTGTTCCTGAAAACCATATCGTTGGAAGAACTTTGTTTGTTTGGTTGTCATTGGATAAATTCAAGGACTTTGGCGATGGCAAAATCCGTTGGAGCAAGATGTTCAAGAGCATCCAATAAACTTTTTAATGATTTTGTCGTCTATTGAATTGAAATATGGATGTTCTTTGTAGCAAATTTGAAAATTCAGAGTCTAATATATTAAGATTATGTTTTGTAAAAGAAAATAATGTATTTTTGCATTTGTATTAGAAATGAAATATTAATCAAAAAAATAAATCTATGAAAAAAATTGCATTAGTTTTAGTTGTTGTAATGATGGGATTTACAGCACTTGTTTCTGCTCAAAAACCATTTGCGGGTACCATTAAGATGCACACGCATATTGAAGGTACCGACGATCCCAATATCACTTCTCAAGGCGAAAGTGATTATAGTATCACACTTTTTGGCAACTATACCAAAACCGTCATTTCTCCACAAGAAGGTTTTGGCATTACCACCATTAGCAATGGCGACGCCAAAACCGTTACCGTTTTGTTGGACATTATGGGAATGGGCAAGTATTTCATTGAAACCCCTGCTGACAAAATCCAGGAAAGATTAAAAAACATCAAAATGGAATACAAGAATACGGGAGAAAAAATGACTATTGCCGGTTATGAATGCGAAAAAATTAATGTTACGGCTACCGATCTTGAAACCGACGAAAGTGAAAATATGGTTGTTTACGTTTCTAAGGCCATCAATGCAGGTGATGCCATCAACTTCCAACAATATCCAGGTTTGGCAGGTTATCCTATGAGAAGTGAAAGCCAAACAGATGTTGACGGAACTCCCGTGACGGTGGTTGTTGAAGCTACCGAAGTTGTTGCCAACAAGAAAATCAAAGTGGTTGACTTTATGCTTCCTTCTGATGCCCAAGACATTAAAACCAATCCTGACTTGATGAAAATGTTGGGAATGGGTGGAGATGAGGAAGAAGAATAATCAAAACATTTTAAGTTTGTAATAAAACGAAAAGAGGCACTCAAACGAGTGCCTCTTTTCGTTTGGGTAATATATATTTACTTCAAATTCAACTTATGTCCCATCTTCTCCTGTTTGGTCTTTAGGTAGTTTCTGTTGATATCGTTGGGCTCAATAATGATGGGAACGGTTTCCTGAATTTCAATGCCATAGCCGTTGAGGCCAACTCGCTTGGCTGGATTGTTGGTGATGAGGCGGATTTTGCTGGCGTTTTGGTCCTTGAGGATTTGCGCGCCAATGCCGTAGTCGCGTTCATCGGCTTTGAAACCCAATTCGAGATTGGCTTCCACGGTGTCGCGACCTAATTCCTGTAAATGGTAGGCCTTGAGTTTGTTAACCAATCCAATGCCTCTTCCTTCCTGACTCATATAAAGTACCATTCCTTTTCCTTCCTTTTCAATCATTTCCATCGAGCGATGCAACTGGGCTCCGCAATCGCACTTGCACGAGCCGAAAATGTCGCCTGTGGCGCAAGAGGAGTGTACGCGGACCAACACAGGGTCGCCGTCTTTCCAATCGCCTTTCTTGAGCACCAAATGCGTGCTGTTGTTGTTAAGCTGGGTGTAGGCAATGAGTTTGAAATTTCCCCATTGAGTGGGCAGGTTCACTTCCTGTTCCTTGCGGATGAATTTCTCGGTTTTGATACGATAGGCAATCAGATCCTGAATGGTAATAATCTTGATGTCGTATTTTTTAGCCACTTCCATCAGTTGTGGAAGACGAGCCATCGTGCCGTCGGGATTGATGATCTCAATAAGACATCCAACGGGTTGGAGGCCTGCCAATTTGGTTAAGTCAACCGTGGCTTCCGTGTGGCCGGCGCGTACCAACACACCGCCATCTCTGGCACGTAAGGGGTTGACGTGACCTGGGCGGCCAAAATGTTCGGCTTTGGCATTGGGATCTGACAAGGCCTTGATGGTAAGGGCTCTGTCGCGCATGGAAACTCCCGTCGTGCAGCCGTGTCCCAAGAGGTCAACGGTGACGGTAAAAGGTGTGCCCAACAGTGACGTGTTAAGGTCAACCTGCATATTTAATTTCAACTGGCTGCAGCGTTCTTCCGACATCGGTGTACAAAGAACCCCACGACCATTTTGAAGCATAAAATTGACTTTTTCCGGTGTAATGTGCTCGGCCGCTATGATAAAATCGCCTTCGTTTTCACGATCTTCATCATCAACAACTATTAAAAATTTGCCTTGCTTGAAATCTTCAATGGCTTCTTCAATCGTGTTTAGTTTTATCTCCATTCTTTCTTATAAAAGTTTAATGATTTAATATACCATCTGTGTGATGCTATTGAGCTGGTGTGTTTATTGTATCTGATCGCAATTCTAAAAGGAACGCCTTGCGGAACAGGTGTCAATTCATTGCTGTATCCAAAGTAGGAGGAGGATGGATATTCTGTTAAGTTATAAGGTGTCCAGTCGCTTTCGTGAATGGTTCCGTCAAATGAAGCGGTGGAATAATAAACCTGGTAAAAATCAGGGTCGGTAACTTCGTTGATATGATGCTCGATTTTAAGATAGCTGTCATTATCATGAATGGTGATTTCGGGAGAAACCATCCAGTCGTCACAAGTGGCATTGACAAACATGTGGTACATATAATTGTCTGAAAACTGCCAGCCGTTTGCATTGTTTTGAGACCATCCTCCGGTGGTGAAAGAACTGGCATCAAAAGTCAGTTGTTTCACCAGTATTTCTTCTTCTTTCGGAGCGATTTTGATGTCGTCAATGGTGCGAATGGTGAATTGGTAATTGTTGTTGTAAATGGTCAAAATACCCGTCAAATCGTATTCCTTGGTGGCATCAATAACAAAATTTCTGAATTTCGCATAGTTGGAAGTCCTCACGGTGATGTTGTAATTTTCGAGTTCGCGGTCACAAGTGAGGTCGTTGGTGGCCAATTGCAAACCGTGACATTCTGCTTTGAATTTGGCTTTTGAAATACGACAAAGGCAATTGACTTTTACCGGATCAAGATCAACATTGGAATTAATCTCGCAAATTCCACCGCAAGGCGAAAGTTCTTCAATATTTTTCATGTCGGGAAGTCCATCTTTGGACAAATAATTACCCAACATCATAGCGTTGATACGTCCAATGCTGTTTTCATAAATCCATCCGATTTGATATTTATTGTTGTAGTCGCCAACCACTAAGCCCTGACAGTTTATATATACGATTTGTCCTACAGGGTAGTCGTTGAAAAGGCTGTTTTTGTCGATGGCGATTTCGATGCCACCCGTTGCGTCTTGAACGGTAAGATATTTGTAACAGTTTCCACCTTCATCGGAACTGACCACCACTGCCTTGACGATAAATTTCTCGGATGAGGCGCGACAAATGGAATCCTGGATGTTTTGATCAAGCACAAGATGGCGTGCTTTGATGTCGGCAATGGTTTTATTGGCCTTGGGACCCGTATAAACCGGGGCTTCAAATTTGGGAGCCGTCCATTTTTGACAAGACGGAATGATAACGGCCATCAATGATAATGCAAATATCAGATTGAATATTTTTTTCATAATGCAATTTTTATTCTAATACGTAAGAAACTAATTTAAAAGAAGATATCAGCCAAGTGGAATTGGTGTTATCTGTATATCTTAATGCAAATCTCAAATTGGGTTGAGTGAAAATTTCTGTTGGAATATTTTGGGTAAAAGTGGTGTATCCCTGTCCGATTGTGCCTAAGTCAATTTCTGTCCAATCTGAAGGATTAATGGACTCTCCATTGTAAGAGGTCGAGTAGTAGAGTTTGCGGCCATTGGTGCCATTGATAGAGCGGTGGGTGAGTGATAAAGTGACATTGTCGTATGAAGCAGCATTGACAACTGGAGAAATCAACCAACTGTCATTATTGCCTTGCATCCCTTGAATCAAACAGGCCGAAGCTGAGGGCAAATATTCCCAGCTGCTTCCAGCGGTAGTGATATTACTCCAACCGTTAAGAAGTGGATTTTGAGACAAGTTCATATTATAAATGGTTTTTTCTTGAACGACGGGCTCTACATGCAAATCGTCCAATGAACGAAGAACCAACTGCTTGGTAGTTCTAAAACGAGACAGAATGGCTATCATATCAAATTTGCCTTCCGGAGTGAGTTGGCTGGCAAATTTGGCGTAAGCGCTGGTGTAAAGAACGATTTCGCTGCCATCGGCAAAGACGATGTCGTTGGAAGTGCCACTGGATGTCGTTTCGGCAAAGACACTGCCCGGATATTTGAAATGGCAATCCTTTATCTTGACTAAACGATTATACATATTGTCTTCGATATCGTTGGCGGAATTGAGTTCGATAGGGGCTGGGGTAGCACCTGGAAGACCGTCTCTGAATATGTATTTGGAGATACGGTTAGTGTTGATGCCTTGCATACTTCCATTTTCCCACCATCCCAGTTGGTGAAGCATTCCGTAGTCTCCGAGTACCAATCCGTCGCATTTTACGAAAACACGTTGTCCCAATGGATAATTGGTGTACAACGAACTGCTGTTGATTTTGATTTGCACGCCGGCGGTTCCGTCGTCAATGGTAATGTATTTGTAGCAATTGCCTTCTTTGTCGCTTGAGATGACGACACCCTGGATAATAACGCCTTGAGGTATCGTGTCGTAGGTGAATCCTTCGGTTAACGGATGAAATTGTAATAATTCCGCAATGGTATGGGTGGCTTTTCCGTCAAAAGTGGCGCAAGGAGCCACATCCAATTCTTTTTTGCAGGCGGAAGTACAAATCATCACGATTGATAATAATAATCCGAGAGTTATTTTTGTATATTTCATATTGTCGTTATTTTTAGATTACAATAATGCTGTTAGTTAAATTGGAAATTGATACCGGCATAGAATGTGGTTCCCAATGCGTAAAAGCATTTGTTTTGAAATTTATTGGGATTGTAATCGGTGTAATCGTATCTATATTGTTCCCAAGCGGTAGTAATCAGATTCTTGTTGTTGGTGATGTTGGTGACACTGACATTGAATCCGATGGTATATTGTTTGATTCTCCACGATTTGCTGATAGAGGCATCAAGGGTGAATTGGCCTTTCATTCTGGTTTGGCTGGCCATCATTTGGTATAGGGGAGAGGTTTCTTCGAGGGTTCCGCGGGCAGAAGTGGTTCTTCTTTCAGGATTCAACGAACAATAGATTTTGTCAAAGTAGTTGGCATTGATATTCACCCACCAGTTCTTGTGGTTGAATTTCAGTCCGATGGTGCCTGCCGCCTGAGGAGAGTTGGCCACGTGATAGTTTTTCCAATACACCGTACTATTGACTTCTCCTTCAAAGTCGCTTCCGTTTTCGGCATTCATAGTCACATTGGCTCTGTCAGAATAACGGTAGTCGCCATAGTTGCCGGCCAGAACAAGGGCAAACATAGAACCCAATTTGATTTCGGCACCCAATTCCAAGCCGAGATGGCGTTCGTCAATGCCGGAAATTGAATAGTTGACCATACTTTGCATTCCATCGTGATAAAATGAAATGAGTTTGGTCATATCGTTCATTTGCGCAAAATATCCGGTTAAGCGCAAGGTCACAATAGGATATTTCATAATGTAGGACAAATCGACGGAACCGATTTTCTCACATTGGAGACGATCCACGTATTTGTTGCGAATGTTGGGCGCGACAAAAGCATTCATAATACTTGGCGCGTTGTTTTCATACAATCCGTTCAACACCAAGTAGTGACGACCGGTAATTTTATAGGTGATTCCGCCACGGAAAGCATATTCGCAGAAACTCTTAACGTCAGATTTACCTTTGGATTCATTCTGAAAACGTCCGTTTTTCATGTTGCCATTACGCCAATATTCCGTCGCACCGATGTTGGCACCAAGATTGAAATCTATTTTGTTATAGGTGAATAATACCTGTGCCCAAGCTTTTTGTTTCAAGATGACATAATCATAATCATACCCGAAAACATCTCCTTCGTGCAATTCCTTGTCTTTGTTGTCCAAGTCGTTATATTGAACATTGGCGTCATCGGGAAAATCGCCTTCTGAATACTTGTCCACGTCCAACCAATATAAACCACCCAACAAATCGTTGATGGTTTTGTAGTTGTGTTGTTTCATTCCACGGATGTCAACACCATAGACAAATTTAATATTGTCGCTGAGCGTATAAACGGCGTTGGTCGTACCGCCAATCATAAAGTGGTCGCGGATTCTGTCTTCCACCATATACTGGGCACGCTTGCCTTGCTGGGCAGCGAGTTGATTGACATTGTACATATTGTCCCAATTGATTTGTCTAATGTTGGCATTGTTTTGCCAAGCAGATAATACATCATAATAAGTGGAAGCGGTGTCTCCGTTGGTAATCTGATAACTTGGAAGATATCTGTAGTAGTCAGGTCTTGGATCTTGAGCGTCGTACCAATTAAGAGACGTGCTGTGGTTGCTGCCGAAAGTGGCGGTAAGGGTAGTCGTCATATTTAATTTTTGATCCGGCGTATAATAGTGTGTCAACTGAATGACCGGCGTGTGGGAATTACTAACGCGGGCATTGCGTTTCTTGCCGTTATACCAGCCCCAGTTGGGATTGTAATAGTGGGTGCCGGTGATGTCAAAGGCTTCCTGCACGGAGGCGGATTGGCTCTCGCGTACCGACGGGGCACCGAAAGCAGTGAGGTTGAGTGCGTGAACCGTGTTGATTTTCTTTTCCAATGCGACAAAATAGCTGATGCCTTGGGCTGAAACACCGTCCACGTAATTCAAACCCTTGCCAAAACGACCAGACAGGGAGGCTGCCACGGACCAGCCCTTATTCAAGACGCCGGAAGCGTAGGTGAATTGAAGTCTGTTGGTATAGGAACGGTTGGTAAGCGAATAACCGACGCGGATTTGCTTGCGATATGCCGATGCCCTGGTGTTGAAGTTGGAAGATCCGTCAATGTCTCCAAAGCTGAAAGTACCTGTGTTTAAGCCTGTTATGATTTCAGGATATCGGAAAGTATGATTCAAACCACTCCACAAATAGAATGGAGAATTCCCTGTAACCATATCGTTGAGCTCAAAATTATTGACATTGACTTTGCGGAAACGACTGTCGTAACCTCTGTTCTTAAAACGCGCTATGCTAAAAGCGTATGATGTGTTGTTTTCATATACGTCTTTTGTTGAATGAAGCAGTCCAGGAATATAGGTATCTCCGCTTTCAAGGTCGTCCGATTCGTAGTTCGAATCGGATATTTCGTCATTGTCTCGAAAATCTTCGACTGTTTCCGTTTGCTGTTTGCCTTGCTGTTTCTTTCCCCCTTTATTGTTAATGTCTTGCGAATAAGCTATAACACAAGTAGATAAGAACGCAGCGATAAAAAGTGATCGTTTTTTCATAGACTCGTTTTTAGTCAAATAAATTAAACGACAAAATTACAAAAAAAAACGCTTGCTTTAATATGTTTTTTTCGCTTTTTGCTATGAAAAATAATGTATCTTTGCAGTTTAATAATTATGTGTTATGAGGACTAAGACTTTGACCTTACTTGTGTTTCTGATATGGGCAGGAACGACGGTATTTGCACAAAGCGGAAAATCTGCGATCATCGGTTTTTACAACCTTGAAAATCTTTTTGATACGGAAAATGATCCCGCTACCAATGACGAACAGTTTTTGCCTACGGGCGACTATCAATGGACACCGGAAAGGTATCAGCGCAAGTTGAACAATATGGCTTCCGTCATCGCGTTGATTGGCGAAGAAAAGGGTGGAGTAGTGGTTTTAGGCGTTTCTGAAGTCGAAAACAAACGTGTTTTAGACGACTTGGTGGCCACCGAAAAACTTAAACCGTTGAATTTGGGCGTGGTTCATCACGATTCACCCGATCGTCGTGGCGTGGATGTCGCATTCCTGTATGATCAAGATAGATTTCAAGTGCTTAGCACAAAAGCATTTAGATTGGTAACAGAGGATACCAGCTTTCGTACGCGTGATCAGTTTTTAATGACTGGCGTAATTGACCATACGGACACCGTTCATTGTATTGTGATGCACTGGCCTTCCAAATTGGGGGGCGAGAAACGAAGTATGCCCAAACGAATTGCGGCCGCACAATTGGCCCGCCATATCGCTGATTCAATTCTCGCGAAAAACATCAATGCGAATATCGTCTTTATGGGAGACTTTAACGACAGTCCAACTGCAAAAAGCCTTAAGGATTATTTGCAACCCAAGGTTAAAATCAAAGATGTTCAACGAGGAGATTTGTTTAATCCAATGTGGAAAATGTATCAAGACGGCGTGGGGACATACGCCTATCGCGACGTGTGGGATGTCATTGACCAAATTGTCATTTCTTCTAATTTAATTTATCCGGTAAGGCCAAATTCCTATAAATATGTGGGAACAAAGGTGTTTAGAAAGAATTTTATGCTGTCTCAATCCGGTTCCTATATCGGATATCCGTTAAGAACCTACGCGGCCGGAGTGTATCAAGGCGGCTATAGCGACCATTTTCCCGTTTACATTATTCTTGAAAAGTAATAAAATTTCATATTATGGATAAAAAACTTGTCATTATTCCGACCTATAACGAAAAGGAAAATATTGAAAATATCATTCGTACCGTATTTTCCCTTGGAGATTATCATATTTTGGTGATTGAAGATAATTCTCCGGACGGCACCGCGCAAATTGTGAAAAATTTGATAGGGGAGTACCCCGAAAGATTGTTTATCGAGGAAAGAAAAGGAAAATTGGGACTTGGAACCGCCTATATTCACGGTTTTAAGTGGGCTTTGGCTCATCAGTATGACTTTGTGTTTGAAATGGATGCCGATTTTTCTCACAATCCGAACGATTTGGCCCGTTTGTATCAGGCTTGCGTGGAACAAAATGCGGATTTGGCTATCGGTTCACGTTATTGCAATGGCGTTAATGTCGTGAATTGGCCGATGTCCCGTTTGCTTATGTCGTATTACGGCTCGGCCTACGTTAGAATTATGTTGGGAATCCCAGTTCACGATACGACTGCCGGTTTTAAGTGTTATCGTGCCACCACGCTTAAAGCGATAGATTTTGATCAGATTCATCACGTTGGTTATGGATTCCAAATCGAAATGAAATTCAATGTCTATAAGTTGGGATTCAAAATCGTGGAAGTGCCAATTATTTTTGAAGACAGAAAATTGGGAACTTCTAAAATGTCTGGCGGAATTTTCAAAGAAGCCATTTTTGGCGTTATCGGTTTGCGTTTTCGCAGCTGGTTCAGAAAATGGCAACGCATCGACAATACTATACAAAATTAGGGTTGCCAACAATCCTATTTAACATAATATAAATTATAAGAATAAAATGTTGTCCGAAAATGGAGGTGATTTTTAGAAAATTTGCGTTAATATCCTTGTTGATGGCTTTATCGTTGGGTTGTGTTTTTGCGCAGCAGAAAATGAATAAAATTTTCTATTTTCAAATTGACGACAATATTTCCAAGCCTTCGGAAAGAAAACTGACGCAAGCCATTCGTCAGGCACAGGAAGTAAATGCAGATTATCTTCTGATGGAATTAAATACTTTTGGCGGTGAATTGGATGCGGCAGACAAAATGCGTACGGCATTGCTGGAATGTAAAATTCCGACCATTGTTTTCATAAATAAAAATGCGGCATCAGCCGGTGCTCTGATTTCCCTGGCTTGCGATTCCATTTATATGGCTCCAGGAAGTTCGATTGGAGCCGCTTCCGTGGTAAATCAAACTGGTGAAATTATGCCTGACAAATACCAGTCATATATGCGTTCGCTGATGCGTTCCACGGCAGAAATGAACGGTCGTGATCCGGACATTGCGCAAGCGATGGTCGATCCAGATGTTGAAATTCCGGGGATTTCGGTCAAAGGAAAAGTGTTGACATTTACAACATCCGAAGCCATCGGCCATCATTTTTGCAATGCGGAAGCCAGGGATAAAAACGATGTAATGCACAAGATGAATATCGGCTCATACCAGTTTATAAATCAAAAAGTTACTTGGATTGACAAAGTCATTTCATTCTTGATAAACCCTATCGTGAGCGGCATTCTGATTATGTTTATCATTGGTGGCATCTACTTTGAAATGCAGGCTCCGGGCATTGGTTTTGCGTTGCTGGTGGCCATTCTTGCCGCACTACTCTATTTTGCGCCTCATTATTTGGAAGGTTTGGCCGCCCATTGGGAAATTATTATTTTCCTTGTCGGTTTTGGCTTGCTGATGTTGGAGATTTTCGTTGTCCCGGGCTTTGGCGTCACAGGAATTTCCGGGATTATACTGATGGTGGGATCTTTGGTTTTGACGATGATTTTTAATGTGGGATTTAATTTCAGTATGGCAGCTCCCGGACTTTTTGTCAAGTATTTGTTCTTGGTGTTGGCCGCCTGCTTTGCCGGTTTTATCCTTTCATTATGGCTTGGGAAAAAACTCATTAGCGCAGACACCCGTTACGGTTCGCTTGCTTTGAAAACGCAAATGAATGCCGATAAGGGATACGTGGCTCAGGATATGAATCTGACTCAATATGTGGGACGCACCGCGGTGGCCGCCACCCTGCTTCGCCCGGTCGGGAAAATTGAAATTGATGGGGAAATGTTGGATGCCACTTCGGAAATCGGCTTTATAGAAAAAGACGAACAGGTAGAAGTGACACGTTTTGAAAATGCTCAATTGTTCGTGAAAAAATTATCCTGATGAAGAAACATATACCTAATTGCATTACTTGTATGAACATTATCTGTGGAGCCATTTCCATAGTTTTGTCCTTGCATTATGGCTTTCTTAAATTTGCCGCATTGATGATCATCGCGGCGGCACTGTTTGATTTTCTGGACGGATTTACAGCACGTTTGCTGAAAGTTCAATCTCCATTGGGTGTAGATTTGGATTCCTTGGCAGATGTGTTTTCTTTTGGCGGCGCACCTGCGATGATTATATATGTATGGTTAGAAAACTGTATGCAATATCTGCCGCCCGCCCAACTCCATCCCGTAGTTCGTTTTTTGCCATTTTTGGCGTTTTTGATTCCAGCCTTTTCGGCATATCGTCTGGCAAAATTCAATCACGATGAGCGGCAACACACCGAATTTTTGGGCCTCCCTACCCCAGCCAACGCTTTGTTTCTTGGTTTTTTGCCACTTTCCGCCGACAATCTTACCTTTGTGAATAATTTCTGGATTGTTTTGGCGTTGGTGTTGGTGTTTTGCGTACTCTTGATAAGTGAGTTGCCGATGTTTTCATTGAAATTCAAACATTTTCACTGGAAAGGCAATCAAGTTCGTTTTATATTCCTGATATTGGCGGCAATTTTGTTCGTTATTTTCCGTCTGGGAGCCTTCCCTATCATTATATTATTATATATACTTATTTCTGTATCTATGTTCGCCATAAGTAAAATCCAATTGCTATGAAATATTCGTCTTTGGCATTGTATTGCGGATCTTCGCAGGGAAATAATCCTTTTTTTGTTGAGTTGGCAGCCGAGTTCGGAAAGCGATGTGCGGAAAAAAATCTCACGTTGTATTACGGCGGAGCTTCCATTGGTTTAATGGTGGCGGCATCAGAGGCTGCCCGTGCCAACGGAGGTCGTGTGGTAGGTATTGCACCAAATTTCTTTTCCAATGGAACCGTGTTGGATATGTCGCTGGGAGAAAATCTGATTTTAGTCAATTCAATGAGTGAAAGAAAACAAATGCTTGAAGAAAAAGCCGATGGCTTTGTAATACTTCCCGGTTCGTATGGCACTATGGATGAATTCTTCGAGATGATGACAGATGCCCAGTTGGGCTTGCATCAAAAACCAGTGGCCTTGTTGAATGCGGATGGTTACTACGATCACTTGGTGGCTCAACTCGACCGTTTTCGTCAAGACGGTTTCCTGAGGCCATTCCATTACGATTTGCTGATTGTGGCTCGAGATTTGGACGATTTGTTCTACAAGTTAGATCATTACGAAAATTCTAACGACAGACATTGGTTGGATAAGATTAAAAAGTAGTGAACAGTGAGCAGTGATCGGTGAGCTGATGGGGAGACATTATAATAATTAAGAAATTAAGAGTTCGCCAGTAGAGCCGTGGAGAGATACGTCTTTACACTCGCACAAGCAAATAAATCTGTTCACGGATCACTGATCACAAAAGAAAACGGGATTGAAATTTCAACCCCGTTTTTGCTTTTTCAGATATAAATGATACTACCCTATCTTTTAATGATTTTGGTTGAACCAAGCACCGTATTGTCTTGCATTACTCTTAAAATGTACGCACCATTGGCGAAATTCAACATAGAAATCGTGCCATTGTTCGTAATGTTTTGAGATGCTATTTGCCTGCCGTTCATATCATAAATTTCAATTCTGTTGGCATTATCAATATTAATATTGATAAAGTCGGTAGTTGGATTTGGATAAATGCTGATCTCTTGTCCGCCCATATCCAAAATGCCGGTCATCGCGGTCATATCACTACTTGAACGAGGAACGATATAATATCTGAAATCGTAATTGTTGCTTCCTATTTTCGAGGTGGCAAAATTTATTCCCGTAATATTCTGAGTTACACCGGTAGGAATACCTTGTGACAAGTAGTCAACATCTTGGAAATAAGGGTACAAAGCTGGAGCGGTAACACCTTCCTGAGCCACGTCGTAGCGAGTGAGTTTGGAGAAAACACCCGTAGAGGTGATGGAAGCGTTTTCCAATGTGATAAGTTCAGCTTGGTGAGCAGACATGAAGTTCTCATCGTTGAGTTGGCTTAAAGCAATCACCATTGGATCAACTGTTTGCATAAATCCGTCAAATGATTCGTAAGTACGTGTCGGGACAAATTCAAGGAATCCGAAATAATTTGTCAATGTACCGTAAAGTCCGCTGATTTTATCACCAATTTCCAGGTTGTTGTTTGGATCCAAGATGTTGTGTTCATCAAAAATCAAAATGGCACCCGTCTCGTCTTGAATGACTTTTTGGTTATTATAGGCGGCTTTTGCCGTGATAATAACACTGTTGTTTAATCTGTATTCAACATTATCGACTACTCTGCCGGAATGGTCGCTGAAATCCAACTTTGTTCTCAATTCGGCGATACTATTGCATTGGAATTCAGGATTTATACCATATTCTACATATTGTGTGTCAGGAAGCATCACATTTCCAAATAAGTCTTCAATGTTTTCAATCAAAATTTGACAGATGCTTCCGTCAGCAAGTGCAGGACTAACGGTTAATTCAACGACATTCACGATCAATTCGATACCGGTGATTTCATATCCGCCATCAATGGTGTAATTATTCACGTCAGTGGCTGTAGTTTCGTCTAATTCTTCATTGAACACAAGAGAAATAGTTGACGAATCAACAGCGGTCGCACTCAGGATGCGGGGTGGATAAATGTCGGGACCACCAGGATTGGCATTAAACTGAACGTTATCGATACGGTTGTTTCCGGAAGCGGAAGAGCAGCCAGAAAGTGTCAGTCGCAAATATACGTTTTCCTGGTCATCCAAAGCGTTAATGCCGGAGAGATCTACCGTTTCCAATTGTGCAGGAGAAATAGTCCCGTTGTATGTTTTGGTAACGGCTTCTGTAAAGTCGGTACCGTTAACGCTATATGACCATACGCAGTGGTTGAAACCTGTTGCTGTTCTTCTGTATGCGTATGAGATTGTAAGGTCTTGAAAACCTTCGGTGGAAATCTTAAAAACGACAGACTTGCCGTTGGCAGTAGTGTTTCTAATGGCCAAATCATAACTGTTGGTAAAGCCTTCCATAAGGTTGACGGCATTCCCGGAAAAACGATTTAATTCGGTAGCTGGATCGTAGGAAGAAGAGCCGTTGCTTCCGTCCATATATAATGTAGCGTATTCCATCAATAATCCGGCTTCCGCTTGGATAATGGTCTGTGTATTGGGGGCAGAGTCGATGGTAGAGAACGGGAAATAGGCCAAATTGACAGGATCCTGGGCAAACAACCCCAAAGAGGCAATAATGGCCACAAAAGACAATAATACTTTTTTCATAAAATTGAATCTTTAGGATTACTAACTATTTGACCTGTTTGTCGCCATCAAACTGAAGAATACGGATTTCGGTATTGGCAAGACCTTGCAAAAGACTTACTTCGTATGCCATCGTGAAAGTAAGGTGTTGGGAAACCGTGAAATCGGCACGCAACTTAACCGCCTTGATACTTTCATTCACACCGGCACCTACGCCAAATGTACTCAAAATAGTGGTCAAGAATGAAGTTCCTTCTTCGCTGGTTTCATAAATGCCTTCTGATGCTTTTGACAATGGAATAACGTCAAAAACAGAAACGCTGTTGTCGGTTAATTGAAGAACGGGAAGTTTTTTGTTGTTTCTAACTGAATCAACATTGGGTGAATTTTGTTTGAAAAATTGATAAGAGCCTACGTATGTTCCACCGTATGTAGAATTTTGCTTGTTACAAGAATTCAGTGAGAACACCATAGCTACTGCGGCAATGATAAATAGTGCTTTTTTCATAATAAAATAATTTTTAGGTTTATAGAATAAATTAATGTATATATCTTTATGTTTACCTTTTGGAGTGCAAAAATACATCTTTTTTAAATTAAATCCGGAATTGTTAATAAATAAATATGTATTATATTGATTTTGAATCACTTAAGTGATTATTTCATATTGTTGAAAACATATAATGCTGAAATCAAACAACTTATATTTTTGAGGTGGCGAAAACCCTCATTTCACTATATACAAAGTTTTTTAAAAATCAAGCATCATATTTGCATTTTTTCAACTTTTTTTTGTTCATTTTTGTATCATCAAAAAACGAGAAAGTTATTTCTGTTAATTTATTCAAATACAAGTAATTACGACTAAAAAAGAATTTCGGAAACGATGAATACGATTACAAAGGATTACAATGCGGTTTGGAAGAATTGTCTGGCAATCATCAAGGACAATATTGAGGCTGACGCTTACAATACCTGGTTTGTCCCCATTGTTCCAGTTGCGATAGAAAATTCCACATTAATTATCCAACTACCCAGTCACTTGTTCTACGAATGGTTAGAAGAACATTATGTCAACTTATTGAAAAAGGTAATAAAAAGGGAACTCGGTGTCAATGGAAAATTGCAATACAAGGTGCTGATGGAAAAGCAAAACGTACCTGAACAGTCCAAGACCATCACCCTGCCTTCCAGTTATCGTCCCGCTGTGAACAATCCGGCCGTAAAACCGCCAATTGACGTGTATAATGCGCCTAACAAGGTCATTCCCAATCCTTTCGTCGCACCAGGGCTGAAAAAGCAGAAAATCAATTCCAACCTGATTGAATCCTTGAATTTTGACAATTATATTGAAGGAGATTGTAACCGTTTAGCTCGTTCAGCTGGTTGGGCTGTAGCCAAAGATCCGGGTGGAACTGCTTTCAATCCTTTGTTCATTTATTCTGAAGTGGGTTTGGGAAAAACACACCTTGCTCACGCCATCGGCTTGCAAACCAAGGTGTTCCATCCTGATAAAACCGTTTTGTACGTTAATTCGGACTTGTTTTTCCAGCAATATGTCGAATCCGTGAAAAACGGCAATGTCAATGACTTCATTTTCTTTTATCAGTCAGTGGATGTGTTGATTATTGACGATATTCAATTTATTTCCGGTGGAAAAGGCAAAACGCAGGAGGCGTTCTTCCATATCTTCAACCATCTGCACCAGAAAGGAAAGCAAATTGTCATCACGGCGGATAAGTCACCGGTTGAAATTGCGGGATTTGAACCTCGCCTGCTTTCTCGTTTCAAATGGGGCTTGACGGCCGATTTGCAAGTGCCGGACCTGGAGACGAGAATAGCCATTTTGCGCAAAAAATTGGAAAACAACGGCATTGAATTTCCACCTGAAGTAATAGATTATCTGTCACTACGTATCACTTCGAATACCAGAGAGTTAGAGGGTGCTATGATTGCTATTTTGGCCCAGGCGTCACTGAATCGCAAAGCCATTACCGTTGATTTGGCCAAGGAAATGATTGACAAGTATGTCAAGAGTACGGCCAAGGAGATTTCCATCGAATACATTCAGAAGGTGATATGTGATCAATTCCACATCTCCATTGATATGATTAATGCCAAAACGCGTAAGCGTGAGATTGTGCAGGCACGCCAATTGAGTATGTATTTTGCGAAAAAATATACCAAATTGCCTTTGTCAACCATTGGCGCATATTGCGGAAACAAGGATCACGCCACCGTTTTGCATGCCTGTAGAACCATCAATAACCTTTACGAAACCGACAAAAAAATCAGACTTGCCATAGATGAAATAGAAAAAAAGATGAAATTGTAGCAACTTATTGATTTTTTTTATATATTTGCGACCTAAATATATAATATACAAAATGAATAAAAGATGGATTAATTCGGAACAACCTGACGACAAAGCCGTTGAAGAGTTGAGCGAGAAACTGAAGATTGAGCGACCTTTAGCCTCTTTGCTTATTTCTCGCGGCATCACGACGGTTGATCAGGCCGACGAGTTCTTCAATCCAGACATCAATAAACTACACGATCCTTTTCTAATGAAAGATATGGACAAGGCCGTTGAACGCTTGTCCAAAGCTATTATTAATAACGAAAAAATAATGGTTTATGGCGACTATGATGTGGATGGAACTTCGGCTGTGGCATTGTTTTACTCGTTCCTTTGTGAAATCATCGGTACGGATTCGGATAAATTTGTAGAATTTTACATTCCAGACCGTTACAGCGAAGGTTATGGTATTTCCGAAGAAGGTGTCGAATATTGCTACGAGCGTGGCATCAACCTGCTTATCTCATTAGATTGCGGCATCAAAGCCAACGACAAAATCGACATTGCCAACAAGTATGGCATTGATGTGATTGTTTGCGATCATCATTTGGAAGGTGATGAGTTACCGCACGCCGTTGCCGTGTTGGACCCCAAGCGCAGTGATTGCCCCTACCCTTACAAGGAATTGTCAGGTTGCGGCGTTGGTTTTAAACTGATTCAGGGATATTGCAAAAAATTTGACCTCCCTGACCAGTTGTGGTTGTCACGAATGGATTTGGTGGCGGTGAGTATCGCTTCCGACATCGTGGCCATTACTGGAGAAAATCGAATTTTAGCCCATTATGGACTTGAAATGATCAATCGTTTCCCGCGTGTGGGAATCAAGTCAATTTTGGAAAAATCAGGAATCAAAGTCCATTATCCTTTCAAAGAAGAAACGATTTTCAACCGCGTGATTTCCATTACCGACCTGGTGTTTTATGTGGGACCGCGCATTAATGCCGCCGGCAGAATGAAAAGCGGTAAGGAATCTGTCCGCTTGTTTATTTGTGAAGACGAGGACAAGTCGTCCGACATTGGCGACAATATCAATAACCAGAACGAGCAACGAAAAGAACAAGACAGAAATGCGACCGAAGAGGCCGTCAATATGATCAAAAACACCCACGAATATATCAACCGGAAGAGCATTGTGATATACAATCCCAACTGGTTTAAGGGTATTATCGGAATCGTGGCATCTCGTCTGGTGGAGGAATTTTACAAGCCGACCATCGTGCTGACGCGTTCTTCCAACGGCTTGATTACCGGCTCGGCACGCTCCGTCAAAGAATTCAACATTTATGACGGTATCGACAGCTGCTCGGACTTGTTGGAAGATTTCGGCGGCCATAAATTTGCGGCCGGATTGTCTATGAAAGAAGAAAATCTGGAAGAGTTTAAGGAACGCTTTGAACAATATGTGGCAGAAAATCTCGAGGAAGACGCATACGTTCCTGAAATCAATGTGGATTTGGCCTTGGACCTGTCGGACATTACAACCAATTTTGTTGCCAATCTCAATCGCTTTGCACCCTTTGGACCGGGCAATATGGCTCCTGTTTTTCAATCGAATGGTGTCGTTGAAGAAGGTAACGGAAAAGTCGTTGGAAACAAGGGAAAACACGTCAAAATGAGGGTGCTGTATCCTGACAAGTCAACGCAACCGTTGGACGGCATTGGTTATAATCTTCACGAAAAATTCGACTTGATTACCAACAAGAAGAAATTTGATATCGTCTATCACGTGGAAGAAAACAATTGGAATAATAAAACTACCATACAACTCAACATTAAAGATATTCGTGCCAACGAAAACTTATGAAAGCTGTTTATACTATAGTTCTTCTAATTATTGCTAACGTTTTTATGACTTGTGCTTGGTATGGACACCTGAAATTCAAGGATGTCAGTTGGCTAAGCAATTTAAGTTTGCCCCTCACGATCGTAATCAGCTGGGGTATTGCCTTCATTGAATATTGCTTTCAAGTTCCTGCCAACAAAATCGGCTTTGTCGATAACGGGGGTCCTTTTAATTTGTGGCAATTGAAGGTCATTCAAGAAGCGATTACCTTGACGGTGTTCACTGTATTCACTTTGTTAGTGTTTAAAAATCAACATCTTACGTATAACCATTTGATTGGATTCACATTTTTGGTGTTGGCCGTTTACTTCATATTTAAATGAGGAAAAATATTTTATAAGAAACGAATAAAATTCGAAAAAAATTCATACCTTTGCACACGAAAAAAGATTAACACAAACCTTTTAAAAAACATATACTATGGATCTTAAAAAATTAGTTGCCGACGTAACGGCTAAGAATCCGGGACAACCTCTGTACATTCAGGCTGCTACCGAAGTTTTGGAAACCATTTGTGATTTCGTGAACGAAAATCCTATCTATGACAATTACAAAATCGTAGAAAGAATTCTTGAACCTGAAAGAATTATCAAATTCAAAGTTACCTGGGTTGACGATAAGGGTAATATCCAAGTAAACCGTGGTTACCGTGTACAACACAATATGGCTATCGGACCTTACAAGGGCGGTATCCGTTTCCATCCTACAGTAACTGAAGACACAATGAAATTCTTGGCTTTCGAACAGACTTTCAAAAACTCTTTGACTACTCTCCCAATGGGTGGTGGCAAAGGTGGTTCTGACTTCGATCCTAAGGGCAAATCAGAAGGCGAAGTTATGCGTTTCTGCCAAGCTTTCATGACTGAATTACAGAAATATATCGGTGCTGATACTGACGTTCCTGCTGGTGATATCGGTGTTGGCGGTCGTGAAATCGGTTTCATGTATGGTCAATATAAGAGACTCCGTGGCGAACACGTTGGCGTTCTCACTGGTAAAGGTCTTGAATGGGGCGGTTCTTTGATTCGTCCAGAAGCTACCGGTTTCGGTGCTGTTTATTTCTTGGAAGGTATGTTGGCTGCTAAGAAAGACAAACTGAAAGGCAAACGCTGCATCATCTCTGGTTTCGGTAACGTTGCTTGGGGTACGGCTCTTAAACTTGCCGAACTCGGCGCTAAGTTAGTTGCTATCTCTGGTCCTGATGGTTACATCATTGACGAAGAAGGTATCAGCACTCCTGAAAAGATCGCTTATATGAACGAATTGAACGCAACACGTAACAACGTTGTTGAACCTTTCGCCAAGAAGTTCAAATCAGCTAAATTCGTTAAGGGTCACAAAGTATGGGAAGTTCCTTGCGAAATCGCTATGACTTGCGCTATCCAGAACGAATTGAACGGTGACGATGCCAAGATGTTGATCGCCAACAAGGTTAAATACGTTGTTGAAGTTTCTAATATGGGTTGTACCGCTGACGCTGTTGCCGCATTACAGAAGAAGAAAGTTTCTTTCGCTCCTGGTAAAGCTGCTAACGCTGGTGGCGTTGCTACTTCAGGTCTTGAAATGAGCCAAAACGCTATGCACCTTTCTTGGACTGCTGCCGAAGTTGATGAAAAATTACACGGCATCATGAACAACATCCACGAAAACTGCGTTAAATATGGTACCGAAAAGAACGGTTACATCAACTACGTTAAGGGTGCCAATATCGCTGGTTTCATCAAGGTTGCCAACGCTATGATCGCTCAAGGTATTGCTTACTAATACTTTTAGACCTTTTGGTCTTCTTTATAAAAAAGCCCCTGTTTGTCAGGGGTTTTTTTGTTTGCCGAAAAATGCGTAATTTTGCCACTCAAAATCATTATTGTCCTTCGTGATGAACGCTTCTTTAAAATACATATTTCATAGCGGTAAAAATTCCAAATTTCTATTTTATCTGAAAGCCGTGGCTCGGGAACTTGTTCCGGATTCGTGGACGCGTCAACAACTGCAGAAAGAAATGGAAATTTGCGCACGCCTTTACGATGAAAAATATATCGCTGATCGGGTTGACTATTATTGCAAGCTGATGACATCCTCGGATTTGGGACCTGCCGCTTCGCGAATCGGTGATTTGCACAAAAAAGGCCATAATAGCACCTATTATTATGACAGTCGCGAAATTATCCGTTGGTTTAATCCCGATTTGCCGTGGAATTATCTGTTTGGAGATATTCGGGACATTCCACCCTATCCTACGATTGTCAAAAGCCGCAGTCTTACGCCAGATAATGCCAATGCGGTACTGCTGAAATTAGACAAATGTCGGCATTTTGTTTATGTCAATGACCGGATTCCATTTGCCGATAAACAAGACCGCGTTATTTTTAGAGGACAAGTGGGCACGCGCAAAAACCGTATTCGATTTATACAACAATTTGCCAGTGATCCGCGCGTGGATGCCGCCAACACTCTGGCCAATGGCGGTCTTCTGGCCGACAATCCCGACGGAAAAACCATCGTTCCGCGAATGTCTCTATATGAACATCTTGATTACAAGTATATTATGGCCTTGGAAGGCAATGATGTGGCCAGTAATTTAAAGTGGGTGATGTCGAGCAATTCTTTGGCGGTAATGCCCCGCCCCACCTGCGAAACCTGGTTTATGGAAGGTCGTCTTCAAGGCGGCGTGCATTATGTTGAAATCAAAGATGACTACAGTGATTTGCATCAGCAATTGGATTATTACACTGCCCATCCCAAAGAAGCAGAACAAATGTCACAAAATGCGCAGAAATATGTTGCACAATTCCGCGATGAACGAAGAGAACGCTATATTGCCTTGCGCGTGATGCAGAAATATTTTTCCTTGTGTCATTTATGAGTTCCTGATAAAAATAGAATGACTTTTCGTGCTGAATAAAGTAATTATACATCAAAAAAAATCGTATCTTTGCAAAATCATTAACTTAAAAAATCAAATTTACTATGAAGAAAGTTATCCATACCGACAATGCCCCCAAAGCAGTGGGACCATACAGCCAAGCCATTGAAGCCAACGGAATGTTGTTCATTTCAGGTCAAATTCCGGTTGACCCGGCTACCGGTAAAATGCCCGAAGGCATTGAAGCTCAAACTGAACAGGTAATGAAAAATATTGCTGCTATCCTTAAAGAAGCCGGCTATACTTTCGACAATGTCATCAAATCGACTTGTCTCTTGAGCGATATCGCATTCTTCAAACCGATGAATGAAGTTTATGCCAAATATTATACATCCAATCCTCCTGCAAGAGCCGCTTTCGCCGTGAAAGACCTTCCTCTCGGAGCATTGGTTGAAATTGAGACTATTGCCGCAAAATAGTCATCTTAGACTATATTTCTGATTTTATTTCATCTTTTGATGAATTACCTGACTGTTGAAAAACTTTCCAAAAGCATCGGGGAGAAAGAGTTATTCTCCGACATTACCTTTGGCTTGGAAAAAGGCCAGAAAACGGCTTTGATTGCCCGAAACGGAACTGGGAAAAGTACGTTGTTGAATATCATCGCGGGACGAGAATTGCCTGATGATGGACAAGTGGTGATTCGGAATGACATTCGCGTGGCATATTTGCCACAAATGGATAATTTCAGCGATAACTACTCTGTCCTTGATGCTATTTTCGATGCGCAAACACCTACCATTCAGGCAATTAAAGAATACGAAGCCTGCCTGCTATGGTCCGAACAGGATAAGAATTCCACTGCCATTCACGAGCGTATGCAAAAGGCCATTATGGAAATGGACCGATTGCAGGCTTGGGATTTTGAATCAAGGGTTAAGGAGATATTATCGCGTTTCGGAATCCACGATATCTTAAAAAATATCAATGAGCTATCTGGTGGTCAGCGGAAAAAGGCGGCTTTGGCCAAGACTTTGATTTCGGATACTGATCTGCTTATTTTGGATGAACCGACCAACCATCTGGATGTGGAAATGATTGAATGGCTGGAAAATTACCTCCGCGCTGCCAACGTCACTTTGCTGATGGTTACTCACGACCGTTATTTTCTGGATCAGGTTTGTAATGATATTATTGAGATTGATCACGGAAAACTATACCATTACAGGGGTAAATACGACTATTTCGTTGAAAAAAAAGCCGAACGTTTGGCCAATGCCGCGGCTGAAAACGAGAAACTGCGTCAGTTGTTCAGGAAAGAACTCGAATGGGTTCACACTTCGCCGCAGGCACGAACTACTAAGGCAAGAGCACGAATCAATGCTTTTGAAGACTTAAAAAATGAAGTTTCGAAAGTTCCTGAGCAAAAACAAGAAGGATTTAAGGTCCGCACAGAAAGACTTGGAAATAAAATACTGGAAATCAATAATTTGGATTTTTCGTATCCGGGTGGTCGCTCTTTGCTGGACGATTTTTCCTATATTTTCAAAAAAGGTGAAAAGTGCGGAATCGTAGGCCCTAACGGCACTGGAAAAAGTACGTTTTTGAAGCTGATTATGGGAGAGTTGAAGGCAGATGGCGGCAAGATAACTCCGGGGCAAACGATACAGTTTGGCTATTTCGCTCAAGACGGACTCCCATACGCCGGCAACAAACGCGTGATAGATTTGGTGAAGGAACAGGCCGAAGTCATCAGGATGGACAACGGAAATTATATGGGCGCATCCCAGTTCTTGAATCATTTTGGCTTCAAATACGAACAACAATATACTTATTATGAGGATTTGAGCGGTGGTGAAAAACGCAAGCTGCATTTGCTCATCACCCTGTTGCGAAATCCCAACTTCCTCATTTTAGACGAACCTACCAACGATTTCGACATTGACACGCTGAATTTGCTGGAGGATTTTTTGGAAAATTACACGGGTTGTATCCTGATGGTGTCGCACGACCGTTGGTTTATGAACAAATTGGTCGATCATGTCTTCGTTTTCGAAGGTGACGGGAAAATCAAAGACTATTACGGAAATTACACCGAATATCGGATTGAACGCGACAAGGAATTGAAATTGCAGAAGCGTATTGCCAAAATCAATGCACCCGTTGAGGAAGAAGTAAAAAACAAGCCTGTACGAGCCAGCAATCCCAACAGGATGACGTACAAGGAACGGAAGGAATTTGAAGCGTTGGAAGTGGAAATTGAACAGTTGGAACAGGAAAAGTCGGCACTGATCGAGAAAATGAATAGCGGCACCGGCACTTCGCAAGAGTTGACAGACTGGAGCCGCCGTTATCAGGAAGTTGAGACATCCCTAGACGAGAAGTCTATGCGTTGGCTGGAATTGTCGGAAAAAGAATAGATTTTACCGCATTTAAAAAGAAAAAAGACCGATCTTTGTCGGTCTTTTTTTGTGGCGGGATCGAGAGTTGAACTCGAGACCTCCGGGTTATGAATCCGACGCTCTAACCAACTGAGCTATCCCGCCTTAATTGAGATTGCAAAAATACAACTTTTTTCAATAAGTCCAACGATATTCTAAAATTTTTTTCCAGTCAAACAAATGATAAAAAAATCGTCGTTATTTTTATTGTAAACTATTGTAAACTAAAACCATAGTTATTGTGCAAAATGATGACGATTGGAATTTTCAATTCCATCACCCCCATTCACGACACTTTGCCGCTATCTGTATTCCAACTTATTTATAAAGAAAACATAGCGTTTCCCGCGGTTCCCCTTCGAATTGTTGATGATATGCTGGTAACCGCAAATCAGGAATTTATTGTCATACCAATTGTACATATTGATGTCTCTCGAATAATCGACGGCATCTTTCTTGTAATTGCTTTCAATGGGAATGGTGGCCAGATTTTCCACCACATTATAACCGTTGATCAGCGTGGCGGTCAAAGTGGAATTATACGGATAAAAGATGACGGTTCCGAAGGGCGTATAGTAAACCGAGACTCGCTTTGCCAAACGGCGGGTGAGGATGTTGGAGAATGGAAAGTAATTGTCCCACAACAAATTGCCACTTCTGTCAAAACAAGTGACATAGGCGTTGACATAACGATATCCCGCAAAAGTGGTAGTGGCCGGACTGTAAGCACTACTGTAATAGTAGGACGACATATTGTCGTAGTAGTTGGAATTGTAGTTGTATTCCGGATAATACACTTCGGTGACCAACGTGAAACAGCTGTCGTTGGCAACGATATCGCCAATCAGAAGTTGCAAGTCGGCGGGTTGCTCGTTTTGGCTTTCCTCCCCTTCTTTCTTTCTATGCAAATTCGTATAGTTGAAAAATTCTGGCGAGCTTAAGTATGAGTTTTGATAATGCATCGTATAAACCCCCGTATGATAAAATCCGGATTTTTTACTCTTGGCCAAATTATACGTACCTATCAACATTGCGGAAGTGCTGTCGATGGGGGCGTATCGAACCGAATTGTAATAATATCCCTCTGCGTATGGCAATGGAATTTCTCGAAGCAATTCGCCTTGATAAGTGATTTCGTAAATGGCCATCAAGGCACTCTTGTCAGGATACAGCGTTCCCAATCCCAAGATGAATTTTTCGTTAAGACTATCTATTTCAATAAATTGTTCAGAAATAATGGCGGCGTCGCGAATGATGAAATCTTTCAACTTCTGTCTATTCGTATTATAGAAATATATGAAATAACTATCACCGTGGATAATCGAAAAGACGGCATTTCCACTTGTCGCCTTTAGTTTGGAAATCTCAAAAGAAGGGATGTTTTCAAGCGTGTAATTCTGATACTTCGCACTGCCAATGTCAATAACGGATAAATATGTCAATGGTATTTCCTTCTTATTCACAACATCTTGGAACAATAAATACAGATTGCCTTTATCGTAATACGATTGTCGAAAAGCCGCCTTGACGGATTGTCGAATGGTAAAAACGTTGACTTTTTGCAGGTTGGTATCGTAATGCATCAGCACCCATTCGGTGGTGTCGGCGTTGATATGCTCTCCTTCGTAAAAGACCATCACCCCGTTTTTGCCCATCAGCGTATAATGATAATCGTCAGCATCTTGGGCGGTAGGCAATTCAATACGCAAAGGCGGATCATTCTGTGCCATCGTCCAAGAAACACAGAAAAAGAAAAAGCTAAGAAGCAGAATTCGAATCATCATATTTTCATATTTAGCACATTCCGCCGTCGCAAACCAATACCTGGGCCGTAATATAAGATGATAATTCAGAAGCAAGGAAAAGTGCGCACCTGGCAATGTCCTCAGACTTGCCCAAACGTCGCAAAGCAATGGTTTTCAATGTGCTTTCCTTCATTTCTTCGGACAAATTGGCAGTCATATCGGTTTCCACGAAACCGGGAGCGATGGCATTGACACGAATGCCTCGACTACCCAATTCCTTTGCCATCGACTTGGTCAAACCGATGATACCCGCCTTGGAAGCCGCATAATTGGCTTGTCCCGCATTGCCATAAAGGCCAACAATCGAAGCCATATTGATGACGGTTCCGGATTTCTGCTTTAGCATAATGGGACTAACGGCGTGAATGGTATTGAAAACGGATTTGAGATTGTTGGCAATGACGTCGTCCCATTGATTTTCCGTCATTCGCAACATCAAGGTGTCGGCCGTCTTGCCGGCGTTGTTCACCAATATGTCAATCCGCCCAAAATCATCGTGAACCTGCTTGACCAACTGTTCCGTTTCCGCAAAATCCGCCGCATTGCAACGATACGCCTTGGCCTGAACGCCCGTCGCCAACAAATCGGCAACAACCTGTTCGGCCAATTCCTGGTTATGAATATAGGTAATGGCCACATTGGCACCTTCTAGTGCAAATTGATTGGCAATGGCTTTCCCGATGCCTCGCGAAGCACCGGTAACCAAAGCAACCTTTCCTTCTAAAAGTTTCATAATTCTGAATTTTGTTGCAAATGTACGCAAAAAATTCTAAAAAGGGTTTTATTTATTGTCCGATAAAAGAAATTTTTGAATCCCTTTACGCATTAAATATTTTAAAAGTGTCATCATCATAGAAGAAAATGATTTTTTCAACTTTTTTAGATCTTGCTGTTTCCGAATGAGATGGAACCGTTTCTTTATTTGTTTTTTGTGTTTCCGTCATTACATCAACAATAGGGTTGCAAACAACTTGCCGAGAGTCCGTTTTTTCCTGTGTATCGGTCGGAATGATTTGATTTTTTGATTCTAAAGAAGTTGTTGAATCGGTAATTTCTGGTTTAATTGATTTATTTTCAACATATTGAGTTGTATTTTCAGCCGTTTTTTCACGTGCAGAATCTGAGTGCATTTCTTGAATTTCCAGATTTGGCTCGCTTTCGACTTGTTGGGTGTTAATTTCTTCTTGATCTGCATCGTCATCCACATTGTCATCCATTTCAAACAAATCGGTTTGAATAAAGTTTTTCTTCGGAGACACCACTTCTTCGGCAGGATCCTTAATCATTTGCCCAACTCCCATAATCAACCATTCGGTTCTCACTTCGGGATAGGCAGACAAGACCTTCTTGGCAAACTCCAAACTGGGCTGATTCCTGCCAGAGAAAAGGTGGGTTAAATTAGATCTGTTTACACCGAGCTTTTCGGCGAACGTTGCTGGAGTTTCCTCATAGTACTCCATCACTTGTTTAATTCTGTCAACCATAATTTACAATATTAATAATTTACATTTATACTACAAAGTGACAATTGTACAACTTTGTTAATTACAAGATTAAAACACCCTGATAGTACATTTGTAATCGCACAGGTTTTTCCACCGTACAAATACAACCACCCAACAACATTCACAAGGTTATACAATCCAACACAGTTAATCGGTTACAAATATACACATAAAAATTGCACAATAGTCATCAATTGAAAATTGTTGATAAATACTTAACGTAAAAGATTAAATCAACTAAATATATTACTTGTAATCAATCAATTAATATAAAAATCAAGATATAGCGAGTAGTTGTTGATAAAGTAATGACAACACCGTATTAATCAGATTAACAAATAAACATAATATTATGGGAATCAGTAAATTAGATAATGTTTAATATTAAAAACTCAACACAAGCGACGAGGACACCTGTAATTAAGTGCACTGCCGCCCGATCGCCAAAGTATCGGAGCATTTAGAATCGATATTGACAATTGTATCGACAACCCAATCGAATCAGTTTCCCAATGAACGATATTGTTAATTACAACCGTTATTAATATGTGATTACATTTGTGAAATATTTGGCGATTACAGTTGTAAAAGCAATTTGTTGCATTTTGTAAATGACGTAGATTCAGCGTGTACAACTGTAAAAGTTTACAAATGTGTAAGGGATTGCCGATAGTGGTTTGTCGTGGGTGGACGGGAAGAGTCATCCCACTGATTCTTACTTTGTCGTACGGCATCTACGATATGCTTGTTTCGGGATAAGTGCACCATATCGATTTTTTCTGGTTGCTGTTTGACGATTTGAAAGTCAGTGAAAATATTTCATCTGAGGGTCGAATATACTCTATCGTGGATAAGATCTTTTTCAAATATTCAAACCTCGAGGAGATGAATGATGTCAAAAATGGTCCCAATGCTTTATTCTCAAAGGGGTTTGATCAAATTTTAATAGAAGATTGTTTTGTGCAAATATTGTCATTTTCAAAAAAATATCGTAAGTTTGCAAAATAAACACATCCCTACTCCGTTTAAAAATAAAACGCAAAGATTTTAGAGAAGCCAACAAATAAAAATCACTATTGATTCTAAAAAAGTATAATTTGCTATGAAGACAAAAATATTATGGGCAGATGACGAAATTGACCTTTTGAAACCGCATATACTGTTTCTTAATGCCAAAGGTTACGAAGTACTTCCCGTTGTGAGCGGTGACGATGCTTTAGAGACACTAAAGAAGGAAATGGTGGATATTATCTTCCTGGATGAAAATATGCCCGGAATGAGCGGCATTGAGACTCTGAAGCGCATCAAGACCATCAACCAAAATATTCCTATCGTTATGATTACCAAAAGTGAGGAAGAGAATATTATGGAAGATGCCATCGGATCCAACATTGCCGATTATCTGATTAAGCCGGTCAATCCCAATCAAATTCTACTTTGTCTAAAGAAAAACATTGACAATAAGAAGATCGTCACGGAAAAAAGCACCATTGCCTATCAGCAGGCGTTTCGCGAATTATCAATGAAGATTTCAGACCGTTTATCGCTGGAAGAATGGGAGTCCTTGTATAAAGAACTTGTGTATTGGGAATTGGAATTGGAGAAGATTGAGGACAGTGGCGTGGCGGAAATCCTGACCAACCAGAAAGAGGAGGCCAATGTTCAATTTGCCAAGTTCATCGCCAAAAACTATCTGAATTGGCTTACGGGGAAATGCGACGAGAAACCGTCGTTGTCGCATACTGTATTGAAAGACAAGCTGTTTCCGTTAATTTCGGAGAAAGACGGCAAACCGATTTTCCTTTTTGTCATCGACAACCTTCGATTTGACCAATGGAAAACCATTCAGCCGATGCTTCATGACTTTTACCGTGCCGAAGACGAAAGTATCTGTTACAGCATTTTACCTACGGCCACACATTACGCCCGGAATGCCCTATTTTCGGGTCTTATGCCATCGGTTATCGCCCAAAAATACCCGCAATTATGGTTGAACGAGAATGATGAAGGAGGAAAAAACCAGTATGAACAACAATTATTGGGTGAATATTTGAAGCGTTATGGCAAAAACATCAAGTATTCTTTTTCAAAAATCTTAAATCTTGATTATGGAAAGAAGGTTTTCGACAATTTTCATCAGTTAATGGGCAATCCGTTGAATGTTTTGGTGTTTAATTTTGTCGATATGCTTTCACACGCCCGTACCGACGTCGATATTATTCGGGAGTTGGCCGACGACGAAAAGTCGTACCGAAGTGTTACCGCATCCTGGTTTGAAAATTCCATCCTCTTCGAGATGATTAAATATTTGGCTGAGAAAAAGGCCACGATCTTTTTGACGACCGACCACGGAACCATCCGCATTGACAATCCGTTGAAGGTGGTGGCCGACAAAACGGTGAACAGCAACTTGCGTTATAAAGTCGGCAAGAGCAATATGGATTATCCAACCAAGGACGTATATGAGATCAAGAATCCGGAAGATGCCTTCTTGCCGAAAGAGAACCTTACTTCAAGGTATATTTTCGCAATGAAAAATGACTTTTTCGCTTATCCCAATAATTACAATTATTATGTCAATTATTACAAGAACACCTTCCAGCACGGCGGCATATCAATGGAAGAGATGATGATACCTTTTATCAAATTGGTTCCGAGATAAATCAAAAAACGTCGCTTGAAACTGCATTAAAACTTATAGAAAAGAATTGGAAAGACGTAATTATAATTCCGACTCCGACATTGGTAAAAAAATAAGAAAAAAGCGTTGGAAATACTTGAATACTCAACATTTGATTTTGTGAATAAAATGCCTAGCAACTTATTTATTGACTAAAGTAGAAGTGTGAACACATCTATATTTGGTTTTACAAAGAAAAAACACAGACCAGAAGAATACGTTATCTTCTATAATATGGATGATAATGGTCTTGTCAGCAGGCAACATAAAAGTAGAATTGATAAGCATAGCAAGTTGCGTGAAATTATCATCCATCTGTTCGTAAAGTTTTGTGTGGTAATTCACGTGTAACAGACGATAAAACAAAATTGAGACCATTATTCAAAAATGGTGAAGTCAATTTTTATGATCACATATAATCCCCAAATCAAAATGTACATTTTTTTTAAAACAAATTGTACACTTTTAAAACACATAAAAGGTCGTTAAATCAACGTTTCAACGACCTTTTTTATATGGATTAAGATGCTGTGATATCTTCTATTTTCACCAATTACACTTTCCCTTTCTTAATCCCGAAATCGTCGCACTCTATCGTGCACGTGGTAATAACCTTGTTCACAACAGAATCCCTAAAAAACTTCGGATTGCCGTAAATGTTTTCCTTCGCCTCCTCCCACGTACTCTCCACCGTGATGAAGTTGAACTCTACCGCGGCGCCTTTTCGAAGCGTGTAGCCGTTGCGATACTCCGTGAT
>JAZLHE010000097.1:0-52407 GCA_045616665.1 Bacteroidales bacterium | reverse complement strand
AAAAAGGCGGCGACGGATAGTGATAACGCAACAACATTGTCGTGGTGTCGCCGCGGAAATTGCGTTTGCGGCGGCACCACACACTGACCATAATCGACAACCTTGCGCCGCCGCCCACTATGTTCCCCGAGTGCGCCCGTCTTCCCGAACCGTGCGCAGCGCAGTGAAGGGATCTCTTGGTGTAACGCGCCTTCCTTTGAAAGTTCCACAGCCGCTGAAGTCGCATCTCTTCGAGATGCAGATGCCCACGCGCTCATTGCCCAACCCCTCATTGCGCTTCGCTTATATGGGGTTACAGAAATCTCGCCTCTTGGAGGCGAACGGTTTTCTTTGTTCATTGTAAATTGTTAATTATTAATTGAACTTCCATTCCTGCCAGTTGTTGCTGATAGCGGCTGGGGAGACATTGACATCAGGGTTTTGGTCTTTGGAGTTTACGCGCAGGCTCTGTTTGGCCACTTCCGTAGAGATGTAGTCTTTCAATTCGCCGTAAGTGCAATTGGGATTCTGTTGCATTTTTTTCAAGAGGTAGTAGGTAAACATGCCGTGGTACTGTTTGCGGTACGGCAGGGCCACCTGATCGGCCTGTGTGGCAGAAAAGACCACCAGATTGCCGGTGAGGGATTCCTTTTTTGGGGTGAGTTTCACGCCGCGGGCTGCCAACAAACCGGCATCACGGCCGCCGCCACTGAAGCAGGCGTCCATAAAGATGGTTACCCGGGCACCCGTGCCGGCCAATTTGTGATATAATTCATAAAGGTTAATACCATTGGCAAGGTTGGCGGCCGAAACATCCACGGGGATGATATACGGCACATTGGTATTTTCTTGTGGGAAGCCGTGTCCGGCATAGTAGAAATAGAGCTGTGCGTTGCTTTCCAAATTCACCAGCTTCACCATTTTCGTAATTTCCTGATTCATTCGTCCGGCAGTAGCGTTGGTGAGAAAGGCGATGTTGTTTTCGGGAACGCCAAGAACCGAAGCGGCATATTTGCGGAAAGTGGTGGCGTCGTTCACGGCAAAAGCCACATCCGACTCACTATTCAAGCCGGGTTGGTAGCTGTGATAGTCTTCATTTCCAATGATGATGGCAAAGCGATTGCCACTTTTGGGAGCACCCTGCGGAATATTCTTATCGACATCGGAAGAGAGGGAGGCCAACACGATGTCCTGGTACTGAACATCCTCCGACTTGACATCAATTTTGGCAGGCGCCATCGGCTGGTTCAAAGCCAATTTGATAGTACGGTCTTCTGCATACTTTCCAAATTTTTCTTTTACCTTTATCTGAATGGGAATATCTGTAGCCGCATAATTATTGTTGACAATCAATTTATAGACAATGGATTGAGTATTCCCCGCATCCATTGTATTGAGCGAAACGTGCTGGGTTTCCGGATTCAAAAGAAACAAACCGTCGGGAAAAGACACGTCCACCGTCACGTTGTCGGCGGTTCCGTGCTGCACATTCTGCACCAATATCTGAAGGTCAAAAGGGGTTACTTTCTTCAATGTACCCGCATTGTCTCCCGTCACCGAATAGTCGGTAACCTTAACCATAGGAGCCATAAAGGCACGAGTAGAAACAGCAATGGGATAAACCTCCGTGCCAAAACCATTGGGTTCATCAATGCTCACCGAAAAAGTCACATTACCGTCTATGGTGTTCATATTGGAAGATATGGGAAACTTTATCGTTTTCGTCTCCCCCACTTTTATGACGGGGAGCTGCTGGTTTGTGAAAGAGATGCCCTGCGTGGAGCCTTCGGCCTTAATCACTCCGGTCAGGCTGTATCCATCACCCATACCGACATTTTTCACGGTCATCGTCACAAAGCATTCTTCGTTGGCATCAAGGGCATTGTCGCTGGTCATATCCTCAAAAGACACATTTCCAATCACCTGAAAAACAGGCGGTTTTATTTCCTTTACAATATTAAGACTTCCTTTGGAAGAAGCTCCTTCGGATTGAGCATCAAGCATTGCCACGTTAAACGCAAGCAGAATCAAAAGATAGAGATTTTTTTTCATCAATATTTGTTTTTTATTTGGTTATATCGAATTTTATCCATTTATAGCAACGTTCGTCAGCCGGGATATTCAGCAGCCAACGATACACGGTTTGGTAATCAACGCTTTCTGTGAACGGGATGGGGCGTTTGAGCAGGACGATCAAGATCAGGTTGGGTTCCAAAGGAGAGTCGTGAAGTTTTTCGGCCGTAAACTCAATTTCCCCATTCAGGTTAAATTCGGCCGTGGTCGGCGGAAAGGCGTAGCGCGTTCCCTTTTTCAGCAAAACATCTCGAAAAAAATCAGGATTGGGGAAAATGATATCTCCAGAATGCTTTTGTTTAGGCGAAGCATCGAACCAAAACACACGCAGATAACCATCTTTAAAGGGTAAAATGGAGAAATCTATCGTCGTTTCATTATGATATAGTTCCTTAAAACCATCCACCTTAAAAGAAAATTCGGGATCCGTCTTTTTATCTTCAAGAAAGACATCCGCCACAATGGATACACTTGTTTCCACAAGATTATTGACCAAATTGCGAGATATTTCCGGTTCCCGAACCAAGCGCACTCTGCCGTCCAACTCGATCAAACTCAACTCGTTAGACAATATGCCCGACATCTCGGTGTGCGCACCCACGTGCAGTGTGGTGAAAGAAGTCACCGACTCCGTAAAGCCCGCTTGCAGAAGCGCATCCTTCTTGGCTTTGTAAAGAGCCTCTTCGTAGGTGGTTTCAAGGTCTTTGCCCACAGCGGTTCCTGTTGCGTGTACGGTTTTTTGTCTCTGTCCGAATGCGGGCAGTAAAAAAAAGGTCAAAATAAGCAGTGTCAATATTTTTCTCATATTTGCGATGTTCGTTTGCTACTATCGGTTCTCAACAGCTATCATTCCCTTACTCTCTATCATTGAAAATGCCACAACAAGCTCGTCATTGTCAAGAAGTCCTTGCAGAATCTAAAGCTCAGAAAAGCATAATGTCTAATCTATTTTTTGTTGAATCTATTATTGAGCAAAAATACAAAAAAAAATAACAACTCTATGAAATTATTTATCTCTTCACATCCCCTACTCCACCACAAACTTTCCACTTGCGATTTTTCCATTTTCATCAACACCCTTTACAATATATGTTCCAGATTGCAAACGGGTGGTATCAATGCGATAAATCTCTTTGCCATCAATGTTTACATTCAAAACTTCCTGTCCTTGAATGTTGTAAACCGAGATGTTTTGCAAACCGGCAACCTCGACGGAAATGGCAGCCGAAGTCGGTACGGGATAAATCTTGAGTTGACGACCTTCTGCCTTCGGATAATCAATTACCGATGAAGGAGTGTAATGGTCGGTTCCATTGGTAAGCCAATCCAGACTGAAGTTGTAAAAGACTGTGGAGTAGCCCGTTTCGCCAGGATAAGTTTCTTCCACATAGAATCCGATGGTGCCGTCAGGCAAAATGCAAGCAGAAGAATAAGCGGAACTATAGGGCACAAGGACCTTGCTCACGGGCCAGGTTTCTCCCTCATCGTAACTGACGTACATCGTCACGTCTTTACGTTCGGTACCGTATGGCACGGTGTGCAGCAATCTGTTTTTGTCAAAACCCTGATTGACAGAAGTATAACGAATAATGTCGCCATTGCAGGCCGGAGCCAAGATGTCGTTCCAAGTGGAAGTATAGGGTTGCCACGTCACACCGCCGTCTTCGGAAATATTGTACCAGCGACGGTTTTCGTGTCGAATGCTCATCAGGATTCTACCATCAACCAATTCCACCACTTTGGCTTCGTCGCCGCCCACCGAAGCGCGTCCGGAACACTGCCACGTTTCACCATTATCGTCAGAGTAGATGACGTAATTATTGAGCGAATAAGCCGAATTTTCGCGAATGGCTGCCACAAACATAATGCGGCCGGTGGAAGTGCGCAGTCCGTTGCCGGAACCGAAGAAGGAACTGATCCAGCCGCGGTGTGCAGGATAGACGCAATTGGCTCCGAAAACATAATGGGTAATATCGCGCGGTGCCGACCAGGTGATTCCATTGTCGTGACTGGTGCAGATATAGGAACGCTGCGGGTTGTTGGCGGTGGAATTCCAAAGACCCACGCCGCCCACAAAAGCGGCCATCATACCGCCATTGTCATCGGTGCGTACCAGGGCACAGTCGCCGAAACCGTGGTTCACGCCCGTTCCTTGTGCCAATGTCAGCGGTTCCGACCAAGAGTGGCCGCCGTCGGTACTGCGGTTGATGAGGATGTCAATGTCTTGCGGGAGGTCACCGTCGTTGTATTTGCGCTTGTCGGTGGCAATAATAAGGTTGCCGTCGGAAGCAGTGATGACGGCGGGAATACGGTAAGCCACGGAATTGTAATCACCGGGTTTATAGACGGTGGTACGGGCAAGCAGAATCTCGCGGTCGCCATCGGGATTGGGCTGCTCCAGCGCATAGGTCTGCAAATCTGTGGTAACGCTCTTGAGAGCGACATCCACGTGATGACCTTCCACAGCATCAGGAGCAATATCCGCAGTAATCCACAGATAGTACGCACCAGCCGTCAGCGTGCCGGTCAACTGACAGACGAAATCGCCTGAGGTTGGCTGTACCGAACCGAGAAGCGTGGCACTTTCGGGATGACGCGAGTCAAAAGCAGCCGCAGTCGTCCCATAAACTTTCAGCGTGGCGATGTCGGCAAGGGATGTGCTACCCGACAAATTGAGCGTCAGCGACTGAAAATGTCCGACGGGGGCATTGCCGTTAACCACAATTTCGGCACGGAGAAGAATTTCGTTGGCATTGCCGCGGCCCGTGTAACGAGTATCGCCTTGCAAGCCAATGTGGCTGATGATTGTCTGTCCGAAAGTCGAAAAAGACAGTAAAGACAATAGTATTAAAAACAGTTTTTTCATAAACGGTTCATTTTTGTGGCAAATTTACGTAATTTTTCGAATGAAATGACAACAGTTTGAGATTGAAAACAGGATTATTCTCTTTAGTCTTGTAAAAAATTATCTTTTATGACGAAAACACGTTTCTTTTCCGTTTCTTTCTTTATAACCCAAAGAAAGAAACTTCCCGCTGTCTATAGATTTGCCGCAATCGGGCAATGAATGGGAATTGATCGACAATAGAAACGTTGCGCGTGAGGTCGCTACAAATAGCACAACAACCCTTAATTCTATTTTTTCTTCATCGCCGCGATGGAAAGAAACAAGCCGAGGATGATGCTGCAGAAGGCGGCAAAGAGCACCTGAAATTCGCCTGGCAGACAGAAAGTCAGCGTATGGGCCGGAATCCAGAACAATGGGATGGTTTTCTTGAAAACAAAACTCCACTGCACATCCCAGTTTACCTCCTGAATGTATTTTCGTATTGGCATCGGTTTCAATAAACAAATGGCCTTGCCATTGTGGGCAGCAATATGCATATCGCAAATCTTGTGGAACGTCATAAAAACCGGAGCAAAAGATGTATTCATCATCACACTGACGAAAAAAGCACCCACCAATTTCAACCAGGTAAAGTCGCCCTTCATAGCTTCGCCAACGCCGTTGAAACAAGCCACCCTTTCCATAAACGCAGGAATGCCGACCTTGAACACACTCATTGCCAAGGCAATCCACATTCCCAGCAAACCCCATACCACAAATTTTGGAAATAAGCCAAAACCCTGATGGTAATAAGCACCCGTTTTTATTCGCGCACCCAACATTTCCCCAAAAGTTGCCAGAATGCCAAATTTGACAAAAGCCATCCACAAAGGATAGCGTGCCGTCAAAGAACAAAATCCGTCATAAACCGGACGGCAAACGAAAAACGGCAACAATACAATGACAATAATGGCAATAACTAAAAAATCAATCTTTTTCATCTTAAAAAATTAATTAGATGGCCTTGAAATTCACAGATTCTCCATAAACGATTCCCTCCGAAGTGGTGGCAAACGCACGAATATAATAGGTGCGCAGTGGAATAAAGTCCGTTACCGTACTGGAAAACTCGCCATTCACGTTGTCGCATTCCACAAAATCATCCGTGGTGACGACAGGATTGGACTGCTCGCTCCAGCAGAAGCCGCAAGTCAAAACAGAACCCGCGACATCAGCAGAAACCGACCCTTTACAGACAACAACGCCAGCGTTTTTGGGTGAGATTTCACTCGTTTCAACCTTAATTGGATATTTTACACAATAATCATATTGGCGATTAAAGGCCTTCATTTCATATTCCAACTTATACATCTGTTTATGGTAGGCCGTATCGTCAATATGTCCTTCCAGATATTGCTGCGTCCACGTTTCGGCAGAAACATCATAATAAGATTTAATATCATTATAATAATACTTGCAATTGTATTTTTTGCAAGACACACAACACAATATTGCCAAAACCAAGAGCAAGCAGTATATTTTTCTCATCATCGTCAATATTTTAATGATGTTGCAAAATTACGAAAAATTTTTGAATTCGGAAAAGTCGCTGTCATTTCGTGGAAATACAAAAATACGCCGCCCGAATTGAAGACATCAAAAAATGGATACAGGAAAATGACAAGAAATAGCAACGGTAAAAACAGCTGATTTCTTTCTCAACGTCTTATCGTTCTGCCACCTTCACCTGCTTCAAAAAGTCAAAATTCAGCAAATGCGTCACAAAACCGAGGACAAGCGCGATGCCGCCGGCAATCAATAACGCCCACAGCACGTTACCGCTATAAAAATGCCGCACGCCGACAACCGCAGGAATCAGCACAATCGTATAGATGGCAGCAGATACAAGCGGAAGACTTCGGAACGACAAACGCAGATTTTTCATCGCTATATAAAATTGCGACACGCAAACGACCGTCTGCGTAGAAAGACTGGCGATCGATGCCCCAACGGCGTGCATCCGCGGAATCAAAAACAAATTCACCGCCACATTGACAAGAATTCCCACCGCCGCCGTCATATTCAGCCATTTCATATCACCATTGGCCGTGAGAAGCGTGCCAAAAATATACGTCATTGAAATAGGGATGATACAGGGTATCAGAAAACGGAAAACCGCGGCGCTTTCCTCCACGTGTTCCTTATAAAGCCAATCGAGAACGGGAAATCGGAAAACTTCCAGGATAACCACAGCCGTTACGGCAAACAAAAAAAGCAGCGAAAACGACGATTTGACGATCGCACTGATGTCTTCCTCGTTTTTCAGCATTTTGGAAAACAACGGCAGAAGGATTACCGAAAACAAATAAGCAATCATCACCAGGGCATCCAGCAGACGAAAAGCAGACGCATAAATCCCCGCTTCCACAGCTCCCGTCTGCATCGGCAGCATACGCTCTACCATCACCGAATCAATACGGTTATAGAATGACATTAATAAAAACAGCAAGGCAAAAGGCAAACTTTTTTTCAAAATCATCAGAAAAAAAGTAGGATTCCAAGCCAACCTAACCACCTTCCCGCTATAAAGCACGATGATCAGCGCCACCAACGCCGTCAAACCGTATGCCACTGTCTGGCAATAGACGAACCACTCGATGCGGAACGGTTCATCCACCACCCCACTCCACAATAAAACGCTACAGAAAACAATCATCAGCAGACGATCCAACACCGACAGACAGCTATCGGTCTTGAACATCAGCAATGCCGAAATATTGGATCGCAAATACAGGATGAAAGTGTTGAGGAACTGATTAATCGCCATCCAGAACAGCAACCACAATTGAAATCCCCGATAACCGATAAGCAATGCAACGGCAAAGACTACCGCCAAATAAACCAGTCCCAACAGCAGTTTTAGGGTGATGATTCCCGACAGATGCTTTTGCAGCAACTGTTGATGCCGGGCGATATTTCGGTTGTTGAAATTGGTAATTCCCATATCCAACAACATATTGAACAGGTAGGTGAAGTTAAAAACGGCAAAATATATGCCATAATTTTCAGCCCCGACCACATTTTGCACCTTGACATCTATGCCTAAAATCCAGAAAGGTTTAATCAGCAGATTCAAGAAAATCAGCAGGATAATATTGAAAATAAAATCTTTCTGTTTCATCAAAAAACATCCTATTTATACAAGTCTCCAGGCTTCATAGTTCCCCATGTCGCCGGAACATATTTCGGATCATAATAGGTTTCATCCACCTGAAATTCCTTTCCTTCCACTACCCAAGTATGATAGAACTCGTCAATTTCATCCACCATTGAGGGCAGCAATGACGCCACCTCGTGGCCATAACCCTTCATTCTCTTCAAATAATAAGGATAATGATATTTCTCGAAGCGCAGCACGATTTTGCTGCTTCCATAAAAGCCGATGTTGGCAAATTCCATTTGGCCATAATTTACCAAGCGGTCTTCGGTTCCGTGCAGCATCATAGTAGGTGCCGGATTGCCATCCGCATATTTCACCTTGCCATTTCTCGAAAAGATGGCACCCGCAAACGACACCACGCCGGCATAGCGAAAATCGGCCGGCAGCAACTTCGCCGCTTCGTGCCGATTGTGCAGCCAATAATCTGCCTGCAAGGAAGTTATAGCGCCAGCGCTTCCTCCTGAAATCAAGATTTTGTCTTTATTGATCTGTAATCTCGAGGCATTTTGACAAAGATAGGATGTCGCGGAATACAAGTCCTCCACCGCCAAACGGATGGCATTTTCCAAAGTATTGACAGCTGAAATGCCCATTTTTTTAACGCCCTTCAGTCCCAAGCGATAATCAATTGCAACCACGACGAATCCTCTTTGTGCCAACTGTTCGAAAGCCGGAATCATCGCCTTCTCCTGACGCGAACCACGCATAAATCCTCCACCGAAAACATAGACGAAGCACGGATAACCGCCTTTGGGCATCACCGTAGTCGGCTGGTAAATATCCATCATCAAATGATTGGTATCTTTCATGGCGAACTCCTCCGTCGTCACGTTTTGGGCAGAAAGAATAGCCACCACGAACAAAAAACATAGGGATAAAAATATTCTTTTCATTATTTTAAAACTATTAAAGTGCAAAAATACAAAATTTCAACGAGACAGAGCCAGTATTCTCGTCTCGATTTTTCATTTCTTAATTCATCAATTCCTTAATCTCTTATTTTTGTCCCACTTTTTTAGTATTTTTGCATAATCAACATTTCTCAACAAAATGAAGTCCAAACTCAAGAAAAAATACGACTTTCTCATTTCCTATTTTGAAGAAAGCAACCCCGACGCACAATCGGAACTAAAATTTCGCAACAGCTATGAGTTGTTGGTAGCCGTCGTCTTATCGGCCCAATGCACCGACAAGCGCGTCAATATGGTCACCCCTGCCCTTTTCGCCCAATATCCAACGCCATTTGACTTGGCCAAGGCATCGGTGGAAGAAATCTACGGGCTGATTAAGTCCATTTCCTACCCCAACAACAAGGCCAAGCACCTGTATGGACTTGCGCGGGCATTGGTAGAGACGTTCAACGGAATCGTTCCCGACAATGCCGAAGACCTGCAAACCTTGCCCGGTGTCGGTCGAAAAACCGCCAATGTCATCTTGGCGGTCATCTTCGACCAGCCCAGAATGGCAGTTGACACCCACGTTTTCAGGGTGGCCAACCGCATCGGCATCGTAGAGGATGCCGACACGCCTTTGAAAGTAGAATTGCAACTGACCGAGGCCTTTCCCAAAGACATTATCCCCCAAGCGCACCATTGGCTTATCCTGCACGGACGCTACGTCTGTCTTGCCCGCAACCCCCTTTGTGAGCAATGCGGATTGACTTCCATCTGCGATTTTTTCAAAAAAAACAAAAAATAATTTATCATTATTCCATATTATTTATTATCTTTGCCAAATATTTAAGAACGTAAAAATTGTACTAAACCAAATAATTCACTTAAAAAATTCATTATGGAAGTAGCAAAAATTACAAGCAGTCAGCAAGCTATGGATATGGAAGCCCAATATGGCGCCCATAACTATCATCCACTTGGCGTTGTTATCGCACGCGGTAAAGGTCCTTTTGTATGGGACGTTGAAGGTAAGAAATACTTTGACTTTTTGTCAGCATATTCTGCCGTTAACCAAGGTCACTGCCATCCCAAAATCGTGGGTGCGATGATTGATCAGGCACAAAAAGTAACTTTGACTTCACGTGCATTCTACAACGACTGCCTTGGACCATACGAAAAATATGTAACAGAAACTTTCGGTTATGACAAGGTGCTGCCTATGAACTCCGGCGCAGAAGCCGACGAAACAGCTTTGAAGCTTTGTCGTCGTTGGGGTTACGACAAGAAAGGTCTTCCTGAAAACCAGGCAAAGATCATCGTTTGCGAAGGCAACTTCCACGGTCGTACCATCACCATCGTTTCTTTGTCTATTGACCCAGACGCCTACAAAGGATTCGGTCCTTTCACCCCTGGTTTCATCAAAATCCCTTACAACGATGTTGACGCGTTGGCAAAGGCATTGGAAGATCCAATGGTTTGCGGTTTCCTCGTTGAACCCATCCAGGGTGAAGCCGGCGTTTACGTTCCAGACGACGGTTATCTGAAGAAATGCTATGACCTCTGCAAGGCCCACAACGTTTTGTTCATTGCCGACGAAGTTCAAACTGGTATTGCCCGTACAGGTAAGATGTTGGCTTGCGACCACGAAGGCGTACGTCCCGACATCCTTATCCTTGGCAAGGCTCTTTCTGGCGGCACAATGCCTGTTTCTGCCGTTTTGGCCGATGACGACATTATGTTGAACATCAAACCAGGTGAACACGGTTCAACTTTCGGTGGCAACCCAGTTGCCTGCCGCGTGGGTATCGCCGCTTTGGAAGTGGTGAAAGAAGAAAAATTGGCTGAACGTGCCGAATATCTCGGAAAGATCTTCCGCGATGAAATGAGCAAGGTGAACAGTCCAATGATTGAAAAGGTTCGTGGCAAAGGTTTGTTGAACGCCATCATCATCCGTCCGACCAACGGCAAAGAAGCCTGGGACGTATGCGTAAAGATGAAGGAATTGGGCGTTTTGGCCAAACCTACCCACCAACACATCATCCGTTTCGCACCTCCATTGGTAATCTCCGAAGAAGAACTTCGCGAAGCTATCGAAATCATCAAGAAAGCCATTCTTTCATTTGAATAATCTTGATTTCCATATCTGAAAAAGCCCGCGTTAAGCGGGCTTTTTTGTTGTCAAATCAGAAGCGTTTCAGTTTTTCCCTGTCAATGGGGTCGATGGTGAACACGTCGTCGCTGACGTGGATGACGATGAGACCCTTCTCACGGGCGTAGGCTTCCGTCTCCTTCGTATAATTCAGTGCGGCAATGGCAACATAGACATCCAAGTCCGCAAAACGGGGGTACAGCAGCTTGAAGTTGCGCATCTGCTTCAGAAAGTGGTTGATCTTGGCCTTGGTGCAGTTCGTCTTCACCTCCACCGCGATGGCCTCCGTCGTGTCCGTGTAGAGAAGGTCTATCTCCATATTGAGACCAAGTTCGCTGTTCGAGCCGGTCATTTCCTTGAAGCTCTGCTCTACCGTGAAACCCGCCTTCTGCAACGCACGCAAGGCCGAGCGCTTCGTCATACCTTCCAGGATGTGGCTCGTCTGGGAAATGAACTGGTCGTTCAGGTTTCTGAGTTTCTTGTCGGTTTCTTGAAACAGGCGTTTCGTCTCCTGCATCTGCCTGTCGGTCTCTATTCTTGATGCTTCTATGCGTTTATCGGTCTCAATTCTCGACGCCTCTATACGTCTGTCGGTCTCTTGAAACAGGCGTTTCGTCTCCTGCATCTGCCTGTCAGTCTCTATTCTTGACGCTTCTATGCGTCGGTCTGTTTCCTGCATCTGAGACGAGATGGCCGAAATGTACTCCTTCAGCTCCGCCCACGACAGCTGGTTGGGGTCTTGATTCAATATCGGATTTACTGTGGGTTCCATTGTTCAATTTAGTATTATATTAGTCAATGTCTTATATGGATAAAAAAAATAATATAATTTGTTGTAAAATCAGAATCGTTTCAGTTTTTCCCTGTCAACGGGGTCGATGGTGAAAACGTCGTCGCTGACGTGGATGACGATGAGGCCTTTCTCACGGGCGTAGGCCTCCGCCTCTTTCGTGTAATTCAGCGCCGCCACGGCAACATAGACATCCAGGTCCGCAAAACGAGGGTACAGCAGCTTGAAGTTGCGCATCTGCTTCAGGAAGTGGTTGATCTTGGCCTTGGTGCAGTTGGTCTTCACCTCCACCGCGATGGCTTCCGTCGTATTCGCGTAAAGAAGGTCTATTTCCATATTGAGACCGAGTTCGCTGTTCGAACCGGTCATTTCCTTAATGCTCTGCTCTACCCTGAACCCCGCCTTCTGCAACGCACGCAACGCCGAGCGCTGCGTCAGTCCTTCCAGAATGTGGCCCGTCTGCGAGACGAACTGGTCGTTCAGATTCTTGATCTTTTTATCGGTTTTCTCCATTCGCCGCAAGGACTCACTGAACGTGCGTCTCATTTCCTGCACCTGCCTGCTGGTTTCCTGCACCTGCCTGTCAGTCTCCTGCATCTGCCTGTCGGTTTCTTGCATTCGTCTATCGGTTTCCTGCATCTGAGACGAGATGGCCGAAATGTATTCTTTCAGTTCTGCCCACGACAGCTGGTGTGGGTCTTGATTCAATATCGGATTTACCGTGGGTTCCATTGTTCAAATTAGTATTATATTAGTCAACGTTTGATGTCGGATGCAAAGATAGTAAAATTTATTTATCAACCTGCAAATTCAACAAAAAAATTATCCCAATCTATATCAAGATGTTACAAAATTATAATTTATATATTAACAATTAATAGTTAAATATATGATATAAAATAGAAGTTTTTGGTTCTGACACTGCGTTTGACATCAATTCCCCGCCTTTGTTGTGTATTCCAATAGATTGAAATATAAAAAAACAGTCTGCAATACACAACAAAAGGAGGGGTAGCTGCAAGCCTGAGTGGTGAAATCGGGCAGCTGGATACTAAAAGCAGAAACTCGCGGATAACGAGGGAAAAGTTTTCATATTACACGAAAGATGTTGGATCTCCGCATAAGTCACTCCAAAATTTGTCCCAAGGTTCTTCATCTCCGTTAGTGACTGTTTTTTCTCGCTTTCCATCATTCATAGTAAGACTGTGATACCTCACATGGTCAGCAAATACAAAATTAGGAGTGCTTTTGGCATTGATAAAGAAGTCGTTTATGTTATTGCTATCTTTTAGATAATTTTTGATAGCGTCTATAGCTTGAGGTGAAAGTTTAGCACTTGAAGGGAACATTCCGTGTTCCGTGATTTTATATGTGAGATCGTCTTTACTTAAATCGTAAGTCAAATCGATTCCATAATTTGGACCGAAACTATCGTAAGGTTGGTCGTAGGTGACGGAGAGAAGGAAACCGGAAGATTGATCGTTTGTTTGATTAACCTTAATATTATCAACGCTTGAATTCAAAATTTCCGAAAGGAGTTTCCAATCTTCAGGATTTTCTTTAAAAGTCCGGTATGTTTTTGAATCGTTATAATACCAGAGTCCATTTTCTTTAATAATGATTCCACCAAAGAAAATATCCGTGCGTGCTAAATCATTCATTTCTGTGATGCGCTTTGCCAATGCTTCAGCTTTGTTTTTTGTTGAAAGCTGGTTTGCCGTAATGCCTCCTTTGGTGTCAAAAATGCCAATACGTCCGTCTTTCATTTGGATAAGCCAATCGGGATAGAACAATGAATCCTTGTGTTCTTCTTCGTTGAAATACTTGAAAGCTAAATACTCACGGCCATAATCTCCATTCTTGAACCACCATTTAATATTTTGAATGGGATCGATAAATTGAATGAATTCCTCTTCGTTTATCTTTCCGTTGTATTCTTTTTTATTATAGAATGGCGTAAGAACACAGTTTCCGCTTGACAACGTAATTTCTTCGTAATCTTCAGTGTAATAATAGCTATCCAAGATTCTGAACACTTCAGATGTGCTACTTGATGCCTCACGTTTTTTCAGAATCTCATTTAAAATGGGACGATAATCTTTCAATGCTTTAGTTAAAACCTTACGGAATACGCTATTGGTCCCTTTGTTCAAATCATTTAGAAAAATACGATAGCATTGAATTTCATCAGGATTCACATTTGCTCTCAGCCACACGCGCAAGGCAGATTTAAGCGGGCTCCACGAACGCGAAATGTTGCTAATTTTGGTTTTGTCTGACGTTTGTTCTTTCAACAATTGTACACAAGCTAATGCAAATAATTGTTCTACATCGTAATCGGATGTCGTTTGGGAGACATCGCTTCCTCCGAAATCACCCTCCAAGTCGTCAACATTATTTACTTCAGCATTAACCATAATACTGTTTGTGACGGGGGGATTTAAGTCAATGCCTTTATTCGCAACTTGTTGCTGACATTGATTGTACATCATTGTTTCCCTATCAATACCAAAGAAAGCATCAAAGGTTTTAATCAATGATTGTTGGAACTTTGTTGAATCCGCCAAGTCCCCATAATCAACACGAGATTCGAAATCACTTTTTAAATATGGGTTTACAACAAATTCTTTATACTTACTGTCAGCATGTAGTATGAATGGTTTATTGGAGTTTGTTTGTTCTGGAACGCCTACTTGATTACGAGCATAGTTGGTATAACAATATCCTGTTTTCAACTTGGGTGCATATAATGTGTGTATTGTGTGGGATTGCGGAATACGTAAAATCCTACCCAATGTTTGTTTGTAGAAAGTATTGCTGCCTATTTCGCGGTACATTACCAGAATATCTGCGCGGGGACAATCCCAACCTGTTCCGGCCGCCAATTTAAAAAGAAGAAATTCTCGAGGATCGTCATCATTGGTAATACCAATCAGTTTCTTCTTTTCAGATTCTTTACCATTGAGCCAATATCCGATTTTGTTTGGGTCAACACCTTTTGAGAGCAGATATTGAGTGACGCGTTCTTCTTTAACAAGTCCCAACTCGTTGGTCACGGCAGTTTCACTGGGCAACTGAATCAGAACCAACGGGTTGATTTTCAAATTACGGGCTGCATATTCCGCCACTAAGTCATTACGTTTGTCAATGGCCAAATCCAACAACAGTTCGTCTTGATCCTTGTTCGCATATTTCATTAAATCTTCTTCGGTCTGGAATACAATTTTCTCCTTGATAAGACCTTCTGCGACCACATCTTCGTGCTTTACTTCAACTAAAGCCGCATCACCCGAATAACAATTGCCCAAAAATGTGTTGCGTTCTGTAACATCATTGAATGGCGTGGCAGAAACTTTGATGGTGATTTTGGGATTAAGGGGAGTTATAACGACACGCTTTGCCAAATCGCTGACGTGTGTATGGCTTTCATCTATAATTAGCACTATTTTACGATTATCCGAGTGCGTTTTTTCAACAACATCTTCGAAATAATAACCGCTTTCCTTATATAATTGAATATCCGTAGGACGACGAAGAACTCGGCTTTCTGCTCGTTGAGAAGCTAATTTCTGCCAATTTAAAAACAGAATGTCATTTTTTTGTAAAACACCATCATTAAAATCAGCCACAGTCAACATTCGGCAAACAGTGTTCGGAAAAAAGTATTCTCTGAATTTGTCTCGGCTTTGCATGGCCAAATCATCACTGAAGGTAATCCACACAAAAGCAACATCTTCTTGCCAATCGGGCTGATTGACTAACTGATTCACGAAGTTGGCCATCATAAATGTTTTGCCGCTGCCGGTAGGCGATTTGAAAACCATCTCCGTGTTTTGCGGCTTGAGCCACAGTTTTTTGAAATTATCTAGCAGATTTTTAATGGCTTTTTCCTGGAATGTATATGGAGTCATATTGATATTCTTTAATGGTTATTTATTGTTTTCAATTTGCTTGATGGCCTTATTATAGCTATCAATAATGGCATTTGGGAATGCTTTCACTTCAACATTAGGAAATCCTAAGAAATTGGTGGCAGCATCAGGTGTATTACTCCAACTAAAAGTGTAAATCACAACATTTCCCTGCAGAGATTTCACTTTGTTTTCAAATTCATCAAAACGCGCATAGTCTTCTTGCTTGTAAACAGCAGCGAACTTACCTTGTTTATCCGTGAAAATCTCGTAGTATTCGTTAGGTTCTTCTTGTCTATATAAAGTGTTTTCAGCCAAAGAAATCAATGTCCCAGCGTGCTTAGCCAGTGCAACCTTATCCGAGTCCAATGGACGTTTAATAGGATTGTGGTCATTTTTTCCGCCATTGACAAAAGCCGTTTTGTAATACTTTAGTGAGCCACCCAAACCAGCAACTTGTTCACCAGAAGCATTCGTGTAACCCTGCATCACACGGCGATTGCGCTCGTAAGTCACTTCTTCGCAAATTTTATTTTCGTCTTCGTTTTGTTGTACTAAAATGCATTGCCGTGTTCCATTGTCAAGATCGTTCAGTTTCGAAACTGCATGCATTGTCGTTCCGCTGCCGGCAAAGAAATCAAGGATTGTAGTAGATTTCATATTTACAGTTTTCAAAAGTGTAGCAATAAATTTGCAAGATTTTGGATAACGAAAGACTCTATCATTGTTGAAAATATCTACTAAATCTTTTTTACCATCTATGCTTCCACCAAAATCCATTGTCATTGAACGGGGCTTTTTACCTCCTTGATTTAAATATTGTTTGAACTGCACCGACCATCCGCCACCTTTTTTGGGAATTATTCTAACAATTCCATTTTTCAATTCTTCTTGAAATCTTTCTTCTCCATGAATCCATCCATAATTCATAACAGTTCCATCTGGAGCAACGATATCATAGTGTATAGGATTTTTCAGACCAGGACGGGCAAAAGTATCCCAAAAGAAACAACCATTTTCGTCTTTTTCTTTATATCGCTTTAAATAATCTTTATCATGCTCAATAAACATTTCAAATGTTTCATTTATGTTTTTTGCATAAACAAGACAATATTCATGTTCCTTGACAATAAATTTAGAATCACCTCCACCTCCGATTTTTGATTGCTTCAAGTACAAACCGATAAAATTATCACCTCCGAATACTTCATCACACAATAATTTCAAATTAGCTTGTTCATTATCATCAATGGATATAAAAATCACTCCATCTTCAGAAAGCAAGTTCTTTGCTAATTCCAATCTTTTATGCATAAAAGACAGCCAATAGCTATGGCGTAATGGATGATCTTTTGGAACAGGAGTGCCATCGGGAAATTCTGTTAATATTCTTTTGTCTTTATATGTGAATCCATCGCTACCAGTATTGTACGGCGGATCTATATAAATCACATCAACTTTCCCTTTGTGGGTGTAGCTCAGGCACTGTAATGCATGATAATTGTCACCTTCAATAAGAATGTGCGTAGGCTTTTCACTGTTATCAGTGAAAGATTTGTCAGGTACTTCTTCCAAAATAGGAATTTTGTTTTTTGATTCGGCATCAAAGGCCTCGGGTACATCAATCCAGGTAAGGCCATAGCGTTGGTTCTTAATTTGGGCGTGCAAATAATTGTTCTGCTTCTCCAATTCGCGTATTTGCGAAAGGAGTTTTTGTTCTTGCTCAGTCATTTTGGCGAAATTTCTGTTGCGTTAATAAAATGGGGATAATAAAAAAGCGCAGATTCCTTGTCCGCAACAGAGGTGTCGCCAAACACCCAAAAGAGAAACAAGTAAACCCACGCTTATGCGCGAGTGTTACTTTTCATAGCTTCTCTTTTATTCTGTGTGTGATTTTGGCGAAATTTCTGTTGCGAGAATAAAAAGCTAACGCTCTGTAACAAATTTATTTTATTCTATTTTCCTTTTTTTTCTTTGTTTTTTTGTTGTTTTTGTAATGATTTTTGCTATTTCAACTGCGTTTTTATACAATTGAATTGGCAAAGATAATCAAAAATCTGTTACTTTTACACCTGTTTGAAAAAAAATCCACAAACGGGTGTAAAGTGTGGATTACTTGATTTTTTTACATCACAAAAGTCGTTAAAAAAGCTAAAAACCGGGTTGAGAATAATTTCCCAAATATTGCTGTCCAAGGAAAACACAGGGCTTTATTTGCCGTACAGCTGGCAGTAGATTTACTCGAAGAGATGCGACTATGCGGTATTGCACCTCTCCGAGGTGCCTTTCCAAAGCAGTGCTCTCCACCCCAGATTGCGCTACGCTTATCTGGGGTTATAGTGATTCAACCTCTCCGAGGTTGTCCTTGCCACAAGACAAACTAATTCAACTGCGAAAATTTTATCGAACAGCAAGATTTCCCCAAAGGCAAAAATCTCGGCAGAGAAGCAACCACCCCGGCCTAACGGCCACCAGTGAGACCTGCGTTCTCTTTCTCCTTTTCGCTCAGCAGAGCCCAAGCAAGCTTGGCTCTGTGTTCGCTCATACGTCGATTCCTTGCAAGAAGGGGAATTATAAGCATCTTCGCGACCTTCACAACAACTAAACCCTCTTTCCTAAACCCTAACCCCTAAACCTGCGGGAGCGATTGGAGCGGGCACGAAGCGACGGCGGCTGCCTTACGGCCGTTGGCGGCAAAGAGCGACTGAAAGAAGCTACTTTGCCGCCATCACGGGCGTGGCAGCCACCAAGCAAAGTAAAGCGGAAAGCGCGACGGCACCGCCAGGTGCCGGGCCGCCCAAACATCATAAAAACTACTGAGGCGTAGATACCTGACGGATTGTTCCTCCCTTCAGTTGACTTTCGGAATACGGCTTGACACCAGAAGTTTGAACCGACAACACCCGCGTCTTGATCTTACTTGAAAATTTCACTTTGTTGTCCTTATTGTCAACAATATGGCCCGACGCGGTAAAATTCTTTTCCGCCACCACCAGCTGATTGCCCTTCCTTTCAAAAATATTGTTTCTGCAACTCGTTCCATGAAATCCCTTCAGACGATATTTTTCAAATCCTTCCCTATCCAAGACAAAGGCATTCAAAATGGCCAATTCCGCCGAAGTCATCTTATAGCCAAATGGGATATTCACTTCCGCACTTACGCGTTCGGAAATGGTCTTTATGCTATACGTGGATTTATCTACCGCATACACCAACTTTCTCACCAGCTTGTAAATTCCCGGTAACTTGTTGGTCAAAGTCAGCGTTAAGACAATCGTATTGCCGTCCTTTTCAACCATCGACCAATGGCGCTTATCGGACATATAGCGATAAAAAAGCTGCTGCACGTCCAACTCCCAGGCGATTTTATGCACCTGTATATTTTTCATTTTCTGGATATCAACCTTATCGACCAACTTTCTGTCCCTTTTGCTATAATCATTTGGATTATATTGACTTAATGAAGACTTAACCTCGTTGTTCATATAGCGTTTTTCCAAGTCCATCTTCATTTGGATGGAATCGTGGGGACCTTTGTAATCTCTCAATTCCACGATATCGCCAATCCATTCATCAAACATCACGACTTTTTGGTCGCTTAGTGCCGTCAAATCGGACACAACGTCATACTTGACGTTGCTGGAGGGAAAATCCACGAAAATCCGGTCATAAACCTTTTTCAAGACCGCCTGAATTTCAGCCCATTCCTCTTTTTTCGATTTTTTCTTCGTCTTGTTTTTCTGAACGGAAACCACAATTTCATTCAACATAACCGGCTGTTCCTTCATCGTGATTTTCATCGTTTTGTCGCCATTAACCTTATAAAGATTGACCACAACCGTCTCATAACCGACCAAGGCCACAATCAAGCTGTCGTGCGTATTGGCCACATCCAGTGAAAAACGACCGTTGACATCGGTAATCGTACCGATTTCGGGTGCTTTTTTCAAGTACAGACTCACATACGAAAGTGATTTTCCTTTTTCATCCACCACTTTACCGCTAATATTCACGGACAACAGGGCAAAAGGGGCTGCCAAAAGCAGCAGAAGCATCAAAAAGATCCGATTTTTCATAACTTGAGAAATTAAAGAACGACCATTTACCTTTCCCTACGGCATTGAATGACAGCTTTTCGATCGCCACAAAGAGTCGTTCCATATATATAGACATCGCCGCCGTCGGCAAGTTTAAGATTCTTCTTCAATTCTTCTGCGGAAAGGGGGAAATTGCGCACGACCACATTGGCTTGGCGCAGGTTTTTAAGTTGTCCGGACAAGACTTTTCGATTAAATGGAAAGACTGCTTGAATTTCAAGGACTCGTCCCGGGAACTCCGGCAACAGCATATTGGAAGTATATAGATGCGAATGCGGATGCAGTTTTTTCAGTTCGTAGCGTTCTGAGAGCAACTTGAAAGCGCCGGCCTTGAGAATGGCGGCATTGGGTTCATAGAGATATTGGTCCAAAGTGGCGTCAATGAATTTCGGAGTGGCGTCATTTTCCTCTTGTGCGTCAAAATCAAAGCATTCGAGATTTTCGTTCTTGATATTTACGGTATGGTAGGCCAAGGACGAAACCTTTTCGTTTTTCATACGGAAAAGCAGTTCCTTACATTCGCCATTTACCGCCACCACATAAACGGAATAGGTTTCAGGCAACTGCGCCAATGCGCGTTTGATATCCAGCATCGGCGACATCTTTACCATCACGTCGGTGGCTTTCGACAAGAGCAGATGGCGGCACTGCACCACGTTGGGCTCACACTGTTCCAAGGTCACCACCCTGTTTCCATTGCCATCACGCCGGGAAGGATCAACATACACGAAATCCAAGTGAGGAGAAATAGCCAGAAAATCGGACATAGACATTTGGTGAATTTGCACATTTTCGATAGACAGCACCGAGAGATTATGCGCCAATGCCTCACAGAGGGCAACCTGAGGTTCCACGTAATCCACACGGTCAAAACCTGCCGCAAAGGCCCAGGTATCCACGCCCATACCGCCCGACAAATCGGCCATTGTGTGTCCCTTCACCAGCGAGGCCTTATAGCGTGCCGTAGCTTCGGAGGAACACTGTTCCATCGACAATGAAACGGGGTAAACCAGGCGCTTACACGCAAAAAAAGAAGGCAATTTAAGTTTTGCCTTCTGTCTGCCCTGGATTTGCCGCAAAGCAAATTCAATATCAATATTTGAAAATTTATTTTTCGCCAACGCCAATTGACGCACATCATCGTCTTGATGCTCGTCAATAAAACGCCAAGTGGTTTCGTCAATGGTCATTATACCAAGTTGGCGAATCCCATAAATGCCATAGCCAAAATGCCTGCCGTAATCAAAGCGATTGGCACGCCTTGCATTCCCTTAGGAACTTTGGACAACGCGAGTTGTTCACGGATGCCGGCAAAGATTACGATGGCCAAGGTAAAGCCGAGAGCCGACGATATGGCATAAACCGTGCTTTGGATGATTGAAAAGTCTTTCTGGGTAACGAGGATTGCCACACCCAGCACGGCGCAGTTCGTCGTAATCAAGGGCAAGAAGATGCCCAGTGCCTGATATAACGACGGGCTGATTTTCTTCAGAATGATTTCCACCATTTGCACCAAGGCCGCGATGACCAGGATAAAGCAGATGGTTTGCAAAAATACGATGTTCAGCGGAACGAGGACGTAGGCCTGGATGAGGGAAGTTACCAAGGTGGCCAAAGTCATCACAAAAACGACGGCCACACCCATTCCCGCCGCGGTTTCAACCTTGCCGGAGACCCCCAAAAAAGGGCAAATACCAAGGAACTGGGCCAATATGATATTATTGACCAAGACAGCTCCGATAATCATCAAAATATATTCCATAACCTATTATTTTTTCACTTTTTTAGATTGAATATAGCGTACCAAAGCGATGGTAAAGCCAAAAACGAAAAACGCGCCGGGAGCCAAGACGAAAATCAGGATGCCGTCGCCGGGGATGAATTTATAGTCGAGGAAGGAACCGCTTCCCAAGATTTCACGCACGGTGGCGATGATGGTCAGCGCGATGGTGAAACCAATACCCATACCGATACCGTCAAGGATGGAATCAACAACGGAATTCTTGCTGGCGAAGGCCTCTGCCCTACCCAAAACGATACAGTTGACCACAATCAGCGGGATAAAAATACCCAGACTGGATGCCAAAGCGGGCACATAGCCCTGAATCAACAAATCGATAATGGAGACGAAGGTGGCGATTACCACGATGAAGGCGGGAATACGCACCTTGTCGGGAATGACATTTTTCAGCATTGAAATAATGGCATTGGACATCATCAGTACGAAAGTCGTAGCGAGACCCATACCCAAGGCATTGAACACGGATGTCGTGACGGCCAAAGACGGGCACGTTCCCAAGACCAGCACCAAGGTTGGGTTTTCCTTAAAGAAACCTTTGGTTAATATATTCAGTTTACTCATAGTTTTCCTCCTTTACCTTATTGAAAGCCATAAAAGCACGGTCAACGGCATCGCAGAATGCGCGAGAAGAAATGGTGGCTGCCGTGATGGCATCGATGTCTCCACCGTCCTTTTTCACTTTAAGTTGATTTTTACTTGGGTTAAAGCCAATGAACTGTTGAACAAAGTGGCTGTCGCCATCAGTAATTTTTGCACCCAAACCTGGTGTTTCTCCGTGTTTAAGCACGGCGGTTCCGAGAATATTGCCTTCGGCGTCGATGCCCACCATAATATCGAAGCGACCGCTGAAGGCCTTGTTGGTGTAGGTTTGAACTGCGGCACCGAACAATGCTCCGTCTTGGTAAGCCATATTGACGGTCAACGGTTCGTCGTCATCTTCCAGTTGGCAGGAGATTTCTTTCAACTCGCCATTAAAACCGGGGAGCACCTGATTGATTGCCTCATTTTTCTTTTGTTGCTGAGCGGCTTCGATAGGGGCTTTTGTCACAGAATAGACTGCCGCCAATGCGACACCGGCAACCACCGTAATGATGGTCAGTGTGAGCACCAATTGCAACAACGTTGATTCTTTTTTTGCCATATATATACTTTCTTTAATAATCCAAATTAAACTATAAACTATTTTGCGTAGGTTCTGGGTTTGAATCCCTTATTGATCAATGGAACCAACGCATTCATAATCAAGATGGCGAAAGAAACGCCTTCGGGATAAGCGCCAAACAGACGGATAAGGATCGTGAGGATACCGCAGCCAAAACCGAAAACGATCATTCCCCAGCGGGAAGTCGGCGAAGTAACCATATCCGTTGCCATAAAGCAGGCACCCAACATCAATCCGCCGGAAACCAGGTGGAAACAAGGATTGGCATACATTGTGGGGTCAACCAGATAGAAAATCCCTGAAAATAAGAAAGCAGTCAGGATAAAGGAAACCGGGATTTCCCAGGTAATGACCTTTCTGATTAAGAGGAAGATGGCACCGATGAGAATGGCGATGGCCGACACTTCACCGAAGCTGCCGCCCATTTGTCCCAAAAGCATATCCACGTATGAAGGCATCTCTCCCATCAACGCATCCACGTGTTGACCGTTTTTCACGCCTTCCTTCAAGATTCCAAGAGGCGTTGGACCGGTAACCACATCGGCACCGAAATTCCAGATCGGCGTTGGTTTGGGCCAGGACGTCATCTGAACCGGGAAGGAAATGAGCATAAACACACGTCCAACCAAAGCGGGGTTGAACGGGTTCTTGCCCAAGCCGCCGAAGGGCATTTTGGCGATGGCGATAGCCACAAAGGCACCAATCATCAGCATCCAGAAAGGCAGACTTGCCGGCACGTTGAAAGCGAGAAGCATACCCGTAATGACGGCCGAGCCGTCGCTGATGGTAGGTTTTCCCTTCAGCATAAAACGTTGGATCAGATATTCAGCCAACAAACACGTAGCCACGGAAACCAAGGTTAAAACAATCACCGGCAGTCCAAAATAAAAGATTGACACTGCCCAGGCCGGAAGCAACGCGATGACCACCGACCACATAATTTTCTTTACAGATTCACCGCTATGCACGTGCGGAGAGCCAGATACCAATAATAATTTATTCATCAAATGTACATTATAAAACAAACTGCAAAAATACTATTTTTTTTGTTTTTACGTACATAAAAAATTCACTTTTTTCACGAAGAAAAAATTCAATAGCAAACGGAATTATTCCGTGTGGTTTTGTAAAGAGATTCCGTCCTCCGCTTCGCGTCGGCGGAATGGCGACATAGCATAGGTCAAAAAGTGGCGGCATTTCCAATCGGTACTTTTTGCTGAAACTCATCCCAATCCTGAATGACCAGCAACGAATGCAATTCTTCTTCCGTCATATTGAAAAACGAAGCAAAATAATGCCACAATTCCTTCATTACCGGCAAGGAACGCGATTTTGACCGACATTGCAGCATCGTTTGTGACAAATCCTCATAAAATTCGTTAAAACGAATCATCAGATCCAAAGACTGAACTATTCCTTTTATCTGCTCTGCCAGAAAAGGATTTTTCAACTGGCCGCGCCCCAGCATCCAATCCTGAATTCGAGGAAAACGATGTTGAAGAGATTGAAAATCATCGACAGAATTCACATCTCCGCTATAGATCATGCGATGTCGGGTAACGGACAACATTTCCTGCAAGGCATTCAGGTCCGGTTGCCCTTGATATTGCTGCGTCCCCAATCGCGGATGGATGACCACAAATTCCAGCGGATAGTCGTTCAGGCGGCGAAGTATTTCCAGGCCTTCGTTCACGGAATGCATACCCAACCTCATTTTCACGGAAAAATGAAAGGAAAGACGGCAGGCTGCTTCCACCACGCGTTCCACGTCATCGGGGAAAGGCATCAAGCCGCAACCGCGACGTTTTCGCACTATCGGACCCATCGGACAACCCAGATTCCAATTAAAATGCTCGATACCAAATTCTTGATGAATGGCCGTCATCGTATCTTGGAAACACGCCGGTTCAATTCCCATTAATTGCGGAACAGTTTCTTTATCCGCATTGTTTTCCGGAGCCAGGTCAAGCCACTTTCTGACATTCAGTTTTTCGGTCGGCTGTACAGGCACAAAAGGCGTAATAGCGGCATCAAGACCGCGATTATGTCTATATATACAATTTCTCAAGTGAAAAACCGTGATCCCGTGCAGCGGAGCCAACCACAACTTCGGCATACCCTACTCCATTACGATTTTCTTTATTGTCAGCTGTCCATTCTGACTTATTTTGGCAAAATAAACGCCTTTGGCACAATTCGTCAAATCAGTTTGCGTATTACCCAGCAGATTATCCAGCGACTTCACGCATTTGCCCGTCGCGTCATAAAATTCAACAGCATATTTATCCGTTTGATCTTCTGGAACGATATTGACAAAACCAGAAGTCGGATTGGGGTAAATATTCAGATTAACCTTATTAAGCGAAGGAATTGAAGAATAATCATATTCAAACGAAATGTCATCGATATACAATTCCGTATTGGCATTAGGATGCATTAAAGACGAAGACACGGCCACGATAATCAGAGAATCGCAAGTAACGTGAGCGGGGTCAAAAGACAAGGGGATGGTCAGTTCCGTATATTCCTCCATTCTGTCAGAAGAAGTGTAAAGGCCGTAGGTGCCTGGCAGATTTCCCGAAAGAATCGCGCTCAACACACCTTCGCTATAAGCCGCAACGGCAATCATCATCGTATCGGTTTCTCCAGCGGGAGGCAAATATTTGGCCCACAGCTTCATCGCCGTAGGGACTTGCGTAAAGGGTTCGCCTCTTGAAATCACATTGGCCAAGGACATCAATTCTTCCCAATTGATATTTTCCAAATCTTCCATCGAAAAATGCTCCCAATCGATACTTGCCAACTGCTGTATGGTAGATAAGCTGATCTCAAATTCACCGGATGTGCCCAACTGAGCGATACCGGGTAAAGTAAAAGCTGGCATTCCATGGCTGGACAGATCGATTCCGTTAGCCTTCAACTTCAAGGCATAATTTCCGGAATGGGCATCCGTGGTTTGAGATCCGAAATTCAAAGAAAGCGGTATGGGAAGATTACCCAAATCCGGAACGGAAATATTCAAAGTTCCGGCAATAGAAGTTGTCCAACCCACAGGTCTTGATGAATTCCACTGTTCAAAACCGGGATTGCCAATATTTTGAGCAAAAACTGAACCCAATGAGATGATTCCCATTGACAAAAACAGCAATATTTTCTTCATTACAATATATTATTAGTCATTATAACGCCAATAATTATCGATTTCATTGCCGAAATAGTCTGTTGGCGTTTGAATTTGATAATTTTCCTGCGGTTCAAGACGTTTAACCAATCTCATTTTCCAGGAAGGATCGTGAATTTCATCCGCTTTATCGGAATGGAGCAGTTCGTAATCATTGGTTACGCCTGAAGGGCACCAAAAGACAAAGCGGACGTTGCTTTGATCCTTGGTATAGTAATAATGCCACACCTGATAGGGGTAAGCAGAGGGATCGTATGGGGCATCTTTGATATCTGAAGGCGGTCCGTATTGCAGATACACACGGCCACGATCTGTACGATAACCCTTTTCGATCTTGCTTCCGAAGGCTTCCTGGACATAATCCACCTTCTTTTTATATTCCAGCCAGGCCGCTTCAGGGTCTGCCGGATTTCTTGTCAACCAAAACGAATAGAAGAATTTCTGTAACTCCTCGTGGCTAAACTTTTTCATTCTCTTATCGAAGAAATCGCGTTCTATGCTTGTCGCGATAGGATATAAACAGGCGACATAATCCTCCATCACGCTTTTATCCGTGATATTCGCCACGAAGGAGTTCTCAATCGTGACATTTTCGTAAGTTTGCAATTTCAGTGACATACCCGGATTGCTGCGTTGGAAGAAGCAGCGGTTGACGCAATACACCGTTGAATCCTCATTTAGGATTTCCACCACGAGATTGTAATTGGCTGATGGCAGGTTATAGATGTTGAACTGGCTGAAAACCAAAGCCACGGGAGCCGTTTTTACCTTCAGGATTTGAATTGACTGCGGAGTTGCCAATTTATGGGTTTCCAGAAATTCGATATAGCACTTGGCCAAAAACTGTTGTTTTTCACCGAAAATCTTTTCCGTATTATAGACTTCCATCACGAAAGGAAGATTATATTGATTTTCGCCGGCATAATTGTAGAACAGCGGCGTCATCGAATAGCCGTATTTGGCGTACAAGTCGCCGGGTTCGGCATTTCTAACCTCGCTGAGCAGGTCAATTCCCGAAGTACAAATAGAATCTTTTTTGAAATGGACAGAAATATAGTCAAGATAAGTGATTTTGGAGGAATCTTTGTGCAGATCTTCGAAAGTGAACGACAAATAATAATCGCCGTCGGGCACGGGCAGATTACGCACGTCGCCGAAATCGGGACGGCCATTGACCACCGAGTCGGCGAAAGTTTCACTTCCCAGGATATAATGCAGGTTGGCCACGACGCTATCCTCCTTGAGCACATCCACATTGATGAGCACTTCCGCCTCGTAGCGTTTGTCATTATTCAAAGCGTAGGCGACAGTCTGGCCGCCTACGCGAAATGTAAATTCTATATAGGGCTGAACTTTATCGGTACAATAGGCCTTATGATTCAGCATAATCTTCATGTTCTGACCGAAAGCGGCGGCAGAAACACAAAGCACGGTAAGCAATATAAAAAGTTTCTTCATATAATGATAAAGTGATTAGTCACCCAAAGTAGCCACCATCACGGCCTTGATCGTGTGCATACGGTTTTCAGCCTCGTCGAAAACGATACTGTTCTTGGATTCGAAAACTTCTTCTGTCACTTCGATACCGTCCAAGCCGAATTGTTCGTGAACGTCGCGGCCCACCTTGGTTTCGAGGTTGTGATAAGCTGGCAGGCAGTGCATAAACTTGCAGTTTGGATTGCCGGTCATTTCCATCATTTGTTTGTTCACCTGGTAAGGCATCAGCATATCGATTCTTTCTTTCCATACTTCAACAGGTTCGCCCATAGACACCCAAACGTCGGTATAGATGAAGTCGCAACCTTTCACACCCTTCTTCACGTCGTCGGTAACGGTAACGGTAGCGCCGGTTTCCTTGGCGATTTTCTTGCAGGTGTCGATCAATTCCTTGTTGGGTTGAAGTTTTTTAGGAGCCACGATACGCACGTCCATACCCATCTTTGCGCCGCCGACCATCAAAGAGTTGCCCATATTGAAGCGAGCGTCGCCGCAATAAGCGAAGGTAACCTTGTTGAGAGGTTTGTCGATGTGTTCCTGCATTGTGAGGAAGTCGGCCAAAATCTGGGTTGGGTGGAATTCGTTGGTCAAGCCGTTCCATACGGGAACGCCTGCGTATTTACCGAGTTCTTCCACGATATCCTGACCGAAGCCACGATATTCGATACCGTCGAACATACGACCGAGAACGCGGGCGGTGTCTTTCATAGATTCCTTGATACCGATTTGAGAACCGGTTGGTCCGAGGTAAGTAACGTGAGCGCCTTGATCCTTGGCAGCCACTTCAAAAGCGCAACGGGTACGGGTTGAAGTCTTTTCGAAAATCAAGGCGATATTCTTACCGGTCAAGCGAGGTTGTTCGGTACCGGCATATTTAGCGGCCTTAAGGTCGGCAGCCAGTTTGAGGAAGAATCTGATTTCTTCTGGAGTAAAGTCTAATAATTTCAGGAAATTTCTGTTTCTTAAATTGAAAGCCATAGTTTTAAAATTTAAATGGTTATTATTAAATGATAATTATTCAAAATAAAGTGGCAGCAAAGATACAATTTTTTTTCATCCATTCATCATAATTTACTTCATTAATAGCGGATTTTTTCAAGTCATTGACATATTTTGTGATTATCCTCCTGAATGGTTTGTCGAGTTGGAGGAATTTGAGATGGAATTTGAAATAACCAGTCCATAAGTTTAAGGAAGCGCTTGACGAAAATGTCGTGCCAGGTGCGATCGGTCCATTGTTGGGAATTGCACCAAGATGTCACTGAAATAAAAAAAGCACTTACAAAAAAACATGTAAGTGCTTGATTTTCAGAGTGGAGCGTATGAGAATCGAACTCACGACCTCTTGACTGCCAGTCAAACGCTCTAGCCAACTGAGCTAACGCCCCATCATTGCTAAATGCGGGTGCAAAAATACAAAAAATATTGATACGCCAAACACTTTTTCATTTTTTTCTGATTTTTTTTGATTCTGACGTTTCACGCTTCTAAATTCGGGCAGTTTGCCACGCTGGGATGGTTCTCGTTTTTTTTATGCAAAGCAATTTTTCTGCCACTTCCTCCTGTTAGAAATGCAATCCGAAGACAAAGTCGGGATAAATGCCACCCGATTGGGCCATTGGCTTACAGCCATTCACAAGCCGCCTTCCACGCCACTCCGCCCTTGATATTTTTCGCCATCGACAATGACGAGATTAACTTGGCAAACGACGAAACTTATTTGGGAACGAAAAAATTCAAGATGAAAGAAAATGCATGGTTTATATTTAACAACGGACGTTGACAATTTCCAAACGAAATGGACATCGGCAAATTTTAGGCGTATAGGTCAAAATGCGGGCTGAAAAAGAGACATAGTGGTTCTATAGGTCAAGTTTCATAAGCTCGGTGTTTATTGTAAATATTTGTATTATAATGATTTTTGATTTCTTCTCTTACCCCTTTCCGTATTTCGTGATGGAAAGTATATTCGGTAAAGAAGACCGTATGTTTGTCGTTTATCTTCTTTTTGCAGTTTCATAGTTATTATCCCTTTTTTTGAGAGGTAATACATTAGCTTTTTTGTTTCTGGAGTTTTAGTATAAAGCTTCTTATTGCCAAAATATCGTTTTGACAGTATGATTTATGTAAATAATTGGTCCAATGTTACAACATTCGTAAAGTCACTGCTGTATTCGTTGTATTCCAATCCGTATGTGGTAACTAGAGTCGTGTGGATGGCTGTACGTCTATCCACATATTCCAGCAAGACGTTCTGCCTGTGCGCCAATTTCGCATGATAGGCTTTATCAACAGCAAACTTCTCACTGTAGAACTTCATCTCGCACATATTCATAATGTTGTCGTTTCTTTCGATGAGCAGGTCAATTTGTGTGCCTTCAACATTCCCATCGCCACGCAGTCTCCAGACAGATTGGGTTGATGACACACCCATAATGCCCAATGCGCGCTTAATCTGCATAATGTGATTGAAACAAACCTCCTCAAAGGCAACACCTCGCCAGCTGACAACACTTTGCGAACAATGATTCCTTGTCCAGAAATCCGTTTCCATGTTATGCTGGTCACGAACGAACTTCTGATAGAAATAGCAGAACGGATCAACCAACTTGTAGTGGACATTGCGTTTACTTTCGCCAAACGGAACGTATTCCATGATGAAGTCACTTGCCTTGAGTGCTTTCAGTTTGTCAGAGAAGCTGCCACTGTCATCAATGCCAAGATGCTCGAGAATATCCCTCCTCATATATCCTGAATGTCGCTTCCCCAAGAACTCCACAATGGCTTTCATCTCATCAGGATTGGAAAACACCGAATTGAACAGACGGTCATACTCGTCCCTCAGCTTGGGGTGCTCTGGGAAAAATAGTTTGTCTATGTTCTGGGGTCATCAACTGGGGAAAGTCCTGCATGTCTGAACGTTATTTTCCCTTTCAGTGCCTGATCAACAAGGAAGGTTTTACCTACTCTTCATCGCCCATACACTGCTACCAGTTCTGCCTTATCGCTTTTATATACTTCGGTCAGCTCCGCAATTTCCTTATGTCGCCCAATAATCGTAGCCATAGATTATGCCGTTTTATTTTTCGGCAAAGATAGAAAAAATATCGTTCACCGAAAAATATAAAGGGTAAAATATTTTTGCGAATTCATATTTTTCGCAAAAAATTTCCTTTGCGTGGTCGCCGACTTCTGCAACCTGTCATCTAAAGAGAGTTTCCCGTTCATTCTCCCAACGTCTCCTTCAATTCCGCCTCGGTGGGCAAGTTGCCGTTGCTTTGGTAGTTGGCGAGCCATTGGGAATATGTGTGTCGCGCAGCGACTTGAGGGTGGTGTAAAGTTCTTTCAGTGTTGCCTTATTAATTTATATCTTATAACCCGTTGGCGGAATTAAATCAGTGCGTATTTAACTCTTCCAATCGGTTTGTTATTGATATAATTGAAGTATTGAGCGATGGTCTGCGCACTGATTTTGCCGACAATACGGGCAAACAGGCCATCAGTCTGTTTTGCATAATTTCTCACAACCATATATTGATCAGTTAGTTGGGAGAAGTTTGTCTCAACTCTTTTTCTCGCTTTCGCAAAAGTCTTGAAGTTCGCAATACGCTTGCGGATTTGCTCGCACAAGCCGCTTGTGATTTTCCTCCTGTCATTGTACTGCCGCCGAGATATGAGACTCGGAAAATCTGATTTACAGGATTTTAGCAATTCAAAGAGACGATTCTCACTATCTATGCTTTCTGATTCCGCTGTCATGGACAGGGCAATGACCTCAAGGTCTGAGAATTTCGGAATCACGCCCCTGCGTGGTGCGTTTCCGAAATCATTGACCAAATTGGTTGAGAATTTTTTGCAGGTTTCAAGAATTTTTGCGAATTTTGCAGCGAAGTTGTACATGATTGAAATTAATATTTTGACAGTCTTTTCAACCGCTAAAATATTAAATTCCAATAAATTGTACAACTTCTTATTCATTTATTTATCAACAATTTTTACTTAAATTAATTCCGCCAACGGGTTTTTTAATAATTGATCTATTTTTGCAACTCAATTATTAATAATAAATAGTGCGCAAATGAAATTTATACATTATATTTCTTCATCCATTGTTGATTCATATGATATAATAATTGAACAACAAGAGTTTGTTGTGTATTTTGATAGTGGCAATTATTACTTTGCATCGCAAATCAATGATAATGTTTATGCGGTTTTTTTATGGGATGATTATTCACTATTGCAGGAGAACAACATATTAAGCACTGCAAAGTTGCAAGTTTCAGAATCAAAACTAATCTATCAAGAAACATTGCAAGTTGTTTTTGATAAATTTCCCAAAACAATAAAGAATGAAGTTTGTGTATTGGCACTCACACATCATTCCAATGTGTCTTATAATGTCAATCTATTGTATTATAAAACAACAAGAATATTGTTCTAAAAATTATACGTGTAAAATATAACTTTGTGCCAACATATATATAGTTGCCTAAAATTTATTGAAATGAAAAAGTTCCTTTATATCATCATCATCATGTGCATTTCGCTCATTTTCTTGAATGCCGAGGCCAACGACGGGGTTTATTACGCCCAGGGCAACCAGCTGATCCCCATCACCGAAACCGACATCCGCGTGCAAAAGGAAGTACTTACCATACAGCAACTTGGCAACGAATATCTGGTTACCGTGTATTACGAGTTCTTCAATCCGGGAAAGGATAAAGACATCCTGGTGGGCTTCGAGGCCAATCCGCCCTACCCTCAAATGATCAAATCCATCGATGATGCGATGAGTTTCACAGAACATCCTTACATTCACGATTTTAGCGTACAAGTCAATCAAGAAAACCTCCATTTTGATGTGGCACACGTATGCGACAGCAATTATTACACCAAAGGTCAATGGTTGGAAATTTCGCGACAGCAGCTTCAAAAAATGGACGGAGAAATCCCGGTCGATGACTGGATGAACCTGCCCTATCGTTTTGTGTATCATTTCAATGCCCATTTCAAGGAAGGCGTGAACATCGTCCAGCACCAGTATCGCTTTGCCCACTCACAGCCCCCGACCACCCACCCCTGAAGAATTTGAATAGCAGTTTTGCAAAGCTGTATTGCATTGAATATATGGTAATTGCGCATTGTGTTTTGTTTTCTGTTTTGGTTGATGTGAAATTTTTACGTGATTTTTTCACGTAACATAAAGAAAAAAGTTGTATTTTTGCCGATGATTTCAAATATATAATGTCATGTTGCTAAGAGTTTCATTTCAAAACATTTTGTCGTTTTATAGACGGTCGGATTTTGATATGTTTCCGAATCCAAAACGAGAAATATTCCTCAATCACATAAATGAGACTGGGCAAATTCCCCTTTTGAAACATACTCTGATATATGGAGCCAACGGAGCTGGGAAGTCAAACTTCGTAAAAGTCTTGCAGTTCCTGAAATCATTTGTGATTGATGGTAACTTTCTTGATAAGATTGACTTAAAAGACTTCTTCTTTCAGTTAGTCAAAACAAACAAAGAACCTATAAAAATTGAAATAGAATTCTTCACCAATGAGAAATACTATATTTATGGTGTTGAAATTCAACATTCTCAAAAGAATACAATCAACGAATACCTGCGCTTGTCTGGAATTGGAGAAAAAGATGATGAGACAATATTTGATAGAAAAGGCTACAACGTTTCACCATCAACAGACAGTAAGCTTTCAGAGCAACTGTTGAAGAAAAATCAGAATTCTTCCATTATTTGTCTGAACAAACAATATCCAGTCATAAACGATGATAATCTGTCAAAAGTATATAATTGGTTTAGGAATGAGTTGAAAATTGTGACTATCAATACTCAAACGCCTTTTTTGATAGATATGATGTCGAAGAACAAGCAGTTGCTTGATTTTGCCAACAAACTTTTGTCAAACTTGAATATTACAGAGTCGCTTAAGGTGAATGAAACACCCATTGACAAGTGGATGTCGGACAAAAAGAACAAGAACGAACTTCAGCAAATTCTTCAACGAACATCGATAACAGACCATTCGGGTGTATCGGCATTTTCAAACAACCGTAACAACTTCAATATAACGATGAAAAATGGTGAACAAATTGTTCAGGAATTTATGTTCGAGCAATTTGGTATCAATGGTTACAAAAAGAAAATGGACATTACAACACAGTCAGACGGAACGGTTAGACTGCTGACGCTGATTCCTGCCCTTTACGATGCAAGCAAAGGCAATGTGATTGTTGTTGATGAAATAGAAAACAGCATGCATCCGATGCTCATTTATAGACTATTGAAATACTTTTTCAATAGTGAATCGAAAGGGCAATTGATATGCACCACACATCTCACCTTGCTGCAAGACCAGCAGGAACTGGTTCGTCCTGACGAGTTGTGGAAGGTTGAAAAGGAAAATGGCAATTCAGTGATGACTTCATTCAACGATTACAAGATTCACAACACGATGAACATTCGGAAAGGCTACGAGGAAGGGCGTTATGGTGGTATACCACAAATATCAAACATTGAATAATGGCAACAGACAGACACTATCAGAAAGGCAACCCCGAAATTGAACCACAGGAGAGTGTTGTGACAAAAAGCGATGTCGCAACATTCAACATTGTGGAGAGTGTGTCTGTGTCTGTGCCAAATTCAAGATATACAAAACCCGAAGCATTTAAGATTCCCCAAGCGTTGTTCGTCATTTATTCCGGCGGTACAGAAAGAGAAAAAGACTATTTTCGTTTGATTGACCGAAATTCAGTTTTGTTCCCATTCGTAAAAATAGCATTCCATGCTGAACCTAACTTTGATGGTGGAGGCAAGCCCTCGATTGTCAGATTTGCAACGGAGAAAACAAAGGAATATCAAGAGTCAGCAAGCAACGAAAACACAGACCACTACTTTCTTCTTACCGATGTTGACCATTTTGAACAATTTTTGCCAGAAATGCAACAAAAATGCAATGCGAGCAATATTGAACTGATTGTCAGTAATTCTTGCTTTGAAGTTTGGCTGTATTACGCAGAAAAGAGCAACCGTCCAACGGATTTTATAATCCCACAAAACAAATTGGAGATAAGTTCTTCCTTCAAAACTTGGGCAAACATTCAAATAAAGGGTGGACTAAAACCTACAAAGGCTATTTTCAACATTGAGCAGAACATTGCCAATGCCAAGAAAAACTATGTTGAAGAAAACGGCTTCCCGACCTTGTTTTCAACCCAGATGTTCCGTTTGGCGGAACAGATGCTGCCTTTTGTGAACGATGGTTTGGAACAACTAAGAAGTGAAATTGAACGTAGAAAAATTGAACATAAATAATTGTATAATTAAACAAGATAAGATATTGAAATAAAGTAAAATAACATATAGTTAATCATTGCGTTTGCAATTTATTCAGCACTGCTTCAAAACCTAGGAAATTTTGAAATGCAAAAGTTGAGAATAAGTCTGCGAACGTCTGCGCTTTGCGTGGACGGCGACTTATCAACTTTTGCGGGCAGTTCCTAGGGCCTTGAAGCGTGGATAGTCAAAGTCCACGCTTCATTTATGCCCAAGCGAAGTGCCCGCAAGTCTGAATTGATAAGCCAAACGCCATAAACAATAGCGCAGATGGATAAATTACAGAGATTTTCCATAGGCAAGAGGCGGTATATAGGCTGCAAAGCGAAACTTGCCGATTGGATTATGCAGACAATAGAGGCAGAAACTACCGACATTCATAGTTTCTGCGACATTTTTGCCGGAACAGCAATCATTTCTGATTTGGCGATTCAAAAATACAACAAAGTCTTAATCAACGACTTTCTTTTTTCTAACAATGTCATTTACAAAGCTTTTTATGGATTAGGAGAAGTAAATGAAGAAAATTTGTTAAAGTTCATAGAAGTATCCAACAATCTTGACTCTGACAAGTTGGACGACAATTATTTCTCTATCAATTACGGCAATAAATTCTTTGATTGGCAGACATCTAAAAAAATTGGGTATATCCGGGATTTAATTGAAGAAAAGCGAGATTCTTTTACCGAAAAGGAATTCTGTATTTTGCTAGCATCACTAATCTACAGCATAGACAAAATCGCAAACACATTAGGTCATTACGAGGCTTATATAAAGAAAGAAATTGTACCTAAAACATTAATACTAAATCTGATAGATTACAAATTATATACCAATGTCGAAATCTATCGAGAGGATTCCAATCAATTAGTCAGAAACATTAACGCTGATGTTTTTTACATCGACCCACCATATAACTCAAGACAGTACAGTAGGTTTTATCATCTCTATGAAAATCTTGTAAAGTGGGATAAACCCTCGTTAAGTGGTTCGGCAATGAAACCAATAGAAGAGAATATGAGTGCGTATTGTTCTTCACGTGCATCTCAAGCATTTGAAGATTTGATATTGCATTTGAAAACCAAGTATATAGCAGTTTCTTACAACAACACTTACCATTCAAAAAGCAGTTCATCGCGAAACAAAATCACTCTTGAACAAATCGAAGAAATCCTTTCAAAGCGAGGGGAAACAAAGGTTTTTGAACATTCGCACCCATTTTTCAATGCGGGCAAAACCAACTTTGACAATCATAAGGAATTACTTTTTATAACCAAAGTCAATGAAAAATAATGCAGTCCGTTCGCCATTGTTCTACGTTGGCGACAAGTATAAGATAATAAACGAGATAAAACGGTATTTCCCAACAGGAATACATTGTTTTGTAGAACCGTTTGTTGGTGGCGGAAGTGTTTTTATGAATGTCAATGCCGAGGAGTTTTTCCTCAATGATATCGATACAAACATAATTGCCATTCACAAAATGCTTTGCGAATACGCTGACAAGTCCAAAGATTTTTACAAAAGAGTTGACGAAGTAGTGTCGCATTATGGTCTGTCGTGTTCATATAAAAACGATATAGTCCCCGAAGAATTGAAGCGGCAATTTGTCAAAACTTATTATGCACGATTCAACAAATCGGGTTACGAACAAATGCGTTCCGATTATAACCAGTCGCAAAGCAGAAGTGTTTTTATGCTTTATATGCTTTTGATTTATGGCTTTAACAGAATGGTCAGATTCAACAAGTCGGGAGATTTCAACTTACCTGTTGGAAACGTTGATTTAAATCAAAACACAATCAAGGCATTGAATGATTATTTCCACTTGACAAAACGCAAAAATCCACGATGGTTTAACCTTGATTTTGAAGATTTTATCAATCAAATAGAATTGAATCGGGACGATTTGGTTTATCTCGACCCGCCATATCTTATAACTTTCAGCGAATACAATAAGTACTGGAACGAGACAACAGAAAAAAGTCTTTTGAATCTTCTCAATCAACTGAACGACAATGATATTCGGTTCGCTATTTCAAATGTGACACATTATAAAGGCAAAGTTAATCAAATTTTTCTTGATTGGTCACAACACTATAATTCACACCCTATTAAGAGTAACTATATCAGTTACCATGACAATACGAACAAGGTATTCACGGAAGTTTTAGTTACAAATTATTGACAACATGGCAAAAGCAGAATACAAACCATTGCTTTACACAACAACAATGCGCAATCCCGAACGCTTGAAATACATGTTGTTCATCCTTGCGAAATTCAAAGGTCAAATATTGGACGATGATTTGGCGACAAAAATAGTAGGCGAAACTATCCGCTATGGTCTGTATCGCCCGATGAAACAAAGTGAAGCAATAAAACTTAAATGGTCAACAACGTCTAACGGTGTTTTTAGTGAGTATCTCTTGACAGATGAAGAAGTGAAATATATGCTTCATAACAATCCTCAACAACACAAAGAGGCTGGATTCGCAAAAGGATTTCCGTCAAGGTTTGCTACAATATACGATTTGATAAAAGAGTTGGGACTTGCCTATTTTACGCCACAACAGAAGATTATGATTTCTGAATTGGGCGTACATTTGCTGAAATCACTTGACGTGAATGTAAGCGGAGATGAAATAATGTGCGAAGTTGTCAATCCCAAATACGAAGAGCAGGTGTTTTTGCAGGCCATGGCAAAATCACAGCGCAAGAATCCGTTCGTTCGTGTGCTGAATGACAATATTCCGTTGATTCTTCTTTTGCAAACAATCAAATTGCTTAACGCTGACCCCAAACAGAATGGAGCAGGCATTTCTCGCAGGGAATTGCCACTGCTGATTTTTTGGAAAAACAACAACGCAAAATCACTTTGTGATAGAATCGTCAAACTAAGAAATGATTTCGGCTACAATCCAAGTGACGAGGTTATTATTGACATCTGCATCAACGAGATAATGGAAGGCAATTATAAAAAGTTTGACCCGAAATCTGTTATTATTGACTATCCCGATGAATTTATCAGAAAAATGCGTATTACAGGCTTGATTTCATTACGTGGAGCGGGGAGGTTTGTTGACATTAACAAAAACGAATTAGAAAAAGTGGAATATGTGCTGAAACATTATTCCAACTATCAGCATTTCACAAGTGAAACAGCCTATTTCTGGCATATTGCCAAACTTGACAGAAATCTAATCCAAATAAAAAGCAAACCCGTAACGGCAACCAATGCAGAAAAGTTACTAATCAATTGGTTATCGCAATATAAATGGGAATCCATCAAAAAAGAACTCGGCATTTTAGCATCCAATGGAATAAGTAAAGATTCGGTTTTGAAACTGATTGCCGCACCAACCCGATTGGAATTTTTGACTGCTTTAGCGATAAAATCACGTATTCCCAATGTTCGTGTTCTACCTAACTATAGTTGTGACGATGAGGGTTTACCAACATCAACAGCTGGCGGAAATAAAGGCGACATTGAATGCTACGAGCAACAAAACGGGGTCTTGGTTGAGGTGACAATGGCAACTGGCCGACAACAGACAATGATGGAAATATGGCCGATAGAGCGGCATTTGACCGATTTTCAAAAAGAGCGAAACGCACAATGCGTATTTGTTGCACCCTCGATTTTCAGCGACAGCCTGCGACAAATCCAGTTTGTCAGTTATCAATCAAATGGCACAAAAGAGATACGTCCTTATACGATAAATGACTTTGTGGAGTATTTGGAAAAAGCACGAAAACTTTATTCAAAAAGCTATGGGATAAGTACTGAAAGAATAAATATCGCCGCCGAGCAACAAGCCCCTTATGGCAAAAACTGAGATTACTTTTCCGGCAAGGTCGGAACCGTCATCGGGTCAAGTTGGAAGGGCATCAGTTACATGCGTGGCCGTGCCCAGAGTGTCCGCAACCCTCGCACCGAAGGATAGGTGGAAGAACGCAGCAAATTCGCGCTTACGCTCGATTTTCTGAAACCCATCACCGCCTATGTCCGCACAGGTTACAAGACCTACGCCAACAAACAGACGGCTTTCAACGCCGCAATGTCTTACATCGTGAAGAACGCTGTCAGCGGTGCATTCCCGAACTATGCCCTCGATTTCTCGCGGGTGCTTGTGTCGCGTGGAAGCCTCACGCAACCATCCTCACCCAATGTTAGCATGAGTGCTGGCAGAGCCACCATCACCTGGAACGACAACAGCGGTCAAGGCGATGCCCAACCCACCGATGTTGCAATGCCATTGGCATTCAACACCGACAAGGGCGAAGCAGTATTCAGCACCGCAGCCGCCACCCGTGTCGACCAGTCCGCCGAACTAAATTTCCCAGCCGATTGGAATGGCGACACTGTTGAGATTTACTTGGGCTTGGGCTTTGTCTCTGCTGACGGCACATCGGTTGCCACTTCGCTCTACTTGGGACAAAACACCGTAATCTAATCGTGCGTTGCGATTTTCTGTTCTTCTTGCAAGAACCGCCTCAAAAGGGCGGTTTCTTTTTTTTCCGTTTCCTTCGGAAACAAATAACAAAAAAGCCATTTTGCAGGTGGCTTTTCTTATTCTTGTTACTCAATTTTTATGTCAAAAACTGTTACCGTTTTGTTACTTTGATTATTTGCTACTCAAATAACATCCTGAAATATAGATAATTAAGCATAAACAAAAAATAGCAAACGCTATGATTAATAATATGTTTACTTTACTTTTTTCCTATAATTTATGTGTTTTTTATTTCTATTTTTATCATTTTTCAATTGCCTTTTACGGGCAATTACGTGAGCAAAAGTAAACAAAAATTCGATATAATTGACAAAAATCGTGGAAAAAATCGCATTTTCGGTCTAAAATCAGTTTTCGTGCGAATTGTGTGGCTTGCAGAGATGCGAAGCACCGCGCATCTACAAGACGGCACCAAAGACTTGCGGTAGCGATTGGAATGGCGCCGAAGGCGGTGCGAGCGCAGCGAGCACGGAACCCATGGAAAGCGCGACGGCGACGTAAGGAGCCGGACCGCCCTGAAAATCAAAAATATCAAAAAAATCCATTTTTTCACTCCCAACATCTATATACTCCACAAAATTTACTATCTTTGCAACAGAAAAAATAAAAACAAATATATGAAAATAGATTTTTTAGGCGCCACCGAAGAAGTTACCGGCAGTAAATTTCTGATTACCACACACAAAGGAACCAAAATTCTCTTAGACTGCGGGATGTATCAAGGTAAGGGTCTGGAGACGGACAGTATGAACCGCGACCTCGGCTTCGATCCGTCGGAAATTGATTACCTGCTTCTGTCTCACGCCCATATCGACCATTCGGGTTTGATTCCCTACATCTGCAAATTGGGTTTCAAGGGTACGGTTTTCTGCACGCACGCCACCAGAGACCTGTGCTCCATTATGCTTCCCGATTCGGGACATATACAAGAAAGCGATACCATTCAGTTCAACAAAAAGCGCGCCAAACAAGGCCTGCCGCCCGTTGAACCCATCTATACGATGGCAGACGCCGCCAACAGTATGTCCCATTTTGTCAGTTTTCCCTACGACCACGAGTTTGCCGTTGAAAACGACTTCAAGGTGAAATTCATCGACACGGGCCACATGCTGGGCAGCAGCGCCGTCTATATCACTTTTACAGAAAAGAGAAAAAAGAAAACGCTCTGCTACACCGGCGACATCGGTCGTTTTGACAAACGCATTCTTCCCGACCCCAAGCCCTTCCCACAAGCCGACTATATCATCACCGAATCAACTTACGGCGATCGGCTCCACACCACTTTGGACACCGCCGAACAGGATTTGGCACTCATTGTCAAAGACGCGTGTGCCCAACGCAAAGGCAAACTGCTGATTCCTTCGTTCGCCATTGGCCGCACCCAGGAAATCGTGTATGCGCTTCACCGCCTGAAGTTGGCCCAGGTGCTGCCAGATGTGGAAATCTTCGTGGACAGTCCGCTGGCCGTTTCCGCCACCAACATATATCGCCTTCATAAAGAATGCTTTAACGAGGAAATGCGCGAGTTTATGGAAAGTTCTGCCGACCCCTTCGGTTTTGAAAAACTGCATTATGTGCGCACCACCGACGACTCCAAGAAACTCAACACCTACAACCGTCCCTGCATTATCATATCCGCTTCGGGGATGATGGAAGCCGGCCGTATCAAGCACCACCTGGCCAACAATATCGAAAATCCCCGCACCACGATTTTAAGTGTCGGTTACTGTTCTCCAACCACTTTGGGTGCGAGAATTATGGGCGGCGAGAAAATCGTTTCCATCTTCGGGGTCAAGTACAAAGTCAAGGCCGCCCTTGCTTCCATCGAAGCATTTTCCGGCCACGCCGACTACAACGAACTGATCCAATATCTTTCTTGCCAAAACAAAAAGAAAGTCAAAAACATTTTCATCGTCCACGGCGAAGCCGATGTGCGCAACCGTTACGAAGCCCACCTCAACGACGCCGGTTTTGAAAACACCACCGTTCCTCATTTCAGAGACAGTATTGAATTATAGAAAATTTTATCAATAGAATAAAAAATGAAAATACATTTTATTGCCATCGGCGGAAGTGCCATGCATAATTTGGCCATTGCCTTGAAACTCAAGGGCTATGAAGTCACCGGTTCGGACGACGAGATTTTCGAACCCGCCAAGGGAAGGCTGCAGAAATACGGCATCCTGACGGAAGGCATCGGCTGGGATCCCGACAAGATTGACCAAAGCGTAGATGCCATCATTTTGGGAATGCACGCCCGCGAAGACAATCCCGAACTGTTGAAAGCCAAGGAATTGGGAATCAAGATCTATTCCTATCCCGAATTTCTATACGAACAAAGCAAGGACAAATGCCGGATTGTCATTGGCGGAAGCCACGGCAAAACCACCATCACTTCGATGATTATCCACGTGCTGCAGCAAAACGGCATCGAATGCGACTATATGGTCGGAGCGCAATTGGCCGGTTTTGAAGTAATGGTCAAATTGAGCGAAACCGCAAAGATTATGGTCATCGAAGGTGACGAATATCTCACCTCCCCCATCGACCGCCGTCCCAAATTCCATCTCTACAAACCCAATGTCGGAATTATCAGCGGCATTGCCTGGGACCACATCAACGTGTTTCCCACTTTCGACATCTACGTCAAGCAATTCGAGATTTTTGCCAATATGATTCCTGCCGACGGCCGCTTCATTTTCTGCGACGATGACAAGGTTTTAAGCGAAATGAGCAAAAAAATCACCAACACGCAGAAATTCCCGTATAGCGCCCATCCTTACCATATTCAAGACGGAATCAGCTATTTGGAAACTGCTTGCGGCGATATTCCATTGCAGATTTTCGGACGGCACAACCTGACCAACCTCAACGCCGCCCGCATCGCCTGCCAAGCCGTAGGCGTTTCCGACGAACAGTTTTACAAGGCCATCGCTACTTTCAAAGGGGCTTCCAAACGTCTGGAATTGGTTGATAAAAACGAACGCTGCTCCGTTTTCAAGGATTTTGCACACTCTCCTTCCAAACTGAAGGCCACCGTTGACGCAGTAAAGGAACAATTCCCCGACCGGAAGCTCATTGCCTGTATGGAACTGCACACGTTCAGCAGCTTAACCCAGGAATTTCTAAAAGAATACAAAGGTGCGATGGACAAGGCCGACGAAGGCATCGTCTTCTTTGATCCGCACGCCATCGCCCACAAAAAACTGCCACCCATCACATCCGAAATGATTTTTGAAGCTTTTAACCGCAACGACCTTGAAATCTTCAACGATTCTAACACGCTAACAGACAGACTTTTAATTCATCAAAAAGAAAAAAATATCTACTTATTGATGTCTTCAGGCAATTTTGGTGGAATAAATCTGGACGAATTAGCAAAAAAAATTGTACTTTTGCAAGCTTGAAAAAAAATTCAATTTAAGAAATTGAAAAACAATAAAAAAATAACACGACAATGAAAAAGATTCTGTTAACATTATTTTCGGCTGTATTGGCAACAATGGCCTTTGCACAACCCAAAATTCAATTTGACCAGACGACATACGACTTTGGCCAGATTCACGAAGAAAACGGCAAAGTGACAGCACGCTTCAACTTTACCAACGTAGGTACGGAAGACCTGATTTTGAAATCTGTACGCCCAGGTTGCGGATGTACCGCTGCCAATTACACCAAAACCGCCGTTGCTCCCGGACAACAAGGTTTTATTGATGCCACCTACAACCCGGCCAATCGTCCCGGCACTTTCAACAAAAACATCAAAGTGACGACCAACGAACCCGAAATGGAAGTGGAAAAGCCCACGCCTCACATGATTTTCATTAAAGGCAAAGTGACCCCACGCCCCAAAACCCCTTTTGAAGTGGAAGGCTACACCACTGGCAACGGTATGGTTCGTTTCAAAGACAACAATTGCAAATTGGACATTCTCAACAGCGAACAACATTTAGACACTTTCACTGTTAAGAACTTCTGGAACAAACCTGTGCAAATCAGATTGAACGGCAACGAATTCATCAGCGAAAGCTACAGAAGTTTCGGTCCAAGTATCAATGCCGGCGAAGAAGGAATCATCGTTTTAAAATATGACGGCAACAAGAGAAATGATTTCGGTATGATGAAAGACGTGGTTACCTTTATGACCAACGATACCATTTCCGAAAAAAAGGAAATTTATTATACCGTTAAAATCTCCGAAGATTTTTCTAAATTAAGCAAAGGCAAACTTAAAAAAGCACCCGTCGCCACTTTGAACAAGAATTTCATTGATTTTGGCAAAGTTAAAGCCAACACCTCTGCCACAGAAACCGTAACGATTAAAAATGATGGCAAAAGTGATTTGATCATCCGCAAATTAGAATCTACCAGCAGCAATCTTGCCGTAAACTGCGACAAAATGATACTCAAGAAAGGCGAATCCACCGACATTAAGCTCACCTATAACTGCAAACGTAACAAAGGAAAACAAACCTATACCGTGAATATGATCACCAACGATCCCAACAATTCACAAATTACGATTACGACCAAAGCAGAAAACAACTAAAATCAACGTAATTTCCAATCGGCGATTTTCAAGTCGTCATCTTGCAGAATGGCAAGATAATTCATATAGCGCGAAGAGGGTATTTTGCCCTCTTCGACTGCTTTTAAAACGGCACATCCAGGCTCTTGAACGTGTAGGCAATTGTCAAAACGACAACAATTGTTATATTGTCTGATTTCAGGAAAATAATCCCGAATCTCTTCTTTCGAATACTGAATCAAACCAAACTCCTTAATACCGGGCGTATCGATAATAAATCCGTTTACGGAAGTAACCTTGAACATTTGGGCAAAAGTGGTCGTGTGCTTGCCTTTATTGTGAACATACGAAATCTCCCCTATCTTTATGTCCATTTCCGGCGAGATAGCGTGTATCAAGGCAGATTTCCCCACGCCTGAATGACCGCTGAACAGCACCGTTTGTCCATTCATCATCGTCTTCAGTGTTTCTATACCTTCGTTATTGAAGGTCGAAGTCCGCAAAGTTTGATAACCGATGTTTTCATATAATGAAGCCAGTTCGTCAACCACCGCCAATTCTGCCTCGTTATACAAATCCATCTTATTGAAAACGAGGCAAACGGGGATTCTAAAACCTTCGGCCGATAAGAGGAAGCGGTCAATAAAACCCAACGAGGTGCGGGGTTCCTTCAACGTCACCACCAAAAACGCCCGGTCAATATTAGCGGCAATCAGGTGGGATATCTTTGACAATTTCGTTGATTTTCTATCGATATAATTCTTCCGGGGTTCTATATCCTTAATCCAACCCGACCCGTCGTTTTCCACATCAAATCGCACAAAATCGCCTACCACGACAGGATTGGTGTTCTTAATACCCTTTATTCTGAACTGACCACGCAAGCGGCAAGACAACACCGTACCATCCTCGCGCATCACCTCATACCAACTGCCCGTAGATTTAATGACAACCCCTCGCATATATTCATTTTTTCGGCAAAAATAATAAAAATTCCAAACGTTAACAGTGATTCTTAAAATGAATAATTCAACATAAAGTCAATACGGTTGGCAATGCCCTGTTGGTTGGGATTTCCATTATAGCCGCGCAGCTTCTTCATTCCAAAAAGATATTCGGCTCCGATAGACAGATCCGCATTAATATCAAAAAACAGGTTGACTGCCGCATAATGTGTTTCAGACAAAAAATTTGTAAATGTTCCTCCATCACTCAAATAGCCATACTCAACACCTTTAATTGGCAGCAAATTGGTATATCCATAGATAAATGAGGAATTTAGACGAGAAGTCCAAAACACCTGCATAGCGGCATAAAAACCACACATCATCGGGGTTTTCAAATCGTAACTTTCTTTTGGATTTGTAATTGCCGTATTGTGCATAAATACCAAATCGACCTTCGCATTGGCCAAATCTTGAATATAACTGGCGATACCCTGTCCAAAGACAAATTGTCCCGAAAACATTACTTTTTTAGCCACAAATACCGAACCGCTAAGAGCGGTACCCCAACCAAAACGCTTTTTCGTAACCCCACTTCCTGTTACCGGATCGTTATAATAAAAAGCCAAGTCACGGAAAATCGCACCAGCTTGAAGATGCCAATTATCTGATTTATATTTAGCGTGAATAACAAAATCAGGAATAGCCTGAAATTCTTCTTCGACCACGTGCTGATTGGCAGCAAAAACGTATGACAAAGAAGGCAACTCGGCGGATGCTGCCAAATGCCAGTGCTTTCCAATGGGCAAAGTATAGGCAATCAACGGATGTCGAATGCTTATCTGAGTATTAGGTCCTTCCAGATCGACCGTTCTGGCACCAGCGGCCAAGTCCATAAACTGCGACCAGGTATGTCCCACGGTAAAACCTGCGTACGACACGTATGCGTGTCTTAGCGTAATCCCGCCATTGGCTGCGGATACGCCCATTTCAACAAATCCGACCATATTCCGTTTTCCAACCTTCCCTTCTGCCTTAAAATTTAGTTTCGTGGAACCTGCGGTAAGGCCAAAATGAGAAGCCTTGTCCGTAGGAACGAAAATATTGGTTGTCGTAAAATCATTACCGTCCACCGAACCGTAAAAATCCAAAAACATCGTAAAATGCACATTTCCACCAATGGCAAACTTAAAGTTTCCCTTATTATCCATAATCGTAAAATGAGGTCCTCCCCCATCCGTATATACTTTTCTAAAAAAACCCTCTTCAGGATTGTAATAGGACTTCAGCCTCTCAACCATTTCTTCATAAGCCTTTTGTTTATACAAAGAATCCTTATTGTCCAACAACCCCTGAGATAGCCCTTTCTGTTCACCAACGTTTCCTTCCGATTTCAATTGGACATAGTCAAATAAGCCACACCGTGCAAAATCAACGTATGACATCACAGGCACGTTGACCAACACATTTTGTCCATTTTGCAATTCAACGGGAAAATTACGGTCTATCAAGCTGTCAACGGAAATCGAATCCTTCAAGGTGGCAATTACCGGCACACACAAGTAGCCCTCAATCAACTCCATTCCGTATTTTTTCATAAGATCGACATCCTGGATGGTTAATGGGCGATTCAATAGCACCAAATCACTCAACAAAGCCGTTGATTTTGGAGACAATCCATTTGCGGTCACAGGTTTTGCCGTATGAGATGATGAAGTTCTTTTTTGTGACGATTTAGACTGACCGTATGTTACCATCAATCCACAAAATAATATCAACAAGAATACGAATATTTTTTTCATATAAAGATTTTTTATTACTCAAATTATTTAGACGCTCTGTTTATTGACACTATGCTGACAATAAGGACAATACATCTGTCCCTTGGAAATTTTTCGTCCACAAAAATGACAAAACCTATTGATCTTCTTTAAGCCGATTGACCATAAGACGACATCAAAAACCAACAATGCCAAGGTAAGTACAACCGACAAGCCCATTGATTCGCCGTACATTTCAATCAAGAAACAAAAAGTGTCATAAAGACCGTGGGCAAGAATAGGAAAAATGACCGCAAATGCCAGCAATCTGCGCTGATGGAAAAGCGAGAAACGTGCCTTTGACAAATAATAGCCCATAATCACGGCAAAGAGAAAATGCCCCGGAACTGCCAAAAACGCACGTGCCACGCCCGTGGAAAAACCGTGAGTATAAACGTATAAGATGTTTTCCAGACAAGCAAAGCCCATAGAAAGAAAAACAGCATAGACAATGCCGTCAAAATGCTCGTTAAATTCGGCATTTTTCCATATCAATCCATACAAAAACAAAAATTTCAGGCCTTCTTCAGGAATCGCCGCCTGAAAGAAACTTTGCTTTAGAGCTGAATCTTCAAAATCAAAAAGGTCTTCAATGCCTGACAAAGCCATTACAAAAGCAAACAGCATAATGAGACCCGCCACCAAAACACCTCGAAAAAACGCTCTCAACAGCAAACCAAACGGCTCTCGTTCATTCTTATCCTTACGATAAATGTATATCAGAAGAATGACAACCGGCAAAATCGAAATAGCCAACAGCGGATCCATATATTAAATTTTCGGCAAAGATACAAAATTCAACGATATAAAAAAAGACGCCTGAAAAGACGTCTTTTTTGTATAAAATCTAAGATTGTCCAAGATTATCTTGCAGCCAATTCTTTATCAAACATATAGAATGCGGCCTTGTCGGTTCCGATACATTTGAGGGCATCAATGATTTCCTGAGCTGAAGCTTCTTCTTCCACTTGTTCATTTACATACCATTGCAAAAGGTTTGCCGTGGCATAATCTTTTTCCTTGGCTGCGAGGTCACATAAATTATGAATCAAAGCTGTGACTTTCTTCTCGTGTTCCAAAGTCTGATCATACATTTCGGCCACGTTTTTCCAAGAAGTCTGGAATTTTTCAATAGGTTTTAATTCAACACGTGCCATTTGAGATTCCAAATAGGCAACAAATTTGAAAGCGTGTTCCATTTCCTCGTTATATTGTTTGCGAAACCAATGGGCAACGCCTTTTATGCCTTTATCTGTAGCATCCATTGACATTGCCAAATACAAATAAGCTGACCACATTTCAGCATTGATCTGGGCATTGATAGCCTCTTGCATTTTTTTACTGATCATAATTTTAAATTTTTAAGGTTAATACTATTACTTATCAGGATTATCCCGTTTAATCTTGCCGAGATGTTTGCGGCAACACCGTGTCCAAACAATATCGCAGTTGTTTTCCGTCGCCGCCATTTCTTGCCCAAAGACTTGTCGTCATTCCGACGAAGCGTAGCGAAGGCGGAATCTCTATGCAAGACGGAAAGGGACAATTCCTTTTATTTTTGCAGCGCATTTTTTACGGCAGCTTCCATATCCGCACCTTCCAGGTTACGTGCCAGAATGGTTCCGTCTGCCCCAATCAACATCACGTGAGGAATACCCGAAACCGCGTATGTCGTTATGGCATTGTTGGTCGTATCGACCAATTGAAGCCAATTCATATTCATATCTTCAATAACTTTAGACTGATTTTCCAATTGGTCGGAAACATTCAAGCTGATGACCACGATTTTATCGCCATACAGTTTATTCAATCTTGCTATTTCGGGGATCGACTCGCGGCAAGGTCTGCACCAAGACGCCCAAAAGTCAATCAAAGCGATTTTTCCATTGATAAAATCACTTAATTTCATCATTTTGCCAGACCTGTGTTCAATCAGATCCAAATCGACAAAAGGATGTCCCGCACTTGTATTTTCCAAAATTTCCAAGTCATCCATCAACTGTAAGACAACAGGATGGTTAAGCACTTCCGTTGAAGCATTTTGCAACATTTCTTGAGCTTTGGCAAGACTCAAATCCTGCGAATTTTCCTTCCACTGCATCAGAAAGAACACCCCTAAGATATTCGTTTTATTTCTTTCAAACGCATCACATACCAAATGATTGAAATCGGTCATCATCCCTTCGTATTTTTCGTCAAATTGGGCTTTGGCGGTTTCCAATTGCGTCGTATCGGTAATGGCAGCATACTGTTCGTAAGCGGTTTGGATTTCTTGAGAATAGTAATTATATTGATTCACATATTGATACAATTCATTATTCAAAGGTGTTCCCGACAAAGAATCGGTGATCATATCCGCATAAATATCGCCCGGTTCCAAAACGACTCTTAAGTAATACGGTGTTTCTTCCTGAGAAGTCAACAAGAAAGCGAATCTCAGATTGGAAACGGTATCGGAAAAGACGAAAGTTCCATTTTCCACCAGGGCCGAATCTATCACGGTCAAAGAATATCCATCGAAAAGATACACCATTTTTCCGTCAAATTGCGCATCATCCAAATGGCCGTTAATGGTATAGACATTTTGATTTTTGGGTTTGCACGCGGTAAACAGCACTACCAAACCGACTAAAAGTAAAATGATTTTTTTCATTTTTGCACTTTTTTAAATTAGAATCACTATTATTTCACTTTATTGATTACTTCCTCAACCACTTCTTTGATAATTTCCTCTGGAAATTCGGGAATCATTCCGTTTTGCTGCAGCAAATTGCTCATCGCATGGGCCTGGTCGATATCTTTTTTCGCCTTTTGATAAACTTCATTCCAAGACATCTGCCTGATAGCCACGCCGTCCTTGACGGCCTGCATAGCCACATCGGCGGCCACTTGCGGGAACAAATCGCTCTCGAGCATATTAGGCATAATATTATCGACGTCAATGCCTCGTTTTTCGGCGAAGTCCGCAATGGAATGAGCGGCACAAATCGCCATCGCATCCGTAATTTTACGGGCAGAGACCAACAACGTTCCCTTCAAGATGGCGGGGAAGCAAACGGAATTGTTCACCTGGTTGGGGAAATCGCCACGCCCGGTTGCCACGATATAGGCACCCGCTTCCTTGGCCTTATACGGATAAATTTCGGGAACGGGATTGGCGCAAGCAAAAACGATGGCCTTTTCAGCCATCAACGAAATCCACTTCGGTTTGATGGTGTCGGGACCGGGTTTGGACAAGGCCACCACCAGGTCGGCATCTTTGAACGCCTCCTCTTCATCGGTAATATGGTCGGGATTGGTAATCTGGCACAATTCCCACTGACGATAAAAGCGTGGATCCTTGCCATAGCGTTCGCGACGGTCGTGCAAGGCTTCCTTGCTGTCGAACATAATGATTTTCTTAGGGTCGGCACCGTCGCTAATCATCAGGCGAGCGATACAGGTATTGGCAGAACCCGAACCGTACAAGACCGTTTTAATCTCAGACAACTTTTTCCCGGTCAGTTTCAGTGCGTTCAGGATGCCGGCCAAAGTTACGCAAGCCGTTCCCTGGGCGTCGTCGTGCCAAACGGGAATGTCGCATTTCTCACGCAATTCGTCCAGCACCTTGAAACAGTTGGGTTGGGAAATATCCTCCAAATTAACGGCACCGAAAGAAGGTTGGACCATCTTCACGAACTCGATAATCTTATCGGCCTGATGTTCTCCATTTTCATCGCGACTGTCCACACACAGGGCAATGGCATCCACGCCACCCAAATACTTCATCAACATCGCCTTGCCTTCCATCACACCCAAACCGCCCGGAGGCGTACAGTCGCCATCTCCCAAAACACGGGTGCTGTCACTCACCACGGCCACCAGATTCTTGCGATTACTCAATTCAAACGAACGGTCGTTGTCGTCTCTAATGGTTGTGGAAACGGCAGAAACTCCTGGTGTGTACCAGACGTTGAACCAATTAAAGCCATAAATCGGAGCCAAAGGAACAGTTTGGATTTTTCCGCCATAAAACTGATGGGCACGAATGGCCATCGTCTTAAAAAACAAGGTCTTCGCTTTAGCTTTCTGTTCTTCTGAAAAATTTTTCGGAAAGAGTGATTCAATATTGTTTAAAGTCTTCATATTTAATTACTTTCATAAAATTTCAAACAAAAAAATGCCATTCATTTTCCTTCAATGGAAAGCCGCACACAGCAATTGGCATACATCTTGCAAAAGTACAAAAAAACTCAATATGTAGTGAAAAAAAGAAGAATATCAACTGAAACGCTGTCAAAATCTTAATTTTATTGATTTATATGGCGGCCCGGCTCCTGACGTCGCCGTCGCGCTGTTCGCTTTACTCCGCTTGGCACCTGCCACGCCCGTGATGGCGAAAAAGTAGCTCCTTCCAGTCGCTCTTTTCCGCCAACGGCCGTAAGGCAGCCGCCCACGCTTCGTGCTCGCTTCCATCGCTGCCGCAGGTTCTTGACACCTTCTTGCATTGATGCAGCCAGCTACACATCAACAGGCCGCACAGCAACCGCCACATACACTTTCTTTCCCACACCGCAGACTAACGAGTTTGTGCGGGGATTTAGAATCGTTTCAGTTTTGCCCTATCAATGGGGTCGATGGTGAAGACATCGTCGCTGACGTGGATGACGATGAGCCCCTTCTCGCGAGCGTAGGCTTCAGCCTCTTTTGTAATGTTCAGTGCAGCAATCGCAGCATAGACCTCCAAATCAGCAAAATGCGTGTACAGCAGCTTGAAGTTGCGCATCTGCTTCAGAAAGTGATTGATCTTGGCCTTGGTGCAGTTCGTCTTCACCTCCACCGCAATGGCTTCCGTCGTATCTACGTAAAGAAGGTCTATTTCCATATTGAGTCCAAGTTCGCTGTTCGAACCGGTCATTTCCTTGAAGCTCTGTTCCACCCTGAACCCCGCCTTCTGCAACGCACGCAACGCCGATCGCTGCGTCAGTCCTTCCAGTATGTGGCCCGTCTGCGAGACGAACTGGTCGTTCAGGTTCTTAAGCTTCTTGTCGGTCTTCTCCATTCTCCGCAAGGACTCACTGAACGTGCGTTTCATTTCCCGCACCTCCCTGCTGGTTTCCTGCATACGCTTGTCAGTTTCTAATCTTGACGCTTCTATGCGCTTGTCGGTCTCATGCATCTGAGACGAGATGGCCGAAATATATTCTTTCAGCTCTGCCCACGACAGATGATGTGGATCTTGATTCAATATAGGATTCACTATGGGTTCCATTGCTCAACTTAGTATTGTAATAGTCAACGTTTTTAATCGGACGCAAAGATAGTAAAAATTGTTTATCAATTTGCAGAAACATCAAAAAAATTATTTCTAACCATATCAGTATGTTACAAAATTATAACTTTATATATTAACAATTAATAGTTAAATTATGAATTTGAAATGGGAGAAATTTGTGACTAACTACGTCAATTTCCAAAAAAATCGTACAGGGATTCAAGGATTAGGGTTAAGGAAAAAGGGGAATGAATTTAGATTTACCTTAATTCCGCAGATTATTCTTGAATTTTGCCTGTTGAAAAATGACAAGCCGTTGTTAATAAATAACTTAGCAACGACTTGCATTTCTCGATAATTTCACCTATTTTTGTGCTGTGAAACCTAAAAAACGGGTGATA
>JAZLHE010000096.1:0-40308 GCA_045616665.1 Bacteroidales bacterium | reverse complement strand
CGGCAATTCCTTTTTCGAGACGATGTTCAGACGTTGCAACTACAAAAAATTCAGCGATATGGAAAAGGACGAGTACAAGAAGAGCATTTGGGAATATGCCGACGTGCAGAGCGGCATGGAACTGGTTCGTGATGAGGCGTTCCAAGACGGGATGGAGAAAGGTATAGAGAAAGGCAGAGCAGAAGGCGAAGCCAAAAGCAAAACACTTATTGCTCGCAATATGCTGTCTGAAGGTATAGACATTGCTTTGATTAGTAAAATCACCGGTCTAACAGAAGAGGAAATCAAGGGTATAGGGTTGAGGGTTTAGAATGTAGAATGAGAAGGTGAGCAAGACGCCGCTTGATTCCCCTCCTTTCAAGGAGGGGTGGCCGTAGGCCGGGGTGGTTGCCGTGTAGGGTTGAGGGTTAAGGGTTGAGGGAATAGTAGAGACGTGGCGTGGCGCGCCGCGCCTCTACTGTTCGGGCATCCATTCACGTTCTCGGAGAGAACGTATCTTCATAACTCCACATCAGGACGAACGAAGTGAAGTCCGTGACGTGGGGTAACGCAATGCTCGGGCATCCCAAGCTTCTCGGAGAGAAGCCACCTCGCTGAGTAATGAGTAATTGACAATTGGGTTTGAGATTCCGCTGCGCTCCCTCCGGTCGCTTGCGGAATGGTGATGATGGTGTGAGTAGAGACTCACCACGCCACCTCTCTACTACCGTAAATGCTGCCCTTCATTAAAAAGATAGTCTATAATGGACAGATTCGGAACGAATCCGATGCGATCTTCAAAAATCTGTGTATAAACTTGATGCTTGAAAGGATATTGCGCATCGTTGCGTAACTTGGGATGAATGGCGGTGCGCAAGTCGTTGACGTCGTCTTGGTCGGTATAGTCTAAAATAAATTCATCGGTTCGAGTCGGTTGAAAGTCTTTACCCATCAGTTTGAGAATCGTAGTGGTCAATTCGGTGTTGAAATCAAAAAGAAATTCAAACTTTTTCTCGAAAAAAGGTTGAATATAATCTTGAAAATACATAAAGTAGGGACTGCCGCTGTAAGCGGCGTCGATGCTGCGCCAATGCTGCCGTTGCCAAGGCATCGCATAGTCGATTCTGACATCTAAAATGGGCATCTTATTGGCGAAATGAACCACCGGAACCGTGAGCGTCTGAATGCCGTTGGCCGTGGCAATGAGTGCACGATTTCTATAAGATTGCTTGATATAATGCTCACAAACTTCCAGTTGAATGTCGCTACGCAAGCATTGTTCAATATATTCAATTGGGGGAAGATAGGCCGTGGTCAGTAAGGTGGTTTTCATCTCGTTTTTTTTTATGCAAAAATAAAATTTTAATACGATAACCTGACGATAAATCCAAAAAAATATGTAGATTTGCAAAAATTTAATACAATGGATGTAAAGTATTCGGAAGAATTGCAGTATGCTTTGGATGAATCCAAGAAGATTGCGATGACTTATAGATCGCAATCTGTTGGCATTGAGCATATTACAATAGCGTTGTTGAAATATCCCAATTTCTCGGAACTTCAACAGTTGTTTGATATATTTAAAATTAACACAGTCAATTTGCGTACGCGTTTGGAAGAATTGGTCGATCAAAATGAAAATAAGACCGATACTCCTGACGAAAATATCAAATTCAATATTCAGGCAGAAAACACCCTGCGTCGTTCTTTCCTCTTGGCTCGCGATTTTCGTAGCGAAGTGGTGGAAGCGCAGCATTTTATTTTGGCTGTCCTTCGCGAAAACGGCAATGAGGCCAACAGTGTGGTGAAAATGCTCCTGAAACGCGCGGGAATGACTTTTGATTCGTTGGCGTCAGAGGTCCGCAACGCTTCACGCCAAGGCGGCGATGCGCCTATGGCTGCCGGCGGTGACGATTATGACGATGACGACGACCGTCGCGGTGCTGCTCGTCCTTCTCGTGGCGATAAGTCGTCGGCCACGCCGATGTTGGACAGTTTTGGCAAGGATTTGACCAAATATGCGGCCGAAGGCAAGCTGGATACCATCGTGGGGCGTGAAAAGGAATTGGAACGAATTACCCAGATTTTAAGTCGCCGCAAGAAGAACAACCCGGTTCTGATTGGCGAACCCGGCGTGGGTAAGTCGGCGATTGCCGAAGGTTTGGCCTTGCGTATTGTTCAAGGCAATGTTTCCCGCACCTTGCACGACAAACGGGTGGTAAGTCTCGATATGGCTTCGCTGGTGGCCGGCACCAAGTATCGTGGTCAGTTTGAGGAACGAATCAAGTCGATCTTGAATGAGTTGGAAAAGAACAGAAATGTGATTCTCTTTATCGACGAATTGCATACAATGGTCGGCGCGGGCGGTTCTCCCGGCAGTTTGGACGCGTCCAATATGTTCAAACCGGCACTGGCCCGTGGCGAAATCCAGTGCATCGGAGCGACTACCCTCGACGAATACCGTCAGTACATTGAAAAGGATGGGGCCTTGGAACGCCGTTTCCAAAAGATAATGTTGGAACCGACCACGCCCGAAGAGACAGTCGTTATCTTGAATAATATCAAGGATAAGTACGAAGACCACCACTTGGTGCGCTATTCCGACGAGGCCTTGCAGGCTTGCGTTTCTCTGACCAATCGATACATTACCGACAGATGTTTGCCCGACAAGGCCATCGATGCGCTTGACGAGGCAGGCTCGCGCGTCCATTTGCTCAACATTCGTGTTCCTGAGGACTTGATTCGTCAGGAAAAGGAAATCGAACAGTTCAAGCAATTGAAGGACGAGGCCGTGAAAAATCAGCAGTATAACGCGGCGGCCGGTTATCGCGACCAGATTAAAGAGGCCGAGGAACGTCTGAATCAGATGAAGAAAGAGTGGGAAACAAAGGAAGACTTGGAACGTCCTACCGTTACCGAGGAAAACGTGGCTGAGGTGATCGCGATGATGACGGGCGTGCCGGTGCAGCGTATCGCCAAAAACGAAGGCGAACGCCTGATGAAGATGTCCGACGAGTTGAAAGGAAAGGTGATAGGTCAGGATGATGCCATCGTGAAGATCGCCAAGGCAATCCGTAGAAATCGTGCAGGCTTGAAGGATCCCAACAAACCTATCGGTACGTTTATCTTCTTGGGACCTACCGGGGTGGGAAAAACCTATTTGGCTAAAATCTTGGCCGAATATCTCTTCGATTCGCAAGATTCCATCGTTCGTATAGATATGAGCGAATATATGGAGAAACATACGGTTTCGAGACTGATTGGCGCGCCTCCGGGATACGTGGGATACGAAGAAGGCGGACAACTGACGGAAAAAATCCGCAGAAAGCCGTATTCCATCGTTCTTCTGGATGAAATTGAAAAAGCCCACCACGACATTTACAACGTGCTCTTGCAGGTTTTTGATGATGGTCAGTTGACCGACGGAATCGGCCGTAAGGTGGATTTTAGAAATACGATCATTATTATGACGTCCAATATCGGTTCGCGAGAACTCAAGGATTTCGGTACAGGTGTCGGATTTTCTACCTCTGCCACCGACGCCGCCAAAGACAAGGTGTCGCAGGGAATCCTGGAAAATGCGCTGAAACGGAATTTCGCTCCCGAATTTTTAAACCGTATTGACGATATTATCTATTTCAATAATCTGGAGAAAAAGGATATTATCAAGATTATTGATATCGAATTGGCAAAGGTCCTCAAACGCGTTGAATTGATGGGGCTGAACGTGGAAGTAAGTGATAAGGCCAAGAACATCTTGGCAGATAAGGGTTGGGATGCCAATTACGGAGCTCGTCCTTTGAAACGGGCAATCCAGAAAAACGTGGAAGATGTGCTGGCAGAAGAGATTTTGATGCAGACCTTCCCCCAATCTTCCAAGGTGATTTTGGATTATGACGATGTGAAAGAAGAGATGTTTGTAAGAAAGGCAGATGAGTAGTGCTTGGTCGCTTTTGTGGAAAAAAATGGTCGCGTTTTTTACCGACCTGTTCCATTGGTTTTATCCTCACAACATTTCCAAGGAAGAACCGATGGAGTTCCGCTTTGTGCGCATTCGACAACGTAAGGTCCGTTATGATATCAAAAAGGAATTCCTGAATTTTTCTGTCAAGACGAAGGACGACGGTTTCAAGTACAGTTTCTTCTTCTTGATGCTTGCCTTGTTGTTTCTGATGCCCTATTTAAGTCGAAATGTGGGTGTCTCGACGCGTGAATGGCAGCAAAACGAGTATTCGGAAGCCGTTTATCGGCATTACCACGACGGAGACGAAAGCTATAAGACGATGCAGCCGTATGCCACCAAGGGACAATTGGCCGATATATTGGTGGTTTCTGTCTGTAAATACTTTGGCTTTGGCAATGTCTTTAGAATCAAGCATCGTCTTTCGGCCTTGTTTGGCTGTATGCTGATTTTTATCGTGGGAATGTTTTGCGCCCGCACGATCAGTTGGCGCTGTGCTTTTTTCTGTTCCTTGTTTTTGTTCTGTTCCCCACGTTTTTTAGGATATACCTTGGGCAATTTCAATGATACGCTTTTTGCCTTGGCCTTTTTCTTTACCTTAATTCAAATATGGAGGTTTTGCAACGATTTCCCGATTGTCAAATGGGAACGGTTGCTGGCGATTTTTGTGGGAATGCTGGTGGCAACCACTACTTCCTTGAGCGGTTTTTCGCTGATTTTCCTATTTTCCTTTTTTACGATTTTGTATTTCTTGGTGAAAAATCCAATTAGAAAAATCTTTACAAGGCGGTATCTGGCTTCATTGGTGACTTTGATTATGATTATCGGGGCAACGGCTTTGGCTGTGCTGCTGCTGAATATCATCTTGTCGCCCGGATTTTCTTTAAGCGATTTGAGAAATGGTGACAATAGCTTGCAGATGTTCGTGTCCACTTCCCAGCAACTGCCCCAGTTCTTCGATGGAAATATGATTAGTTCTGAAGACGTGCCTGCCAATTATGTGATTCGGTCAATCTTTATTACCACTCCCTTTGTGGTTATTTTGGGCTTGCTATTGGGTGTCGTCTTTTTCCGGACGATTATGAAAGAGTTTTCGCTCTTTACCGTTTTCGTGGTCTTATTCACGTTTTTTTATATGCTGTCTGCCTTTTCCGCGAAGTATGTCGGCTCCGATATCGTTTGTTCGGTTATCTTTATGTTGATGCCTTTTGTGGTGATAGCGGCGGCTATGGGCTATGAGGCCACCTTGCGAAAAGTGGATGATCGATATACCAATCCCGTGATCGTGGCCCTGGCATTGTTCCTGACCTGCCTACCACTGCGACATATAATCCTTAATCGTCCGTTGACCTTGTGCTATTTCAATGAAGTGTCGGGGGGAATTCATAATGCCGCGGAACGTTACGACTTGGAATTGAACAGCCAGTCGTCGGTCGTGACCGAAAAATGGTTTACCGAATATTATACGATCCAAAAGGACAGCCTGCTCCAAACGGAACTGCAACGCAAGGATAGTTTGCTTGCAACGATGGATTCTTTGGAAATTCAGGCATTAGACTCGAGTTTCTATCAGCTCGTCTTGGATACGCCTGTGGTTTATACCAATGGAAATCCCGCCTTTTGCAGTTTCCTGCAAGGTAATAATCCTGATTTGAAGGTCGTTTATGCCACGATTCATTCTCTCAATGAGTTGCCTGGCGATTATTACATCCTTTTCGGAAATCAAACCGATTTGTTCAAACATACCGAAAAAGCTTTCCATACCATTGATTTGGAGCGGGTTCCCATCGTTTCTTTCTTTAAAAAAGAAAAAAAAGTTGATACCGTAGGCAACATTTTGACAAATCAAGAGTCTATAATAGAAAAGAATAAAATGAATAAAAATATAAAGTGTAAAATATGAGAACAATACGTTATTTTGCTTTGATGATGTGTCTTTGTCTGACTTGCTCTTTGCTGATGGGGCAAGAAGTGGTGAATGGTGTATTGCAGGGGTCTCCGACCAGTTTTATGTATTTGCCAACCACGGCTCCTGCGGGAGGTTGGAATAACTCGTGGGTGAAGCCCAGTGCCGAAGTCTCGGGAAGTTATTCTTCCACTTTTAGTTTTACGGAGCACATGGGAGCTATTACGACACCGAATGACTTTACCCACCGTTTTGTGGTCAGAGGCACCGACCCTACCTCTTCTCCTCAGGATGACTATTGCTTTAGAGGTCGATTAGGCACTAGTTATTACAATAAACCGGTATTGGCAGAAGCGTGGGATTCGGATATACATTCCGGCACTTTCGTTGATACTGTAATTCAAATGGGTATGAAGGGGGATGAACTGTATAGTCCTTCTGGCTGTAAGGCACAGCAAATTATTTACTCGTTTGTTCCCGATACCAATAATCCGGTTTTATTGCTGAATTTTGCTTTCGTTACGGAAGACGGACAACACGATTACGCTTCCAATCCCGCGGTTGAATTTGCCGTGTTGCAGCACGGTACCGAAAATTTCGTGTCCATAGGCAATTACGATGCATCCCATCCGTATTCGAGATTCTGGTATCGTACGCCGTCAGGATCATCTCATTCTCCTGAAGATCCTCAAAATACACCTGTAAATACGGCACCAGAATACGTGGCTTCCTGCTCTCAATGCCCCGTGCAAAATTCCGGACGTGACGTTGTGACTTATCCTTATACGATTGTTGCCTACAATCTTTTGGATTTGGCACGTAATCATACCGCTGTGGATTTTAGAGTGCGCGTCAATTCGTGTACTTCTCGTTTCCATTGGTCATACTGCTACTTTACCGCTAAGATGATTCCCGCCAAGTTGTTGGTGAAATATTGTGGTGGCGATACCTTGAAATTGGATATGCCCTGGGGTTTCGATGAAATTACCAATGACTATGTTTGGTATAATGGCGTGGATGAAAATAACGCGTCTTATTTTGATCCTACTGATATCGGTGATTCAAGGGTGATGCCAGGAAGTACAAAATACCATCCCTTGCTCCGTCCCGATCCGTCAAAACCTTATTATCGTTGTGAAGTGTTTTCTCGTACCGGTGTTCCTTTTACATACGAGGCAACCGTAAATTATTATGATTTGCAGCCTGCCTTTTCTGTTGAGCCACGTGCTTTAACCGATCATCCAAACTGCGATAGAAGCATTGTCCTGCATAATACAAGTACCATTGGTATCATTAGGCCCGGTGCACAAGGACAACTGGATACCACTTGGCAGGAATTGCAAACCCATCCAGATCAATGTACCTGGGATTTCGGTGATGGAACGCCTACCGTTACCGGCTTCGAACCCGCCCATACTTATGACCAACCGGGAACCTATAACGTCTCTCTGCATATTACGGATTTTGAACGTGTCTGCACTTCTTTCGATACGGTTATTCAGGTTGCTATTTTAGACGAATATACGGCAGACCAATATGCGGAAGATGAGGTGACCACTTGTGAAAACAATTTGCCGTATTATTATAAACCGGATATCTTTGGCTTCGACAATGCCCAGACACGTTGGGATTGGAATGCCGTGGGTGAGAGAATGGTTAATTTTTCTAATGCCATTAACCCGGTTAAGGCTTGGAACGGTTGCGACAGTATCGTTAAAGTGGATTTCGATATTATGACTCCGGTGGTTACGATCGAGCAGATAGGAGAGGATTTCTGCGACAGCGCGCAAACTACACTGAAGGCCGTGGCTACCAATGTCAGCGATGATGTGGTTTATTTGTGGACCTTTATGGATTCAATTATTGGCAACGCTGAAACACTGAGGGCGTATGCCGACGGTACTTACGAGGTTAAAGTCGTGGATACCGTAACCACTTGCTCGGCAACGGGTTCCTTTAAAATCGATCCCTGCGTTCCTAATGTCTTCTTGCCCAATTGCATTACGCCAAGTCAGACTTTGAATCAGGGTCCTGCCCAAAACGACTATTTCTACCTTGATCAGTTTGTGTTGCGCTTTATCAGTGATATTAAAGTGAGTATTTACGCCCGCAATGGCGAACAAGTCTATTATTACGAAGGAAAGAAGAATGCCGGTGGCACATTCGATCCGCCAACGCCATTTGCCGATCTGCCATCTGAAATGGAAAATCGTTTGGTGTTGTGGGATGGAAAATGTAACGGTCGCATTATTTCGGGAACTTATACTTACGCATTGTGGATAGTAAGTGGTGGCCAATCCTATTTGTATAAAGGAAAATTGATTGTCTTATAGTTATGAAAAAATATTATCTTGTATTGATTTTGGTCCCTTGGCTGTTTTTCGCCTGTGGACATAAAGAAAAAAACTCGCAAGAAACTACATCAAATACAATTAGCGCTCCCGCCTTCAACGGCGATAGCGCTTTTGCCTTTGTAAAGGCTCAGACCGATTTCGGTCCCCGTACGCCAAACAGCGAGGCCCACGACCAATGCGCTGCCTACCTGGCAAACAAGATGAAAACCTATTGCGATACGGTTTATGTACAGCATTTTACAGCAACTGCCTACGATGGCAAAGCTTTGAACTCTCAAAATATCATCGGTAGTTTTTCTCCCGATAAAAAAGACAGAATCCTCTTGGCTTCGCATTGGGATTCGCGTCCTATGGCCGACCACGATGCCATTGAGGCCAACCGGTCCAAGCCTATTGACGGTGCCGATGACGGTGCGAGCGGGGTGGGCGTATTGCTTGAATTGGCTCGTCAGCTGCAGCAGGAGCGCCCCGAAATTGGCGTGGATATCATCTTCTTTGACGCAGAAGATTACGGAACTCCTTCAGGTATGGACCTGCCCGGCGACTGGTGGTGCCTCGGTTCACAGTATTGGGCTCAAAATCCACATATCGAGGACTACGATGCCCGCTTTGGCATCTTGTTGGATATGGTCGGCGCACCCAATGCCAAATTCTACCACGAGTACTTTTCTTCCTATTTTGCCCAGGATGTTGTTTCTAAGGTTTGGGGAAGTGCCTACCAATTGGGTTACGGCAACTATTTCATCAACCAGCAGGCCAATCCTATTACCGATGACCATTATTATGTCAATAAGTTGCGACATATTAAAATGATTGATATTATCCATCAGGATAATTCAACGGGTACGGGCTTCCGCTCGGTTTGGCATACGACCAATGACAATATCAGCAATATCGATGCCGCGACCTTGGGCGTGGTGGGTTCGGTGTTGCGATTGGTAGTTCAAAATGAAAAATAACTGAAAACATAACGAAATCTTGTTTTTTTCTAAATCAATCAACAAGCAATGAAAGTCTATAAATTTGGAGGCGCCTCCGTGAAAAATGCCGACGGCGTCAGAAATCTTGAAAATATTTTACGACTCCATTCCGCCAATGATCAAATCATCGTGGTTATTTCCGCCATCGGCAAGACGACCAATCTTTTGGAACAAATCCTGGATGCGTATTATTACGACCCGCAGAAGTTGCCCTCATTGTTGGATACACTGAAAGAAAATCATTATACGATTGTTCGTGAACTGCTGGGTGACGATAATCGGGTGCGGGAAAAATTGGCTGGCGTTGTCGAACAATTGGAAGCTATCCTGGCTGCGCCTCATTCAGATAATTTCGATTTTGATTATGATAGAATCGTGAGTTTTGGCGAAATCCTTTCCACAAAATTGATTTCCACTTATCTCAATATCGCTGGCGTGAAAAACGAATGGCTGGATGCCAGAACCTTAATCCGTACCGACCATAATTATCGCGAGGGTAAGGTCGATTGGAAGGTGTCGGAACAGTTGATTCAATCGAAAGTGAACGCCGGTATCGCCAAACGAAATGTAAATATTCTTGTTACACAGGGGTTTATCGGCGGAACGGAAGAAATGCTTTCTACAACTTTGGGCCGTGAGGGTTCGGATTATTCTGCGGCAATTTTTGCCTATTCCCTCAATGCGGATAGCGTTACGATTTGGAAAGATGTTCCAGGCCTGCTCAATGCCGACCCGAAATTTTTCCCCGACGCGGTTAAGTTGGACGAAATTCCCTACGAAGAAGCTATCGAGTTGGCGTATTATGGTGCCAGCGTGATTCACCCGAAAACGCTGAAACCATTGCAAAATAAGCAAATACCTTTGTTCGTGAAACCATTTTTGCACGCAGATGAAGCGGGTAGCAAAATCGCCGCGGTCAAACTTTCCAACCCGGTTCCCTGTTATATCTTCAAGACCAACCAAGTGCTGATTTCCATTTTTCCGCGCGACTTCTCATTTATCGCAGTGGAAAATTTAGGAGACATATTTAATTGTATATCCAAAAATAAGATTAAAATTAATCTGATGCAGAACTCTGCCCTTAGTTTTTCTATTTGTTGCGACAATAAAGTCCATAAAATTGAAAAACTAATTGAGGAATTGTCTGAAAATTATCGTGTCAAGTACAATTTCAATATCGAATTGATTACGATCCGCCATTATACCGATGACACGGTGGCGCAAATTCTGAAGGGTAGGGAAGTGCTCGTGGAACAGCGAAGTCGTACCACGGTACAGTTAGTGGTCAATAGCGATTAGTCCTTGATTTCACCGATAGATGATGCTGTCGAGAATCTTACGGAACGAAACGAGATAATTCCGAAAAAAAATGTAATTTTGCACCCTATTTAAAATCAAAAGAATATGAAGAATACTAAACTGATTTTGTTGGCAATGCTTGTGGCTGTGGCAGGTATGTTTGTTGTCCCAACATTCGCTTCCGAAAATTTTTCAACGGTAAACACAAAACCGCAAAAAAACACTTCATCGGTGATCAAAGGTCAGATTTTGAACAATACCTTCTCTAAGGTGAGTCTGCAGTTGGCCTACGGTAACGATCGCCAGTCTTTCGGTGAAACCACCATTGACAAAAACGGAAATTTTGAACTGCATTTCACGGTGACCAACAACGATATTTATATGTTGGTGTTTGCCGAAAAACAAAATTTCCTGATTGTTTTGGCACCTAACGAAAACATTGAGTTGGTGATTGACGCCGATAACCTTCGTTCAGTTCCTCAAGTTTCGGGGTCCGAATCTATGGCTTTTGTCAAAAATGTAACGGATTTGCTGGCTGAAAGTCAATCGTTGCTGGATAGCATTAATCACGCGTTACAGGTAGATAAAAATCAGATTTTCTTCCACGGGTTTACCCAGAATTTCGCACAGTATTATCAAACCAATTCGGATGTCAGTCACGATGTGGTCGAAGCAGCCCAAGCCATTGACTCACTCAAGCATTTAACCGATAAATGTAGCGCAAAAGGCAAGCTGAATGCCAAATTTTTGAATGACTATTGCTATTATGCCAATAAATATATGCGCGATATGACGGAATTGTTCACTTCTGTCGAGGTGTTTAATACCGGTACTTATGCAATGTATGATTTTAAGAATCAGCGCGTAAGTGGTAATGGTGACTTCTTTGACGGGGTTGACCAGTATTTGCGTACGGTGGAAACACTGAAATCCAATACGACGACTAACGTAAAACCTTTCGTGCAGGAAGCCGCTCGATTGTTGGCAGTACGCGACAGCTTGGTTTACAATGACTTGTTTGATAAAAAGGCCAACAAGACGGCCTGGTGCAATCAAGTCATCAGTTTGGTGAACGATAAGTATATGTCGGTAAATGAGAAGAAGGCAAATATTGAAAAACTTACTGCCGATGCCGATGAACAAGGCCGTGCCATTTATTCCAAAGCCCAAAGCAAGGTAAGTGCCATCGTTCAACAATATCAAAATCAATACAATAACGCAAGTGCCCAAAACAACAAGGATTTGCAGGATTTGTTGCTCGCACACAAAGACGATATTGCCGTGTTGATGTTCTTGGATAATTTCCCCCGAGAAAAAAATATGGATTTACACAGCACGGTGGTGAAGGCCTTATATGCAAAATATCCAAATCAGCAGTTGGTAAAGGAAAGATATGCCGTGGAAACTTCACCGGCTACCGCCACTTCTGTGGGTGCCATTGCTCCAGACTTGGCCTTCCCCGATCCGTCAGGACAGATTCGCAAATTGTCTGATTTGCGTGGCAAAGTGGTTTTGCTCGATTTCTGGGCTTCCTGGTGCCGTCCTTGCCGTGGCGAAAACCCGCACGTGGTGGCAATGTACCACAAATACCACGACAAAGGTTTTGAAGTGTTCAGCGTTTCCCTGGACCGTGACAAGGCCAATTGGGAAAAGGCCATTATGGCAGACGGCCTGATTTGGCCTAACCACGTGAGCGATTTGAAATACTGGTCTTCCGAAGCAGCCAGAGTCTATGGTGTTTCTTCCATTCCCTGCACCTTCCTCCTGGATCAAAATGGCCGTATCATCGCCAAAAACCTTCGTGGCGAATCCTTGGCAAAAGCCCTGCAACAGCTTTTCGGAGAATAATACCCGAAACGATGTCAGGATGTGAAGAATGGCTTTGCATTAGTATGTGCAATTTTATTATGTAATAATATTAGTATAATATAAATATGAAGGATTTAAAAACATATATTGAACAGAATAAAGACAGATTCTTTGAAGAATTATTCAGTTTGATTCGTATTCCGTCCATTAGTTCTCAACCTGAACATAAAGCCGATATGGTTCGTTGTGCGGAACGCTGGAAAGAACTGATTTTGGCTGCAGGTGCCGACAAGGCGGAGGTGATGCCAACCGATGGCAACCCAGTGGTTTATGGCGAAAAGATGGTCGATGTCAATGCGCCGACGGTGTTGGTTTATGGTCACTATGACGTTATGCCGGTAGATCCCGAGGCGTTATGGAACACCAAACCCTTTGAACCCGTTATCAAGGACGGAAAGATTTGGGCTCGTGGTGCCGACGACGACAAAGGCCAGTCCTTTATGCACGCCAAGGCGTTTGAATATTTGGTGAAAACCGGACAGCTGGCTTGCAACGTCAAATTTATGCTGGAAGGCGAAGAGGAAATTGGCAGTACCAGCTTGTATGCCTTTTGCGAGAAAAATAAGGCCTTGTTGAAATCCGACATCATCCTGGTTTCCGATACCAGTATGATCGCCACCGACATTCCTTCCATTACGGTGGGCTTGCGAGGCTTGACTTATCTCGAAGTGGAAGTGACCGGTCCTAATGCCGATTTGCATTCCGGAATCTTTGGTGGGGCAGTGGCCAACCCGATTAATGTCTTATGCAAGATGATTGCCGATATGCAGGACGAACGGCACAGAATCACGATCCCACACTTCTATGATGATGTTTTGGTAATTTCCGACGAAGAACGTGCACTGATGGCTCAGGCCCCATTTAATGAGAAAGAATATAAAAAAGCCATTGACGTGGACGAACTCTGTGGAGAAGAAGGTTATTCCACGATTGAGCGCACCGGCATCCGTCCTACTTTGGATGTTTGCGGCATCTGGGGCGGTTATACGGGTGAAGGCAGCAAAACCGTTTTGCCATCCAAGGCCCACGCTAAAATATCTATGCGTTTGGTGCCCAACCAGGATTCACAAAAAATCTCCGATTTGTTCCAGCAATATTTCGAATCCGTGGCTCCCAAATACGTAAAAGTGAAAGTCACCCCTTGTCACGGAGGTGAGGCATACGTGTCGCCAATTGAGATGCCAGCATACAAAGCTGCGGAAAAAGCTTACGAAATTACCTTCGGAAAACGTCCGATCCCTACCCGAAGCGGAGGAAGTATTCCAATCGTGGCTGGTTTCGAACGCATTTTGGGAGTGAAGTCCATCCTGATGGGATTCGGTCTCGGTTCAGATGCAATTCACTCACCTAACGAAAATTACAAGGTTGAACATTTCTTGAAAGGCATCGAAACCATCCCGTATTTTTATCAGTTTTATGCTGAACTGATGAAAAAATAAAAAAAAATCAACAGCTGTGATTTGTATTAAAAAAAAGTGTATTTTTGCACCTGCAAATTTGAAGTTCAATCTCGTTCTTTGAATGATGCCTTGGTGGTGGAATTGGTAGACACGAGGGACTTAAAATCCCTTGCTCATTGCGAGCGTGCGGGTTCAAGTCCCGCCCGAGGTACAAACTAAAAAGCGGAAGTAGCTCAGTTGGTAGAGCACGACCTTGCCAAGGTCGGGGTCGCGAGTTCGAGCCTCGTTTTCCGCTCAAAATCTTCCGCGGAAGTAGCTCAGTTGGTAGAGCACGACCTTGCCAAGGTCGGGGTCGCGAGTTCGAGCCTCGTTTTCCGCTCATATTTAGTGAAACGCCCAGTCGTAAGACTGGGCGTTTTTTTATTTAAATCGTTGAATATAAAAAAATAATTTGCCGCCTCCTTATGTGATCGACTATGGTTCGCCAGCCCGGTTTCTCTATTCCTCCGTTAAATACATTACCATTCTCCCGTTTTCGTACAATTCAACGGTGATATTACGATATGTCCATGTTAAAAACTCACTTTGTCCGATTGATTTGATAGGTTCTTTGCCTGTTAGGCGAGTTAAAATATGGCATACCTCTTGATGTTTTGTCTTCACATTGTCCGTGCTTCCATAACTGAGTATGTTTGAGTTGTAATTATTGGTTATTATCCACTCAAAAAAGACACCCCTCACCACGGAATCACTCTGGTGTACACAATAGTCCACCGATAAGGTTTGCTTGCTATCGACTATAGTATAGTAACTCATTCTTCCATATTCATTCGTTTGAGTGCTTTGGGGAAAATAGTTGTTGGCTAATTTCTGGAACTCTCCTCGACAAGTAGCCAGCAACGCATTTTCTACACTGTCTGCCATAGAAAGAGTCAGGTTGTCAAGGTGATTGAGAAGAAATTGTAGCAATGGCTCTATGTTGTCCGTGCCAATATAAGGCAATGTGTCTTGATTATGAACAATATGGCAAATGCGGATGAGCGTATCCTTGATCTCCATCAATCCATACGAATTATAAGTCTCTTTAAATAGATTGAAACATTGGTTCGGAGCAGGATTAACACCCCTAAAGCAATCCAATCGTTGAAAAAAATGATATTGATGTCCAAAGTCGAACTTATTGAGCAGTTTCCCGTCTTCAAGTTGGGCTATGTATGTATTCTTTGTTGTATTCACCAAGTAGTAAATATTTCCATTTGTCAAGAATGCGTTTGAAAACACAGTGTCATAATGTATTTCGTTCCACCACGGGATGTCTTCGTCTTTTCTGCCTGTGAAATGGAATAAAGTAGGAATAGGATTTGTGCTTAGAGAGTCTGCGCTTCCCCAACTGCCAAGGCTATATAAATATTTATGTCCATTACGAACAACAGCTTCGTATGTGTGATCAGTTTCACACAATTGTGCCTTCCCTTTCAAAGAAATCAATGTATCCACCTTATTTCCCTGAATGAAGTAATATACACTGTCTTTTTTGATGATACGTGACAATTTGCCAGGCATAATGTATTGGCGCGCAGTTTTTGTGATTTCGTGATGGGCGGGTTTAACCGTAACGGATGTGGAACAGTCCCAAATATCACTGCTTGTTTTGGACGTGACATATCTGGTGTCAACATACGGTACTTTCTTTTCCATAAACCAAGTATAACTTCCCCATTCGCCCATGTCTATGGTTGCAACACAATATTGGTCGTCATCATATATTGTGTTGGAAACCACTTCAACGGGTATCCATCGCCAAGCATCCATATCAAAATAATGGCCGTTCTGTTTATTACTATAAGGATAGGGCCTTAGAAAAAGTGTATCGTGACGAACAAAAAGGTCTCCGTAATAGTTGTCTTGAAAATCTTTGGGCAAATTCACCTCCAAAATATCTTTCCCATTTTCAGAAATGACTAATAAACGATTCTTCCTTGGGAAAGATCCATAGTTATAAATTTGCTTGTTAATGAAAATACAGAAATAAAATCCGTGGTATTTTGCTGCCCATTCCATTTCTAAATTTGAAATGGGATTTATGTAATCGGCAGCGTTAATACGTATGGTATCTTCTGCCAATTGAAATTGCTGTGCGTATGAATGAAAAACCATTAAGAGGAATACGGTGAGACATTTCAATTGCTTCATAACTATCACATTTATTCAATAATTAAAGTGCAAAAATACAAAAAAACGTATTCTTGGCCTGCAATCATAGGTGAGCGAATATGTGTTTACTTAAGTTCAAGATAGAAGTGCGACAGAATGCGGCGGGGTAACGTGATTGCTTTCTTTTCCAATATTTTAAACTCGTCTATAATAATCATAGTTGAAATGAAAACGACATAATGGAGAATTATTGTCTTGTTGTTAACAACATTATATGATTTTTTACAACGTTCTACCACCCCGCACTTCGTGCTTCCCCTCCTAGCAAGGAGGGGAATTGGCACCGTTTCCATCATTTTCACCCATTTCCACAATGGCCTCCTTCCATAATTCCCCTCCTTTCAAGGAATTGACGAATGAGCGAACGTTGTTTAGGGTTGAGGGAACAGTAGAGACGTGGCGCGCCGCGTCTCTACTGTTCGGGCATCCATTCACGTTCTCGGAGAGAATGTATCTCGATAACTCCACATCAGGACGAACGAAGTGAAGTCCGTGACGTGGGGTAACGCAATGCTCGGGCATCCAAGCTTCTCGAAGAGAAGCCACCTCAATTAATTTCTTCAGCCGTCAGGCCCGTAATAGATATTATCGTGTCCAAGTCCATGCCCTTAGCAAGCATGCTTTTCGCCATGGCCAGTTTGGCTTCAGCTTTGCCTTTTGCTTCACCTTCGGCAAGATCTTCGGCTTTACCTTCGGCTTTACCTTCCGCTTTCCCCTTTCGTAGGTCTCACTGGTGGCCGTAGGCCGGGGTGGTTGCTTCCGAACGAGAGTCAGGTGGTCAAGGTGATTTAGAAGAAATTTAAAACGAAATGACTATTAAACCGATTTTTTGTATCTTTGCAGAGTCGCATTTGACCAGTTCTTTGAGCATAATTCTTAAAAAGTGTTTGCACTTTTGTACACACAAACAGATGAGTTGCTTATATTGATTGGCTTGTTGCTATTTGCGGAATAGGATTAGGTCCTCGTCTTCCGCTTATTTATGGTGAAACGCCCAGTCTTTTGATTAGTCGTTATGGTTTAATATATTTTACTATGCTGAAAAATATTCTTTTTGTGATGCTCGGTGGTTCGGTCGGGGCGGCAGCCCGCTACCTCGTGGGCTTGTGTTGTTCGCATTGGCGCTTTACCACACTCCCTATAGGCACTTTTATCGTGAATGTCTTGGGCTGTTTTCTCATTGGCTTGCTGATGGGCTGTGCACAAAAATCTGCCGCCTTCTCCGAAACGGCCTACCTGATGCTGACCGTCGGCTTGTGCGGTGCCTTTACCACCTTCTCTACTTTTACCGCCGACACTTTCCGGCTTATGGACGCCGGTCGCGGCTGGATGGCATTGGCCTATATGGCTTTGAGCATCATTGTGGGAATGCTGTTGTTCTATCTGGGCAGAAAATGTGTCCTGTAAAATGACGGCAAATCAGCAGGCCAAGGAAGTCCTTAATTTTCGTATTTTTGCAAACTGAAAAATTTCCGAACTATGTTAGAAGATAAAAGACTGGTCGCCTTTAAGCGACTGTTGGACATTATGGATGAACTCCGCGAAAAATGTCCGTGGGACAGTACCCAGACTTTCGACAGTCTGCGCTATTTGACCATTGAAGAAACTTACGAACTTTCAGATGCCATCATCGATAAAAAATATGATGAGATGAGCAAGGAACTTGGCGACTTGCTGCTGCATATCGTCTTCTATTCCAAAATCGGATCCGAACAGAATTTGTTTGACGTGGCAGATGTGGCCAACGGCATTTGCGAAAAACTCATCCGCCGCCATCCGCATATCTTTGGCGATGCCAAAGCCGAAACGGCCGAGGATGTGAGAAACAACTGGGAAAAAATCAAACTGAAAAAGGAAGGCAACCGCTCTGTCCTGGGTGGGGTTCCCGTTTCACTTCCCGCAATGATTAAATCATACCGGATTCAGGAAAAAGCCCGCGGGGTCGGCTTCGACTGGCATAATGCCGATGAGGTTTGGGATAAGGTGGAAGAGGAAATCGGTGAACTGAAAACCGAATTGGACAAGCCTTCGGGTAGGGTGGAAGAGGAATTTGGAGACGTGCTTTTCGCCCTCGTCAATTACGCCCGATTTATCAACGTCAATCCCGAAGACGCCCTCGAAAAAACAAACCGGAAGTTTATTAAGCGTTTTCAATATATCGAACAGAAAGCTAAAGAATCTGGACGTTCCGTCGGTGACCTTAGCTTGGACGAAATGGAAACCTGTTGGCAGCAAGCCAAAACCGACTTGGCATAAATATTGCTGATATCTATGTGATAATCTAAAATTATATTCTTGTAGAAAATTAATAATCAATATATTATGGAAAACGAAGAACAGACTGAAATGACTGCCGAGAATCTGGAAAATCAGAATTGTCAGCAGAATAATGACAATATGTCAGTCGAAACTGACAACGAAATTCCCCAGAACGAAGATACTGAAAAGACGGAAAACGCAACGCCTGAAACGACTGAAGAAACCCATACCGAAAAAAAGAAAAGTAAGTTTTTCGGAAAGAAATCTTCTAAGGAAGATGAATTGAAAAAACAGTTGGAAGATTTGGATGTTAAATATAAAGAATTGAATGACAGGTTTTTGCGTATGTATTCCGAATTTGACAATTATAAAAAGCGTACCAATAAGGAAAAGTTGGAACTGCTTTCCACAGCTTCCGAAAAGGTAATCGTCAATCTTCTTCCCATCATTGATGATTATGAAAGAGCCATTGCCGCCAATGAAAAATCAGAGGACATCGCTGCGATTAAAGAGGGATTTGTGCTGATTTACAATAAGATGCTTCAATTGTTGAAACGCTTTGACGTGGAAGAGATTCAAGCGAAAGGCGAAGTTTTCGACACCGATTTCCACGAGGCCATCACGCATTTTCCCACCCAAAATGAGGAAGAAAAGGGAAAAGTGATGGATGTGACCGAAAAGGGGTATAAAATCAAGGATAAGGTTATCCGTTATGCCAAAGTGGTCGTGGCTAATTAATCGGGAAGAGACGCTTGGTGTTCTGAGATGCAAGATTAAGAAAGAGAGGAGTTCGTATTTATGGAAAAAAGAGATTACTATGAAGTGCTCGGCGTGGCAAAAACAGCGTCGGCAGACGAAATAAAGAAGGCCTATAGGAAGAAGGCAATGGAATTTCACCCGGATCGTAACCCGGGCGACAAGGAGGCGGAAGAGAAGTTCAAGGAGGCTGCGGAGGCTTACGATGTCTTGAGTAATCCAGACAAAAAGGCAAGATATGACCAGTTCGGCCACGCTGGTATGGGTGGTGCGCCTGGCGGTGGCTATAATATGGATTTTGACTTAAGCAGCATTTTTGAACGCTTTGGCGATATCTTTGGCGGTGGCTTCGGTGGTTTTGGCGGCTTCGGAGGTTATTCCGGGGGCCGTTCTGCCGGAAAGCGAGTGCGTCAGGGATCTAATATCCGTATTAAAGTCAAACTGACGTTGGAGGAAATCAATGCCGGTGTTGAAAAGAAAATAAAAATCCAGAAATATGTACCCTGTAGCCATTGCGATGGTACGGGTGCCAAAGATAAAAATTCGGTAACGACCTGCCCGACCTGTAAGGGAAACGGCCAGGTGGTAAACCAGCAGCGCACGATGTTCGGCGTGATGCAGCAGGTGTCGGTATGCCCCGATTGCGGCGGTACCGGCCAGGTGATTAAGGACAAATGTCCCCATTGCGGTGGTAACGGTGTGGTGAAAGGCGAAGAGGTGGTCTCTATCAATATCCCGGCCGGCGTTGCCGAAGGAATGCAGCTGACAATGCGCGGCAAGGGCAACGCGGCTCCCAACGGAGGCGTTAATGGCGATTTGCTGGTGCTGATTGAAGAGCAGGAACACGAACTCTTTGAAAGAAATGGCAACAATATATATTTAAACTATTATATATCTTTTCCTCAGGCAGCATTGGGTGCCAGCGTCGAAGTGCCTACCTTGACCGGAAAGGCCCGCATCAAAATCACAGCGGGAACGCAGAGCGGACAAATTTTGCGTCTCCAAGGAAAAGGACTTCCCGAACTGAACAGTCGTATTATAGGCGATTTGATTGTGAATGTGAATGTATGGACACCGAAAAACTTAAGCAAGGACGAAAAGGCCGCCGTCGAGAAGTTTATGGACTCGGACAATTTCAAACCGAAACCGAACAAAAGCGAAAAAGGCTTCTTCAACCGGGTGCGTCAATTCTTTGAATAAAAAAAAGTTATCAACAATATAAAATCAATAAAAAAAGTCGTATATTTGCACATCTTTTGAAGTGAAATAGAAAAAGTAGAAACAGACTGATAGAAAAACTCGCAACTGCTTGATTTCACGGACTTTATAATGATGTTGAAGATAGAAGGGCTTGATTTTATGACGTTCGAAATGTGAAATAATAGTTGCAATTTTCTCCCAAATTTGCACTATTTTTCTTTTAAACGGAAATGAATTTAATAACAAAAAATAATATTGAAGGGATGAAAAGGATTAAAATCACACAGACAAGAAGCGCTATCGACAAACCATTGCGCCAAAAAAGATCACTCGAAGCATTAGGTCTTAGAAAAATGCATCAAACTGTTGAACACAATGCTACTCCTCAGATTTTGGGTATCGTTGATTCTATCAAACACTTGGTTTCAGTAGAAGAAATTTAATTTAGTTTATTAATCTTGAAATTAGCATAAGAGATGAATTTGAATAGTTTAAAACCAGCTGAAAACGCTACAAAATTGTCAAAAAGAGTAGGTAGAGGTCAAGGATCAGGTAAAGGTGGTACTTCTACAAGAGGCCATAAGGGTGCTCAATCAAGATCAGGTTATAGCCGCAAGATCGGTTTCGAAGGCGGTCAGATGCCTATTTACAGAATTATGCCTAAGAGAGGTTTCAAAAATATCAGCCGCGTTGAATATAACGCCATCAATATTGGAACACTGCAGACTTTGGCCGAAAGCAAGAACCTAAGCGAAATCACGCCGGAAGTTTTGCTTGCTAACGGATTGGCAAAGAAAAACAGCTTGGTTAAGGTTTTAGGTAGAGGTGAATTGAAAGCCGCTTTGAAGGTTTCTGCTCACGCCTTTTCTGAAACAGCTAAGGCTGCCATCACTAACGCAGGTGGACAAATCAACGTTATCGGTGCCGCAGAAGCTCCTGTTGCAGAATAACCATAAGTATTATTTATCATTTATATCTCATGAAAAAATTTATCGAGACCATAAAAAATATTTTTAGAATCGAAGATTTGCGTAAGAGAATCCTCTATACGCTTTTCATCATTCTGATTTATCGTTTGGGTGCTCACGTGGTGCTTCCGGGTATCAATCCTGGCGCTTTGTCAGCATTTACAAAATCAGCACAAGAAGGTCTGTTGGGTATGCTCGATTTGTTCTCAGGCGGCGCATTTTCCAATGCATCTATCTTCGCCCTGGGTATCATGCCTTACATTTCCGCATCTATCGTTATCCAGTTGATGACCTTGGCAGTTCCCTACTTCCAGCGTCTTCAAAAGGAAGGTGAAAGCGGTAGAAAGAAATTGAACCAAATTACCCGTTATTTGACCGTGGCAGTGGTGGCTATCCAAGGACCTGCTTACATCGCCAACATTCAAGGTCAATTCGGTGGTGCCGTTTCCCCAACAATGTTGAATACCCATATCCTGGGATTTAGCGCGTTTGCCGTTACGTCATTCATCCTGTTGATTTCAGGTACCCTGTTCATTATGTGGCTGGGTGAACGTATTACGGATAACGGTATCGGTAACGGTATCTCTATGATCATCATGATCGGTATCATCGCCCGTTTGCCATACGCCTTGAGAGCTGAATTCATCTCTCGTATCGGTGATATGAACGGTGGTCCTATCATCTTCATCATCGAAATCGTCTTGATGATGGTCATTATCGCACTGTGTATTATGTTGGTTCAGGGAACTCGTCGTGTTCCTGTTCAATATGCCAAGAGAATCGTGGGCAACAAACAATACGGTGGTGTTCGCAACTTCCTTCCCTTGAAAGTTAACGCTGCCGGCGTTATGCCTATCATTTTCGCTCAGGCAATTATGTTCCTGCCTTTGACTTTCGTATCCGTTACCGAACAGTCAACCGGCGGTTTCTGGCACAGTTTTATCGATTATAATGGACTGGGCTACAATATCGTGTTCTTCATTATGATTATCGCCTTTACTTATTTCTATACGGCTATCACCATCAATCCTCAGCAGATTTCTGAAGATTTGAAGAAAAACGGCGGATTTATCCCCGGTGTGAAACCAGGTAAGCAAACGGCTCAATACATTGACGACATTATGTCAAGAATCACCCTTCCGGGTTCTATTTTCTTGGCTATCGTGGCTATCCTTCCTGCTATCGTCAGAATGTTCGGCGTTAACCAACAGTTCGCCCAATTCTTCGGTGGTACTTCCTTGTTGATTATGGTGGGTGTCGTTCTTGATACACTTCAGCAAATCGAAAGTCATTTGTTGATGAGACACTATGACGGCTTGACTCAATCAGGTAGAATTAAAGGACGCTACAGCGGCGGTGCTTATTAATGAATATGTTTAACAAGATTCGCTTGAAAAGCGAAGAGGAAATTGAAATAATACAAAAAAGTTCTTTGCTTGTTGGAAAAACTTTGGCCGAAGTGGCAAAGTACATCAAACCGGGAGTTCCGTTGACCTATTTGGACAGAATCGCGGAAACTTTCATCAGGGACAACGGCGGCGTTCCTTCCTTTAAGGGCTATAACGGGTATCCCGCCTCCCTCTGTGTCTCGGTTGACGATGTGGTTGTCCACGGAATCCCGGATAACAGCGTCCTCAAGGATGGAGACATCGTCTCTGTCGATTGCGGGGCCTACCTGAACGGTTATCACGGCGATTACGCCTATACCTTTGCGGTAGGAAATGTTTCCGAAGAAAAAAGACTCCTGATGGATCGTACCAAGGAGTCGCTCTATCGGGGCATCGAAGCGGCTGTGGCGGGAAATACCACCGGCGACATTGGACACGCGGTGCAGACTTACTGCGAGTCCTTCGGTTACGGAGCGGTACGTGAGTTGTGTGGTCATGGCATAGGAAGAAATATGCACGAGAAACCGGATGTCTGCAATTACGGTAAACCCGGTAGGGGAGACCTCTTGCGAGAAGGAATGGTCATCTGCATTGAACCGATGATTACAATGGGATCACGAAAAATTTATTGCGAACGTGATGAATGGACTATCAGAACCTTTGATCATAAACCTGCAGCACACTACGAACACCAGTTGGCTATCACCAAAAACGGACCAAGAGTTTTATCAACATACAAATTGATTGGAGAAGTTCTGGGAACAGAAGAAAAACTATAAAAAAAGATATATGGCAAAACAATCATCAATCGAGTTAGACGGCGTAGTCATCGAATCTCTTGGAAATGCGATGTTTCGTGTACAGTTGGAAAACGGTCACGTCATTACAGCGCATATTTCAGGTAAGATGAGATTGCATTATATCAAGATTCTTCCCGGCGACAAGGTGCAGGTCGAAATGTCTCCATACGATTTGACCAAGGGACGTATCACTTTCAGACATAAATCATAAAAATAACATAAAGCAAATCAAAAGATGAAAGTAAGAACTTCAGTAAAAAAGAGATCAGAAGATTGCGTCATCGTGAGAAGACACGGCGTGGTCTATGTAATTAACAAAAAGAATCCAAAAGAAAAACAACGTCAAGGATAATAATTATTAACAATAAAATAGATTTAAAACTATGGCAAGAATTGCAGGTATTGATTTACCTAAAAACAAAAGAGGCGTAATCGGTTTGACATATATCTTCGGTATTGGCAGAAGCACAGCCGCTCAGATTTTGGACAAGGCCGGTATCAGCCATGACAAAAAGGTAAATGAATGGAACGATGATGAGTTGGCAGCACTCCGTGGTATGATTAACGAAATGAAGGTTGAAGGTGCTTTGCGTTCGGAAGTTCAAATGAACATTAAGCGTTTAATGGACATTGGATGTTATAGAGGCATTCGTCATCGTCTCGGTTTACCGTTACGTGGACAAAGTACTAAGAACAACGCACGTACTCGTAAGGGTCGTAAGAAAACTGTTGCAAACAAGAAGAAAGCAACTAAATAGTATTAATTGATTATTAGGGAAGAGAAAATATAGTATTATGGCAAAGAATACAAAATCAACCAAGAAGAAAGTTGTTAGAATTGATGCAATGGGCAAGGCTTTTGTTTATGCGTCGTTCAATAATGTTATCGTTTCCCTTACCAATAACGACGGCCAGGTTATCTCTTGGTCTTCTGCCGGTAAAATGGGATTTAGAGGTTCTAAGAAAAATACTCCATACGCAGCACAAATGGCTGCTCAGGATTGCGCAAAGGTTGCCTACGATCTTGGCTTAAGAAAAGTTAAGGTTTTCGTTAAAGGACCTGGTGGTGGTAGAGAATCCGCCATCAGAACTATTCACGCTGCTGGCATTATGGTGGAAGAAATTACCGATGTTACTCCACTTCCACACAATGGTTGCCGTCCTCCAAAACGCAGACGTGTATAATCCTAATTATTCATTAGTTTAAAACCTTAAAAAAGATAGAAAATGGCAAGATATACTGGACCTAAAACCAAAATTGCAAGAAAGTTCCATGAACCTATTTATGGGGCTGATAAATATTTCGAACACAAAAATTATCCTCCAGGACAACACGGTCAGGCAAGAAAGCGTTCTAAATTGTCTGAATACGGTATGCAGCTTCAAGAAAAACAAAAAGCTAAATACACATACGGTATTCTGGAACGTCAATTTAGAAAATTGTTCCACATCGCAGCCCGTAAAAAAGGTATCACCGGTCAGAATTTGATGAAACTCATCGAATCCCGCCTTGATAATGTTGTTTTCCGCTTGGGTATTGCTCCAAGTAGAGCTGCTGCTCGTCAGCTGGTTAGCCATAGACATATCCTCGTTAACGGTCAAATCTGCAACATTCCTTCTGCATTGCTCGTTCCTGGTGACGTTGTCGCTGTTCGTGAACGTTCAAAATCATTGGAAGTGATTACCAATTCCTTGAATGGTAAGTCCAATTCTTTCTCCTGGTTGGAATGGGATGGCAGTATGATGAGCGGTAAGTTTATGAATTATCCGGAAAGAGAAGAAATTCCTGAAACAATCAACGAACAGGCTATCGTTGAATTGTATTCTAAATAGTGAGTTAAATCTATGAATAGTGGGCTTCGTTCCTGCTATTCTTAATGATGATGTATAACAATAAAAACAAAATATAAATGGCAATTTTAACGTTTCAAAAGCCCGATAAGGTCATCATGGTCGAAGCTGATGATTTCCACGGTAAATTCGAATTCTGTCCATTGGAACAGGGTTACGGTATGACAATCGGAAATGCTCTGCGTCGCGTGCTGATTTCTTCTCTCGAGGGTTTTGCCATCACCTCCATCAAAATCGAAGGTGTTGTGCAGGAGTTCTCTTCTATTCAGGGCGTAATGGAAGATGTTACCGATATCATCCTTAACCTTAAACAGATTCGATTCAAAAATAAAATCGAAAACAATAATTCTGAAACCGCTAAAATCGTCATCTCCGGTCAGGATAAATTTACCGCCGGCGATATGAACCGCTTTCTGAACTTCTTCCAAGTACTGAATCCGGAACTGCTCATCTGCCGTATGGAACCCGAAGTGGTGCTTTCTATGGAAATCACTATCGATAAGGGTCGTGGTTATGTTCCCGCTGAGGAAAATAAATCCCTGCACGAAGGTGTCGATATTATCAATATCGATTCTATTCACACTCCTATCAAGAATGTGAAATATACGGTTGAAAATTATCGTGTCGAACAGCGTACCGACTTCGAAAAGTTGGTTTTTGAAATCGATACCGATGGTTCTATCCATCCAAAGGACGCTTTGAAGGAAGCTGCCAAGATTTTGATTCAGCATTTTATCCTGTTCTCTGATGAGAAAATCGCTATCGATTCTCCTGAAATCAGCGTTTCTAACGATGAATTTGATGATGCATCTAAGCTGACCCGTCAAGTCCTCAAATCTAAACTCGTTGATATGGATTTGTCGGTTCGTGCCTTGAACTGCTTGAAGTCTGCAGAACTTGAAACCTTGGGAGACCTCGTTGCCATCCATAAGAGCGACTTGCTGAAATTTAGAAACTTCGGTAAGAAGTCTTTGGCTGAATTGGAAGATTTGGTTAAATCCAAAGGTCTGGAATTTGGAATGAATGTAGCAAAGTATAAATTAGATAAGGATTAAGAATATGAGACACGCTAAAAGAATTAATCATTTAGGAAGAACAAGCGCGCACAGAGAAGCTATGTTGTCCAATATGGCAACTTCCTTGATCATGCATAAACGCATCAATACCACTTTGGCAAAAGCTAAGGAATTGAAGAAGTTTGTTGAACCATTGATCACGCGCAGCAAAAACGACACTACGCACTCAAGACGTATTGTTTTCGCTCAGTTACACAATAAATATGCCGTTACTGAATTGTTCAGAGAAGTATCACAAAAGGTGGCTAACCGTCCTGGCGGTTATACCCGTATTCTCAAAACCGGTTTCCGTAAAGGCGATAACGCAGAAATGTGTCTGATCGAATTGGTAGATTATAACGAAACCTACACTACTGAAGAAGTGAAGAAAACTACCAAGACAAGACGTAGCAGCAAAAAGTCAGCCCCTAAAGCCGAAGCTCCAGTTGCCGAAGCTCCTGCCGCTGAAACTACTGCTCCTGCCGCTGAGTAATTTGAAAAATCTGTTTTTCAATAAAAAAACTCCTTGTATCAACAAGGAGTTTTTTTTGTTTTTATGACGGTCGGCAAAATATTTCGGATTTTTATATTTATTCAAGTTCCGAAAGTTCTGTCTATGCAGTTTTTAGGAAACTTATTGATAACCGAACGAGATTCCGCTCAACGCCGACGCGTTATGCGGAATCCTCAACAAAAGGTCGTGAAAATATTTCAATTATTTAAATTGTTTTTTGCCGATTTTGTGCGAAATTCTGCCAGAAAGTCTGGTTTACACATGTTGTGCTACTAGTGAACTCAAGGATTTGGAATGAATGGACTTGATGTAATGCATTGAAAACCAGTCGATTACCCCCCCCCCTAAAATTTAATGAAAAGATTGCTAAACTGTTGGAAATAAGAAAATAATATGTAACTTTGCAGTGTCGTTTTCCTTTTAATTTTGTTTAAAGGACTTCGCAAAATTAAAAGGCCGGCGTGAGATGAGTAAAAATAGAAGTCCTTATATGAACAATCAAAAACATTATAAGCAATGAAAAGAAGAATTTTTGCAATTATGTCGATGGTCTTTGCCATCGTATTGGTAATGAGTTCCTGCAAGAAGGAGAATGTAACGACGAAGGAGAATGCAACGACACAGAACAGCAATGACCCTTCCGGTGACGGGATGATAGAGAATGCGGTGACGGACATTGACGGCAACACCTACGATGCAGTGAAGTTGGGAAATCAGGTGTGGATGGCGGAGAATCTGCGTACGACGAAATACGCAGATGGTACTTCCATTTCCTTGGGCAGCAGCCGTAGCTACGATATACCTTATCGTTACTATCCTGACAACAACAGCAGCAATGTAAGCATCTACGGTTACCTGTACAACTTGCCGGCGGTGATTGGTAACTCCACCAACAGTTCAGCCAACTCTGGCGGGGTTCAGGGCATTTGTCCCAATGGCTGGCACGTTCCCTCTGATGCGGAGTGGAAGCAGCTGACACAATACGTAAAGTCACAGGAAGAATATGTCTGTGCTGAATGTTCAGGCGAAGATAATGTGTGGATGACCGATTGTATCGCCAAGGCGATGGCTTCCACCACGTGTTGGAACAACTACGAGGAAACTTGTGCCGTCGGCAACGATTTAAGCGGCAACAACGCCACGGGTTTTAATGCTGTTCCTGCGGGTTACTATGACGGAGACTGCCACTTTTTGGGCTATGGCGCATACTTTTGGACGGCTACCCAGTTCGTCAATAACGACTACTATTGCCGCATTTTGACCTGCGGCGATGCGGGCGTGAGCAGCTCCGGCAAAGCCAAGTGCCAAGGCTATTCTGTCCGGTGTGTTCGGAACTAATATAAAGAATAAATCAAGCCATTTCCATGCGTGAGCGGGGAAATGGCTTACCTTAATATAAAATACACTTGCCCCAGCCGTTCCTGCGCAACGGGCGGCGAGAGGCAAGCGCAAGGGTGGCTTTTCCGCTGATATAGAGACGTTGCGCCCCACGACAATTCCCCTCCTTTTAAGGAATCGACGCATGATCGAATACAGAGCCAAGCTTGCTTAGGCTCTGTTGAGTGAAAAGGAGAAAGAGACCGCAGGTCTCACTGGTGGCCGTAGGCCGGGGTGGTAAAATCGGGCAGTTGCCGGCTAAACGTCGAAGCTCGCAGGCCTCGCAGCCTCGTCACCATTCCGACGAAGCGAAGGAAGCGGAGGAATCTCTCTACAAGACGGAAAGGAATTATTCTGTTTGTTTTTATGACCTCAATGAAATATCTCCAGAATTGTTATTACGACTGGAAATAAAGTGGCACTTATTCCACCACTATTTCGTCAACAAAAATATGGCTTGTTCCACCTGCTCCTAAATGCCAGGCAGGTAACGTGCCGTAGTTGGTGGCCTTAATTTTGATGTAGCGGCAGTGTGCATTGCCCTTTACTGTGAAATCTGTCTTTTGGGCGGTGTAGTCATCGGCGGGAACCGTATTGGTATAGATTCCGTACGGGAGGAAATCTACATTGTTTCCGGAAATTTCCACTGTCATCACGATTGGATAGATAATCCAAGCGCGAGTGTCCTGTAAAAATCCAACGCTTACCTGGTGAATGTCTTTATCCTTCAGCAGATCGATCGTGGCTTCAAAAGCAGGTACTTGGTAGCCCTGCCAGCCGCCTAATCGAAAGTCGCTTCGGCCTCGAATGCCGTCAATGAGGGCATTATCACCACTGGCAGGATACATTTCCTCGTATTGGCAATGAAGTTTTATCTGCTTGTCCTGGCTGAATTTGTAGAAATGGGCTTCCACTACCGGACTTGCTCCCGTTTGGCTGTTGTAGCTGATGGCTTTCACGATGGTGTTTTGACGGATGGTGAAAGGTTTTTCGTATTTGTTTTTGCTGTTGGGAGTAGGTTCGCTGCCATCGGTGGTATAATAAATTTGGTCTGTTTGAGCCGGAAACTGCATCTTGGCCTCACTCTTGTGGGTAGGTTCAAACAAACTGATACTGACGGTCATTTCGTCCGTAAAACTCTCTTGTGGCGCATTAATGATAGGAACTATGGTCGTGTTGCTTTCGATGCGGCTTTCGGGCTGTTTTCCCTTTCCAACACCCCATTTGCCGTTGGGCTTCTCGCCCATCTCAAACGCCAAAAGCCCACCATCACGAATCTCTTCGTATGTTATATAAGACTTGTCAAATTTCTTTCCGTTTAATTTGGCAGATTGAATATAGCAAGATTCTTGATTTCGATTGTGGGTGCTGACCACAAATTGCTTTCCGTTTTCCAAGTTGATGGTGACTTCGTCGAACACGGGACTTCCGATGATATAGCGGTTGTCGCCGGGGCAAACCGGATAGAATCCGATGGTGCTCAATACATACCAGGCCGACATTTGGCCGCAGTCTTCGTTGCCGCAAAGGCCGTCGGCTTTACTGCTGTACAAGGTATAGATGATTTGATTGACAAGTTGCTGCGTTTTCCATGGCTTTCCGATGTAATTGTAGAGATAGGCAGCGTGATGGCTGGGTTCGTTGCCGTGGGCATATTGGCCAATCAAACCGGTAACGTCGGCTTGGTCGCGGCCTGCCGTTTTTGAAGAGGTGCCGAAAAGTGTGTCTAAGAAACGTTCGGCAGTGACTGTGCCGCCAATAAGGTCGCAGTAATTGTTGAAATCGTGGGGAACGTAGGTCGAATATTGCCACGAGTTGGCTTCCGTGTAATGATTGTTGATTTCACGGGGATTGAAAGGTCGCAAATAGCCGCCATTTCTCTTGGGATGCATAAACCCGTCAGGGTCAAGCACGTTCTTATACGCCTGGGCACGTTTAATAAATTCCTGATAAACGTCGTCTTTGCCAATAGCTTGGGCAAATTGGGCGATACACCAGTCGTCGTAGGCGTATTCTAGGGTCTTTGACACGGATTCGGATTCCATTTCGGCAGGAATAAAGCGGTATTGGGCAAATTCGGGTCTTCCCAACCGATTTAGTTTGGCACTGTTGATCATCGCTTCCAGGACTTGGTATTTTTCATAGTCGGAATAGTCATCCAAAATACCTTTCTGATAAGCGTCCCAGATGACGGGAATACTGTGGTAGCCAATCATACACCAGGTTTCGTAGGCCGACAATTCCCATACCGGAAGCATGCCGCCTTGCTCGTATTGTCGCATAAAGGTGTATATGAAGTCGCTGGTGCGTTGGCGGTCAATGATGCTCAACAGTGGATGCAAGGCCCGATAAGTGTCCCATAATGAAAAAACGGTATAAACTTCGTGTCCTTTGGCTTGATGAACCAGTCCGTCCATTCCGCGATATTGTCCGTTTATGTCCGTGAAAAGGAAGGGCGATGTAAAGCAATGGTACAAGGCCGTATAAAAATTCTTTTTCAATTCGGAATCAGAAGTTTCTACAACGATTTTGCCCAACTCCTTATTCCAACTTTCATGAGCCGCCTGTCTTACTTTGTCGAAGTTGAAATCAGCCACTTCTTTTTGGTTTTTGTCGGCATCGGCAAGGTTTTGTGCAGCTGCGGACAAGGCCACTTTAATCACCACGTCGTTAATGTCTTCGGCGAAATAGATAACGGCTTTGCAGTTGGTGCCGGTAATGCCGCTTATGGTTGGTGCCAATTGGTCGTCCACATAAAATTCGACCTTGGCAATGGGCTGTGAAAATAATATTGAAAAGTTGAGTTTCTGATTTTCGTTCCACGCCTTTGAATCGCGCAAACCGACAATCTTATTCGCTTTCACATCGTAGCTGATGGCACTGTTGAGTACGATGTCGCGGTGTTTCAAGTCCAGGATGATTCCTTTGGAAACTTTTTTGTCGGGGAATGTGTAGCGATGAACGCCTACCCGTTTGGTACAGGTCAATTCGGCTTGAATATCATATTTGTCAAGTAAGACGGAATAATATCCGGCTTCGGCTTTCTCGTTTTGATGAGAAAATGAAGAGCAGTATTCGCTGTTGATGACAGAAGCTTTACCTGTAAAAGGCATTAGCAGCACGTCTCCGTAGTCGGAGCAGCCGGTGCCGCTCAAGTGGGTGTGGCTGAAACCGTAAACGATATGGTCGGAGTAGTGGTAACCCGAGCAACCGTCCCAGCCGTCCAGTCGGGTGTCGGGACTCAATTGCACGGCACCAAAAGGAACAATGGCACCCGGGAAAGTATGACCGTGGAAGTCGGTGCCCACCATTGGGTTGACGTATTGGGCAAAGTCTTCTTGTGCGTATGTGATTTTGAATAAGCAAAATGCAAGACAAATGACGATAAATTTCTTCATATTAGGGTAGGTGTGGTTAAGATTATAAAAATTCGTAATATACGAAATAATAAGTTGCAAATTTACATAAAAATCTGGAATTATTCACCGATTTTTATCACGCTTCGATCTTCTTCTTGCTTTTGTTGCTTGTTCATCTGTGGCTTGAATGCGTTGAAGTTGAAAGTGATTCCCAACCAAAACATACCGCTGCGGTTCTTGCTGCCGTTGACTAAACTATAGACGGAATTTTCAGCATAAATGTCCCAGCGGCGTGTGTTGAAAACGTCGGTGAGCAAGGCGGAAATCGTCAATCGGTTTTTCCAGAAAGTTTGTTTCATCCCTATATTGCAATAATGGATGGTTTTGGTGGTGAATTGTGGAAAATATTGCGGCGTAACCACAAAATACTGAATTTGGATATTCATTCCTTTGAAGGGCTTGAAATTAAAGGCGGCATTGCTATTGTTCACCCAACCGTGATTGGAAACGTCCATATTGTTGTAGTTGCCTGTGAAATGGCTGTAGTAGGTATTGGTGGCAACATCGATGGTCAGCCATTTCACAGGCTGAATTTGAATGGTGTGGTCAATACCGGTGGTGATATTCCATTTTCCGTTCATATAGGTCATCACGAGAATGTCGTCTTCCAAAGTGGCCACCTGTGTGATGTAGTCTTGCGTTAAATTGAAATATGCGTTGCCGTTTACCGTGACTATTTTGGATACAGCCGCATAACCGAAATCAAGTTTGTTGATTTTTTCCGGTTGCAAATGAATATTTCCCGTTTCGTAAGTCTGATTGTCAATTAAATTGATGTATGGGTTCAATTGCGGGTATGTCGGGCGGGAAATTCGCCGTGAAAGGCCAAAATTCAGCGACCAGATGTTTGTAATTTTATATTGAAGCGAAAAATATGGTGCCAAAAGGAAGTTTTGGCTATGTTCTTCAATTTGTGTTTTGTCGCAATGAAGTGTCACATAGCCGTATTCGAAGCGCAAACCGGCTTTATAAGACAATTTATCATTGATTTTGGAAGAATACATCGCATAAACGGCGGGAATATATTCTCGATGCTTTAAGTCATTGCTGAAAAAATAAGAATAAGTCCAATCGTCGGTCATCGGATCACGCTCATAGAACTTGTGGTCGATATTGTTGCCGCGCACCGTCATTTTTAGACCGGTTTCCAATTTTCCCTTTCCGACTTGTGCAGCGAAATCGGCTTGCAGGACCAAGATAAGCGGGTGTCCGCCCGACACCGACTTCTGCACCATCGTGTCTCGTTCGTAATAATAAGAAGGCCGATGTCCCGTAATGGAAGAAGCAGAGGCTAAAATCTTGATTTCGCGGTTTTTACCTTCCGTATTTTTCCATAAATGCTGATAAGATAAAGAGCCTTCAAACATTTCCCGGTTAAAAGTGATGTCGGTTCGTCTAAGCAAATTACTTGGCAGCATATCTTTCACATAATGATTGTTAAAATCTTGAAGATTGTTCATTTTGGGGAAAGATGCCTTGAAATCCAAGACTAAAATATCGTTGGGTGATGCCTTGAAATTCACATTCAGTCCCACCACCTGATTGCTGTTGACCTTGTTGGCGCGAATTATTTGGTCGATGCTGTTGCCGCTTTCCACGAATTTTCGATGTAATTCGCTTTCGATAAAGTCATTTTCATATTTTCCATTATAATTGATACGGAAACCCCATCGTCCCTTGTTGTAACTCACGGCCAAATTGCCGTTTAGCATTCCCACAAAACCATAATTAAATGAGGCTAAGGCGTGGAAAGCATTGGAAACCTGTTTTTTAGATACGATATTGATAATGCCGCCGGTACCTTCTGCATCGTATTTCACGTCAGGGCTGGTGATGACGTCGATACTTTGCACGTTGGCAGCGGGAATGCTTCCCAAACCGTCTAAAGTCGTCGGGATACCATCGATAAGTATCAGTACATTTTGATTTCCGCGAATGGAAACGCTTCCATTGCCGTCCACGCTGACTGATGCCGATGATTTTAGCACTTCCAGCACCGAGCCTGTGGCCATTGACGCATTGGCATTCGGATTGATACTTGTTTTCTCGATGGAAACCGTTTTGTCTGGGACATCTCCAGCCACTGTCACTTCGCTTAAGGACGTTTTGCTTTTTGTCAGGATAACGGTGCCAATGTCCACGGTTCCTGTTTCGCCAATGACTACGTCTTTCAAGGTGGTTTCGAAACCCACGAAAGCTATTCTAAGTTGATAATTTCCTGTGAAATTTCCTTTTATTTGGAACTGACCTTTGGTGTCGGTCACGGCACCGGATGTTACTTTTCCTCCTGAAATCAGGGTGGCGGAAGCGTATGAGATGGGATCTTGTGTTTCCGTTTTAACCAGACCTTTAACTGTTGCGACAACTTGTCCAAAGATGGAGATTTCAGTTAAAAGTAATATGGTGAATATCAGTAGTGTTTTCTTCATTTGGATTCATTTAATGATGAATGCAAAAAGTGTTGATTTTGGCAAGTTGATGAATTTCGGCTTCTTTTCAGGGAATGGCGAGTAAAGCACTCGAACTCAGTCCTCAACTTCAAGGAGGAAGCTTACTGGTCGGAAGCCGTCGTTGCAAGAAATCATAGCGGAGTAGGGGTCTTTCATCCAGCCGTCGAAAAAGTTGTTGCCCCCGTGAGCCAAAACGGTTACGAATTCCTTGATGCTGCCCCAGGCACTGTCGCAAAAGTGATCGGGACATTGCCCGTTGTGCGAAACAAAAACCTGGCCTTCGCTCAGGTCGCAGCTGTGTTCAATGGGATTTTCGTACTTCTCCATCAGGTCGGGGTAGCAGGCTTTCCGTATTACCGTAATTTTCACGTCTTTCATTGTCATTGAATTTGTTGCAAAGATACGTTTTTTTTCGCACATTGGCGATTACTCTTCCTGTCAAAAACGCAAAAAGAATCGGAATTATCCTGATAAGTTTTGTAAAGGGATAATTCAGAAATTAATTAACACTTAAAACAAAACGAGGGTCGTTTTTTACAAACGGCCCTCGTTTTGTTGAATACAGAAAAGAAAATCTATTTGCAAGTAGATTTTACGATTTGTTTATAACCCGGCATGACGGCTTCTGCATATTCGTTAATGTCGGAGCATTTACCCTTGTTAATTGTTTGCTGAACTGTTGCTGTCGCGCGCATGCTATTCAGCATACTAATGAATTCTTCATCAAGTTGAGAAGGATCGGTAATTTCATAATACTCTTCTACTTGGCAGGAACAATTCTTTGTACAACTGGTTGAAAACAAGGCACATGAAGCAATGCACACAATAATTAAAAATAACTTTTTCATAATGATTTTATTGGTTGGTTAATAATTCTGCAAAAATATAAATTTTTTTTAGTATATGACAAAAATTAAAAATTCAGTCAAATTTATTGATGTACATATTGTTTTAATCTCATCAAAAATATTTAACACTTAAACTTTACGGTGTGTAAAATAGGTAGCAAGGAGATAGCCCCATTCTTTCGCGGCGTTTATTGATATTTCTCACATTCGTTACGGAGTTGATGTCAACATATTTTCCTAATGCTGTCATCTGAGTGCCATACAGTTGCTTCCTTTTTTCACGTAATCGAATTCGGTCTATCAGATATGCATATGTCATAGGCAAAGCATCTTGTTTTCTAACACTTTTTCGTATCATTTTCAAATAGTAACGCATAACTTCCAAATCTCCGCTATGTAGCACCACCATAAATGGAGCCATTGAGAATTCAACACCTACTTCGGATATCTTGGGCCATCCGATACTATCTGTGATTTGCTTAATTTCTTTCAGTAGCTCGGCGTTAACAACCTTTTTCAACGCCCATAAAGAATCGGCCATGTCCGGTTTGATGGCTATTAACTCATGATACGCATCGTCTTTTACAAGCATGTCGCAAAGTAGTAATGCTATATCCCTACATTTAATATGACCAAATTTCATTTCGAACTTGATTAATTGTTTTTCAGTGATTTGTCGCCAGCGAAAATCTTCGACTAAATTGAAGAAGGTCCCCTTGGTTAGTCTATACATTGACGAATCGCTTTCAACTGCTTTTTCCAAATAATAAAAAGCTGAATCCGCATTGTTTTGCATAGCAAACATTTGGGCTGCATTGTACAACGCTTCGTTGTCACCGCTGCATTGATAGCGTTTCAGCTCTATTTGCGCTGCGTCTACAAAGTTTGCCTGATAGTAACAATCTTGTGCTAATCTTTGAAGTTCAAAGCAGTCGAACATCTTCCCTGATTGTGCCAGTGTGCCCAAATTTAGTGATGTCAGCAACAACACACATATGCATATTATCGCTAATAAATTAACATTGTTTTTCATAACCATTGTTTTAATCTCATCAAAAATATTTAACACTTAAACCATTTGTTTATTGTATGCAAATTGTTTATATCTTTGCAAGCGAGTTCCATTATAGAACAAGCGTTCAAAAATACAACAAAAATCAATACGAAAAAATCATAAAAAATGATACCTAAGAAAGTTTGGACACCCAAGGGGACCGGAATCATGCTTGCCAAAAGATTTGATGTGTCGCCGAGATGGATTAGCAAGGCACTTAAGTTTTAATCTCATCAAAAATATTTAACACTTAAACTCAACAACCTTACCATTAACAGTGATGTTTATGGTTTTATCTATTGTCTTTGCCATAGTATATAATATAATAATGGCAAAAATAAAAACTATATGTCAAAAACGTTGGGACAAGTTTTCTCGCTTCTAAAAGCCAGATGTTCCATCAAGAATATCGCTGTTGATTAATAGAAGAACAATTAATAACGCTAACATTTTTCTATGTTTTTTTGATACTGCAAATATACAAAAAAAATAATACAAATCACACTTCTGCGATTTTTTTTACTTCAAGAACCCAAGTGCGTAAACCATCGGTCTCATCTTCTTCTCCAACGCCTTGAACAATGCCACAAACTCGTCATATTCAGCCTTGTGTTTTAATCTCATCAAAAATATTTAACACTTAAACTTTGAGCGGGTGTGGCGTTCGCCGCAGCTGTACGTGGAAATGCTGAAGAAATACGCGTTTGTGTGCGCCCCGGATTTCAGCTTGTATCTCGATATGCCGTTGGCGATGAAGATATGGAACGTGTACCGCAGCCGGCTGGTGGCGAAGTACTGGCAGGACAGTGGCGTTAAGGTTGTTCCCACTTTGCAGTGGGCGGAACCTCGAACCTTTGACTTCTGTTTTGACGGATTGGATAAAGGCGGTATGGTTTCCGTGAGCACGTTGGGCGCTGCCAAGCACAAAGTGTCACGGGAGATATGGAAATGCGGTATGCGTGAGGCCATCCGACGGCTGCATCCCGATACCATATTATTATATGGTACGCCCATAGATTTTGATTTCGGCAGCATCAACGTCATCCACTACAGCAACGAGGTCTTGGAAAGGAGGTCGAGCTATGGGAGGTAGAGGGGCGGCGTATGGAAAGTTAGTTTCTAAAGGTTCAACAATTATTCTCACTACTATTGTCAAAAGCAATGTAGGAAGAATAAGAGACAGGGTAAACGCCTCTATATCGGATCAGTTTAAAGATAAAGTATTCAATAAAAAAATCATTGACGATTCTGGAAATAAAGTTAAAATTGAAGTTGCGACAAATAGTAGAAGCAGATCTCATTTGGGAAATGATATTGTTAGTCACAATGCTTTTCCGCATGAAAATACAAATAAATTATCTTCATTGTTTAGAAATTCTTCATTTGTGAAGAAAGAATTGCCAAGACATGATAGAACAAAAGATAATTACAATATGTTTTATTATTTCAAAGCACAACATAAAAATTTGTATTTCCATGTAGCAAGAGGAACAAATGAAAATGGAGTTCACTATTTTAGATTGTATTCAATAACTAAAACAATATAGGAGCATTCTCAAAGGAGGGCCTGCCTCCTGTCAAATGCTCCTATAGTTCGTCTGAAAACGACAGTGCAAAAATACAAAAATAATTAAAAACTAAAAAATCATGTTAAGTTTTAATCTCATCAAAAATATTTAACACTTAAACATGATACGGCCTTTGGTATTTTGGCCAAAATACTTGTCGGATGTATTGGAAAATTCTGGTAATTTCGGGTTGCCGTCCTTATAGTGAATAACCTTAACACCTTCAATTTTATCAATAGTTTCGTAATGGTATTCGACAAACCCACCAGAAGCCAAGTAATCTCCGCGACCTCCCATATCAATATAATAATTTCATATTAATATTTTTACTTGGAACCAAGACCAAATCAAAGTTTACCTGCTGCAACACATTCCGCAAAGAAACTCCAGCTTCCGGCACAACAAAATCCAAAGCCTCGTCCAAGTCTCCAAACTCAAAAGCCCAGCTATTTTCGTTTTCGTTATAATTATCATCATAATAAATAACATAATAGGTATTGGTGTACGTTCCTACCATTTCCCAGTTCTTGTTTTTGAAAATACAAATCACATCGGTCGGATCGAGTTCATCCACAATACTTTTGGCATAAGCGTAAAATCGTTTTTCGGCTGTTGTCATATTTATAGATTATGCAAATGATTTAATATAGAATTATCAAAGTTTTTGACATTAATGTCTCCAAAAGAAATATCAATCGGACTTCCGTGTTTTAATCTCATCAAAAATATTTAACACTTAAACATTATCAAGTGATATGGAATATAATTTCCTAATTGAAGATTAGTATATGCCAGGCGATATTGTTACATATTCAATTTTAAAATCTCCACTAATGGAAACAAATTCGACTTTAAAATCAGCCCCTGTCGTGACAAATTCCCATTTTCCACACTTATTAGGACTTATGTCAACCTTTTCTACCTTTAAATCTGGACTTATGTCAACCACTTCCACTTTGAAATCAGCCCCAATATTTACAACTTCTACCTTTCCATACAATGGTATGCCCTTGCAGGTGCAATTTTCTTTATCAAAAGTAGGATGCGTTTCAATATCAACAATCTTAACGCTATCTGGGATTAGTGTACCGGCATAGCCGGCCAAAACGAAAATCGAAAACAACAAAGTACATAAAAAACTTTTCATAATATAACAAATATTGATGTTGACACTTCAGTGCGAAATCAGGATTCATAATATAGACTCCGGAAAAACGGTCAGGTTTAATTATGCCAACAGCATAGTTGTGAAGACATCGTGCAGTTTTAATCTCATCAAAAATATTTAACACTTAAACCGTAGCGGTTGATTTGTTCGTACGGTGTGATGAAACCCTTTGGCGGACGCTTGCACACCACATAATGCACGTCCTTGACAAAGCCCATTTTCTCCAACAGCTTGAACGATGACGGCAGCGTGTTGGTGAGCAGCTGGCCGTATGTCTTGCCGGTGATGGCGGTGATGGAGCGCGGCATCGCGCGGACGATGTTGCCCATCGTGAAGCCGATGTCGAAGCTCTTTCCCGTGCCTCGACCTTCCACGCTGACACGGTATTTCGGATTGAGTAACAGCCCAAGCATCTGGGACTTCGTTGCGGTGACGTTAAGTTTCATAATTTATTATATTTTTTTTGTATTTTTGCAGTCGGAACATTGACGGAACGAGATGTGGGGCCTCCTCCGATAAATTATAGGTAACGATCCTATTCTAAGTGTTCACGACCCAGCCGACCCACACGTTCTGGGGTAGCATCTGTCGGAGTTATCAGGTGAGGACCATATGGCCGCCAGATTGTACAACAGATGACTCAGCGGAAGCGGAAGTATGGTTCCAGTTTCCGGAAAGTGATAGTGCGGGTAGGGAGGCATGCTACCCCCCGCGAGATCGTAGGTGTTAGTCCTATACAATGCACAAAGCCGGGGTATCATGTCTGTTTTCGGCAATAAAGGCAGTTCTAAGAGGGCTGCCTTTTGTTTTAATCTCATCAAAAATATTTAACACTTAAACATTGCCCCGGACAAGCTAAACGACGAAGAATGGGCCACGGCCATCGCCGCACTTGAAAAGATAAGAAAAGATGAGACATGAAAAAGGTAACGGACTATTTGAATCCTAAGATTGCATCTGTTGAATGATAGCCAAGTGTTCTTTTTCGTTTTCGTACCGCTCTGTTCTTCTTATGGATTTCCGTGGCTGAGTTTAAATCGTCTTGTGTGATTTTACCATTATGAAATCGAATGTACGCCACAATAATCATCACGATGAAAGTGATGGCAATTATCAAGGCGACAATCAAAATACCATATAAAACAAGTGCCGTAATCATATCACCGCAAAAATAGCAAAAAAAACAATACGATGGCCGACAATACCGTAAATTTCGTTGTCAATATTAATGGAAATGCTTCAAGCGAGCTGACGCAGATGAATTCCGGATTCAAGGTTTTAATCTCATCAAAATTATTTAACACTTAAACCTAATGATTAATCCGTCATATTCGTCGGGCATCGCTACAAATTCGTCATGTGTGATTTCACGGTTTGTAATACATTCATAACCTTCTGCAGTCAATTTTTCAGACAGAGACGGCAATACGCGATTCACAATCAGTATTTTTGGCATACGTATCAAATTTTTTGCAAAAATACGAATTTACTTTTCATTGTTTTAATCTCATCAAAATTATTTAACACTTAACCTAAATTCCGCAGAATGAGAATTTGCCAATTCGAGAAGGAATTTCTACATTCAACGCGCACGTGCGGGGTCGTTGAGCTGTCCTGATGTGGTTTCGGGGTGTCGTTTTTTGAAGTCGCTGGGTACAACTTCCCCCACCC
>JAZLHE010000095.1:0-118541 GCA_045616665.1 Bacteroidales bacterium | reverse complement strand
GTCTGCCATACAAAAAATTTCTGTAATTTTGCCGTCGGATAACATAACGATTTGTATTTTGATTTGACACTACAAATATACAAAAAATATCGTTATGTTATTCATTTTTAGATAATTATCTTATATCGAACTCACGTTAATATAGAAGGGCGTCACAATCGAAAAGAGATTCCGTCCTTTGCTTCGCGTCGGGAAATGGCGGCACCCCGCACAGGCGCAAGCAGCTACTTCCCGATGCAGAACTTGCCAAAGACCATATTGAGAATTTCGTCAGTGGCAATTTCTCCGGTTATCATCCCAAGGTCATTTAATGCTTCGCGAACGTCAATAGCCACCAAATCCGTGGGAATGCCCTCGGCGAATCCTCTTTCTATGTTTTCAATAGACTCTCTGATTTTCAGGAAGATATCAAAATGGCGAAGATTGGTCAGGATGGTGTTGTCCGTCAACTGCTGATGCTGGACGAAATCGAGCAGCAATCGGGAAATGTCATCGATATGGAGTCGTTGCTTGGCAGAAATACACAGCGTTTTCCATTCGTCATTGTCGGAAAAATATGCCGGTATGGCCGACAGATTATCGATTTTGTTGGCAATCAATACCAGCTTTTTGTCAGACATATCCACTTCCGATTTCAAAAAGCGGATTTCCTCCTTCACTTCTTCCAACGAAGTGGAGGCATCAATCATATAAAGGACAATGTCGGCCTTTTCAACGGCTTTGAATGTGCGTTCGATACCGAAATTTTCAATCTGGTCTTGCGACGAACGGATGCCCGCCGTGTCAATGAAACGGAATGTGACCCCCTCAATAAGCATTACGTCTTCTATCGTATCGCGGGTCGTTCCGGGAATATTTGACACGATGGCGCGCTCGTCATCCAGCAAGGCGTTCAACAGCGTGGACTTTCCCACATTGGGTTTGCCGATAATGGCGACTGGAATGCCCTTTTTCAAGGCATTGCCCGTCTTGAAAGAGGCAATCAGCCGGTTGACTTCGGCTTTCAAGTCCGCCAGCAACGCCGAAAGTCGCTCCCGATTGGCAAATTGTACGTCTTCCTCGCTGAAATCGAGTTCCAATTCGAGCAAAGAGGCAAATTCGACAAACTGCGAACGAAGTTCCTTGATTTTGTTGGAAAAATTTCCTTTCAGTTGCTTAACCGCCAACTGATGAGCCATTTCTGATTGCGAATCAATCAAATCGCCGACGGCCTCGGCCTGGGGCAAATCCATTTTCCCATTCATAAAGGCACGCATCGTGTATTCGCCGGGCTTGGCCAGACGGCAGCCGTTTTCAATTAACAACGACAGGATTTTTTGCTGAATGAAGACTGAACCGTGGCAATCTATTTCCACAATATCTTCTCCCGTATAAGAATGTGGGGCAACACTTTTTGAAACAACAACCTGGTCTATAAGTTTGTCATTTTCAAATAATTCTGTATATTTGTTGAAGTTGTGCTTTAAGTCGGTAAAATTGAATCGGAACAAGCGTTGTGCGATTTCAAATGACTGGGGTCCCGACATTCTGATGATGGCGATAGCACCCAGTCCGTGAGGGGTTGAAATAGAGCAAATGGTTTCAGAATGAGTCATATTCCCGTATATTTATCAATAGTGATTATTCTAAAATATTAAATTGATGTTGAGCACAAATAAGGTTTGGTCACTGATTTTTCTGACGACAGGATTTCTTGCGGTGTTCCCGCAAACAGCAGGTGACCGCCGTTTTCGCCGCCGCCGGGACCTAATTCAATGATATAGTCGGCCTGTTTCATCACATCCAGACTGTGCTCGATGAGAATGAGCGTATTGCCGGCATCGGTCAGTTCGTTAAACAGCTTCAGCAATTTTTGTACATCGTCCAAATGCAGTCCGTCCGTCGGTTCGTCAATGATGAAGATTTCGCCCTTGCGGTGCAGCTGGTCGGCCAATTTTACGCGTTGCAGTTCTCCCCCACTCAAAGTCGTCATTGTCTGATTGAGGTGGAGGTAGCCCAGCCACACTTTTGCCAAGGCCTGCAATTGGACCTGAAACGGCTGGTCTTCGAAGAAATCGATGGCTTCCTCCACTGAAAAGTCCATTACTTCGGCAATGTTTTTTCCTTTGTATTGATACTGAAGGATTTCCTGAGCATAGCGGGTGCCGTGACACAACTCGCAAACGGTTTCGATAGATTCCATAAAAGCCATATCGGAAACGATAACGCCTTTGCCGCCACAGGCCGGACACGCCCCTTTGGAATTGAAAGAGAACAACTGCGGACTCACTTTGTTGGCATCGGCAAAAAGTTTGCGAATGGTGTCGGAGATATTCAAATAGGTAGCCGGCGTAGAACGCAGGTTGATGCCGATGTTTTTCTGGCCGATAAAAATGGTTTCACGGTCGAAATGACGCTGGAAAAACTCCATCAGTGAACTTTTTCCAGAGCCGGCCACACCGGCAATAACGGTCAAGACGCCTTGTGGAATGTTCAACGACAGATTTTTAAGATTGTGCAACTGGGCATTTTGTATAGGAAACCATCCCGTGGGTTTGCGCACATTTTCCTTAAAATCGGAACGAAAACGCAACATTTTGCCGGTTATCGTGTCGGATTGAAGCAAATCCGCATAAGAACCTTCAAACATAATCTGTCCGCCGTGACTGCCGGCCAATGGACCCATATCGACAATATGGTCGGCCATCGCAATAATTTCGCGGTGATGTTCCACAATCAGCACGGTATTGCCGTGATCGCGAAGATGTTTCAAGGAATCTTTCAGTCGTGAGATATCCTGCGGATGCAGTCCTACGCTGGGTTCATCCAGCACGTAGGCCATATCCGTCAAGGCCGAGTTGATGTATTTTGCGATTTTGATGCGCTGTGCTTCGCCGCCCGACAATGTTCCGGTGCCACGACTGAGCGAAAGATAGCCCAGACCGATATCGTTCAAGGCCTGCAAACGCTTAACCAGTTCGCGTTTTAAATCCACTGCCAATGGATTTTCGATGGATGTGATAAACTCCACCGCCTCCGAAATCGTCATATCGACCACCTGGGCGATATTTTTGCCATTGATGCGGCAACTGCGCACCCGCTCGTTCACCCGTGTGCCTTGGCAATCGGGGCAGGTGAAAGTGGAGACCATCCGGTCCAGCACCTTCTGCTGTCGTTTTCCCTCTTTCGTGGTGATGATACTGCGGTACATTCTGGGGAAAAGTCCTTCGAATTTAGCGGATTTAGGCCAGTTTGAAGGCGGATTTTTCAGTCTGATTTGAGGAGAATGCAGAAAAAGCTTCAATTCTTCTTCGTTATAATCCTTAATCTTTTTATCCAGGTCGAAGAGACCGCTGTAGGCGTAGCGTTTCCAGCGCCAGGCGCCGGTCGTAAATGTCGGAAAATGAATCACATCCTCGTCGTTGAGGCATTTGTCGAAATCCACCAGCTTGTGAATATCCAACTCTGTCACCTCGCCCAGGCCGTCGCAACGGGGGCAGCTTCCACTCGGATGATTGAACGAAAACGTGTCGGAATAGCCCACGAACGGCTCTCCCACCCTCGAAAACAGTAAACGCAACAAAGCGTATATGTCGGTGTAGGTTCCCACCGTAGAACGATTGTTGGCCGCCGGCTTTTTCTGGTCGATGACAATGGTTACAGGCATATTTTCAATATGTTCCACCTTTGGACGACCATATTTGGGGAGATATTGCTGGATAAACGTAGGAAAAGTTTCATTCAGCTCCCGGCGACTTTCGGCCGCAATGGTATCTAAGCACAGCGAGGATTTTCCAGAACCGGAAACGCCGGTAAAGACAGTGATTTTTCCTTTCGGAATTTCCAGGGAAACCTCTTTCAAGTTGTTTTCAGAAGCCCGTACTACGACAATATTATCTTTCATTATTATCAATTATCATTCTGATATACAACATCTTATATAAAAATTCAAGTTTATTGAATTAAACTCATACTGAAATCAAAATCCACTTTTCAGCATTATTTTTTATCATAACGAATGCAAAGCATCGTGATATCATCACTTTGAACCGCGTTGACGGTATGTTTGTGAATACGTTCAAGCAGGGCATTGACAATAGACGACGGTGTTTCGCCGGTATGTTGGGCCACGCAAGCCAAGGTTTCATCATTACCCAATTCCTCGTTTTTGACATTCATTGCCTCGGTAACGCCATCGGTATAAAGCAAGAGCGAATCTCCGTCTTGCATTTGCAGCGATTGTGACGAAAAATTGAACTCTTCCCAAACGCCCAAGGCGATTCCGGCATCGGCATTGATAAACCGGGCTTTATTTTCATTGTTTTTTGAAATCAAAATTGGCGCATTGTGGCCGGCGTTGCAATAATCCAATTTCCCTGTCAGCAAATTCAATCTGCCGAAAAAGAACGTGACGAACATCAGTCTTTCATTATTAACACTTAAACTTCGGTTCATAGCGGCGACAGAATAAGCCACATCGTCAAAACTTTCGGCCATACTACGGAAAAGGTAATGGGTGGCCGACATAAACAGCGAAGCCGGGATTCCCTTGCCGGAAACATCGCCGATGCAAAAATACAGGCAATTGTTTTTCAAGAAATAGTCGTACAGGTCGCCGCCGACGTCACGTGCCGGATGAAGCAAACCATAAACATTCATATTGTCACTATCGGAAGCAGATGAAAGATCTTTCGGTGTCATACTCATCTGGATGTCGGAAGCGATCTTCAGTTCCTTATCAATGGTGGCCTTGAAATTGGACACTTTTTGCAGACGGCGGAAAAGATAGACAAAACTGAAAATCATCACCACCACACTGATAATGGCAATCAAAGTGGTGTTTCTCCGCATCGCGTTGACGATGCTATAGACTTCTGTTTTAGGACATTGGATACCGATAATCCAACCCGTGCGATCGATTGTGTCGAAATAGAAGAATGCTTTTCCCCTGCCTTTTCCGACATCAACGCGACCTTTTCCTTCAGACGTCATCGTCTTTTTGTTCGTCACATTCCATTGATTGGCGTTATAATCCGTCACATTGCACAGCAGCAAAGCCGTATCCGGATGGCTGATGTATCGGAATTCACGATCCACCAAAGTCACTTCCGCATTGGCGAAAGGCATAATTTCATTGCATTTCTGGCGGAAAGCTTCCGTATTGATATCGATAGCCAGGACACCTACTTTATGACCTTGCCGGTCGTGCAAAGGCAGACTGAAGCAAGTCACCACGTGTCCCATATTGCTTTCGCGGAAAGGCAGGCTCCAATAAGGCGCATCCAAGGCGAAGGCCTTCGCATACCATTCCTTATGTCGATAATCGTTGATTTCGCCCAAGCGTAAGCGTTCATTACGACCGGACACATTGGTTACGTACACGGCAAAACCATATTCGCCCTGCAAGTTTTGGGCATACTCCGGTTCCAGTCCGATAGCGATTCCGCAAAGATTGGGGTGGATATTCAAAACATTCTCAAGAAAGACGAACATTCCGTCTTCCGTATCCGCGTCGGTTAAGGAGCAGACGGCGTAATCACGATTATCGGCCCACATCAGAGAATAGGCGATTTCTTCCACACATTGCAACTGGCCGTCAACATAGCTGTGGATGACATCCATATCGCGCATTACCCCTTTGTCTGTCAATTTCGTGATTTGCGTTCGTGCCATATAAAGACAGATGCCGAAACCCGCCGTAAAGACAATGCCGCCAATTAAGATGACGAGCACGGTCATACTCAAATATGCTTTCAGGAAGGAAAATTTCTTTAAAGTCTGTTTGATATTCATCAGCAAAAACAATTATTCTAATGTACTATAATTTTATTGTAACAAAGATACGATTATATTTGCTGTCTTGGGCAGGTTGACCATATTTTTTTTACGCCTGTTTAGAATTGCAAAACAAGCTATGAATCAATAGATTACAGTAATTATAAACTATTTTGAATTTTCAGATTTACACAGATGACGGTGCAAGATGGTGAAAAATTTCATCTATAAGCGACCATTATTGAATAAAAAAGCGCGATTTTTATTACCTGCAAGTATCTTGAAAGCAATTCTAAGCCCTACACCCTATTTGCATTTCGGATGCGACCACTGACCGTGTTTCTGCGTATTGTTACCGAATTGGATGGCAAAGGCCGGGCATTGGTGAAGGCAGCCGAGGCAGAAATTGCAATGCGGATGAATCCAAACGGGTTTGCCATTTTGCAGTTCAATAGCCCGGTCAGGACATTGTTGCGCACATTTCCCGCAACCCACACAGGCATCGGACACGGAAAACTTGGATGTTTTCTGCTTTTGATAGGCGGCATAGGTGGCTTTGGAGAAAATACGCCAAAAACCCTTGCGCCGGTCAAAATCGCCATTGCTACGGGTGGTGATTTTTGCGATGATGTCATCGATGACGGGTTCGGCCGCTTCCACGACTTTCAAATTCTTTGCCGTATTGCTCAAGTCGAACATCGGCGTCCACGTGTCGGGCAGCACCACGGCAAACGAGGCATTTGTTTGGATGCCCTTGGCTGACATTTCCCGACGGAACATATCGCCGGCACCGCCGCTGCTCCCTCCCATCGTCAAGACGTGGAACACGTAGGTTTGCTCACTGAGATGAAACGTCGCTTTGCGAATAAATTCCAGCACGATTTTCGGCAATCCGTAGAAAAACGTGGGATGCACAAAACCCAGCATTTCGTCTTTCGAAATGGTAAAATCCAATTGTCCCGACTGCATACAAGCAGCGATGGAACATAGCTTTTCGCCTGTGGCGGCAGCTAATCGCTGTGCCGTATAAAGGCTGTTTCCCGTGGCAGAAAAATAGAATATCATCTTTTATAATTTTCTCGCAAAAATAGTGATTTTTTTTTTATTTCTCCGAATCTTGTATTTCATTCCACAGTCTGTCAAAGGTCTGCCTCAACTGGACTTCGTCATCTATAAGCTCCTGCAATTCATCGAGAAGCCTTGACTTTGCAGAGTTTTGAATCCACAGGTGCATATATCCACCACGGGCATATTTTTTCTTTATATGCGTAAAAAATCTTAGATGATCCTCGACCGCCTCCTTCATCGTAAGAATCTGTTCTTCCGTAAACCATTTCCGAAGATTCTGGTCATCCATTATGATTCGACCTGATGCCAGATGGTGCGTTTCCCTGCCGTCAACCATACCGGTATCGTGATATGCAGCAATGACGTATGCCATTTCAATGTTCACGCCACAACTTTTTGCCAGCTGGATGCTGTCGGCAATGACAGCCCTTGGATGCTCCACCTTGTGAGCATCATCGAAATGATCGTAGCGTGGCAGGATTTCGTGCTCTATGTATTCGGTAATTTCCAGACGGATTCCGGAAAGCACGTTATTCTGTGGTTCCATTCCGAATGGTGTGGCCGCACAATGGGAAAACATCTTACTTCCCGTTCCGCAATCTCATATACATAGCCTCCGCCATTTCTTTCATAACCCTATCGTAGAATTGAGGGTCTTCAAACAGTTTGGCGAAAGCGTCCATTGATTCCATATAGCATTGCTGGGCAATTTCCTGAAACGCCTTCGGGAAGATTGCCGAAGTAAACATTGCCGCATCGGTGTTCTTCGCCTGTTTTTTCAAGGCGGCATTGCTCTTGCTCATTCTGTCGAAGATGGTTTCCACAATTACCCTGTCCGCCTCGGTAAACTGACCTGCGTACATCAGGTTAATTTTGTCAATGATATTTGCCAGCAAATCACGCTTTTCTTCCTTGAACGCGCCTTGTCCGCCATTCTCCGCCTTGACCTTGTTCTGCCCGTGTTCCAAGTGGATGCTGCCACTGAAAGTTTCCGTCAGTTTGTTGTTTATCAATGCGAGTTTGTTGGTCAAATCCACTTTCTCGTGAGGGTTCTTCGGAAGCAACTTGTAGAGCAGTTCGGTGAATACGTATGTCTTGTAAAGTTCCTTGTCAAAGGTTCTGACTATCTGCGCCATATATGCGTAGAAACGGTTGAAGTTGCGAACAAGGAAACGCACCTTGAACTTGTCCTCTTTCGGCAAATTTTCAAATGCCTCCATCGTGGATTTGAACGCACCCGCCAACTTGCCCATATCGGTGCTGCTCTGTTTCCTGGCACTGTATATCATGTAAACCTTCTCCTCATCATCCTGATTCCACAAATGGTATTGCCGGATATCGTTCAGGTACTTGTACACCATATTGATGTCCACGCCTTCTTCCAACAGCGTGTCCTCAAAGAATGGTTGGAATGACTGTTTTATGCTTTCAGTATCGTTCACGAAATCCAAAACGCAGGTGTCGTTCTTGCCTGGACAGCTGCGGTTCAAGCGGGAGAGCGTCTGTACCGCCTTCACACCTTTCAGTTTCTTGTTCACGAACATCGTATGAAGCAGAGGTTCGTCAAAACCTGTCTGGTATTTGTCGGCAACAATCAATATGTTGTACATTTCAGAAGCGAAGAACAAGGGAAGTTTCGCCTCCGTAATCTTCTGTCCGTCTGCCGAATTGATTTGACTTTCGGTGTATTCGGTCTCGTTGTACTTCACCGTTCCGCTGAATGCCACCAGAGGTTTCACTTCGTCATAGCCCTTCTTCTTGCAATAGTCTTTCATTGCGAAGTAGAAACGGACGGCGTGGGCTCTTGATGGTGAAACCACCATCGCCTTTGCGTTGCCGTCAATCTTTTGCAGGGTGATTTCACGGAACTTCTCCACCATCACTTCCACAATCTGATTGACCACAAATTCGTGGTTGTCGTGGTAAGCCTTGACCGCCCTTGTTGCTGGCGGTTCCTCGTATTCGGGATTTTCCTCAATCGCCTTGGCGACTTCGTATGAGGTTTCAATCGTGGTATAGAATTGAAGTACATCCAGAATGAACTCTTCGTCAATTGCCTGCCGCATTGAATAGTGGTGGAAAGCATCCCAACCCTTATCAGTCTTGACACCGAAGGTTTCCAAAGTCTTGGGCTTCGGAGTGGCTGTGAAGGCATAGAAATAAAGGTTCTTGTGCTGTCCTTGCGTCAATAGGGTTTCGGTCATCAAGTCCATTTCGTCCTTGATTTCCTCTTCCGTCTTTTCCTCGATTTCCGCCATTTCCTTCAATGCCTCATCAGTATCCGCCAATGCCGCCTTCAGCTTCTCGGCACTCTTGCCTGATTGCGAGCTGTGTGCCTCATCCACGATAATGGCGAAGTTCTTGCCAAGATGACTGTCCAATTCCTTATAGATTATCGGAAATCTATGCAAAGTGGTGATGATGATGCGCTTCTTGTCGTTGATGGCATCCTTAAGTTTGGAGGAATTGTCCTTGTCAGTGATGGTCTCTATCTGACCTTCCAAATGCTCAAAACCGAGGATGGTGGATTGCAGTTGGGAGTTGAGCACACGTCTGTCCGTAACCACAAAAACGGTTTGGAACATTTCCTTGTCCAAGTCGTTGTGGAGCGAAGCCAAACGGTAGCACAGCCATGCAATGGAGTTGGATTTTCCGCTGCCCGCCGAATGCTGCAACAGGTAGTTCTTGCCCTCCTTGCTCGCCTTGGTGTCGGCAATGAGTTTTTCCACCACATCCAACTGGTGATAACGGGGAAAGATGAGGAAGGTCTTTTTCTTCTTCTCCTGCCTGCCCTTGACCAATACAATCTTCTCTTCCGTAATCTTGGAAATGTACCTTTGCAACAGAGATAGCAGCATCTCACGATTCAGCACACGTTCCCAAAGGTATGAGGTTGAATAGCCGTCGGGATTTTCAGGATTTCCGCCGTCGCCGATGTTGCCGGCTCCGTTGCTGCCCTGGTTGAATGGAAGGAATCGGGTCTTGTCGCCTTGCAGCTGGGTGGTCATTGCCACTTCGTAGAGGTCAACGGCAAAGTAGGCAAGAATGCGGGTGTTGAAGTTGAAGATGAGTTCCTTCGGGTCACGGTCGTACATGAACTGGTGCTTGGCATTGGCGACCGACTGTCCTGTGAGCTGGTTCTTCAGTTCCAGGGCGACCACGGGAATGCCGTTTACGGAAAGCACCATATCAAGGGTGTTGTGGTTCCGGGTGGAATAGGCAAACTGTCGGGTGCAATGCAAGATGTTGGCGTTGTATCGTTCGACCAAATCCTGATTCAGATTACTGCTCGGCTTGAAGTAGCAGAACCGGATGGCCACTCCCCTATCTTTGATGCCGTTTCGCAGGACGTGAATGAGTCCGTAGTTGGCTACATCTGCCTGAAAAACCTTGTAGAGTTGGTCGCTTGACTTTTCCCCGTAGAGGTTCACATAGCGTTGCCACACCTTCGGCTGCGTGTTCTGTATGAACTGCAACAGCACGGGCATATCAATCGCCCGCTTCTTGTCGTAGGTGCTTTGGTCGCCTTTTATATAGCCGCCTTCGTTGAGAAGATAGGTTTCAATGTCTTGCTCGAAGTTTTTTTCCTTGAGCCGGTCTTTCGGGTGGATAGTGGTTTTATAAGATGTATAGCTGATTTCCATAAGTATTGTTATTAATTCCGTGAAATATAGAGAGTGGTGAGATGAGAGATGAGAGTGGAGAGATGAAAGATGAGAGTGGAGAGATGAAAGTGGAGAGTGAAAAGTGAAAAGTGGAAAGTGGAGAGTGGAAAGTGAAAAGTGAAAAGTGGAGAGTGGAAAGTGGAGAGTTATGGTTTAAGGCAGCCGATAGGGACAACATAGATACCGTCATCGCGTTTATAAGCCAAATTTCCCACAGCTGTAAGAATCATTTTGAAGGATGGTGATTTCATTTTGTCAGTGTCTAATATTGCTGCCAATTTATTGAGTGTTTTAGTGCCCTCCTCTATAAGTTTTTCGCCTCCCAACTTAATTTCTATGAGTCCATATTGTCCGTTTCGCAAATGAATAATAGCATCACATTCAAGTCCATTGCTGTCTCTATAATGAGCCACTGTTCCGCTAAGGGCATCGGCATAAGTTCTGAGGTCACGAACGGCCATCGTTTCAAACAACAATCCCATTGTATTGAGATCCTCGAGTAAATCGCCGGGAGAGGCTCCGAGTGCTGCCGCTGCGATGGAAGGATCCGCATAATATCTTGTGTCGCTGCACCTAATTGCGGCTTTTGAGCGGAGATTGGGATTCCAGGCCTCCATATCTTCTATGACAAATATTTTTTTCAGCACATCAATGTAGGAAGACACCGTATCCACGTCCAACGAGGAAGTGTCATTGGCTGCCATATCCGCTTTGATGCCTGCAATAGGCACTTGCGTTCCCTGATGGCGTGCGAGGGAACGCATCAGGCGTTTCGCACGCGCCGGGCTTCTGTTTATGCCATCCACTCGTGAAATATCTTCTTCCGTAACAGCTTGGTAGTAGGAAAATGCTGTTTCAAGTGCATAATCCTTTTCCAATGTTGCAGCAATAGGCCAGCCGCCCCTGCACATCAGAAAAGCGATGTCGTCAAGTTTGTGTTTGCCTTCGCTGTATATGGAAATTCCTGGATTTTCGAACAGATTTTGAAGGCTTATTTCACCATTACTTTCCCCTGATTCCCACAACGACATAGGGCGCATCCGTAATTTTGTAATACGGCCTGTTCCGGTATGATGAATCTTCTTTTGTTGATCTTGTGTTGGAGGGACGGCAGAACCGGTTAATATAAACTGACCGGTGCCTTTGCTGTGGTCAACCGCAAAGCGAACAGCATCCCATAATTGAGGAATGACTTGCCACTCATCCAACAATTGGGGTTTCTCGCCATCTAACAGGGCGTTGATGTCCATTTCGGCCAGAATCATGTTCCTGTTGAGATTGACCGGATCGGATATATAGTTGACACTTTTGGCCTGCTGTTCCGATGTTGTGGTTTTGCCGCACCATTTTGGACCTTCTATCAAAACAGCACCCGCCGATCTCAATTTTTTCTGGAGGATAGTGTCTGCAATACGAGGTTTATAGTTGAAATCCGACATTTTGTTAATTTGTTGATTTATTGGTGGCAAAGGTACATAAAAAATCAATAACTTAAACAGGAAAACACAAAAATTCCGTGAAATATGGATTTTAATTCCGTAAAATGTGGAAAGTGGAAAGTGGAAAGTGGAGAACGGAAAGTTGAAAGTTGAAAGTTGAAAGTGGAAAGTGGAGAGTGGAAAGAGAAAAGTGAAAAGTGGAAAACTGAGAACGAAAAACTCTCAACTCTCAACCCTCATCTTTCATCTTTCATCTTTCATCTTTCATCTCTCATCTCTCAACTCTCAATCGTTTTCGGTTTCATCATAAAATCCATTAAAGAGAGCACGAGTATGCCGTCGTCGGTGTACCAGGGCTCGGTGTCGCGCTGCTGTATGAGGATTTTCTTAAACGAGTCGTTGATGTTTTTGAGCGAGGCAGATTCCTGCGCCACCTTCTCCCGCGTATCAATGCTCACTGCCGACTGAATGTAATAGCGGCGGTTTCCCTGGTTCACCACAAAATCCACTTCCAAGTGCTTCCTAACAACGTTTCCTTTCTCGTTTTTTACGTAGGTTGACACATCGCCTACATCTACCGAGTGATATCGGCGGCAGAGTTCATTGTAGATGGCGTTCTCCATCAAATGCCCTTCTTCTAATTGTCGGAAATCCAATCGGGCATTGCGCAACCCGTTGTCGGTAAATCTTTTCTTCTTTATCCGCTATACTGGTGATGTGCGGCATACCTCCATATATTCTATATTCCTGCCAGGCATCCGTTGCACTTCCTTCATAAACGGAAAAGAATTCCGCAAAAGAAAGTGGATAAAGCCGAATTTCATCTCCGCGTCCTCTGAATTCCGTAATGATATCGGAAGACAAAAAGCGGGAATTGCTACCGGTAACATAAATGTCGAGATTGTCGATGTGCAGCAATCCGTTCAAAACCTCTTCAAAATGAGGAACCAGCTGTATCTCGTCCAGCAAAACGTAGTATGGCTCCGAGTCGGCAAGTTGGGCTTTGACATAACGATACAAGGCCGATGGATCTCGATATTCTGTGTTCTCAAAGTCATCCAAACGCAGCGTGACGATATGCGATTCGTTCACGCCGGAATCAAGGAGGTGTTTCGTAAAAAGATTGAAAAGGAGATATGTTTTTCCACAACGGCGAACGCCCGTCACAATCTTCACCATTCCGTTGTGCTTCTTGCGACAAAGCTTTTCTAAATAAAAGTTCCGTTCTATGACCATCGCACTTGTGTGTTTAAAATTTCTGCAAATGTACGCATTTTTTTTAAACTAATGAAAGTGGAAAGATGAAAGATGAAAGTGGAGAGATGAAAGATGAAAGATGAAAGTGGAAAGATGAAAGATGAAAGATGAAAGTGGAAAGATGAGAGATGAAAGATGAACCGACGAACGAAGCGAGTGCAGAAACAAAACTTGTTTTGGTTCTGCCGAGCAAGGAGGAGGAAAAGAAGCGAAGCTTCTTAAAGATGAGAGTGGAGAGTTATTGTTTTATGAGTTTTGATTTTGTAGTTTTGATGGAAGATGTGAGCATTGCGATGAGTTCAGAAAGATCTTGTTTGAGATTTTCAAACTCTGATTGGGAAATGATTTCTGACAAGGATAAAACCTCGAGCCAGTATTGCGTTTCATCAGCTTCTTTGAGCGCGATGTAAAGTTTGCTGATAAAATCGGCAGGACTTTGTGCATTTTTACTTTCTCGAATATTTGCGCCGATACTTGTCCCACTGCGTAGTATTTGTTTAGAAAGCACATATTCTTTCTTCTCATCACACAAATATTTGTAAAACATCACAATCCTTACTGCAAACGCCAAACTTTTATTATGTAAAACACTATCCTTCATAAAATTGAGAAATAAAAGTTGAAAATCAAGAGTTAAGACTGCAAAGATATAAAAACTTTTTAAACGGAAAGTGGAAAGTTGAAAGTGGAAAGTGGAAAGTGGAGAGAGAAAAGTTGAAAGTGGAAAGTGGAAAGTGGAGAGAGAAAAGTTGAAAGTGGAAAGTGGAAAGTGGAGAGAGAAAAGTTAAAAGTGGAAAGTGGAAAGTGGAGAGAGAAAAGTTAAAAGTGGAAAGTGGAAAGTGGAGAGAGAAAAGTTAAAAGTGGAAAGTGGAAAGCTTTCAACTTTCAGTTTTCATCTTTCATCTTTCATCTTTCAACTTTCAACTTCTCTCTTTCCCGTCACATACTCGAAGATGACGCTTTTCTTGTATTCTTTCAGTTGCTCGATTTTCTGCTGCTTGATGGCAATCAGCTCGTCAATCTCGCTGCACTTTTCGTCCAAGTAGTCCGCAATCGCTTGCTGCTCGGTGAGAGGGGGAATAGGTAATTCCATAATGGAATATCTGTCTGCTCCAATATTTTGTATGGTTGCTTGAATGAATATTCTTCGCTTCCATTCTTCATAGCAATGGGATTGCGTATAATAATATAAGTATTGAGCTTCTCCTTTCTCAACTGTTGCTTTAATCAAATAACCAGCAAAAGCACATCTTCCATATTTTTGTTTGTAAATAAAAGTCTTTCCCACTGTGCCACCGCTTCTTGCAAAAAGTATGTCATTGTTTTCAAGGATATAACCATTTGCCTGCTCTTCTGTTAATGATTGTTTTACCAAATTTTCTCGAAGGGAATTTTCTAAAATATCTGTAATTCTAACATATCTTGGAAGCTCCTCATTGAATGGGATTCCACTTTCGTTAGCACCATATTGCAGTGGACTTTTCAAAATATCTTTCAACCTACACACTTCCCACCCCTCCGGTATTTCGCCAATCCATTCCACGCTGCTGTCCTTCATCTTTCCTCTTTCATCTCTCATCTCTCCACTTTCAACTTTCATCTCTCCGTTTTCAACTTTCATCTCTCCGTTTTCAACTTTCATCTCTCCGTTTTCAACTTTCATCTCTCCACTTTCAACTTTCATCTCTCCGTTTTCAACTTTCATCTCTCCACTTTCAACTTTCAACTTTCCGTTTTCCACTCTCCACTTCCCTGTTACTGCTTCGGTAATGACGGACTGCTTGTAGCGTTTCAGCTCGGCAATCATCATTTCCTGCAAAGCCGACAACTCGTCAATCTCCGCACACTTTCGGTCCAAAAAGTCCGCAATGCGCTGCTGCGTAGGGAAAGAGGGAAATACGACAGAGTATCTTTTTAATTCCTTATACGATAATGTTTGCCGTAGCCCTCTACCCATCGAATGCAATGCCTTCTTAGCATCATACGCTTTGAACAAGTATGTTAAATATTCACTATTGATATTTTCATTGGGCCTAATGGCTAAATATGCTGATGTAATAACACCCCGTTCGCGAACCAATCCAACGCGCTGAGAAATCATATCAAACGACAAATTCAATCCGTTCAACATAATATCACCATCCTCAACAATATTGTATGCAACCAAAGTTTCCGGGTGGTACTTGCTATCACCCTGACTCTTTGAAATGATTGTACCGGCTTTGAATTGGAGCGCATTAGATTCTGCACAATCAGAGTTTGGATTATCAACTTCAGCAATATTGCGACCGATTTGTTCAACACTCCAATCCTCAGGAATCAATCCAATCCAGGGAATGCCGCTGTCTTTAAATTTCGTATTTTCCGTTTTCATCTTTCCGTTTTCATCTTTCCGTTTTCATCTTTCATCTTTCAGTTTTCAACTTTCCACTTAATAGAATCGATCCAGGGAATGCCGCTGTCTTTAAATTTCGTATTTTCCGTTTTCATCTTTCAACTTTCCGTTTTCATCTTTCAACTTTCCGTTTTCATCTTTCATCTTTCAGTTTTCATCTTTCATCTTTCCGTTTTCATCTTTCAACTTAATAGAATCAATCCAGGGAATGCCGCTGTCTTTCATTTTTCTCATTTGTTGTCCTCCTTATTTGTAAGTCCCTCATTTTCCTTCCGCAAGAACTCTGTCATACGCTCTTTTGAAGGTATGCTAAGTTCATATTTTGATACGAATACGTCCTCGTCAAGGTCGAGCAACGTGTATTCCGCCATTTCTTGACCTACTTCCGAGCACATGAGAATGCCGACAGGCGGATTGTCGTCAGGCATCATAATGTTCTTACGAAAATACGCAAGGTACATTTTAAGTTGGGCAGTATCAGCATAGTCAAGGCGATTAGCTTTTAGTTCAATGATGACATGACGCTTAAGAATGCGGTGATAGAATACGAGGTCTGCCCAGTAGTAACGGTCGTCAATGAGCATCTTCTTTTGGCGTTCCTCAAAACAAAAGCCCAAGCCCAGTTCGAGGATGAAGTTTTGAATATTGTCTAACAACGCAGTTTCTATATCCGACTCTTCAATAACTTCCTTGTTCTGCAAACCAAGGAATTCAAATGTATATGGCGATTTGATGTCAAGAGCCAGCGACTGCTGTTCTGCCTTATCATCAACGAGTTTTGCCAACTTATCTGGCTTCTGACTCCAGCCGCTGCGCTCATAGTAGTTGCTGTCTATCTGCCTCTGAAGTTCGCGCACACTCCATGTGCCACGGATTGCCATCGTCTCATAGAAAGCACGCTGAAGAGGATCCTTGCAAGGAAGGATGGTTGCAAGGTGAGTGAAGGAGAGGCGGTTGAAAAGCTTGTCGGGGGCTACGCCTTTGAATTGGTTAGTCAGTGACTGGTCAATTGAGACATCTGATCTGGCAATCAGTGATTGCGTAATTGTATTATCTTGATTATCTATGATTTGCAATTGGCTAATCAGTGATTGACCAATTGGTAGTTTAAGCAAGAACAGGCCTATATTATTACCCAACTGAGGATAGGTAAGATAGAACATGCGATACAGTTTCAGTGTCGAAAAAGCAAACTTGTATCCCAATCTTTTAGCAAGTTTCTGCAGCAACTTTTCTCCATACTTTGCCCTGTCCGAACCCTTCTGCTCGTATTCTACTATATAATATCCCGTGAGCCACGCCTTGGCGGTGACGTGACGATTGATAACGAGGCGTGCATTGTTCTGCAATGCCTCATTGGTGTGTTCTATCTGTGATACTAACGAATCAAAGTTTATCTTAATCTCATTCATTTGTTTTCCTCCTTACTTCCATTTATTTCCTCAAATTCTGTCACCCATTCGGAAAGTTTTTTCTTAAGTTCTTCCTTGTTTGGCAGGCAGAATGCATACTGCTGCGCATAGATGTTCGCATCCTTTGGTAGTGTGAATTCAACAAGAGCATCGTTCTTCTTTGGACAGAGAAGAATGCCAATGGTCGGTTTTACGAAATCCTGTTTTACATATCGGTCATAATAGCGGGCTTCTATATTTTCTATGCGCATCAGCACCAGATAGTGAGACCAAGAGAGGACGAAACGGGGCAGTTGAATTGGGGCAACGGTGTTGCTCCAATTTGTAACTTGCTCGTTTTCTGTAGGATTACTATAATCTTCCAATTGGGGCAATGGCGTTGCCCCAATTTTCGCATTAGCGTATGCCTGATAAAAAAATCGGCATCGTTTCAAAGTGTCATACGTCCAATCTTCACCGTATCGGTTCATCAATCGGGCAGAAAGGTTCTTCAAAACCTGTTTTCCGTATGAGGCGCGTTCGCCCTGCTGTTCGTCCTCATAAATATATCTGTCCACCTCGTAACGGGTTCTTACCTCCGCCACATTTACAGTGTTAGCGACAAATTGCCTCGACTGTTCTATCAAGATTGCAATCTTCTCAAAAAGAGCATCGATACGGATGGTTGCCTGAATATTGTTGCCCTGTGCCTTAACTATTTCCTTTTCAGTCATATTGTTTTCTGCTTTTTAATCCGCAAAGATACAACTTTTCCCTGACTACTGTTACTGCACTCGCTACGTTCATCTTTCCACTCTCATCTTTCCGTTTTCAACTTTCATCTTTCCACTCTCATCTCTCATCTTTCAACTTTCCCAAAATTTTGTTCATCAATTCGGTTTCCTTGGCTTCCAACTCCTTCAGCTTGGCAAAGATGTTCTCGCTGGCTTCCAACGGAATGTATTTGTAGAACTCTCTCGTGAACGGTATCTCGTAACCAATCTTGGTCTGCTTCTCGTTTATCTTCGCCTTCGGTTGGAACGGCAACACGTTCTTTTCCATATACGCCTTCACATCCTCTTTCCACGGTATGATTTCGGTGTCTTTTTCGGGTTTGGGTTTGGCGGATTTTTCAACCGCACGACCAGTTTTGGGCGCAAGATTTTGAGACGCAAGATTTTGCGTCTCTACAGATGGGACGGCGGGGAATTCCACCGTTACCTTGCGGAATTTGAAATCGTCGTTTTCCTTCACCTTGCTTTCTACCACCAAATCGCCATCGGTATAGGTATCATCTGCAAACGCATTGTACGCCTTTGTTATCAGGGCGATGCAATTCTCGTCGAACTCGTTGCGCTTGTTGCCCAGCGGTTTTCTGCGCTTCACGCTGCACTTGCTGGCATCTATCAGCTGCACCTTGCCGGCACGCGCAGCAGACTTGTCCTTGGTGACAATCCATATATAGGTGGCAATGCCCGTGTTGTAGAACATATCGTTGGGTATCTGCACGATAGCCTCCAGCCAATCATTCTCCAAAAGGTAGCCGCGTATGTTGCTTTCGCCGCTGCCCGCATCGCCCTTGAACAACGGTGAACCGTTCTGGATAATCGCCATACGTCCGTTGTCCTTCAGCTTGGTCACGCCGTTCAGCACGAACAGCTGCTGGCTGTCGCCAATGGCTGGCAGACCCGCACCGAAACGACCGTACTCGCCCTTCTTGTGCTCTTCCTCCACCTTCGCCTTTTCGTTCTTCCACTCAATGCCGAATGGCGGATTGGAGATGATATAGTCAAAGGTAAAGCCCTCGAACATATCGTTGGAGAGGGTGTTGCCGTGTTTCATATTCTCGGCGTTCCCGCCCTTGATGAGCATATTCGCCTTGGCAATGGCAAAAGTCTGTTCGTTGAGTTCCTGTCCGAATTCCGTCAAGTTGGCATCAGGGTCAATCTCGTGGAGTTTTTCGGAAAGGCAGTCGAGCATTTGCGAAGTGCCCATTGCCATATCGTACATCGTGGCAGTGATGCCTTCCTCATTCAAACTTGCTTTTTGGGGAGCGACCAGCAGTTCCGCCATCAGGTAGATAATGTCGCGGGCGGTGAAGTGCGCTCCCGCCTGCTCGTCGTAGCTTTCAGAAAACTTGCGCACCAACTCCTCGAATATGTAGCCCATATCCACTGCTGAAATGACATCCAAACCCATATATGCCTTCTTGGAGCAGAACTCCTGAATCACATTGTAGAGAATGCCGTTGTTGTCGAGCTTGGTGATTTCCTTGTCGAAGTCGAACTTCTCCAATATGTCAATGACATTGGTGGAGAAGTGGTTGAGATAGGAGCGGAAGTTATCTGCGATGTTGTCTGCGTCAGAGAGCAGGCCTTCCAAAGTGAAGGGCGAGAGGTTATAGAAGTCGTAACCAGACGCTTTGGTGAGGAAACCCGCTTTAACGGCAATGCCACGCTTATCCAATTGGGCATTTGTATCCAACACCTTCTGCTTGGTGGATGCGAGCACATCGCTGAAACGCTTGATGACGCACATTGGCAGCACCACGTTTCCATATTCGTGGGGCTTGTAGGTTCCCACCAGTTTGTCGGCTATTGCCCAGATAAGATTGGCTTTCTCCTGTATGTTTACCGTGGTTTTCTTGGATAAGTCTTCGATACTCATATATTTGTTTGCTATATTTGACTATTGAAGTGCAAAAATAGCAGTTTTTAAGCAAAAAAGTGCAAAGAGTTCCGGAAAAATTGCAAAAAATCTCAAAAAATTGCATACAGTTTGAACTGGAAGGAGATAATTCCGAATAAACATAGAGCAATTTAGAATGTCAAAAAACGAAAATGAAGCAAATTAAAATTGCACCAAAATTGCAGTGAAATAAAAAAGCACTCACAAAAGTGCTTGCAAGTGCTTGATTATCATTGTGGTCCCACTCGGGCTCGAACCAAGGACCCGCTGATTATGAGTCAGCTGCTCTAACCAACTGAGCTATGGGACCCGCTCAAAATTGAGACTGCAAAAATACAATTTTTTTTGATATCTGTGTCAAGCCGCAATTAATTTTCTCGCTATGCGGGCAAAATCGCCTCATTAAGCCAGTGATTGAAATCCCTTGCCGTCTTGAATTGCTTAAGCACAAAAGTCAGCAATTGGTCTTCATCGCCAAAAAGCAAGTTGTCAGGAATCGTCTGGCAAAGCGAGAAGTCTTTCAATTTCAGGTACTTGGCGTATGGCGAATCGGCGGGGAAACCGTTTGGCACGCGTTTGAGAAAACTGCTTTCGGAGAAGGCAAAATTCTTGGCCTTGGTCACGGCCTGCTCCAATTCGTTGCCGTTGCAGACAATCTCGTGTCGTATTTGTGCGAGCATTTCCTTCGTTGGGGCATACATTCCCACCGCCAGGATATTGGCTCCTATATAGTCGGCCTCCGCCGGCTCCACGTGAAAATAATAGCCGCTGTTGCCCGATTTTTTGCCATCTTTGCAAATATAGCAGCCCAAATGGTTCTTGTACGGCCGCTTGTCCGATGAAAAGCGGATGTCCCGATAAACGCGGTAAGTGCAGTCCTTCAGTTCCAATCCGTAAACATCGGGGTCAAAAGCCGCCACGCCCTCCATCAGTTTCAACGAAAATTCGTGAAATTTACCCTGGATTTCCATAAATTCAGCTTTGTGTTCATTAAACCATTCACGGTTGTTGTTACGCATCAGCTGATCCAAAAAAGCGATAATTTCCTTCATTGACTATTTGTTAATTTATACTAAAGAGTTGATTTACATTCAATTGCAGTCACAATCAACAATTTTCAACTTATAAATAATACATTATATTCATATTTATTTGGTCCGATTTCAAAAGTTGCAAGTCGTGTCCAAAATGTCGGCAAAACGGTTTATGCTTCCAGACATTTCCAAAAACTCTCGGGAAGGGAAACATTTTCCAACGCCATCGCGCGCTTGAACAAGGGTGCGATTTCCGCATCGGTAAACCCGGCAATTCCACACCCCACACGCGTCACCAAGAAGTGCATTTCGGGATGTTCTTCCGCAAAAATGATAAACTCATCAACGTACGGCTGAATGCGGGCCACGCCCCCGTGCATCGTGGGGATGCCATAGCTTTGTCCTTGTAAACCAACACCTTGTCCCCAAATGGCACCAAATTTGTTGTAGGCCACACGAGCAGCTCCGCCACCGTGCATTCCCGCCAAATTGCTGCCAAAGACAAAAATTTCGTTTTCCTTTAACGAAGTGATATTTTCTGATGTTACTCTTTCTTTTTCCATCATAAAAATTTTTATTTCATAAATCAAAGCAAAAATACAAAATTTATTACTATATTTGCAAAATAAAATTTTGAATGAATCCGTTACGTAATAACAATTATTATCAGAGCGTATCCAGCAAGAAATCAAAAAGAACAACCTATGAAAAAGATTTTAACCTTCTGCCTTTTGGCAGCAATTATCGGAATCAGTACTAACATTAAAGCACAAGAATCAATGACACAAGAAGAAAAAATCAGCTACGCATTGGGCGCCAGCAACGGCGAATATTTCAAGCAACAAGGCATCGAAGTCAATACGGATGCCTTTATGAAGGGATTCAAAGACGGTTTGGCCGGCACCAACCAGTTTACCCAAGCCGAAATGGAACAAATCTTCACCGAATTCCAGCAAATGATGCAGAAAAAGCAAAACAGCATGACCGAAGTGGAAAAGGAAAAGGGCAAGGCTTTCCTGGCTGAAAACAAGAAGAAGGAAGGCGTTGTTGAAACCGCTTCCGGCTTACAATACAAAGTGATTACGATGGGTACGGGTGCCAAGCCAAGTGCTACCGACAGAGTGAAAGTTCACTATCACGGCACTTTATTGGACGGCACTGTTTTCGACTCTTCCGTTGAACGTGGCGAACCCATCACTTTCGGCTTGAACCAGGTTATCGCCGGTTGGACAGAAGGCGTTCAATTGATGCCTATCGGTTCCAAATTCATTTTCTACATTCCTTCCAACCTGGCCTACGGTGACCGTGCCGCCGGCTCCATCAAACCGGGCTCAACCCTTATTTTTGAAGTTGAATTATTGGACATTGAAAAATAATCATTCTTTTTTCATAAGTTTAATATTTTTCAGAGGGCCGTTGTTCGCAGCGGCTCTTTTTTAAATCATCTCATCAATTTAATAAAAAAAATACCATGAAATCAGAAAAGTTAGGCAACAAAATCATCGAAGTGCTTTCTCGCGGCGCGGTCGGCACGAAATACAATTACAAGCAAATTGCCGCCAAAGTAGGCGTTTATGACAAACAGGGCCGCGAAACCATCAAGGAAATCATCCAAGACTTTGTAGATGCACGCATTCTACTCACCGTTGGTAGAGGCCATTACAAACTCAATCCCAAATACTTGACCAAGGAAAACACCGGTCGCAATTATGTTATCGGCCGCCTGGAGATGAAGGCCAGCGGTATGGCTTTCGTGGTTGACGAAAAGAAAAAAGTCAACGCCAAAGCCGATGTTGAAGACATTTTCATCGCTGACGGAAACTTAGGCCACGCCCTTCACAACGACATCGTGAAAGTGGTGGTTTTTCCTTCTCGAAAGGGAAAAAGACCTGAAGGTCAGGTGGTTGAAATCATTGAACGCAGTCAGAAGCAGGTGGTCGGCATCATCCATATCACCAAGGGCATTGCCTATTTTATTGCCGACAATCCCTCATTCCGCCACGACGTGCTTATTCCGGGCCGTCTTCTCAACGAGGCCCACAACGGCGACAAAGTGGTCATCCGCATCGTGGACTGGGAAGATGGCACCCGCAGTCCCTTGGGCGAAGTCACCCACGTTTTGGGCAAGCCCGGCAACAACGAAGTGGAAATGCAGGCCATCCTTGCCGATAACGACTTTCCGCTTGGTTTTCCCGAAACGGTCGAGAAAGCCGCCGCAGACATCGACACCCGCATCAGCGAACAGGAGATTTTACGACGCCGCGACTTCCGCTCCACCCTCACCTTCACCATCGACCCCGCCGACGCCAAGGACTTTGACGATGCTATATCATACGAAAAATTGGAAAACGGACTTCACCGTGTCGGCATCCATATCGCCGACGTGACACATTATGTGAAACCCAATACCGAAATTGACCAGGAAGCATACAGCCGAGGAACTTCCATCTACTTGGTGGACAGAACGATACCAATGCTTCCGGAAATATTGTCCAACAATCTTTGCTCGTTGAGGCCCAATGAGGACAAACTTTGTTTCAGCGCCGTTTTTGATTTGGACGACAACGCCAAAATCCACAAGGAATGGTTCGGACACACCGTCATCAATTCCAACCGCCGCTTCAACTACGAAGAAGTGCAGGAGATTATCGAGAAAAAGGAAGGCGAATACCGCGACGTCATTTTACAGGTTCATCAGTTGGCACAAATCCTGCGCAAAAAGCGTTTTGACAACAATGCCATCAACTTTGAAACCGAAGAAGTCAAATTCAAACTCGACGAAAACAGCAAGCCCATCGGTGTCTATCTCAAGGTGCAAAAGGAAGCCAATTTCCTCATCGAGGAAATGATGCTGCTGGCCAACCGCCGCGTGGCGGAGAAAATCGGCAAGTGCACAGGCCGACAGGTGCCCCGTGCCTTCGTATATCGTATCCACGACGAACCCTTGAACGACAAACTCGAAACTTTCAAGAACTTCGTCAAAAAATTGGGCTATGAGCTTAAAACCACCAGCCACAAGGCCTTCACCAACTCGATGAACCAGATGTTTGAGTCCGTCAAGGGAAGCAACGAATACACGATGCTTAGCAAATTATCCGTTCGAATTATGGCTCGAGCCGTCTATTCCACGGACAATATCGGCCATTACGGCTTGGCCTTCCCCTACTACACCCACTTCACTTCCCCCATCCGCCGTTATCCCGATATGATGGTACACAGATTGTTGGATCATTATTTGGCGGGGAAACAATCGGTCAACAAGACACAATACGAAGAATATTGCCAACATTGCTCCCAAATGGAACAAAAGGCCACCGAAGCGGAACGTCAATCTGTAAAATACAAACAAGCCGAATTTTTGGCGGACAAAATCGGCGAAACCTTCGATGCCACCGTTTCCGGTATTTCAAAATGGGGCGTTTTTGCGGAGCTGAACGAATCAAAATGCGAAGGAATGATTCCTATGCGCAGTTTTGACGATGATTTCTATTATATTGATGAAGAAAATTACACTTTGGTTGGTTTGCACCACGGACACAACATCCGTTTTGGCGATCAAATTCAAGTTAAGGTCATCGAAGTTGACTTGTTAAAGAAGCAGATGAATTTCGAACTGGTTCGGTAAGCGGAGAAATAAACAGTTTGAACGAAATTTTTGACAACGTATAAATTTTCTTCCGTTCAAAATATTTCGGAATAGGAGATTCCGCTCAACGTTGACGCGTTTTGCGGAATTCCCAACAAAAGGTCGTGAAAAAACTTCATATTATGCAACAAATAAGAGCTTGCAAAACTTCAATTATTAATAAAAATGGCAGCACTATAAGAACAAACGGTATAATTCAAAAAAAAAATTGTACCTTTGCAAAAGCATATAAAAATAGTCATTAATTTAATAATCAACAACATACGAAATGAACTTTCGCATTTCCAAACTCAGAAACATCGGAATTGCCGCCCATATCGACGCCGGCAAGACCACCGTATCGGAACGTATTCTCTATTTTACAGGTGTCAACCGTAAAGTGGGCGAAACCCACGACGGGCAAGCCACGATGGACTTTATGAAGCAGGAACAAGAACGAGGTATCACCATCGCTTCCGCAGCCATCACCGCACAATGGAACGATCACCAGATCAACTTGATAGACACTCCGGGACACGTTGATTTCACCATTGAGGTGGAACGCTCCTTGCGCGTTATCGACGGAATGGTGGCCATTTTCTGCGCCGTCGGCGGCGTAGAACCCCAGAGCGAAACCGTCTGGAACCAGGCCGACAAATACCGTGTGCCCCGTATCGCCTTTGTCAACAAGATGGACCGCACGGGCGCCGACTTTTCCGAAGTGGTCAACCAGATGAACAACTATCTGGGTGCCAACGCCTTACCCATACAACTGCCTATGGGTTCTGAAAACACCTTCCAGGGAATGATAGACTTGGTCACGATGAAGGCGCTCACTTTCAACGAAAAGGAACTCATCATCAACGAAATTCCCGAAGAATTCAAGGAACAAGCCTCGAAAGCCCGTGCCTTTATGATTGAAAAGCTGGCGGATTTCAACGATAAAATCGCAGAATGCTTCTTAGAAGAAACTGAAGTGGAAGAAGAAGTGTTGAAGCAGGCCATTCGCGAAGCCACCATCAAATTGCTGGTGACTCCCGTGCTTTGCGGCGCCGCCTACAAAAACAAAGGCATCCAGTTGCTGCTCAACGCCATCGTTGACTACCTGCCGTCTCCTATCGACAAGGGCTGCGTCATCGCCCACGACCCCGACGACGTGGAAAAGACCATCCAGCGACAACCCGCCGTCAACGAGCCGTTTTCCGCCTTGGCATTCAAACTCATCAACGACCCCTACGTGGGGCAGCAAACCTTTATCCGTATTTTCAGCGGAAAACTGACCAGCGGTATGAGCGTCCTCAACGTCAATAAATCCAAAAACGAACGCGTGGGACGTATTTTCCGCATCAAGGCCAAGGAACGTGAGGAAATCACCGAGGCCGGTGCCGGCGAAATCATCGCCTTGGTGGGTATGAAATACACCCGCACCGGAGACACCCTTTGTGACGAAAACCAACCCGTTTTATTGGAAAACATCCAGGTTCCTCCCGCCGTCATCGAAATGAAGGTCAACATTGAAGACAAGAAAAATCGCGACAAGCTGGGTGAGGCACTGGCTAAACTCACCAACGAAGACCCGTCTTTCCATTCGCATTTCGACGAAGAAACCGAAGAGACCATCATCGCCGGTATGGGCGAACTACATCTGGAAATCCTGGTGGAACGTATTCGTGACGAATTCAAAGTGCCCATTTCCGTGGGTGCACCGTCCGTTTCCTTCCGCGAGACCATCACACGGGAATATGAAAGCAACTACAAGCACGCCAAGCAAAGCGGTGGCAAGGGTCAATACGCCCACACCGTCATCCGCTTCGAACCCAATCCCGGCAAAGGATTCGAATTCATCGATGTCACCAAAGGCGGCGTAATTCCAAGAGAATATATGCCTTCCATCCAAAAGGGCCTGATAGCTGCCATGGCCAAGAGTCCGGTGGCCGGCTATCCTGTCGTGGATGTCAAATGCGTTCTGCTCGACGGCAGTTTCCACCCCGTGGATTCCAGCGATATGGCCTTCCAACTCTGCGCCGCGATGTGCTTCAAGCAGGCTTTCAAAAAAGCCAACCCCATCCTGCTCGAACCTATGATGAAGATCGAGGTCAACACCCCCGACGACTACATCGGCAACGTAACCCGCGACATCAACAAACGCCGCGGCCGCATTGAAGATATGCGCCGTTTCAGAAAAGGCTCCCAGAAACTCAACGGTTTCATTCCATTGATGGAAATGTTCGGCTACGCCACCGCCTTGCGCAACATCACCTCCGGTCGTGCCAACTACTCGATGGAATTTTATCAGTACGCGCCAATGCCCGCCGCCAAACAAGAAGAAATCGTCAAAGAACGTCAGGAAAGCCAGCACTAACTATTTTGCAAATAAAACAATACTTTTTTACACGAACCACACCAATAAATCAAAAATTTTATGTATGTTTGCAAGATAAAATTTTAGATTATGAAAAAAATTGTTTTATTAGTCGCAACTATTCTATTATTAGGAACTTGCACTTTCGCCCAAACTTGCGAATGGGTTTATGATTCTGAAAAATCATACAAGATTCCTATAGGCAAATGTACGGTGGAAGAAATTCAACAAGGCACTTACCATAGCCAAATGGTGGAAAACACCTTACAATTTTCCTTAAATGCCAAGGCTACCGTTGAATTGGCACAATTTTTAGCTGACAAAGGCAGCAACCATTATGCCATTGATTTTTATTTCGGTGCCTGGGATGATGCTTCACTGATGCAACTTCCCCGCTTCGTTATGTTTGAACGGACAATGGAAGCCAAGTACCAGCAACCCATTCAATGCAATTATTATGGTTGCGATCGCGATTTCCGTTGCGGAAAAGCTCCATACGAACCTCAAGTATTGCCTACCGTGGTGGTTTACCAAGTTGCCGACAATGGTCAACGCACTCAAATCGGACTCATTGAAGAAGCTCCTGAACAATCTTTTGAAGACCAGGTTCTGAATATCCTCAAACACTAATATATGCTAGTCGTTAAAACTATTGAAGAGTTAAAAGACGTTGTTTTCCGAATTAAAAGCAGCGGGAAATCAATCGGTTTGGTTCCAACGATGGGGGCCTTGCATAACGGACATCTTTCGCTTATCAAAAGAGCTAAAAGAGAAAACGAAGTCGTGGTCTGCTCCATCTTCGTCAACCCCGTGCAATTTAACAATCCCGTGGATTTGGAAAAATATCCCCGCAATGTCAAGGCCGACTTAGAACTCATCGAACCTTACGTTGACGTTGCCTTCACCCCTACTCCAGAAGAAATATTTCCCGAACCGCCAAAGGAACATTACGATTTTGGCATGCTCGAACGGGTAATGGAAGGTGCTTTCCGCCCCGGTCATTTCAATGGTGTGGGCATTATCGTGAAACGTCTTCTCGATTGGACTATGCCGGATAAGGCTTATTTCGGCGAAAAGGATTTTCAGCAATTGGTCATCATCAAATCCTTGGTGAAACAATACCATATCGATACCGAAATCGTTCCGTGCCCTATTGTTCGTGAGGAAAGCGGCTTGGCCCTAAGTTCCCGCAACGAACGTCTTTCTTCTGAAGAAAGAACAAAAGCAGCCAAAATTCACGAAATCCTAAACCGCTCTCTTTCCCTGAAAGAATCGCCCATTCAGGACATCAAGGATTTTGTCGTCAACGAAATCAATAAGATTGAAGGGTTTCAATTGGACTATTACGAAATCGTTGACGACCAGACGCTTCAACCCGTGGTGACCACCGAATTGTCCGACGGGGTTATCGGCTGTATTGCCGTCTATGTAGGCGAAGTCAGACTCATTGACAACATTAGATATAAATAATTCAAAAGTAAATCATTGACAACTACTATTGCCGTAAACTCAAAGTAAAATGCAAATAGAAGTACTCAAATCAAAAATTCATCAAGTAGCAGTAACCGAGGCGAACATTAATTACGTAGGCAGCATCACCATTGACGAATCCTTGATGAATGCCGTCAATCTCATTGAAAACGAGAAAGTCCAGATCTTGGATATGAACAACGGCGAACGTTTTGAAACATACGTTATCAAAGGGGCTAAGGATTCCGGCGTCATCTGCCTGAACGGTCCCGCCGCCCGCAAAGTCATTGTCGGCGACATCGTCGTCATCCTCTCCTATTGCAGTATGGATTTCGAAGAAGCAAAACACTTCAAACCCAGCATCATTTTCCCTGTAAACAATAAAATCAAATAAACTCATTATGTATAAATTAATCTTAGTCAGACACGGACAGAGTGTCTGGAATATGGAAAACCGTTTTACGGGTTGGACCGATGTTGACCTTTCCGAACGCGGAATGAACGAAGCCCGCGAAGCCGGCGTCGAATTGAAAGAAGGCGGATTCGAAATTCGCTATTGTTATACTTCTATGCTTACCAGAGCCATCAAGACTTTGAACATCATCTTGGACGAAATGGGACTTTCCTGGCTTCCCGTCGAAAAAACCTGGCGTTTGAATGAAAAGCACTATGGTTTCCTGCAGGGAATGAACAAAAAGGAAATGGTTGACCAATACGGCAGCGACCAGGTACAGATCTGGCGTCGCAGCTTCAGCGTGGCTCCTCCCGCCATTCCGGAAGACGACCAAAGACACCCGAAACACGATGTCCGCTATCAGAGTTTTCCCGAAGCAGAATCCAAACCAGGCACCGAATCCCTGCTTGATACCACCAACAGAATCATTCCTTTGTGGGAAAACGGCATCAAGAAAAAATTGCAAGAACACAAAACCGTTTTGATTGCCGCTCACGGCAACAGTTTGCGTGGCTTGCTCAAACACCTCAAACAGATTCCAGACGATGAAATCGCCGCTCTGAATATTCCAACCGGTGTTCCACTTGTTCTTGAAATTGATGAAAATTTCAATTTGATCAAGGATTATTATCTTATTGATGAAGAAACTTTGAAGAAGAAAATTGAAGAAGTAGCCAACCAAACCAAGAAATAGGTTTCAAAATGGCGAAAAAAGCTAAAATCACACCTCAAATAGACGATTTTTTCGGAAATGCCAAGCAGTATAAACTGCTTGGCCTCCAATCTGGAGAATCGTTTTTCCTTTTTTTAAAAAAAATGGAAAACTATCTTCATACCGACGTGCGATTTTTAGCTGAAGTTCCTATTAACGACCCGAAATTCCAAGGTTCATTTCAATCCGCATTTACCGAAATCCCCAATATGGGCGAAAGCACGCTCATCATCCTGGAAAATAAAAGCACGCTGTTCAACCAAAGCGGCTACCCCACTTCCAAAAACGAGAAAAACCTGCCCTTTCACACCCTGTCGCTCTTCGACGAATATGGATATATTCTCAATTCCCAAGGCATTTGCATCCACAATTGGGAACACGCCGACTGCGACTACCTGCTTTTACTTTCTTCGCTCAAAGAACACGATACCAGCGACTTGATTGATCTTCTCAACCATATTCCACAATCAAGACTTAAGCTCACAGACGACATTTTTTCGGAAGAAATCGCCACCAAAAAGAAAAGTAAAATGCGGGTTTTCTTCGAAGATATTTTTTGTACCGCCGAGATCAAGATTAACGAGTGGAAAAGTCAAAACAATCAGCACCTGCTTCTGGGAACCACCCATCTCCCCGATGTCAACGTTCCCGAAAACTATAAGCTCTATGAAGAATTTACGCAAACCTTCACAAGCAAATATCTAAAATTCACCTATAGGGATCCATCGTACGATTTCTCGCCTTACGACGATGACAACGACACGTGGAATTAGGATCCCCTCACATCCATCGCATTACGCAAAGAGCGACCTATCAACATAAAGGACAATACGAGCAACATAATGGCCACACCGGGAATGATGGCCAAATAGGCATTGTCAATGACGATATAGGCATAATTTTCCTTCATCATCATTCCCCAGGAAGGTGTTGGCGGCTGTACGCCCAAGCCCAGAAAACTCAATCCCGCTTCCATCAATATTGCAGAAGAGAAATTCGATGCCGCAATAACGATGACCGTTCCCAACACATTCGGCAAAATATGCTTCCAAATAATGTGCAATCCGCTGTATCCCAACGCTTTGCCTGATTCGACAAAATCCTGTTCACGCAAACTGATCACTTGTCCGCGAACCACCCTCGCCACATCGACCCACATTGTCAGACCCATTGCCACAAAAATCTGCCAAAAGCCCTTTCCCAAGGCAAAACTGATGGCAATGACCAACAGCAAGGTAGGAATGGACCATACCACATTTATAATATACATCAGGATATCATCCACTTTTCCACGGTAAAAACCTGCCACGGCACCTACTAAAATACCTATTACCAAGGCAATAAAGACGGAAATCAATCCCACAGCCAAACTGATACGGGTTCCCATCATCAGCTGGCTCAACACATCTCGTCCATAGCGATCGGTTCCTAAGAGAAAACGTTTGGTCGTCACCGGCTGGTCGGGATTCAAATCCGCCAAGGCATAGCACACCGTTGCGGCCACGTCTTCATCACCCCATAAAACCACCTGTAGAGAATCGCCACTCTGTTGATACGAACTAATGGGAATCGTTTGATAACAAGCAGGTTGGCCGAAGAGCATTTTGGCAAAGACATTTCTTTTTTCCACCTCCCTACTCTGCCGGACATTCAACACCTGCACGGAAAAACCTGGTTTCTGCAGGGCTATTTCCAATTGCTGGTGATTACAATAGGGCGTGGAATCGGGAGTAATCAAATACCCCAAGACCGCCACCACCACCATCAACAGGATATAGCCCAGCGAAATCATTCCCTGTTTCTCTTTCTTGAACTTCTGCCAGGTCAGTTCAGAAATTGAAACGGCTTTATAGTCATTTTTTCTTTTCTTAAATAATCCCAATGTAAACAAGCATTAGCAACGATCGATGGCATTCAAGTCAGAGAAAGCGATTTTCAAGCGCTCAACCACAGATTTTTCTCCTTCGCGTAAGAAAGCACGTGGGTCATAGTATTTCTTGTTGGGTTTGTCTTCACCTTCAGGATTACCGATTTGGCTTTGCAGATAAGCGGCCTTATCCTTGAAATAATCTCTAATGCCTGTACAGAAAGCCCATTGCGTATCGGTATCGATATTCATCTTCACCACACCATAACTGATGGCTTCCTTAATCTTTTCCGGTTCTGAACCTGAACCGCCGTGGAAGACGAAATTCACAGGATTTTCAACCGTATGGAATTTCTCCTGGATATATTTTTGAGAATTATGCAGAATAATCGGCTGCAACTTCACGTTTCCCGGCTTGTAAACACCGTGGACATTGCCAAAAGAAGCCGCGATGGTGAAATTTGGACTCACCTTCATCAGTTCTTCGTAAGCGTATGCCACGTCCTCGGGTTGTGTATAAAGACGCGCACTGTCAACACCTGAATTGTCAACGCCGTCTTCCTCACCGCCGGTAATACCCAATTCCACTTCCAAAGTCATATCGATTTTGGACATACGTTCCAAATATCTCTTGCAGATTTCGATATTTTCCTTCAACGGTTCAACGGAAAGATCAAGCATGTGGGAACTAAACAACGGCTTACCGTTGACTTTGTAAAACTTTTCACCTTCGTCCAAAAGACCGTCAATCCAAGGAAGCAGTTTCTTGGCGGCGTGATCGGTATGGATAACAACGGGAATACCATATAATTCAGCCACTTGATGGATGTGCAAAGCACCTGAAATAGCACCCTTAACGGCGACTTTTTCACCATCGTTACTCAATGACTTGCCCGCATAAAAATGTGAACCACCATTGGAAAACTGTACCATAACCGGTGAGTTGACGGCTTTGGCAGCTTCCAAAACGGCATCGATGGAATTCGTGCCCACCACGTTTACGGCCGGCAAAGCGAACTTTTCAGACTTCGCAATTCTAAAAATTTCCTGAAGATCCTTGCCGACAGCAACACCGGCTTTAACTTTTGACAAAACTTTTTCTGACATGGCTACTATGTTTTTTTATAATTATTGTAACAATATTTTAATTCGCAAATATACAACTTTTTTCGTTTTATTTTCCTTTTTCTCCGAAAAAGAAATCAAACTAAAAAAAATGTCATTTTTTAAAATGTCGGCAAAATTTTTCCATATCCAACATTTTTCATTATAAAAAACACAAAAATACAACAAATTGATATTCAGAAAATTACAATTTATTACACTTGATTTTTAAAGATAAACGACTTATTTTTGTCCCTGTAACCACTTCAAATTCTCGACTATGAAAGAAGAGCTGCTGCAATATTTATGGAAGAACAAGCTGTTCCAACACAACGAACTCAAAACCACAGACGGACAAGAAATACATATTATCAGTCCTGGGCTGGCCCACCACGACGCGGGACCCGACTTCAAGCAGGCCGTCATCCGCCTCGACGACATCATCTGGGCCGGTGACGTGGAAATTCACATCAATGGTTCAGACTGGTACAGGCATCATCATCAGAAGGATGAAAAATACCTATCCGTCATCCTGCACGTGGTTTACAATGCCGATATGGAGGTAATACGAAAAGACCGGGAAGTGATTCCCACTTTAGAACTGAAGAACTACATTCCGGAAAAGATGCTGGAAGAATACCAGAAACTCACCTTATCCACCCGGACGATTGCCTGCGGTCCCAGCATTGCCGACATTCCGCCCTTAACCCTGACCTCCATTTTATCCTCCTACGCCGTTGAACGCCTCTTGCGACGCCAACAGCAGCTGCTTCGATTACTCAACCAGTGCGCCAACGACTGGGAAGAACTGACATACAGAACTTTAGCCGTCAATTTCGGTTTCAACGTCAATGGCACCGCTTTTGAACTATTGTCACAAAACCTGCCCTATAAAATCATTCAGCGCCATTCGGAAAGCCAAACTCAAATCTATGCCCTCGTTTTTGGCCAAGCCGGTATGTTGAACGACGACAATCCCATTCAAGATGATTATTTCCTGCGGCTGAAAAATGAATACGACTACTTAAAATATAAGTATCGACTTATTCCCTTAGAGCAGAAAATCTGGAACTTGCTACGTCTTCGTCCCACCAACTTTCCTTGCATTCGCTTAGCCCAATTCAGCGAATTATTGTATTGTTTTCCAGACCTTTTCGATGAGTTGATCATCAAGTCGTCGCCCAATGTCATCCTTTCCAAATTCAGCACCGTTAAACCGGACGAATATTGGGAAACGCATTTTCAATTTGGGAAAACCACCAAAAAGCACCATTGCCACATCGGGAAAAACGCATTGGACTTGCTGATTATTAACACATTGGCACCCCTGCTTTTTGCTTACGGCACTTTTACGGGAAACGACAAGATGAAAAGCGACGGACTAAACCTCCTGGAAGAAACCGATGCGGAAAACAATGCCATTACCCGGCAATTTGGCCAATACCATTTCCCCATCAGTTCCGCGATGAGCAGCCAAGCGCTGTTGGAAATCTATTCTTCCTTCTGTAAAAAAAAGAAATGCTATTCCTGTCCGATTGGGCAGTACGTGGTAACGAATCTATATGGCAAAGACGCATCAGGGCCGGCATAATCGACACCGATACGCGGCGTTATATCCACCAATGAGTCAGGGATTTGCAGCCGCCGGTCTTCCAACCATATTTCAGATGAATCCAACGATTTTCCATTCATCCGCATCGTAATGCCCAGCGCTTTCGTCAACTTTCCCGGACCGTTGGTCAAAGCTGGAGACATTTTATTCTTGCCCAAACGCTTCAGCATCAATTCCTCACCGTGGGTAGGACAGATAGCGCGAATCAGCACGGCTTCCGGCTCATCTTCGAGATTCGTCACGATGTTGAACATGTGGTGCATTCCGTAGCAAAAATACACGTATGACACCCCGCCCTGATGATACATCATCTCGTTGCGATGCGTCCGCCGACCGCCGAAACCATGGCAGGCCCGGTCGCCCACCCCTTTGTACGCCTCGGTTTCCGTAATGATGCCGCCAGCCAATTGGCCATCGACTACGGTAAACAGGTATTTACCGATTAAATCACGGGCCAACGCCACCACATCCGTCTGCTGATAATATGAAAGTGCGATCTTCATTGTGTCAATTTGAGATGGCAAATATACGAATTTCCAAAACAACAAAAAGGAGAAATATGGCGTGCCACCGCATCTGTCGCACGTCTTTGAACTTAATACACTATATCTTATTTTATCAATCCGAATCTTTTCAGCATTTTTTTGTTCGCATTACTATACGTAATTGCAAGTGTCTTGATTTTGTTTAAATCATCAGGATCGATAATACCTTTATGTTTCGATGCGTCAAATTTATTTGAAAACTTCAATTTATCTATTTTCTTAAAATCCGAACAATCCACATATCGGTCAACACCTTCCAAAAAACCGTATTTTGAAGATTCAAGTTTATAGTGCCTTTCCTGACGCGCCTTTGGAATGTTTTCATTTATTTTTGTATCAATAACAAAAAATCCGAATGCATTACCCTCTTCGTCTGACCCTACAACAATAAAGAATTTATTACGGGAAATGTCGCCTGCTTTAGGTATGATTTTCTCTTCAACTCCTAAGTCCATTCTATACACAGACCCTTCCGACACGGTACCGCAGACAAGATTTGACAGAGAATCACCGCATAATAAATCCTTGATTGTATTAGTCATTGGATTATGCCAGAATAATATTATCTATTTGTTCCCTTTCTCTTATGTATTCTATAAATCCATCACTGGCACCCCCGGCTTTGGCTATCAATGAGCTATCCATTTTACTGTTTTCTAACGTTTTCCACGCTGTCTTCCACGCTATATCATGAGAAGATTTGGATAAGTCAGCAAAACCTTTCCCTATATTATTACGTATAGACCAATCAATCGTATCTATTTCTGCATCGCTCAACTCGTCCATATCAGGAGCCTCCTTTGCCTTTAAAACATAATCATAGTCTTCACCAACAGGTTCAAATGATGATGTCAATATATCTATATTGAATGACTGTGAGTATGGCTTTCCAACAACACATTTCACGGCATCATACAGCAAAGAAGGAACAGGTCCGTTTTTCAACGCACAAAATGTATCCTTAACCAAATGCTGTCCATATTCGGCATATTGTTTTCTTTCCGCAAAGTATAATATCTTGAAAAGATGAAAATAATCAATAGCCTTACACTTTCTTATTATGTACAACACAACTGCTTTCAGTTTCAATATGTCATCTTTATTCATGGCCACGTCATTTTTTTCACGTTGCAAAGATACACTTATTTTTCTTTACATCATTGCGACATACAAAAAAACACTATACTTTTCCATTAGTATATCTCAAACTATTCAATTTGTTGTTCAATGATTACTTCATCTACTTTAATCGTATTGTTTTCCTTAATACAAAAACCGAAAGCATTCCTGGCAAGTACTTTTGTAATTGCAATTACTTCCCTTTTCTTTTCCGTTACTTTCTTTATGACCCAAAGAAAGTAACCAAAGAAAGGTTTTCCCGCTAATGAAGAGACGCGGCGCACCACGACAATTTCCCTCCTTTGTTGTGTATCTCAACGGATTGAAATATAAAACACAGTCTGTGTTACACAACAAAGGAGGGGGACCGCAGGCCGAGGTGGTTATGTCGGCTTGATCTTTTGGCCACTTTTCTAACAGGAGAAAAGTAGCGGAAATTTCTTCATAAATTTTGCGTCGTTGCAAGACGAAATGGGATAATTTCAATTTTTTTTATATATTTGCAGTATCAAAAAAATATTAAGAACATACCGTTTTTGAAACACGAAATAGAAACCATCCTTAAACTTATTGAAGAAAATAACATTGAGAGATTACGATGAAAGCAAAGAATGTTTTAATTACAGTCCTGTCTGTTATGCTTGTTTCAGTTTCGGCATTATGCATTTACCTGGGCGTTGAGTTGAAAAATGAGAAAAGGCATAAGGCAAACCATGAAACAGTTGAAAGTGTCGTATATGATACGGTATGCGTTGAAAAATGCAGCATCAAGCCTGTCAAGTATATGAAACCGATGCGGTTTGCCTGCACGACACATTGGTACTGTATCGGGACATTCCAAAATATGTTTATAGCAATCCACAGCTAAACATACCCAAGAAGGAAAGCGATAATTTCGAGATTGAATTTGAAGTCGGATTAAAGAAAAAAAACGAACTTCAGGCAACATTTTTCAAAAAAAATCGTCTATATAAAACAAAGCGACGAATCGAATGGTGAAAGACAAAGAGATTGTGGCCGGTTGTCAAGCAGACAAGCCATTGAGCCAACGGCAGTTATACGAAAAATACTGCGGTATGGTCACCGGTATTGCCTTGCGTTACGCACAATGCTCCGCCGACGCTATGGACATCGCCCAAGACACTTTCGTCAAAATTTTCATCAACATCAAACATCTGAAAGATGGAAACGCGCTCAGTCCTTGGATTCATTCCATTACCACTCGTACCGCTTTGGACTTTCTCAAATCAAAGAACCCCAGCCAAAATCTGATTCCCATTGAGGAAATGACTGGTGACATCGCTGACGTTTACTGTGAAAAATACGATAACATTTCTGAAGAGCAGCTTCTGCAATTCATCCAAGAATTGCCCGACGGCTACCGAACCGTCTTCAACCTCTGCGCCATCGACGGCTACAAGCAAGAAGAAATTGCCGCTATGCTGGGCTGTTCGCACGCCACCGTAAGATCACAGTATTTCAAAGCAAAAAAAATACTAAAAGAAAAAATCGAAAACTATGAATAAGAAGATAGACGACATTTTCAAGGAAAAATTCTCCAACTTTGAAGCGAAGCCGGAGGACGATTTGTGGTCCAAAATTCAGCACGACCAACGGTGGACCGAACACCAGCATCGGCAGTCGGTCAAAAACCTCATCATTTATGCCGCCATCGGAGTCGTTGCCATTGTATCATCTATCATACTTATTAACAGCAGAATAAAAAGCGATGTTAAAGTAAAGGATGAAGTTGTTAAAGAAATAAACGAGATGCCAAGGGCTGAAGTCACATCTGTTTCTGCACCTCCCACCCTGTCTGACGCGGAAGAACCGGCGTTAGAAGAATCCCTAACAGAAGCGCTCATTGAACCCAATGCTCCCGACAAGCCATTGACTTCCATTGCCGACGAAGAAGTTCAAAATCTTGAAGCCGTCACCACTATCGCGGAACCGGCGAAAGAAAATCCAAGTCTTCCTGTGCAAACGGAAACTTCATCCAAACCCACGAATAAGCAGGTCAAAGAGAATCCAACGCACACGCCAGTCGAAAAGGCAGGCAATTTACAAAATGCGGGCACTGCCGCCAACCCAAGCACTTCATCACCAAAGCCAACCTCTTCGCCATTTTCCATTCCCAACGCCTTCACCCCGAACGGTGACGGCCTCAACGACGTTTTCGCTCCCGTAACGAACAGCGAAATTCAATCCTATCAGTTGGACATTTATTCAAGAAGTGGACAGAAACTCTTCACCAGCCGCAATCTGCAATACGGTTGGAATGGCGAATATCAAGGCGGAATGATGGAAGGCGGCAGCTACATCTACTTTATCAGATACAAAGACGCCGACGGGCAAGAACATATTGACAAAGGACAGTTATTATTAATTCGTTAGAAGCGATTTTTCACTTGCAAATATTATGTATTTTTGCATAATATATGTGTGATAACCTATGAGCATTCCTGATAGAACCACGGCACCGGAAATTAAGGACTACACCGACTTTGAACTGGTCCCGCCACAATCCTTTTGTCTTCAAAACGGCATCACCGTCAAACACTTTGACAACAAGGAACTGGATTTAATTCATTTTCAACTTAAAGTCAAAGCCGGCAGCTGCTACGAACCGAAGAAGAACGTGGCTGCTTTTTGCTACCTTTTGCTTAAGGAAAGTGCTCCACAACACGAAATATTTGAAGTTGAAGAATTTTTAGATTATTACGGCGTAAATTATTCTGTCAGCATTTCCATCGAATACGTTACCATTTCCTTCATCATTCCGAAGAACAACTGTCTGATAGTTCTGCCCTATATCTTTGATTTTCTGCTGCATCCATGTTTCAAGGAAACCAATCTGCAACTGCTTAAAGAGCGAAAAATCAAAGACCTGGCCGTAAACAAGGAAAAAGTGGGCTATTGTGCTTCCCAGTTGATGCTGCGCCAAATCTTCGGCGACAGTTGCATGGTTGGTAAAATACTGGAAGAAAGTGATTTACGTTCCATTACGACAAACGATTTACAACAATATTTCCAACAGAGTTTCTGTGCGGAAAACATTCGTGCCTTCACGGCAGGAAACCTTTCCGCAGAAATTAGCGAATGCTTCCGGCAACTTTGCGGTGACATTCCACACGGACACGCCAACTCATTTCAGGCAGCAAGTTATACGCCTCATCATCAGCAAGAACCCATCATTGACCTTCATCCAGACTGTATGCAATCTTCTTTTTATTTATGCAGAAAATCAATAGCATACAATGATGAATGCCGCAGGGATTTTGGCATTTTATCTGCCATTTTGGGCGGTTATTTTGGTTCCCGTCTGATGAGCAACTTGCGGGAAACCCACGGCTACACCTACGGAATCAGCTGCGGTTCAATATATTATGAGGATTCATCTCTGTTTTATATTGAAAGCGAAGTCAATGTCGATACCACAGCAAAAGCCATTGAAGAATGCTACAAAGAAATGGATATTTTGACTAAAGAACCGGTTACTGAAGAAGAACTTTTGCTCATCAAAAACTATTTGTCAGGGCAACTGCTTCGCAAGGTGGACAATACCGTTTCCTGGATGACGCAATACGCCAACTGGGATGACTTTGGTTTGGGCGAAACCGAGTTCAAACGGCAACTGCAGACCATCCGTGACTTTAATGCAGAAAAAGGTATGAACCTGGCACGGCAAATGCTGCAAGCCGAAGATTTTTTCACGATCGTTTCAGGTCAAATGAATGAACAATTAACCTCAGACAAATAAAAATGAAAAGATATATTCTTTCGTTATTAATGATGATATGGATAGGTGGAAGCTGGGCCATTGTGCCGCCCACGCTTCAATGTATCAATATGAATCATAATGCGACAGATTGTCAGGTATATTGGAATCACCCGAATTTATATGCCGGGATTTCCACCATTCAGGTCTGGGTAAGCACCACGGAATCAGGTCCATACATTTTAGCACAGACCGTCAATGCCAATGATACCGTTTGTTCTACGCAATTTAACTTTAACGAAGTATTTGGCAGCGCTGTTGGTCCCGACATTGACAATATGTACTGTTATCTGATTGTCACGCCCGACGCAGCCCACTCCGCCGAAGGAAATGCCAATTCTGACACGATGAAATGTATGGTTTTGCATCTCACGCCAACGGGAAGCAATCCCACACAGAACAGTCGTGCGCTGCTTCAATGGGACCTGCCTGTACCCTTCCCTTCCACGTGCGCCAACCAATCGTTCTCGATTTGGCGGCAAGGCACCCACGATCCCGACCCGGTCCGCATTGCCCAAGTTCCGCAAAGTACGACCAGTTATTGCGACACCATTCAAGTTTGCCAAGAAAACTACTCCTATTTCGTTAGCATTTTCAACTATGCCCAAGACATTAATCCGGCCTGCCAATTTAAGACGAGAGTAAAAAGCGGCACTTTCTCAGACGGAACCGAGCCCGCCACTCCCACGTTAGACAGTGTCAGCGTCAACTATGCTTCCCAAAGAATCGAGTTGGGTTGGACCCAAAACTCATCCGATGCCATTGGTTGCATCATCTACCACGCCACCAGTTCCGGAGGTCCCTGGCCCGCGATTGACACAGTCCTGGGAAACCACTGGGTCAGCACCATCCACGACGCCACCTCAAGTCACTATTACCGCATCGCGGCCATAGACAGTTGTTTCAACAGCGGACTGACCATTGCCGGAACGATGACGCAGCATCCTCAAAACAATATGATTCTCAACTGTTCCAGCGTTGACGTATGCCGAAAACTCATTCACCTACAATGGCTTCCTTATCAACATTTGACTGGAGAGGTTGGACAATACCAGATTTTCTACGCACAGGACAACGGCAACCTGCAATATCTTGACCATGTTGCGGCCAACGTAGCCCAATATACCTGCACCGGATTGGCCACCAATCATCAATACACCTTTATTGTCAAAGTCATCAATCAAAACGGAAACATCAGTGCGACATCATCGAAGTTCACCGTCACCAACTATAACGAAGAGGCCTCCGACGATTTGTGCTACATCCGACACGCTTCCGTCATTGACAATCAATTCGTGGAAATCAAAATTTTAACCAACGGCAACAACATTCCTTTTAACGAATTATATATTTATAGAAGTCAGAACGACAGCAGCCATTTTGAAAAGATTGCCACCCTTTCCTATCAAGCCGGTCAAGCCAACTATATTTACGAAGACTATTCTGCAGATTTCAACAACAACGTCTATTTCTACAAGGCCTCTCTTCTCAACGAATGCGATGTGGAATCCGTTGCCTCCAACACGGCCAAGACCATTTTGTTGAGAGGAGAAGGGAATGCTGCCCAAGACAACACTTTAGCGTGGAACAATTATGCCGGTTTCAACGGTGGCACCGACAATTACAGCATTTTCCGGAAAGTTGAAATCAATGACTTTTTCACTGACATTCAAAATGGTGTGACAGCCAATGAATACAACCAATATGAAGACAACGTGGAATCACTTTTCGAGATGGGTTCGCATTTCCAGTACTATGTCGTTGCCCACGAAGGCATTAATGAATATGGATTTTCGGAAGAAAGCAGGTCCAATATCATTGAAGTGGAACAATTCCCCAACACGTATCTTCCCAACGCCTTCTGTCCCAACAGTCTCATCGTGGCCAACCGGGTTTTCAAGCCCAACAACTCGTTTATGAGCACGGAGAACTACCTGTTCACCATCTATTCTCGCTATGGAGACATCGTTTTCCAGACGACCGACATCACTTTAGGATGGGATGGAACAGAACAAAAAAGCGGCAATGCCGTTCCGAGAGGAATCTACATTTACCGCTTGCAATTTGTTCAACCCGACGGCAAGAAAGTCGTCAAGAATGGCACTGTTACATTAATTTATTAGCCATCATTTTCCCTAATTCAAAAGCGTGCTGATAATCGGCAGCGGCAACGCCCTGCTTGTTATCCACGAACTCGCCAACCAATTCCCAATGCATTGTTTCGGCGAAGGAAGTCAATTTCTTCAATGCGCCACCAGCCCAGGTGCAACTTCCCATCAGACCTAAATAGCGATTAGGAATGCCACGTTGTTCAATCTTATGCATCAAACTGTCCATCAACGGATAGGCTTCATTCATATATGTTGGAGAGGCCAACACCAGGCCGTTATATTTGAAAACATCAGCCAAAATATAAGAAGCATCCGTCTTGGAAACATTATAAACCACCACGTTTTTCAAACCTGCGGATACAGTGCCTTCCGCCACGGCTTCTGCCAACTGTTCGGTATTGCCATACATCGAAGCGTATGCGATGACCAAGCCCTTCTCTTCCGCCTCATAGCGACTCCACTTGTCAAACAGGCCTACCACTTTTGCGATATGCCGTTTTAATATTGGACCGTGGGTGGCACATATAAGTTTAATCTCCAAACCACCTAATTTTTGAATCGCGGCCTGCGTTGCCTTTCCGAATTTACCCACGATACAGGCATAATAACGGCGCATTTCATCCCAGTACTTATCCGTATTCATCGTTTCATCAATTACGCCTCCATCCAAAGTACCGAAAGTGCCAAAAGCATCGGCAGAGAACAGGATCTTATCGGTATCTTCGTAAGCCACCATCACTTCCGGCCAATGAACCATTGGAGCCATATAAAAAGTAAGTTTGCGTTTTCCCAATGAAACCGACTCGCCCTCTTTCACTTCAAGCGTATGGCTATAATCCATCTGAGGATAATAACCTTTCATCATTCCGAAAGTCTTGGCATTACCCACGATGGTCATTTCCGGATAAAGTTGCTTCAACAGACCGATAGAACCCGCGTGGTCCGGTTCCATGTGATTGACCACCAGCATATCTATTTTACGGCCTTCCAGCACTTCTTCTATTTTTTGGACAAAAAGGTTCACCATCGACACATCAACGGTATCAACCAATGTAACTTTCTCATCCATAATTAAATATGAATTATAAGCCACACCGTATGGAATGGGAATATAATTTTCAAATAAGGTTTTTTGTCGATCGTTTACCCCGACGTAATAAATTCCCTGTACTATTTCTCTTTTCATATTAGTGATTTTTATAGATTATTTCAGATTAATCGATTTTCACGAAATTAGATTTAGAAACGCCGCAAAGAGGACAAATCCAATCATCGGGAATGTCCTCAAAGGCCGTACCTGGAGCGATACCGCTGTCAGGATCGCCCAAGGCGGGATTATAAACATAACCGCACACCGAACATTTATATTTAGGACCATTATCACCAGCCATTGGCATCATTTTTTCAGCAGTGGTTTCTGGAACCCCGTGAGGGGCATTAGCGGGAGCCACGCCTCGTTTCACTTCGTGATAGTAGGCGTAAGTCAACGGAGAAGCATTCGCATCAAGCATCTTGGCATCCACCACTTCGCCAATAAAGACGATATGCGAACCCACGTCCATTTTCTGTACCAGCCTGCATTCGAACCAGACGATACAATTATCCTCCACGACAGGCACACCCGTCACCTTGCCGTATTGGCAGCCGTACTTTTCAAACTTATTGGCAGTTGCCCCGCTTTGGAAACCGAAATTGCCGATAAAGGAAGGTTCGTATTCTTTTTTGACGGCTGATACAGAGAAATTTCCGGACTCTTGAATCAACTGACAGGTAAAATTCTTCTTATTGCAAACCACCTCGATCTGCAAGGGTTCGGAAGTCACCTGTATCACCGCCGTTGCGACAAAGGCATTTTTCCTGTTTTCATTTCCAGAAGCCACGACATACACACCGTAGGTCATTTTTTCAAAACTCTTATTATCCATAACTCTTGTATTAATGTTTAATTAGAATAATTTAGATTAAAATCAGGCTGTGACGAAAAACTAATCTTCATTTTCTTCATCCTTTTTGACTTTCTTATCCGGATTAGCGCCGACAACCACTACGATTTCGCCTTTCACTTCTTGGTCTATCGGGAAGCGTGCCATCGCTTCTTCCAAAGTTCCACGGAAAGTCTCCTCGTGGATTTTGGTCAATTCGCGAGAAATGGAAACAGGTCTCTGTGAACCGAAAAACGGCAGCATCATCGACAGTGTTTTAGCCAAACGATGGGGAGACTCATAAAAAATCACCGTTTCATCCATAGCGGCCAAACGCCGCAAAGTTGACTCCTTCCCCTTTTTGTGTGGCAGAAAACCGTTAAAATAGAAGCTGTCGCAGGGAAGTCCGGAATTGACCACGGCAGGAATCAGGGCTGTTGCGCCCGGGAGGCATTCAACCTCAATACCTTGTGCCACGCATTCGCGCAAAAGCAAAAAACCCGGATCTGAAATTCCCGGAGTTCCCGCATCGGAAACCAGTGCCACACTTTCAGCCATTTTGATCTGAGCCACCAAATTCCGCAATTGCTGATGTTCATTATGAATATGATAAGCCATACAGCGTTTATCCAATTCATAATGTTTCAAAAGATTTTTCGTGGTACGAGTGTCCTCACATAAAACGAAATCCGCTTCGCGCAACACTCTGATTGCGCGAAGCGTGATATCTTCCATATTTCCTATTGGAGTAGGTACTAAAAACAGTTTCATCTTAACGCTTTAAGACTTCCAAACCCTGATTGTAGCGAATGTCCCTTGGAATTCCGGCACCATTAATCTTATCCAGGTCGTTTTGAAGAGTCTGTGGAACAGATGCGTTTTCAGCAGAATAATTTTTAGCAAATTCAAAGTCACCTTCGCCTTGGGTTTTCAAAATCAAAGCGCCCCAGCCATTGATAGCAGCTTTGGCCTTGTCAAAATCGATATGATAAGTACCATCTGCATTTCTGGTGAAAGCACCTTCTTTTTCCATATAGTTATAGCACATCATATTGGCCTTGCCGTGAGATTCGCCGGCACCGAAACGTACGGAACGCAAAATGCCAACGATGTAAGTGGTGATAGCGTCTTCAGCGGTAATATCGGTAATTTCACCCTTTTCAATCAAGTTATTTACCAAGAACAAGCCCAAGATGTCGGCTTTGGCTTCTTCCCAAGTCGTTTTTTCAGTTTGCAATGCGTTATCCACACTACCCTTTCCGTTAACGGTTTCCTTGATTCCCAAGCCGTGAGCCACTTCGTGGAAAGTAACATTCCAGAAGAAAGCGTCGAATTTCAGATATTGCTGTTGAGCGGGTTCCATAATCAGTTCACCGATAGGCATCATAATCTTGTCAAATTTGGCACGCTGCGCATTTTCCAATTGGAGACGGCGAGCACCTTTTTGAGCTTGAACGCGGTCGTCATTAGGAAGATTGATGGCGATAGTCTTGCTACCGGCATTGCAATCACCAGCATAATATACAACATTATATACATTCATATCCGAAGAAGTACCGGGAACGAAAGTCTTGTATTGAGGTTCGCAAGGAAGTTCCTTTTGAAGGTCGGGAAGCATAGCCACGAACTTGGCCAAATCGGCACTTTTCTTTTCATCTTTAATCAATACGAAAGCCTCGTAAGACGCTTTTCCTTCACGCAATGCGTCATCATAATTTTCGATAGGTCCAACCACGAAATCGAGCCTGCTGCTCTTCATATCCATCCAAACCATATCGCTCTGGAAATAGTCGTCGGTTTCGAAAGCCTTCTTTCTTTCGATCAGGTAATTTTTCAGGCCTTCATCTTCAGCCAAGGCGATGGCCTTATCCATTAATTCGCAAACCTTGGTGATTTCTTCCTTGTATTCGTCTTTGTACCAAACCACTTTCAGTTGGCCGTTTTCATCTCTACGGATAACGGTGTAAAGACTGTTTTTGTCGGGATCGTTCAATGCGTTGAACTCTTCCATCGTCATATCTTGAGGATAATATTGGCAGCCGGCGGGTTTGGGGCCGAAGCCTGGCACGAAGCATTCGTTGTTGTTCAATCTTTCCCAAGGACCATAGTTGATGGCGACGAAATCACGAACCCAAGGATCGGTAATCGTATCCAAGATGCTCTTGTCACCGAAAGTCTGTTTCCAGAAAAGATCGTCCATAATGTCAGAAATCTGAATAAAGATCTCGACCAACTGTTTTTCGTTTTCTGTCAAGCCGGAAAGATCGGCGGTCAGGTCAAAATTGGCGAATTCCTCAACCTTGAGTTGCATTTCGCTTTTTTCAGAAACGGGTTCTTCCGTTTTCTTTGATTTGCAAGAAGAACAAACTACGGCAAGACAAACCAAGCAAGTAGCCATTGCGATCACTGTTTTTTTCATTTTTTCGTATTTAATTAATGTTTATAGGATTATTTGTTTTTTTCTTTTTTTCCGAAGACGGTCACATTGATATACTTTTTGGGATTGGCCTTTAAGTCAACGAGCAGTTCGTTCAAGCTGTAGAGCGAATGGTCAAGGTTGACATAAAGGGAATCGTTGTTCACCAGCTGTCCCAACGTACCTTCGCCGCGTTGCATTTTATCCACAATCAATTGAATATCGCCGACTGCTTTTTGCGCCTCGTTGATGGTTTGGCGGACATTGGCCTTGGACAGAGAATCGGTAATGTTGTCCATATTGGTCACGATGCTTTCCAATTGCGGTCCCGCGACTTGCAGCGTATGGCTGAATTGCTCCAGATTGTTCACCAATTTACCGACCTTGTCCTTGTTGGCAGATAAAATGTAGGTGAGATTTTCGGTGGTGGATTCAAGGTTGGCCAAAGTTCCCTTCAAGTCCTGTGCGCCACCGTCGGGAGCGAGGACATCCTTCAAAGATAGAGTGATGGTATCAACGGAGCTGAGGATGCTGCCCAATTGTGCTTTCAACTCATCGATGCCGTCGGTCATTGGGGGAACGACGTAGGCCTGCAACGTATCCTTGCTTTGCAGGAAGTGTGTATCGTTGCCGAACAGGATATTGACCACCGTGCCGCCGAGCAAATCTTTCGGAGCCACCTGGGCCTTGGAATCGCGTGGGATGTTCACGTCTTCCGTAATCATCAATTCGGCACAAAGGCGCACCGGATTGTCGGAAATGATACTCACGTTGGTCACCTGGCCGATTTTGTAGCCGTTGAGCATCACGGCATTACTGGCCTGAAGGCCGCCCGAATTCTCAAAAACCGCATAATAGTAGGTTTTCTTGCCAAAAGCCGAAACACCCTTGAAGAAGCAGGCCCCAAGATAGAAAATAATGACGGCGACAATGCAGAAAATGCCGACTTTGAGTTTACTCTTGTTATGTGCGGAATTGTCAGGTTTTACTTGTTCTTTTTCCATATTAAATAAAATAATTTGCAAAGATACAAAATATTTTAATGCAAAACGCAGACTTTTTCAACACGCGGAACGACTTTCAAACAAAATGCCGCACACAAGAAAAAACGAAGTCTTTTTTTTTAGAAAAAAATTTCCGAAGAAGCACAAAAACAAGGCAACAAATGAAAAAAAATCGTATCTTTGCAAAATCTATTTTTTAAGACTTAAAAGATATAAAACTATGATCAATATTACATTACCAGACGGTTCGGTAAAACAATACGAACAAGGCGTTACGCCATACGAAATCGCAGTCAGCATTAGCGAGGGATTGGCCCGCAATGTCTTGGCCGCCAAAGTCAACGACAAGATTGTCGAACTCAGTCATCCCGTTAGCGAAGACGCTTTAGTGACCCTATTAACTTGGAACGACGCGGAGGGGAAAGGCGTATTCTGGCACAGTTCTGCCCACTTGATGGCCGCTGCCATTGAATCCCTTTACCCAGGCGTAAAATTCGGCATCGGACCCCATATCGAAAACGGTTTCTATTACGACATCGATTTTATGGATTACCCCATCTCTTCCGATGATTTCCCGAAAATCGAAGCCAAGATGCAGGAACTGGCTTCTCAAAAGATCAAGTTCATCCGAAAGGAAGTCAGCAAGAAAGACGCCATTGACTATTTCACCAAGAAAGGCGACGAATATAAATTGGAACTCATCAACGACCTGGAAGACGGAACCATTTCGTTTTACGAAAGCGGTCCATTCACCGACCTTTGCCGCGGACCCCACTTGTATGACACGGCTTCCATCAAGGCCATCAAATTGTTAAAGACCGCCGGTGCCTATTGGCGTGGCGACGAAAAGCGCAAACAGCTCACCCGTATTTATGCCATCACTTTCCCCAAAAAGAAAGAATTGGACGAATATTTGGCACTGTTGGAAGAAGCCAAGAAACGCGACCACCGCAAATTGGGCAAGGAATTGGAATTGTTCACTTTCTCGCAGAAAGTCGGTGTTGGCTTGCCATTGTGGCTGCCTAAGGGAACCGAGCTCCGCAAACGTCTGGAAAGCTTCCTGACCCAAGTTCAGAAGAAGTACGGTTATCTTCAGGTTATCACGCCGCACATCGGTCACATCGACCTTTACAAAACCTCCGGTCACTATCAAAAATATGGAGAAGACTCTTTCCGACCCATCACTACCCCTCAAGAAGGAGAAGCGTTCTTCCTGAAACCAATGAACTGTCCTCACCACTGCGAAATTTACGCTTCCAAACCTCACTCCTACCGTGACCTTCCCGTTCGTCTGGCCGAATTCGGCACCGTTTACCGTTACGAACAAAGTGGCGAATTGCACGGCTTGACCCGTGTGAGAAGCTTCACTCAAGATGATGCCCACCTTTTCTGTACTTCAGATCAGATTAAGGAAGAATTCTGCAAGGTCATCGACATCATCCTTTATATTTTCAAGACCTTGGATTTCAAGAACTTCACGGCACAGGTGTCTTTGCGTGATCCTAACAACAAGACCAAATACATCGGCACGGATGAGAACTGGGAAAAAGCCCAACGCGCCATCATCGAAGCGGCCGCCGAAAAGGGATTGAAGACCATTGAAGTGGAAGGCGAAGCCGCTTTCTATGGACCGAAATTGGACTTTATGGTTAAAGATGCTATCGGAAGAGAATGGCAACTCGGAACGGTTCAGGTCGATTACAACCTGCCGGAACGTTTCGGCTTGGAATACACCGATGCCGACGGTCTCAAAAAACGTCCCGTGATGATTCACCGCGCTCCATTTGGTTCTATGGAACGTTTCGTGGCCGTATTGCTCGAACATACCGGAGGCAACTTCCCCTTGTGGCTGACTTCTGACCAGGCCATCATCCTGCCTATCAGTGAAAAATATATGGATTATGCCCGTAAGATTCAAAACACCCTGGACGATAAGGGCATCCGTGTCATTATTGACGACAGAAGCGAAAAAACCGGCAGAAAGATTCGTGACGCCGAAACCAAGAAGATTCCGTTTATGCTTATCGTTGGCGAAAAAGAAGAACAAGACGGCACCGTTGCCGTTCGTCGCCACGGCAATGTGGACGAAGGCACAATGAGCATTGACGCTTTCGCCAACCTCATTCAAAGCGAAATCGACAAGGAACTGGCCAAATAATACCTATTAACCTAATATAGAGAAAAGTGTTTGAGAGTTTAACCGACAGATTAGAAAGAGCGTTTAAGATCATCAAAGGTCAAGGTTACATTACAGAAATCAATGTGGCCGAAACAATGAAAGAAGTGCGTAAAGCACTCTTGGACGCCGACGTTAGCTATAAAATTGCCAAAGACTTTACCGATACGGTAAAACAAAAGGCCTTGGGTATGAACGTGCTGAAAGCCGTTTCGCCAAGCCAGTTGATGGTCAAAATCACCTACGATGAATTGATTGCCCTGATGGGACACGATGCCATCGACATCAACATCAAAAGCGATCCTTCCATCATCTTAATGGCCGGTTTGCAGGGTTCTGGTAAAACCACCCACGCCGCCAAGTTGGCCAATATGCTGAAGACGAAACGCAACAAGAAACCGTTATTGGTGGCTTGCGACGTTTATCGTCCCGCGGCCATCGACCAGCTAAAAGTCCTCGGCGAACAAATCGGCGTACCCGTCTTTACCGAAGAAGGCAACCAAAATCCGGTCGATTTATCCAAGAAAGCCATCAAATATGCCAAGGAATACGGCTACAATGTCGTCATCATCGATACGGCCGGCCGTTTGGCCGTTGACCAGGAAATGATGGACGAAATCGGCAACATCAAGGAAGCCGTCAACCCTCACGAAATTTTGTTCGTGGTAGATGCGATGACCGGTCAAGACGCGGTAAATACCGCCAAGGCCTTCAACGACAAGTTGAATTTCGACGGCGTCATTTTGACCAAGATGGATGGCGATACACGTGGCGGTGCCGCACTTACAATCAAGGCCGTTGTCAACAAACCTATCAAATTCATCGGCGTCGGCGAAAAAATGGAAGCCCTCGACGTTTTCCATCCCGACCGTCTCGCCGAAAGAATTTTAGGAATGGGCGACATTCGTTCCTTCGTCGAAAAGGCACAGTTGCAATACGATGAGGAAGAGGCCGCCAAGTTACAGAAAAAATTAGCCAAGAACCAATTCGACTTCAACGATTTTCTTACCCAAATTGCCCAAATCAAGAAGATGGGCAATGTCAAAGACCTGATGTCAATGATTCCGGGTATGGGCAAAGCCGTTAAGGATATGGATATTGACGACAATGCCTTCAAGAGCGTGGAAGCAATTATTCTGTCTATGACTCCAGACGAACGTGCGCATCCCGACATCTTGAACGGTTCTCGCAAAAAACGTATTGCTTTGGGTAGCGGTACCGACATCACGGAAGTCAACCGCCTTGTAAAGCAATTTGAAGAAACACGCAAAGTGATGAAAATGGTGAACAACGGAAAAGCCAACAACTTAATCCGTGCCCTCAACACCCGCGGAAGACGATAAACTAAAAGGTGATTCGCGTAATTCCGACGGGATATTCCTTGTCAAGTAAACGCTTGATCTTATTATAATCTTCAGGATATTGAACAAAATCCAAATCACGAGCCTCCACTATGAGAATCGGCAGATTTGGATGTTGTTTAAAATAGGTCATATAACTGTCCTGAATGTTTTCCAAATATTCAGCCGTAATATCTTGCTCATAACTGCGCCCACGCTTGGCTATGTTCCGTAACAAACGTTCAGAATTATTGTATAAATAGATCAGCAAATCAGGTTTGGGCAAATAGGTGGAAATAATATCATACACTTTAGTATAAAGGTTATATTCATCAGCTTGCAAATTATTCTTTGAAAAGATAATGCATTTGTCTATAAAATAATCACTGACAACCAAGTCCGTAAACATATCGCGCTGCGACAGCAACTGTTTCAACTGCTGATATCTATCAGTCAAGAAAGTCATTTCCACGGGAAAGGCGTAATGAACAGGATCTTTATAAAATTTAGGAAGGAAGCAATTATCGGCAAAACGTTCCAATATCAATTCCGCATTCATATCCGATGAAAGCATCTCTGCCAACGTGGTCTTGCCAGCGCCAATACAACCTTCTACGACAATATATTTATACATAAAAATTAAGAAATTAAGAGATTAGATAGTTTGGATTAATATTCAAAAATGATTAGTGATTCTGATTCTTCAATGCCTTGAGCAGACTCTGAATAAACGGCCGGTGCTCAATCTGCGGATGAGGAATGGTCAGTTGCGGAGTATTTATAGTTACATTTTCATAATACAGAATATCAATATCGATAGTGCGATCGTGATAGTTTTGGGTACCAGGTTTGGTTTTAGTTTCTGGATCACGACCCAAATCGATTTCAATTTTCTTGAGTTCAAGCAATAAATCTTCAGGAGACAATGAGGTATCAATTTCCAGCACTTGGTTTAGATAGTCGTGCGAATCGTAGCCCCATGATTGTGTTTCGATAAGCGGAGACAATTGGGTTATACGCCCCACCCTTCTTTCAAGTTGGATTTTGGCTTCCGTGATATATGATTTCCTATCACCCAGATTGCTTCCCAAAGATAAAACCGCCAACATTTCTAATGATTATTTATCAAGATACACATTTATCTATACTTTCGCTAACATTGACGCAAATCTTCCACAAACTCGCGAATGTCATCTTCGGTCGTGTCCCACGAAGTAACCAGGCGCACCTCGTCATTGTCTTCGTCCCAAACATAAAAGAAATGCTTGGCGAGCATTTTTTCCACCGTTTCAGGTTTCATTTTCAGCAGCAGGGTATTGGCATCGGTCTTTTGCGTAAATTCATAACCCAGCTGTTCGATTTGCGTGCGCAACAATGCCGCCATACGATTGGCATTTTTCGCATTTTCATACAGCAAGCCGTCTTTCAAATAGGCAGAAATTTGAGCGGACACATAGCGCATTTTTGAAAAAAGCTGCGTATTCTGCTTTCGAATATATTTCAGATTTTCAGCCAATTCCGGACGAAAAGCGATAACGGCTTCTGCCATCATACAACCGTTTTTCGTACCGCCGAAACTCATAATATCCACACCGCAATCAACGGTCAACTCCTTCACGGTCTTATGCAAAGCCACGCAAGCATTGGCAAGGCGTGCCCCATCCAAATGAAGATACATATTATATTGATGAACAAAATCGGCTAAGGATTTTATCTCTTCGGGAGTATAAACGGTTCCCAATTCCGTGCATTGGGAAATATAAACCATTTTAGGCTGGGAATGATGTTCAAAACCGAAACCTGTCAGCAGCGGTCGAATCAAATTGGGGGCAAGTTTTCCATCGGGAGTTTCCACTTCTTTCACGGCGGCACCGCTCAAGAAGCCCGGCGCACCGCATTCGTCAACCGCGATATGGGCAGTTTTGGCGGCAATGATCGCATTAAACGGCTGGCAACAAGCCCTGACGGCCGTCACATTGGCTCCCGTACCGTTAAAGACCATAAACGGCTCGGCAGTCTCCCCGAAACACTGTTTAAGGTCGGCAATGGCTGTCAACGTCCATTCATCCTCACCGTATGCCAACGCGTGATCGGTATTGGCCTGCCTCAGTGCTTCCATAACCAAAGGATGCACCCCAGAATTATTGTCACTTCCAAAACTTCGCATAAAGTCGTAATTAGTTGATTATAAATACAAAAGCCCTCCACAAACTACTGATGGGTAACAAAACAGTAACAAAAACGAACAAATTTTTCATTTTATTGCAAAGGGCTTTTATGCTGCAAAAATACAAAAAAAATCAGTTTTTCACATTTGACAATATTACAATTTTTTTACGCCTCAAATGTTCTATCCCATACATCACAATTCATAATATCACGAACAACATCGCTTGGCAATTTGCCCAACATTTTGCAAGATTCATCAAAGAGCGGCAATATTAGCGGTGCTTCCCCACTACATATTGCTTCCGCCTTTAGCCTGCAGCCAACCTCATAAAGTGCTTTCGCCTCCTCAATCGTCATTTTGGGCGTTGTGTCCTCAAATTCAATTTTCTGCTTAAAGTCTCCCAAATATTCGCCTATTAGGCGTATCGCCTTTAAGTCACCGTCTGCAGCCTTTGCCATCAGCGCAGCCGCCATCTTATCCCCGTTGCTGGTCGCTTGGTCAATTTGTGAGGGTTCTTCCATCAACAACAACAATCTTTCTTTCATTGCCTTTTTCCGTCTCCTTGCCTCACCGCTGGCAATACCGCCAATCCTCCCATTTTCTCGGGCTTGGTCGGAGCTTAAACCCTTGTTTTGAATTAAATTGTTTTCATTCATATTAAAATCCCTTTATATAGGTGCAGAAAAAATTTTTTTCATTTTCCCTTTTTAAAAAAATTAGTTTAGTATATTAGTAAAATATATTTGTATAGGTGCATACGTTTTGACTATTCATTGCTGCAAAAAAATAAAATTACTTTATATAGGTGCTGAAAGTCTCTTTATATAGGTGCTGAAAATCATGGTGGATTGCTCCTGTATGCTTCCAAAGTTTTCTTTATCGCTCTGTCGAGCAACGCCTCCTTTATATCTCTGTTGTGTTTTTCCTTTAGCATCTTCATTGTATGCTTTTTATCTTCCGCATTTTTAACCAACTCTTTTTTTGATAATCTAAAAGAGATATAAAGCCCTCTTGTATGGGCTGAATAATAACTTAAATGCCAATCGGCTTCAAGGGTAAGTTTGATTTTGTCAAACTGATAACGTGTAAAAAACTTCTTGAGTTCAACAGGCAAACAGCCCTCATCTTCAACGGCTTTCGCATTACCCGCCATTCGTGACCAAATGAAAATATTGGTGGTCTTCTTATATCTATTTTTGCCAACGATACTTTTCATTGCCAAATATGCAAGCAAACAGGCGTGTTCAAAATCCGTTTTAGGATTCTTATAATAGTCCCAAAATGTTTCTTGTTTCATTCCAGTAAATGGGACATTTGGCGGCTTCTTATAATACAGGTGTTTGCTCAACTCAATATCTTCCTGCCTCATATTTCCAATTCCAAATTCTCTTTTCACAACCTCAATATCTCCATTACGGGCTAAAAGCGAACCCATACAATAGAAAAGAAAATTCCGCAATTTTACTATGGGATTTTTCATATAACCTTGTAAAAGAATTACGGGAAAATTCATATATTTTTGTGCCATAACTACCTAAATTTTTCATCATACCATTTCACAAAATCGGCAAAATTACGTGCTATGTAATATATGCCGCCCGCATTTTCAATTTCTTGCTGATACTTCTTTTGTTCGGGGCTTTGTCTGTCGCTACCGATTTTAACCTCTATCTTTACCGACAATCCCTTAATCGTGGCTGATATGTCCGCACTTCCCTTTGTGGTATTGCCATAACGCCACGAAACAAGCCGCCTGCCGTTTTCCCCTCTTTCAACCACTGGCGTTCCTGTCGTGTTGATTCGTTCCGCCTGTCCGCCTTTTATTTTGATATACTCAATAATGCACTTTGTTAAGCCGTTGGCGGTTCTATCGTCAAATTTAGGGCGTGGAATTGCGTATTTGGGGATATTTGGGTGCTTTGCCACATCGTTATTAAATACTGCCAACTCCAGCATTTTAATACTTTCGTTTTTCTCCGCCATATCACACCCCCCTCTTATTGCAAAATTGTTGTGCCCTTTGGTCAATTTCAGATACCGTTGCAACCCTTTTACTTTGCAGCCATTGTTCCAATTCCGCACGGTTAAAGTAGCATATTTTGCCCATTGGCTTGTAATGTGGTATTTCACGCCTCATTGTCAGTTTATAGAGGTATGATTTTGAAACACCCAAATACCTTGCCGCCTCATCTGTTGTTAATACTTCTTTTGTGCAATTAATAATGTTTGCCGTTACCATTTCGACAACCTCTTTTAATTCCTCCGTCATAATCTTTTTATTTAAGGGTTTGGGCTGTCCTGTAACAGGTATGAGGCTGTTACATTCTTTGCCCTCGCTCTCTCTTGGATTGCTCATACTCTAATCCATTTATGAAAGCAACGGCAAAGAAACAAAACATTGCATACAAAAAACCCCTACAATGGGCAATTGTAGGGGTTGTAATGGTAATTATTAGTTGCTGTAAAGTTATTCAAAAACCTTATCTATCAAATCTTTTTCTTTTGGTTCAATACCTGTTTTTTGTATATCGTTAAAATTACTTCTTAATTTATTTTTTTCAATGTTAAATAGTTGTTCAAAGGGCTTCCACGCAATACGCCCTGTTCCATCAGCATTGGTTGCTTTACTTAGTTTCAATCTCAAGCTCATTTCACGGGCAAACAAACTCAACATCTGCAAGCCCTTTGACCACTCGTAATTGTCATTCATCAATCCCAATTCAATTGCTTTTGTAAAATAGCGTGTTGCCTCTTCCGTTTCAAGTTCCTTTGGCAATTGTTGAGGTTCGGCAATTTTGAAACGCTCTTTTAATTCTTGGCTGATTTCCTCACACACCGCCCTGCATTTCTTAACGCAAAACGTATCATTATACTTTATTCTCACGCCCTGCTGTATCGGCTTGTTTCCGACCTCATCACAAAGGGAATAAAAGCATTTGGGCAAATCTGCAACGTTAGCGGTTTTTAACGTATCAATCAAACCTTTGTTTTTATAATCCGATTTCCAATTTATCAATTCATCTCTAACTTTATTCAATTCGTGGAATAAGCAAATACACTCTTTTTCAATATCCACCCACTCAAAATTATTGACAATAAAAAATTCAACATTCCGCATATAGGCAAAAGCGTTTTCAGCCGCTTCTTTTAATTTTCCCAATTCCATAACAATACGTTTTTAATGATTGAAAACTCCGTTAACCAAATTCACAGCGTCTTGTTTCTTTTGGTCTATTATCTTGGCGTAAATTTGAGTAGTTTGTATATTGGTATGCCCTAACAGCTTGCTAACCGTGTATAAATCCGCTCCCAACGTCAAAAGCATTGTTGCAAACGTATGGCGTGCAGTGTGGAACGTAACGTGTTTTTTTATTCCTGCCTCCATACTCCACCTCGCCACCGTTTTATCAACCCACGAGATTACCTGCAAATCAAAAATGCTTTCATTATCTGCCTTTTTGGCTGGCAACCAGGCAACCGCCTCTTCCGACAGATTCAAATACAACAGTTCCTTTGTTTTTTTCTGTACCAAAGCCAATTTCATATTTCCTCCCTCTTTTTTCAAATCTCCCCACTTTAGCAACCGAACATCACTATACCTTAACCCACTAAAGCAACTAAACAAAAAAGCACGCTTTATGTTTTCCCTGCCGCATTCCGTATCAATAAGCCGCTGCACTTCCTCCACAGTTAGATATGTTCGTGTGCTTTTCACTGATTTTATTTTTTCGGCTGCCGATAAATTTCTAAATGGGTTTTTCTCTATCAGTCCATTTCTCACGGCTTCATTTAGTGCATAATTAAAACGGATAAAATAACCCTCCATACTTTGAACTGAAAGGGGCTGACCGTTCTTTTTCTTGTATGTGTTTTTTAGAAAATCAATAAATCCCTTACAATATGCCTTATCCACATCGCACAACCTCAACTTTTCACACCCATACTCCTTAACCAATCCAAACATCATCCTTGTAAGTCGTTTTGTACTCTCGTTGAGGTTTTCAATATCCTTATAGTGAATATCAAACCAATCAACAAGTAAAAGTTTACTTTTGTTGGTATTCTTAATACCTGCCGCACCGTTAGCCAATTCAATGATTCTTTTAGCTTTTATAGCATTTGCGGCTGCCATTGTTTGAGCGTTTTGCATTTTGTCAAATGGCGTGCTTTCGGGAACAATATAAAGTTTCAAAAATTCATATTGCCTCATTCCGTCTCGGTACAAGTCTAAATAAATACTTTGATTCCCATTAGAGAGCTGTTTAAACCTCAACCTTACAGGTTCTTTGGCTTTCGCCTGCTTTTTTGTTCGTTTCATCGTTACTGCATTTTGTTACCAGTTGCAAAAATACAAAAAAAACGATACGAGTAACAAACGAGTAACAAAAAGTAACAAAATAAAAGCATACCAAAAGAAAAAAAAGCGTTTCATTCATTTTGAAACGCCTATAAATCAACACTTTTGCTTTCTTTTATTTTCTTTTATTTTCTACAAATCGTTTCCACTTCCAAAACTTCGCATAAAGGCAATTTTTAATTAATTGACAATCAGATTATTCCACCATATTCAAGATTTCGTTCTTCAAGTTTTCCAAATTCTTCGTTGAACCGGCACGACTTAACTTGAAATAACGCCAATAAGCCACCAATTTCGGCCAGCCACGCTTACAGGCATAAAAGACAAAGAATGTCAGGAACATCAACAAAACGAAGGACAATGCCCTGACAAAGCTTTTTGAAACAATCCAAATAATGACAAACACCAAAGGATAATAAACGGTGAACGAGACGATGGAGCCCACGACATTAAAAGAGGCGTGCAGATGTCGGTCTTTGATTTTTCTTCGGAGATAAGCGGGAAACTCAAATGGCAGGATGTTGGAGATAAAGCCGAACAATGCGAAAGGCACGGCAATCAGACCTAACAAAGTATTGGAAATCACGGTCCACGCCGTCACATTTTCCCCCACAATCCAATCCCGAAAATTCAACTTATTCAACTCATCGAGGTACGCACGCGTCACCTGCATCAAATGGGCAAACTTATCGGGATTCTTCTCCTTCATATCCACGATAGTCTGAACGGTTTGTACCTCTTCAGGTTGGCGATAGGGGAAATAATTGGGACAGATTTCCTTCTTTTCCAGTCGAGCGGTAGTCCACATCGTACGCAGGAGTTCGATTTCCTCATCAAACTCTTCGTGCAGTTCATTATCCGGCGTAATGGCTTTCAAGCGGGCTCGCGCCTTGGCATTTAGCTGTTGATAAGCAATGTTGGGATCGGTTTTATAGGTGTCGAAAAATTCCGAGAAAGTAAAGGGTTCGCCTATGGTCAAGACCACATCAGCCCTCGCATTAAAATAATCAGAATAATGAATATTGATAGGCTGGATTTGCAAATTCAGTTTATAATCGGATTCTTCCTCGGCAGTAAAAGCAATGCGTGGAAAACCCTTTTTGAAAGTTCCGAGATAATGTCCTTGCTGATGTTGGGCTTCCGGATAGATGACAACGGTTCCACCATTGGCCAGAATGTCAGCAGCGATATGAAAAGAAGTCATATTGAACTTCACATCGCTTACTCCTCCATCACGGCTGCGAAATGTAGGCAGGATTTTCAAATAGCGTAAAATCTTGGCCACGGAATCCTTTTTAAAGATATCCCCGCGGGCAATGAACACCGGTTGACGGTGATCGTCAAACATATAGAGGATATTCAAGGCGTCGTTGGCCCCATTCTGATGATTGGCAATCATTACCACCGGCTTGCCTTTTTCCACCAGATTCTCCCGCCCAACCACATAAACATTTTTATAGTAAAAACGATTGTGGAACTGTTTCAAGTATAAATTGAAAAAATAATATGAAGGTGAGAAATCGCCTATATGAGTCAAATCTATCATAACTTATTAGTTAAGAGTCAGTTCGTTCAAAATATTTTGTGCACCAGCAAATTTATCAACGATAAACAGAAAATACCTGATATCCAAAGAGATATTTCTACAGCGATTGACATCGTAATTGATATCGCTCATCGTGCCTTCCCAAACGCGATCGAAGTTAACCCCAATCAATTCTCCATTGGCATTAATCACAGGACTTCCGGAATTGCCGCCGGTAGTATGGTTGCTGGCGATAAAAGCCACCGGCATTTCACCCTTGGCATTGGCATAACGGCCATAATCCTTGGCTTTATAGAGTTCTTTTAATTTTGCATCAACCTTATAATCAAAAATATCTGGGTTTTCCTTTTCCATAACGCCATCCAAGGTCGAATAATAGATATATTCCTTACCGTCTGCCGGTTCAAATCCCTTAACCTGACCGTAGGTCACACGCATCGTCAAATTGGCATCGGGATAGAAATTTTTATCTTTTTCCTTCAACATCAATGCTTTAACGTACAAGCGATAATCATTATTAATCACATTGTTCAAAGGCTGGCGATCATAATAATCCTGAACATATTGCGCATAGGCAGGTATCATCAACTGCATCAGCAAATCCTTTTCAAACTTCTTGACAGACTTCAACGTTGCTTTATGTAAAAATGCCTTCAAACTTTCCGCATTGGCATACACCGAATGGTCAAAAATCTGATCTGCCATCAGTTTCAGTTTATCTTTGGAGATATGAGCGTAAGATCTCAATTCTTCAGGCATCATCAAAGGATCCACCGTTGAGAAATAATAGTGAAGCAATTCCACGAAGCACTCTTTGTCGATTGGTTTATAATATTTATCATAAAATCCATCGATTTTAGACATAAACTTATTTTTTGCCGCGTCGAATTCCTCTTTCGTTGCCTCTTTTTTATTCGCCAATTGCAGCATTGGAGACATATTGCCATAGACAAACTGCAGCATTTCCACGGCCCAGAATGTTTCGGTGAAGCAAGTCAGGTTCTTGCTCAGAGGACGATACAAAGCATAATTTTTTTGCAAATCAGGAAGGACATTGCCATAAATTCTGTTCATTTCAGGGGAGCTGTTCAGCCATTGAACGAACTCGGCCTCCTGCGCTTTCTTTTTAGCCACCACGTGACATTCTTTCAGTCCCTTGCTCTCGCCGATCCATTTTTTCCAGCCATTGGAAATCGAATTGGCCTTAGCGGAATACATCAGACGGATTTCGGTGGACTGATTCATATATTTCTTCATAATATCCAAACGGACACCCCGTTGATGAATAGCGACAGGATTAATGTCATCCACCGTCATTTCCACCGCATCGGAAGTAATAAACTGCTGGGTGGAACCCGGATAACCGAATACCAGGGTAAAATCGTTTTCCTCCACGCCCTTGGTGGAAATAGTGAAATATTTTTTGGGAGTAAAAGGTACATTATCCTTGGAATAGGCGGCAGGCTGGTTGTTTTTATCGGCATAAATGCGGTACATTGAGAAGTCTCCCGTATGACGAGGCCACATCCAATTGTCGGTATCGCCGCCGAACTTACCGATACTTTCCGGTGGTGTTCCCACCAGACGAATGTCGTTATAGGTTTCGTTGATAAACGCAAAATACTGATTTCCGTAATAGGAAGACTTGATTTGTGCGGTATAGTGCGTTCCCTTAACGATTTCTTTTTCGACTTTCTTAATATTTTCGCTTACCAATTTGGCTCTTTCTTCCATCGACATTTTGTCGGTCACGCCATTGAGCACCGCTTCCGACACATCACGCATTTCCACCAGGAAAGTCACGTTTAAGCCCTCGCAAGGAATTTCGTCTTCGTGAGACTTTGCCCAGAATCCATTGTGCAAATAATTGTGTTCCAGGGTACTATAACGTTGCACATACGAATATCCGCAATGGTGGTTGGTAAGCAGCAATCCCTGAGACGAAACGAGCTCGGCCGTACAGCCACCGCCAAAAAGGACAATGGCGTCTTTCATACTGTGATGATTGACGCTATATACGTCTTCCGCCGTCAACTTAAAGCCCAACTGCTGCATTTCCGCTTCATTATAATTCAAAAAAACAGGAAGCCACATTCCCTCGTCAGCACGGGTAAATGTTGCAAACAAACAACATAACAAGAGTAAAGACAGTTTTTTCATCTTAAATGTTTTAATATGCAAATATATATTTTTTTTATTTTGCTTGTCACAAAAATAACCGAAAAAGAACTAACCGCCATTTGTTCAATATTCAATATCCATTTTGACATTGTTGATATTAACCTTTTTTAATAATTATCTATCTTTTCCACTGCAGATTTCTATCATAAAGTTTTATTTTTGCAAAAATATTATAGTCTTGGGAAGAATATTAGCCATTGATTATGGGCAAAAAAAGGTAGGTTTTGCCGTCACGGACGAGTTGCAGATATGTGCCAACGGGCTTGACACCATCCACGTATCAAAGGCTTTTGATTTTTTAAAAGAGTATATCAGCAAGGAGAATGTAGAACGGATTGTGATTGGGGAACCGCACAAGATGGACAACAGCAATTCCGATTCGGCTCGCTTTATCGAGCCATTTGTCAATCGGGTCAGAAAAGAAATTCCAGAGATTCCCGTGGTACGAATGGACGAACGTTTTACATCCAAGATGGCTTTTCAGACGATGATTGACGCCGGATTGAAGAAAAAGGCAAGACAAAACAAGGAATTGGTTGACAAAATCAGCGCGACCATCATCCTGCAATCCTATCTGATGCAAAAAGACATTGAAAACGAAAGAGAAAATATAAATAAAACAACGATTTAGCACTTACAAACTATGATACTGCCAATTTATGTTTACGGACATCCCGTTTTGAGAAAAAAAGCCGCTTTAATGGACGAAAAACAGGATCATTCACAACTAATCGCCGATATGTTTGAAACAATGTATCACTCTCAAGGCGTTGGTTTGGCAGGTCCGCAAATCGGACAGTCCATTTCCATTTTCGTCATTGACTCCGAGCCTTTCAAGGAATCGGATCCGGAAGCGGAAATTTACAAGGGTGCTTTTATCAACCCATTGATTACCAATGAATCGGGCGATGATTTTACCTTCAACGAAGGTTGCTTGAGTTTGCCAGACATTCACGAAGACGTGACCCGCAAATCGGAAATCGACATCGAATACACAGACGAAAAAGGGCAAAGACGCAAAGAACATTTCAAAGGATATGTCGCCCGTATCATTCAACACGAATATGATCATCTTCAAGGAGTTGTCTTTACCGACCACCTCTCCCAACTCAAGAAAATGGTGCTCAAACGCAAATTCAGCGACATCGCTTCCGGCAAATTGAAACCGAATTATAAAACCAAAAACAAATAAATATGCGCAAACTGCTTTGCTTTCTTTGCCTGGCTTTGTTGTTGATGGCTTGTAACAAATCTCAACAACCCGGGACTTCCGAAATCATCAAAAATGAGGGGGAGGCCCAAAGCGAATTGCTACAAACCTACAACAAAGCCGACTCCTTATATCGCCAAAACATTATCAGCGATGAACTTTTCTCCAATTTCATTGAAAAAGCCATAGTTTTTTCCAAAGTTTATCCGGAAAATGAAATTGTGCCGGAAATGCTTTACAAAGCGGGTATTGGCAGTATGATTTTGGCTAAAAAAGCAAGCACATTGGAAATTCCTGACGATGACGCCAAAGATCATTATGCGCAAACGGGCATCAATATTTTTAATAGAATTCAAAACACCTATCCGGATTACGAAGGGTTGAAATACTGCTATTTGAATCGCGCCTTCATCTATGACGATATTTTACACAAATATTTAGATGCCGAATACGAATATCGTGATTTTCTTCACAAATTTCCCAATGACAGCATTTGTGAAAACATCCGCACCTACTTGCGCGTTTTAGGCCAGGATGATGAGGAAATCTATGCACGGATAGAACATCAGCAGGAAAAATAGAGATTAAAATTCCAAGCGCAACTGCCTTTTCAACTGAAAACTTCTTCGATGATAGGGCGAAAGTCCATATTTAAAAACCGCATCCTGATGGCTTGGCGTAGGGTAACCTTTGTTGTCATTCCAGCCGTATTGCGGATATTCGTTATGTAAACGCACCATTAATTCATCACGGTAACATTTGGCTAAAATGGATGCCGCCGCAATGGACAAATACGTGGCATCGCCTTTCACCACGGTCTGATAGGGAATATCGGTTTGATTAATGAAACGATTCCCGTCAATCAGCAGCAGTTGCGGCTTGATAGACAGTTGTTGAACCGCACGCGTCATTGCCAAAAATGAAGCCTTCAGAATATTGATTTCGTCAATTTCCTTTTCAGACACCTGCCCTACCGCCCAAGCCAACGCATCGCGTTCGATAATGGTTCTCAAATTTTGTCTTTTGGCCGCAGTCAATTGCTTCGAATCGTTTATTTCCTCATTCTGATAATCAAAAGGCAAGATGACCGCCGCCGCAAATACTGGACCGGCAATGCAACCGCGTCCCACTTCGTCGCAACCGCACTCAAGCATCTCGATTTCAGAAAAATGACTTTTTAAAGACATAGGGCAATCAAAAAAACAAGTATCATAAAATCATTAACAAGGCGATGACTTTTCAATTGGGAAAGCATTGTAAAATGTAAAGTCATTGGTACCAGCAGAAAGCCCATAGAATGATGAATGTCAAAGGGCGAAAAAATCATAATCAGAAGCATCGAGAGCAACATCAAATGAATTGTAAGCAGTCTTTTTCTAAGCAGAATCTGCTTGTTGTCGTAATACGACTTGACAACAAAAAGTGTGTATAGCAACGACACGACGGTAGCTGCCAAGAGAACAATTTCCCGCCAGGTAAAGACCGGTGTACTTGCAAAAGTGTCATAGAAACCTTTTCCAACCACCAGATTACACAAGACAGACCACTGGTCCGTCAAAAAATAATAGCAAACAGCATACAGATACACCAGCAAAAATCCAATAAAGAAAGCTATAATATCTTTATACTTACTGTATTTGTTGACTATCAATGAAAAAATGACGAAAATCGACAAGAAAACCATCGGAAGATAATAAAACGACCCGATTCCGATTAAGATTCCCGAAAACAAGTCCTTATTTTTCACATTTCCGCTGTCGTAATCAAAATTAATGGAAATAAGAACTGTCAATATGAGATTCGTCATCCAAATTGGCGAAAAATCTGCCGTAAAGGAACCACAAACCGATATAAGCAGGAAAAACACAAACCCCATCAAATGATGCGTTTCACCGAAACCGCCCCTAAAGAAATACAAATCAGCGAGTGTCATCTGCAAGAGCAATCCAATCCCCACCACTATTCCCATCGCAACATAATGATTTTGCAGCGGGAGCAATATATTCCACAAAAAATGTGAATCAGCCGGTGACAAAAACCGAGTGGAAGTCACCAATTGATATACCGCCAACGCTGCCAAAGTCAGCAATATCACAATTTGCAAAAACAACTTGGATTGAATAAATTTAAACATCCTTAAAATTTTGGCAAAAATACGAATAATTTTAGTACATTTGCAACACATTCTCATTCGTCTCCGGAAAATCACAAATTCAAGCCGAATGACATTATTTTGAATCATCAACAAATATGAAAACACTCAAAAAGTCTGCCATTATCTGGATTATCGTTGCGGGATTGATTGCCATTGGCAGCATTTTCGCCTTGAGTAATAGAAAAATCATAGAAAATGTGAAGCGGGAAACTGCCAAGATTTTCGTTTACGAGTACATTCCAGATCAAAATGTCAATTTGGACAGTTGTGAAGTCAGCCGCCAAAAAGAGGACATCTACCAAGACTTCAGGAAGCAATATCGTTTTCATTATCAAACCATTGGCTTGGCCGATTTTGCCGACAGCAGTCGTTTAATTATGCTTAGCGAACTGCCTCCACACTTTGAATTGGACTCCATTCCAGTTATTTTCAAGCAATTCAAGCACAAAGTGGAAATTCGCAAACACCCTATCGGCTACGACGGCTACGTCACCGATGTGCTGATTTCGTTAGGTAACGCCACCCAAGAAAACTGCGAAAATCTGATTAAGCGACTCAACAAAATCCTATTTTTCACGGATTACAAACCCGCCGTTACCGAACTTCCCGTCACGCACAAACGCCAATACTTCGCCCAGGAAAACATCGACTACCAAATCACACTCAACGAGTTCAACACTTGGTTTATGGAAGAAAACGAAGGATTTATGACCCTGAAGGACACCAATACCATTCTGTCCATTTCTGATATGTTTCAGAAAAAAACAAGAGGCGTCTTTTTCAGTCAGCAACCCGGATTTGTGGCGTGGGCCATCGCCAAGAACAAAGACATTGCCCTTCAGAAAAAATTTATTCGACAATTTACCCTGGACGCGGACCTGATTTTAGGAGCCTTAGCCGACGACAGCACCTTGGTCATCATTGGGAGGGAAAGACAATCCCCTTTATATGAGTTGCCGCCCTTGCAAATAGAAAGCATTCTCCTGCTTGCATCCACCACCGAAAAAGAGTTGTCGCAGAGTTTGGACATCAACGACCTGATGGCCGGAAAAATGAAAAACGGGAAAGACTGGTGTCCGACCTATTTGAGTAAAGAATTGGAGAATACGGAATTCGGCGATTTAATGACCATTACGGATATCTTGCTCAAAGACTGGTCGGAACACGGAACCATTCAGGAAAGTTATTATCGATATCCAAGTCCCGGCTATTATCCTTTCGACAAGCCGCTTTTCCGAAAATTAGGGCTCAACGAACTCGTCTATAACTGGAATACGGCGGATGCGATGTATGCCATCGACCAGGACGGCTATACCATTTATACTTTAAATAGAACCGGATCGCTGCCGGTCAGTTATTTCAATTCACAAGAGCGCAGCGAATCCATTGGCTACCGGTACGAAAACCAGGCTTACCATTACTTTGCCACCTTATCCAACACGGATTTGGCACGCGTGGTGCAATATACCGCCCTCTATCAACTTTTCATCGACAATCATATCAGTTACTCGGGCGACACCTACCCTTCTTTTCCAAAGAACAAACCGTTTTTATTGTATAAACCTACCGTTCAACTACTTACAATCATACAAAAACTCAGTAACGAGCAAATTTCACAATTGGCCGACACCTTATCCAAACGTATTTTTGCCATTTATCAGAAAGACCAAGTGGATAAGCAACTGCGAGACAACGAGCAAAATTACAACGTAACCTACACTCCTGACAATATTGATTATATTTATAAAGATGTTCATCGAAACACCAAATCCGGTTTAACCAACGACATCATTGAGATAAAAAATATGCTCAACAGTCTCAGCGAAGACCAATACAGGCAATTAGCCAAATTTTTGTCCTATCCCAGAGGCATCACCGTGAACAGCCGCGAAAAATACAACACGCTTTTACGTGCCCGTAAAATCAATGAAGTGGTTCGCGCCATCGGGAAAAACAACCTGGACTTGATTGGTGTGGATTTGAATGATGTAAAGAACTTTTTTGCCGGGAATCTGTCCAAAAATTCGGGAAAATATACCAAAACGTCTTCGCTTATCATCACTTTCAATGATATGATTACGACCGGAGGACACAACTTGTCGTCCAAGATCAGTCGTGTTCATTCGATGACCAACTATAAACACAGCAAGGGAAATTACACGCCAAGCGATTACGAGAAGCCCGTCCAGTCTAAACCGGACATTGCCGACACCCAGCCCGTCGCATCGCAGCCAAAGGCAGCAAGCAGTCCCAGCAGCAGCCACTCCACACCCGGCAAAAGCCACGGAGCAGCGCCGAGTGGCAAAAGCGTTCCCAGTCACACGACAACGACCAAAACCAGCAACAGCAAAAGTTCAACCAGCAAAGGAAGCACAACCAATATTCGCCCACGGAGCGCGGTTATCTCCAATGCACCGAGAAGTAACAGGGGATTTTGAAAGAATTCCGCACAACGTTATGATTCGAAAACACAAGGCATAAAAAAAAGAGGAACTTTAAGCTCCTCCTTTTCATTTTGTCGGGGTGAAAAGACTCGAACTTTCGACCCCTTGCACCCCATGCAAGTGCGCTAGCCAACTGCGCCACACCCCGATACCCATTGTTTGAAATGGGACTGCAAAAATACAATTTTTTTTATTATGCAAACACTTTTTTTATAAGTTTTTTTTCCCTAATTTTGCCACTTTATTTTTAGACAAAAAAACATCAATATCAAAACATATTTTATCCTATTAATTTTATGAAAAAAATCTTTACCGCACTTATGATTCTTTTAGCATTGACAACGCTTGCAACTGCCAATCCCTCAAGCAAATACATAACAGAAAACACCTGTGTGAAAGCCAAGTCCGCCATTATGCAGAAAGGGTGTAAGATATCTGAAAAAATCGTCGAAAGAGGCATCAACCAGGCCGCCGCGTTTTGGACCGTCAACGATGGTACCCAAGACGAATTCATCAGTTTTTGCACACGCAACTACTGTCTAAATTTGGAAGAAAAGGAACAATTATTCAGCAGAATTTGCGACAATTTCGAAACCATTTACGGACACAACAACCGTGTCACCATCGAACTGCTTCGTCCATCACACGTCACGGGATATGAAAGTCTTCCCGTAGATGAAATTTTCGGTGCCTACAACGGCTTGGCCCATTTTAACGAAGATATGTTCAACAACAAATTGGCTTTCATCGTCATTTTGAATTTTCCGCATTTCACCTTACGAGAAAAGCAAAACAATGGAGAAAACTGGTCTGTTAGGGAATGGGGATATGTACGTTTGGGAGACGTATTCACCAATCGCGTTCCCGCCTCTGTAGAACAGCAAATCAACGCTGCCACAGCCGCCGCGGAAAACTACATTGCCAACTACAATATTTATATGGGTATGGTTTGGAGCGACAAAAACATCAGGTACTGGGGTGCCGACACCAAACTCATCACCCACTGGGGCTTGCGCGATGAAATCAAAGCCTGCTACAGCGACCCCGTGAACGGTGCCGAAAAACAAAGCATCATCTACAACATCCTTTCCCGTATCACCGACCAAAGCATTGCCGAAGACGTCATCAACAAAGACGAATACATTTGGTATCCTTCCACCAACCAAACCTTTGTACAGCGTGTGGAAATCAAGGGAAAATCCGAGAACAACAAACGCTACGAATATTTGTTGAAGAATTTCAAGGCAGAAAAAGCCGCTGATGAATATTACGAAAACAACAACTTCATTACCAGAAAATTTGAAGACGAGTATGAGATTTCCGTTGAACAAACAGAAAGATTGTTCCAAGAATTACTTTCTTCTCCACAGGTTAAAGAAGTAGCGGAATTAATTTCCAAGAGGTTAGGCAGAAAGCTACAAGCTTTCGACATCTGGTATGACGGTTTCAAAGCCCGTAGTTCTATGGATCAGCAGAAGTTGGACAGCATCACAATGAAAAAATATCCCAACACCGGGGCTTTTGCCAAAGATCTGCCAAATATTCTGAAAAAATTAGGTTTCACTGCCGATAAAGCCAAATTCATCTGTGAACACGTATCCGTAGATCCATCCGTCGGAGCCGGACACGCTTGGGAATCTATGATGAAAGGCGACAATTCGATGTTGAGAACCCGCATTGGTGAAAACGGTATGGACTACAAAGGATACAATATCGGCGTTCACGAATTCGGTCACAATGTGGAGCAGACCATTTCTTTACACGACGTTGACAACTACTTCCTTCGAGGCGTTCCCAACACTGCCTTCACCGAAGCGTTGGCATTTACCTTCCAAAACCGAGATTTGGAATTGCTGGGCCTAACCAATAAAGACACCATTGACACCTATCTCAACACCCTTGACATTTTCTGGGGCTGCTACGAAATTATGGGTGTTTCCCTGGTGGACATTAAAACCTGGCAGTGGATGTATGCCCACCCCAAGGCAACGCCTGAACAGTTGAAAAATGCCGTCGTTGGAATTGCCAAGGAAGTTTGGAATGCTTATTACGAACCTATTTTCAAGATTAAAGACCAAGATATTTTAGCTTGCTATTCCCACATGATTGTTGACCCCTTATACCTTTCCGCTTATCCCATCGGCCATCTGATTGATTTCCAACTGGAAAACTATTTGGATGGCAAAAACATCGGTGACGAAGTTCAGCGCATCTACGCAATGGGCAAGCTCGCACCCGATTTGTGGATGCAACGCGCCGTGGGTCAGAAATTGTCGGTAGAACCGCTCTTGACAGCCACTTCGGCTGCCACTGTTGCCGTTACCAATTATGACAAGCAAATCAAAAAAGAAAAAAAATCAGAAAAAAAGTTTGAAAAAAAGAAGAAAAGACAATAATTTGTAGAGACGCAATATTTTGCGTCTAAGAAAAATAGTATATTTGCAAACAATAAAAAAAAAGTAATATGCATATCGCCGTAGCAGGAAATATAGGTTCCGGTAAAACCACCTTGACCACTATGTTGGCAAAACATTATGGTTGGGAACCAATGTACGAAAGTGTAGAAAACAACCCCTATTTAGCAAGTTTTTATGAAGACATGCAGCGTTGGTCTTTCAACATCCAAGTTTATTTTTTAAATAGCCGATTCAGACAGGTTATCGATTTACGCAAAAAGAAGAAAGACGTCATTCAGGACCGAACCATCTACGAAGACGCCTACATTTTCGCACCCAATCTTCACGACATGCAACTGATGCCGACCCGTGATTTTGACAACTATATTTCTCTCTTTGAGCTGATGACCCAATTTTTAGAATTTCCCGACCTACTGATTTATCTCAAAGCGGATATTCCGACTTTGGTTGCCCAAATCAACAAGCGCGGTCGTGACTACGAAAACACCATCCGGATTGACTATTTACAGCACTTGAACGAAAAATACGAAGCTTGGATAGCCAAATATCCTGGAAAATTGCTGGTTATTGACGTTAACACCATCAAATTCGCGGAACGTGCCGAAGATTTCGGTATCGTCATTGACAAAATCAATGCTGAATTATTCGGTTTATTCAAATAAGGTATGGCCATTCACATTATCATTCCCGCACGCTACGCCTCAACGCGTTTTCCAGGCAAGCCGCTGGCACTCATTCACGGGAAACCGATGATTCAATGGGTATATGAAGCAGCTTGCACTTCGGCAGCCGATTGCGTAACGGTAGCCACCGACGACAGCAGAATCGAAAACCGCGTAAAAAGTTTTGGTGGAAATGCCGTGATGACCTCCCCCACTCTTCCATCAGGAACGGACCGTTGCGGAGAAGCTGCCCGAAAACTTCATTTGGCTCCAGACGATGTCATCATCAACGTGCAAGGTGACGAACCCTATATCACCAAAGAAGTCATCAACTTATTGATTGATAACATCAAAAAAGAACATATACAAATCTCCACCCTTATTACTCCACTTACTGAAGAAAACGAAATCGTGGATCCCAACAAAGTCAAAGTTGTTTTTGACAAAAACGGCAAAGCCATCTACTTCAGTCGCCATACGATTCCATATCTACGTAATCCTCAACAATTTACGCCTAATTATTTCAAGCATATCGGAATTTACGCCTACAAGCACCGATGCTTGCAGGAACTCATTCAACTTCCCGAATCTTCATTGGAAAAAAGTGAAAAACTCGAGCAATTGAGATGGATAGAAAACGGTTATTCTATTTACGTATCTGTTTGTCAATATGAAGGAATCGGCATTGACACCCCTGAAGACCTGGAAAAATTAAAAACTAAGAATTTAGATTTTACGCTATGATCGTTACTTATCTGATTAAGGCCCTTACCGAAAAAGAATCGGTATTTGTTACCAATCTTGGTCTGTTTACTCAACAATATCAAGCAGCTCAAATTCGTGACGGTCAAATCATTCCGCCCTGCCACAAGGTGGTTTTCGACCCCAATTACGACGGTAATGGTTTTGCTTTCACGATGTTTGTTTCGATGAAAGCCGGCATACTCACTTCTGACGCCACCGTCAAAGTCAACCAGTGGGTCAGCGAATTAAAAAATGCCTTAGACAACAACAAAAGCGTCAGTTTTGAAAATTTCGGCACTTTTGCCAAAAACAGCAACGGAATCATCACTTTCGAAAGTGACCGTATAGCAGAATTAAATTTGGAGTTTGAAGGAATGGAAACCGTTCCCTTAAGTCATCAAACCATCGGAGCAACTGTTGAAAATCAAGAAGAAAAGGAAGACGACACTCCAACAACCGAAAGCGAAGAAGCATCGTCAACTATTGCCGAAATTGAAAAGTCTGACGTTGAAGTTGTTGAAGAAGAAAAACAAACGACGTTGGTTGAGAGTGACGAGATTGTTACGACTGTTGAAGAGAATGGCGATGAAAATAATAACGGCAATGAAGAAGAAGAAGAAAAAAATGATGAGGACACGTCAACAAAGAAGCCGAAAAAACGCCGCGCTTGGCTCGTCATTGTGATTATCATAGTGGTTTTAGCAATTTTGGATACACTTGGCTACATTTTCAGAGAAAAGATTGAAGCATTTTACAATCAGCATATTGAACGTGGAAGTGCAGAAGAAATAGAAGCGCAGGAACCAGAAGATTATTCCACCGAAACATACGAAGTAATTCCGTCTGAAACAGATTCCGTACCGGAAGAAGCTGAAACTGATTATACTGAAGCCAGTGAAAACGAAACGGACAAGCAAGCGAACGTCACATTGGGTAATGCTTCTCCAACACCATCTGGCAATTTGGCCGATGACGGAAATTTCATTATTCGCTTCGAGAAGGGCAAGCACTACGTCATCGCAGGCAGCTTTCCAACCGAGGCCGACGTCCGCAAACACATCAAGCAACAACACCTTGAAAAATATAACCCAAAGGCTGTCAAGCAAGATGGCGTTTCCAATTTGCGGGTTTGCATTGGCATTTTCGACAATGAAGCAGATGCTGAAAACTTTAGAGATTCCGTCAATCCAAAATATTGGGTATTGAATTAGAATTGATTATCTGTCAATTTACCACTATCGTTTATTAAAGTTTAGCATACAATATTCAGCAAGTTTCTGCCGCATTTTAAGCGACTAAAACAGCAAACTGATTTTCTACAAAAAAAAGGGATTTTTTTATTTGCAAAATCCCCTTTTTTTTACTATTTTTGCACCAAATTAATTTATAATGCCTAAATATTTGAAGACCATAATATAATTCAATATAAATCATTAAAAATTATCAACTTATGACAATGCAAGAAAAAATAAACGAATTGCTGGAATTGCGCAACAAAGCCCGTTTGGGTGGCGGAGAAAAGCGTATTGAAAAGCAGCATTCGCAAGGGAAGTTCACAGCACGTGAACGAATCCTGATGTTCCTTGACGAGGGAAGCTTCGAGGAATTCGATATGTTCGTTTCCCACCGTTGTACCAATTTCGGATTGGAAAAAGAAAAATACCTTTCCGACGGTGTCGTTACCGGTTATGGTACCGTAGAAGGACGTTTGGTCTATGTTTTCTCACAAGATTTCACCGTTTTCGGAGGTTCTTTGTCAGAAACATTTGCTCAAAAAATATGCAAGGTGATGGATCAGGCAATGAAGGTTGGCGCACCAGTTGTCGGCTTCAACGATTCCGGTGGAGCACGTATCCAGGAAGGCGTTAACAGCTTGGCAGGATATGCCGAAATCTTCCAGCGCAACATTTTGGCTTCAGGCGTTGTTCCACAGATTTCCGCCATCTTCGGTCCCTGTGCCGGTGGTGCCGTTTATTCACCTGCTTTGACCGACTTCATCATGATGCGCAAAAACACCAGCTATATGTTCGTTACCGGTCCAAAGGTCGTCAAAACCGTGACCAACGAGGACGTAACTGTTGAAGACTTGGGTGGAGCTTCCATTCATTCATCAAAATCAGGCGTTGCCCACTTTGCCGTTGACAGCGAAGAAGAAGGCATTGCCTTATTGCGTGAATTGATGTCATACATTCCTTCCAACAACATGGAAGAAGCTCCCACCATTCCTTGCGATGACCCCATCAACCGTCTGGAAGACTCTTTGAATGCCATCATTCCTGACAATCCTAACAAGCCTTACGATGTGAAAGAAGTCATCAACGGCATTGTGGATAACGGCAAATTCTTGGAAATACAGCCCAATTACGCGCCAAACCTCATTATCGGTTTTGCCCGTTTCAACGGTATGTCGGTAGGTATCGTAGCCAATCAGCCAAAATATCTGGCTGGTGTGCTTGATATCAATGCTTCTCGCAAGGGTGCTCGTTTCGTCCGTTTCTGCGACGCATTCAACATTCCATTGGTGACCTTGGTTGACGTTCCCGGCTTCCTTCCCGGCACGGCACAGGAATACGGCGGCATCATTTTACACGGTGCAAAATTGCTTTACGCTTACGGCGAATGCACTGTTCCAAAAGTTACCGTCATCTTGCGTAAGAACTATGGCGGCGCTTATTGCGTAATGAGTTCTAAACACCTCCGCGGCGATATCAACTACGCTTGGCCAACCGCCGAAATCGCCGTTATGGGTGGTAAAGGCGCAGTGGAAATCTTAATGGGCAAGGAAATCAAAGCTATCGAAGATCCTCAGAAACAGGCTGAATTCATCGCCGAAAAAGAAGGTGAATACAGAGATGCGTTTGCCAATCCGTATGTGGCTGCCAAGTATGGCTACATCGATGACGTCATCGAACCTCGCAACACCCGTTTCCGTGTCATCAGAGCTTTGGAATCTCTCAGAAACAAACGTCTGGAAAATCCTGCCAAGAAACACGACAACCTTCCATTATAATTGTTTATCAATCTAAAAGAATAATTACTAATGAATAATATTAAACATAAACTATTAACACTTTGCGTCGTTCTTCTGGCAGGTACCACCCTGTTCGGACAGCAGGTAAGCGACTTGCGTATCAACGAGCTGCTTATCAAAAACGACTCAAACTATGTTGACGAATACGGCCGCCACGTACCTTGGGTTGAGATTTTCAACACGGCGTACAACAGCGTCAATATCGCTGGATGCTTCCTCACCGACGACACCACGGGTTTGGCTGCCGGTGACTACAGCAACTGGTATCGTATTCCTTCCACCGATCCCACCACGCTGATTCCTCAACGCAGTATGCTGGTGTTCTACTTGGACAACGCACCGCTTTATGGCACATACCATACCAACTTTGATCCCAATACGTCCTCAAACCACTACATCGCATTGATTAGCTCAAATGGTAAAACACTGATCGACATCTTCCACTACCCCGCCAACTTGGCTAATGTTGCCCAATCTTACGGCTGCATTGACGATGGTGTCAGCACGATTACTGATGAAAACGGAAAGACGGTCAGCAATATGGCTATCCTCGACTACTTCACACCTGGCTCCACCAACAAGGTACACGTGGGTGCCACGAAATCGGAACATCTGCAAAAAAGCGACCCCCACGGTATCGGTTTGGCAGTCATTTCCATCAGTGTAGTATTTGCCGCTTTGATTATGATTTTCATTATGTTGAAGATTTTCGGTTTCATTAGCACTCGCAAAGACCGCAAAGCCGGCCAAGCACAAACCGCCACTTCCACTGCCAACACAAACACAGAGAAAGCGGTTATCGGCACGGAAGGTCCTACCGGTGAAGAACTGGCAGCCATCACAATGGCATTACACCTGTTCACCAACAGTCAGCACGATGAAGAAAGCGAAATCATCACCATTGATATGCCTTCAAAGCATTATTCCCCTTGGTCACAAAAAAATTTGGTGATGAAGAAAGTCACAAGACGCAGATAACGGATTAATTCATTAAAACAATTTAGATTACAATGAAAACCTATAAATTTACCATTAACGGCAACAAATACACTGTTGACATCAACAACATTGAAGACGGCAAAGCCGAAGTGGAAGTCAATCGCACGCCCTATACCGTAGAGTTAGAGATGAAGGTTCCCACTCCCAAGGTCGTGAAAGTAGCCGCACCTGCAGCTCCAAAAGCAGGCACCACCCAAGCCAATGTATCAAAAGCACCGGCAGCTCCTACCGCCAGCGGTGCCGCCATCAAATCTCCGCTTCCAGGCGTTGTTTTGGACGTATTCGTTCACGAAGGTGACAGCGTCAAAGCCGGTCAGCACGTTATGTTGCTCGAAGCTATGAAGATGGAAAACAACATTGACGCTCCCAAAGACTGCGTAATCAAGCAGATCAGAGCTCGCAAAGGCGATTCCGTAATGGAAGGTGATGTCCTCATCGTTTTAGAATAACAGAATTATTAATCGTAAAACAATAAAACTTTAGATAATGAAGGAATTTTTTATTGAAGGTCTGAAGCAATTCTTCGATTATTCCGGCTTCGCCAACTGCGAATTGGGTAATTTGATTATGATTGTCGTCGGACTTATATTTATCACCCTGGCCATCGTCAAGGAATACGAACCCATGCTGCTGATTCCTATCGGATTCGGTATCATCTTGGGCAACATTCCTTTCACCGATGGTTTGCAAGTAGGTGTTTACGAGAACGGTTCTGTACTCAACTACCTGTACTTTGGTGTATTGAAAGGCGTTTATCCGCCATTGATATTCCTTGGTATCGGTGCCATGACCGATTTCTCGGCCCTGATTTCCAACCCTAAGTTAATCTTAATTGGCGCGGCCGCTCAAGGTGGCATTTTTGCCGCTTACGCAGCCGCCTTGGCTTTGGGTTTCACTCCAATGGAAGCTGGTGCTATCGGCATCATCGGTGGCGCTGACGGTCCTACCGCCATCTTCATCTCCTCCAAACTGGCTCCAAGCCTGATGGGTGCCATCGCCATTTCAGCATACTCCTATATGGCTTTGGTTCCCGTTATCCAGCCGCCAATTATGAGATTGCTCACCACCAAGAAGGAACGCCTCATCAGAATGCGTCCTCCAAGAGCCGTCAGCCACAGAGAAAAGGTAATGTTCCCGCTCTTGTGCATCCTCTTGACCGCGTTCCTCGTACCGACAGGTCTTCCATTGCTGGGTATGCTATTCTTCGGTAACTTACTGAAAGAAAGCTCTGTAACCAAGCGTTTGGCCAACACCGCATCCAATGCCCTCATCGATATTGTTACCATCCTTATCGGTTTGACCGTTGGTTGTTCAACTCAGGCCAGCACCTTCTTGAAAGTGGAATCAATCCTGATTTTCGTTTTGGGTGCGTTCTCGTTTGTCATCGCAACTGCTTGTGGCGTTTTGTTCGTTAAGATTTTCAACCTCTTCTTGAAAGAAGGAAACAAGATCAACCCGCTTATCGGCAACTCCGGTGTATCTGCCGTTCCCGACAGTGCCCGTGTTTCCAACGTGGAAGGTTTGAAATACGACAAGACCAACTACCTGCTGATGCACGCAATGGGCCCCAACGTAGCCGGTGTTATCGGTAGTGCGGTAGCCGCCGGTATCTTGTTGAGCTTCTTATACTAATAAAAACAATTCGTTATTAATATAAAAAAAAATCCCTGTAAATAAGTTTACAGGGATTTTTTTTTGCAATTTGATTTACAAGAATAAAACTACTTCATCAAAGCATCCGCAAAAGCATTCGCTTCTGCCTCCTTTTCTTTACGTTCCTTTGGAGAAGAACTGTAAGGATATTCAATAAAGACATCTTTCTTCCCGTGTAAAATCAAATGGCCAATTTCATGGAAAAGCACATACTTGAAATTATGAGAATCAGAAATGTTATCACATAACTGAATACAGGGATTTCCTTTAATCCAACGAGTCGCACCTTGCACTTTCATTCCTTTGAGAGGTGCGGTTTTGACAAGTTTCACGCCATATTCTACGCAGAAACGCCAAGCCCTTTCAAAAAGATCATCACTATCGACATTGAGAATATCCTGTAGTAAAGGAAGTGCTGATTTAAAAGCCCTCTCGGAATAACAGCTGCGAGGCGACTCTTCTTCGAATTGAATTTCCCCTTTCCGAAGCCAGGCAGAAATAACATACGGATTAGTCACTTCCGACAAAGAAATGCTGAAAGCCACCTTTAGTTTTTGATTCATATAATAGTCTTTCCACGCTTTGGGTGAACTCACGCCGAAAAAAGCCAGCAACTGCCCCGCTCTCGAAATCGGTTCATTGCTCGGTTGCAGCCAACCCATCTTCGACATTTCGGGAAAAGGGAAATTCCGCGTCCACTCAATGGATTCCTTAAAGAGTTCTTCCTGCTTTTTACGAGCCACATACTCATCATAGTTTCCCTGTTTTTTTAACCAGAAACCCGCGGGAATCTGAGTGACATTTTCAAAAGCCACCGCCATATCAGGAGTGACGGAACTATTACCGCCAATAATGGCAATAATGGTCTTTTCTGGTTTACCGGAACGAACGGCAAACTCCTTGACACTCATTTTCATTTCCTCTAACTTCTCAGCCAGGGTAACACCCGGGTGAAAAGCCGTAAACCGTTTTTCATCAACATAATAAGCCATAATTTACTCCTTTCTTTTTTATTCGTGATAATTACAAATTTCGTTTATCTTTACTTCACTAACTTCAATTTTCAATATTTCTTTTCCTTTTTTCACTTGTACTACAGGACTAAACACCATTCTATACGGCTGGTCCAAATCACAGGCCCATTGTCCTTTTCTGTCTTCACGCAAAGGATGATATCGCCCAGGATAATAAACCAGTTCATCCATACTATCCGCAGCCCGCAAATCGTCAATTCGCTGCGCAAACAGCCGTGCCCTCAGTGTTCCTAATTCTTTTTGTCGCTTTTTCTCATTCGTTGCCCATTGTGCAAGTTTCTTGGTTTCAAAACATACTTTCATTTTTGTGGATTTAAGTTTTCCTTTCATCCGCTGCAAAAATACAAATATTTTTTATTCACAGCGTCTGTAAATTATTTTTTTATCAACATACTTTTCAACACATCTATTGTCAAAAATTTCCAAATGCAAATATACAAATAATTTTTAATTTATAATAGTTTTATATATTTTCATTATTTTTTCTAAAATAAATCGAATTACAAATCTGTAAGAATAAAAATAAAACATAATTTCATCCGCAAACAAATCGAATTGTGTGACAAAACAAGATTGGTGCAGTGAAAAGAACATTGGAAATCTGAACAGGGAAAGTACGCAAGAAAGCTGAAAATGAAAACAAAAAAAAAGTAGAGACGCATAAGCATCTCTACTTTTTATTAAGAAGATTAAAGGGAATGGTTATTCACCAACCTTAACTAATTCCACGTCAAAAAGCAAGGTTGAACAAGGTGGAATCACCTGATTGCCTCTTTCGCCGTATGCCAGATTTGAAGGAATAATCAAGGTTGCTTTGCCGCCTTCCTTCATCATAGCGATACCTTCATCCCAACCTGGAATAACCTGGCCTTGACCCAACACAAATTCAATAGGTTCACCACGTTCAACAGAGCTGTCAAAAACAGTTCCGTCAAGCAATTTACCGGTATAATGCACAGACACCTTCTTGCCACTTTCAGCTTGTGCGCCTTTTCCAGCTACTTTTTGAATGTAATACAAACCTGACGCGGTTGGAGCGACTTTAATCTTTTTGTCGGCAATGTATTTGGTCATAATGGAATCTTCTTTGGCTTTGGCTTGTTCAATCATCACCTGGTATTGAGCTTCCTGTTCCTTCATCATTGCTTCAAACTCTGCCTTAGGCATTAATTCTGTCATTTTAAAAGTAAAGTAAAGTTCTTTTTCATCAAAAGGATTAGTTCCGCCCATATAATGGAAGAAAGTGTCGGCATCCAAGATAAAGGTTGCGCTATCGCCAACGTGCATCATACGCAAAGCGCTGTAAACATCACCTTGATACAAAGATTCCTGAATCATTTCCTGGATAGGCATTGAAGGAACCAAAACCGAGTCCTTCAAAGACAATTGATAGAACAAACTTACCACATCACCGGTTTGAGCTTGCGCAGAATCCTTGTTAATAACATAAAACTTGTAGTAAATACCAGACTCTTTGTCTTGCTTGAAACCTTTGTACTTGCTGCAAGCAGTGAAATTGAAGGCGAAAACAACGGCCAACAACATCAAAGCAATTTTTGAAATAGATTTTTTCATTTTTTTGATTTTTAAATTTAGTTTGTTGATATTTAACGATTTACAATTTCAATATTCATAATTAACGCTTCTCTTCCCTTAATTTTGTTTCCGTCTCCCGCGACGCCGTAGGCCAAATGAGAAGGAACCACCATTCGTGCCTTGGCACCTGGCGACAGCAACTTCATCACTTCGTGCAGTGCCGGAATTTCTTCGGTTTTTTCCACTCTAAAAGTTTTGACGCCATCGGTTTCTGAATTATAGACTTCTTCGCCGGACAGAAGTTGAACGACATATTTCATCGTCACGCTATCCCCTTCCACAAAACACGGACCGCCGCCCTGCTTCAGAATTTCATAGTTCAGACCCGTGCCCGTTGTTACCATATTCCAATGATGGCGCTTGATTACCAAGGCGATTTCTTCCTGTTCCAAGGCCAAGATTCGTTTATTTCCCTGAATGAAGGGATCCGGTTTTTCCTCCACCACTTCATTGCCACCAACAGTGACGACTCCCGTCGTTTTGTGACCACAAGCTCCAAACAACGACAAACCACTCAAAAGCAGCAATCCGACCCCCAGTTTAATAAAGTTCTCCTTCATATTCTTTCAGCACATTTTCAAAATGAGCGATTGTATTTTCAAGCGTATCGAAATAGTCGGCTGCAGCAGCGTTGCGATGGCCGCCGCCGTTAAAATGCTTCCGTGCGAACTGATTCACATCGAAAGTTCCTTTTGAGCGGAAAGAGACGTGTATTTTTTCTCCTCTTTCAGAAAAAAACGCCGTAAAAAAAATGCCTTTCATCGACAAACCGTAATTGACGAAGCCTTCAGTGTCACCATCTTTATAACTATTGGCTTTCATATCGTCTGCTGTCAAATAAGTATAGGAAGTGGCTTTATCCGACATCACTTTCAGACGTTGACTGAGCAACAAACCAAGCAATCTCATCCTGCTTTCAGAATAATTGTCATAGACTTTTCTATGAATATCCTCGCCATCCACTCCGCGTTTGATCAACTTTTCAATGGTGCGATAAGTAGCAGGATAATTGCAGGAATAGGTCAGCGAACCCGTATCTGTAATCATACCTACATAAAGGCATTGTGCAATAGCCAACGACAATTTTTCCGGACCGTATTTCAAATGTTTGTACAAGAAATCATAGACCAATTCGGAAGCGGAAGTCGTTTTCACGCAAGAATGCATCACATCGCAATCAATTTCAGGATGAATATGATGATCGATAAGGATTTTATAGGCCTTTGACTTTAGCAATAGATTTTCGATATCTCTACCGGCGCGATGAGGGGCGTTCATATCCACAATGAAAATAAGATCTGCCTCTTTAAGTACCTTTTTCACCCGACTGTAATGCCCGTCGGCTACAAGTACCTTTTCGCTATTGGGCATCCATTCCAAAAAATCAGGAAAGCGATTAGGGATAATGGCATCCACCGTTTTTCCTTCATTTTCCATAAAATTATACAAAGCCAGAGAAGAACCGATAGCATCTCCATCCGGGTTGTAATGGGTTACAATGGCAATTTTTTCTGCCTTTGCGATGGCCGACTTAGCCTTTTCTACCTCAACTTTTTTCAATTTCGCGAAATTTAATCGGCAAAATTACAAAATTTAATTGAATTGGCGATAAATATTATTTACTGACAAAAAAAAAATCGGGATTATCCCGTTTAATCTTGTTGGGATCCCTTCATTCCGCTGTGCTCCGCTCGGGATGACAGGTGCGCTCGATAAACATAGTGGGCGGCGGCGCAAGATTGCCGATCTGGGTCAGTGTGTGATGCCGTCGCAATTAGCCGCGATTCTTTTGGGAGCAAAGCGTAAAATGAAATTCCAAACCGCCCGCGTTTCGGTTTTGCGCCGTAATTGCTCCTTGATGAAAGACCACCGCATTACGAACAATCGACAAACCCAATCCAGAACCGTCATTAGATTTAGAATTCTGATTTCCAGAACGATAAAAACGCTCAAAAATGCGGGCAAGGTCATACTCGGGAACACCTTGTCCAGTATCATAGTACAAAAAGTGCAAATTTCCATTTACTTCTTCACATTCTATATGTATGGTACTACCTTGACCGGCATATTTCACCGAATTTTCCACCAGGTTTCTTATTAACGCATACAATAGAGGATAATTTCCCATAATCGAAAAAGATTGGGAAACCAAGTTCTCAACGAACATTTCACTTTGGGCAAGAGATTCTCCAAATTCTTCAAAGACATCATTGACAACGATTTTCATATCCACGTTTTCGATTGAAAACAATTCCGGGGACTCTTCCATTTTCGTAATCAAGGCGATATCCCGAATCAAGTCAGAAAGTCTTATAGTCTGCAAATAAGACCTTTCCAAAAAAAGTTCTTTCGTTTCTGCATTCATTTGCGGATTATCGACCAGCGTTTCCAAGTAACCACGAATACTACTCACGGGAGTGCGCAATTCGTGGGCTATATTGGAAGTCATCTGATGCTTTAAGGCACGCTTGTTTTCCTCTTCTTTGATCAAAACCTTTCTGTCATAACGGGTTGACAAGATAATAAACAAAAGGAAGACAATGCCGAAAGACAGGATAATGCTCACCCACAAAATCCAATCAGGGCGGAAATATTTTTCCATTTCCAGCTCGAACGGCAAGGAAACTCTTACTATCTCATTCTTATCCGCATATTTTTTCGCATAATAGATATGTTTTTTGGAAGTTGTTTCTGAAAAACGTATGCAATAACCCTCATTTTTGGTCATACTTGATTGGATTTCCGGTCTCAAGGAATGGTTTTCCATCCGTTCCGACGACTCATAACTATCATAGCGGACTTGTCCATCTAAATTCAAAATGGTTATCCTCAATTTTTGGGACAACTTCGCACAAATAATCCCCGAAGAATCATCATCAGCCACCATATCCGCATACACTTCAAGTTTAGCCTGAAGAACCGACCGTTTATAGTTTTGCTCCATCACAAATTCCAAGGCAATCAGTCCAACGGAACAGCAGACAAAGACGATAGCAAAAATAAAAATGAGTTTCTTTTTATACAACATTATACAGATTCTACGTAATAGCCAAAGCCAATCTTGTTTTTGATGAAATCTCTATTATCGCCCAATTTTGTTCGGATTCGAGCGATATGCACATCCACGGTGCGATCCAATACGTAAGGCGCGTCCTTCCACAATTCCGCGATGATGGCTGTTCGTGAAAAATAGACACCTGGATTGGCACACAGCAAGGAGAGAATGTCAAATTCCTTGCGAGACAAATCAATTGGTTTTCCTTTCAAGTACACCGCCGCGTTGTCAAGATCAATCGTCAATTCGCCGAAAGTCAACACAGGAGAGTGGTTTTCTTCCATATTCTCATATCTTTTCAACACGGCCTTTATCCGTGCCAAAACAACATTGATGGAAAATGGTTTAAAAATATAATCATCAGCTCCCGCGCTAAAACCGGTCAACAAATCATTTTCCTCGGATTTGGCGGTCAAAAAGACAATCGGCGTATTGTTGTTCAACTGTTTTCTGAGGTAATACGAAAAATCATAACCCGACATACCCGGCAACATCACGTCCAAAAGGATAAGCGAAGTTTGCGGAGATAGTTTTTCCAACCCTTCTTCGGCAGAAGAAACCGCAATCACCTTATAGCCAGCATTCTCAATATTAAAAGAAAGAATGTTACGTACGTCCAAATCATCCTCGACGATTAATATTTCCCTCATTTGGTCAATTTTTGCCACAAAAATACAAAAATAAAAAACACAGGGTGATCAGTTCGCTGTTACATTTTGGTTAAAGCTCCGACAATAATGTTACAAATCGGTTAAATCTAATAAAATCGGGCTGTTTTCATCAAAAGATGTTTTAATTTTGCAGCAAAAATACAGATACGATTTATGAACATTCTATTTATCATCATCAATTTTATCGGTGCCTTAGCGGTTTTTCTATTTGCGATGAAACTGATGAGCGACTCGTTGCAGCAGATTGCCGGCAACAAAATGCGGACCATCTTAGGACAGATTACCAACAACCCTTTGAGAGGAATCCTTACCGGAGCAGGCGTCACGTTAGCGATACAATCCTCTTCTGCCACCACCGTGATGGTGGTCAGTTTTGTGAATGCGGGGCTCATATCGTTGACCGGTGCCATTGCCGTCATTATGGGAGCCAACATAGGCACCACCATCACCGCCTGGATCATCACCCTCTTCGGACTTGGAGAATACACCTCGCTTTTTAGTCTTCCTATGTTATTGGGTGCGATAAGTATTATCTTTATTTTTTCAAAAAAAGAAAAACTTCAAACCACCGGCAGTTTCGTGATGGGATTGGCATTATTATTGTTGGGTATGGATCTTCTTCAATCCGCGATGCCCAATTTGGAAGACGAACCCGTATTGCTGAAAGCCATTGCCGACTTGTCTAAATTTGGTTTCTGGTCCGTAATTATCTTCGTCATCTTGGGAGTTCTTCTTACTTGTTTGGTACAATCTTCATCCGCCATGATGGCCATCACCTTGGTTATGTGCTACAAGGGATGGATTGGATTTGATATGTCGGTGGCCTTAGTTATGGGACAAAACATCGGTACTACAATTACGGCCAACCTGGCTGCCATTGTGGCCAATTCCACTGGCAAGAAAGCAGCTCGCGCGCACCTGGTCTTCAACCTGGTTGGAGTTATCTTAACGCTCATCATTTTCAGACCCGTTCTGCAACTCATCGCCAACATCACCATAGGCGTTACCCATACCGATCCTTACGCCCTGGTAGGCAGTGCCAACTACTCTCCAGAATCAATTCCACTGGCACTATCCATTTTCCACACTTTCTTCAATATCGCCAACACCTTGATTTTAGTCTGGTTCATCCCTCAAATCATCAAATTGGTCAATTGGATGGTTCCCGCAAAGGAAAACGCCGGGGAAGAGGAATTTCGGCTTCGCTATATTCCAGGCAACTGGATGAAAACCTCCGAACTGAACATTCAATCGGCGCGACAGGAAATTGTTCTTTTTTCGCAACGTGTTATTAAAATGTACGGTTTTCTACCACAACTAAAGTCTGCCAAAAATGAAGAAGAGTTCAACGACACCCTTTCCCGCATTGAAAAATATGAAATCATAACGGACAGAATGGAAACCGAGATAGCCAAATATCTCACCCACATTTCCACAAGCGGCATGTCCGCTGAAAGCTCTCAACAAGTCAGCGCAATGCTACGTGTTGTTGACAATTTGGAAAGCATCGGCGACAGCATTTACCACATTGCACTTACACGCCGCAACAAACGAGAGGACGCCGTGCATTTCTCCACCGAATTGAACGACAACTTAGAACAAATGACCCAATTGGTTCAAAATGCATTGACCATCATGGACAAGAATCTGAATAATGCTTACGAAGATGCGGATCTGGCAGCCGCCTACGAAGCAGAAGACCGCATCAACCAGTACAGAGACCAACTTCGCTTCCAACATTTAGACGCACTCAAAAACAACAAGTACGATTATGCCATTGGCACCACCTATAGCGGTTTATATGCTCTTTATGAAAAATTAGCCGACTATGTCATCAACGTCAGCGAAGCCGTAAAAGGCGAAAAACGCAGAGACATTGAATAAACAAACACGTCAGATTGGCTACGTGAACAAGAAAAAGCCATCAAATTTTCACCAAGGAAAATTGTCAATCTTCGGCATTATAACGAAAGATTGGCAATTTCTGTTTGTAGCTTGGCCAGGAAAGTGGCACCGTGCGTGCCATCCATCTGCGTATGGTGATATTGGAATGAAATTGGCAAAATATCCTTCAACAATTTTTTCCGATAACGCCCCCACATTACCATCGGATTGATAAAAAGTTCGGTATATTGATTGATTATGCTGTCGATTTCGGTTTGCACCAAGGTTGACGTGCCAATCACCATATCTTCTTCACGGAAAAAGCTTTCGCAATTTTCAGACACTTGTTTTGTCAACCTCAAATATTCTTCATTAAACTGATGAATATCAGGGACATAATGAATATCACAAGAATTGATTCCGCCTTGCTTATTAGGGACAATGACATTGATTGCCAAACTGTCGTAGTGAAACAATCCGCCTTTTTCCGGCAAGAGAAAAAACTGTTCCATTTGAGAGGCCGCCTTTCCGATACAGAAGCACATCAGCATATTGAGTTTCAGTCCCGATTTTTTGCTCAAACGCGTCAGATGACGGATATTCATAGTTTTAGTCAGCGTGACCATCGGCATCGGCGATTTCATCCACAATTCGAATGCCTGGGCACGATGGGTAGTTTGGGGATCAACTTCTTGTTTCATAATTATTTATATCCATTTATTTTTCAAACCATCTTAAGAGTTTCAATTTTTGCATTCCTATTTTTCCGTTATATGGATGTTCACGAAGAGAAAGGTTAAAACGAGTGCTTCCGAAAAGCACGGTTGAAGGATGTGTAAACTCGCGGAATCCCCATTCGCCGTGGTATGCGCCCATTCCGGAATGACCTACGCCGTTAAACGGAACACCTTTTACCATCAAGTGAACGCACACTTCGTTGACACACCCGCCGCCATATTGCTGGGTTTGCATCACGTGTTTGGCCCATTTTTTATTTTCAGTAAAAAGATATAATGCCAAAGGATGTTCACGGCTTGCAATTATTTCCATTAATTGGTCAATTTCGTCATCTTTAAATGGAATTATCGGCAATAATGGCGAAAACAGTTCTTGCTTAACGATAGCGTCATCCGTTTTTGCCGGAAAAATCAGCGTAGGCGCATAGCGCAGCGTTTTTTCATCACCAAAACCGCCAAAAACAACACGTTCACGATATTCATCTGCCATTTTTGAACATTTTTCGTATGCCTCGGGAGTTATCAACTTCGGATATTCAGGATTCTGCAAAGGTTTTTCACCGATTTGGCGAACAAATTCATTTTTAAGCTCATTGACAAAAGCTTCCGCCACTTCTTCCGCCACAGCGACTTGATTGATATTGATACAAATTTGTCCGGCATTGCAGAGTTTGAAGAAAGCGATTTTACGGGCGGCGTCCTTCAAATCGGCATCTTTACGCACCACGCACCAGTTGCCTGTTTCGCCGCCCAATTCCAAGGCCACGGGGGTTAGGTTTTGGGCCGCCATTGCCAACACGTGCTTTCCAACTTGAGGCGAGCCGGTATAGAAAATCTTGTCAAAACGCTGGGAAAGACAAAGATCCGCCACCTCGTGACCGCCATCAACCAACGTCACATATTCCGGCGGAAAGACGTCCTTGATAAATTCCTTCAGTACCGCAGTACAAGCGGCGGACTTTGAGCTGGCTTTGACTATGACTGTATTTCCGCCACAGATGCTGGCAGCGACCACTCCCAAAGAAAGCAGAATCGGAAAATTGAAGGGACTGATTACCAAAGTAACACCGTAGGGCATCTTATAAACCTTGGTCGTCAAACTGGGGAAGCACATCCAACCGCTGAAATGCCGCTCAGGACGTGCCCAGCGCTTTAGGTCGCGAATCATCTCGTTTATTTCAACGATAAGCGGTCCGATATCACACAAATAAGCTTCCACAGCGCTCCTTCCCAAATCCTGGACCAGCGCCATTCTAAACTCATCCTCTTGTGCAATGACGGCATCTCGAAGCTTTTTCAGCTGCCGGATACGCCAGTTCACATCCAAAGTGGTACCCGTGCGAAAAAAATCCCGCTGTTTCTGTACCAATGATTGAATTTCGCTTTCAGTATAAGACATAATTTTTCCTTTTCAGTATATTTACATTATAAAATAGATGGAAATACTACATTCCCCTTTATTTTTCTTTTTGCAAAGTTAATAAAAATTCTTCAAAAAACATTACTTTTGCCACACATTAAACAAACACTGATAAGCATGTTCGCGATGACCCTTGTTATGGCCCTGATTTTGGCCTTTATTTTAGCCATAATTCCCCATATCGTATGGCTTTTTATTTTCATTATCAGCAAGATATGCGGATTTCACCTTCCATATACACCTTTCGGATGGACCGCATTGGTGCTGGTGCTCGTGTGCTGGCTCATTCTCGCCTATGGCGTCTTTATCGGACGGTGGAAACTGACCGTCAACACAATTGATTACCAACACCCTGACATTCCAGCCGCCTTCGACAGATATAAAATAGTGCACATTTCCGACCTGCATCTTTCCACTTTTGACGACAACCCCCAAAAGCTGAATCAATTTGTGGATAAAATCAACAGTCTGGAACCCGACTTGGTATGTTTTACCGGTGACCTTGTCACCATCGGTGTGACGGAGGCAGAGCCTTATCTCGATAATCTCCGCCGTATTCAGGCCAAAGACGGTGTCGTTTCCGTGCTTGGCAATCATGACTTTCTTTTATATGCAAGAAGATTTCAGGATAAGGCACAACAAGATGCTGCTTTGGATTCGCTCGTTCACTACCAAAGGGATTTATTGGGATGGAAACTGCTACGCAACGAAAATTGCATTATCCAGTGCGGAAGCGACAGCATCACCGTCATTGGTGTGGACAACGTCAACAACTCCAAACAGGGATTTAGAACCATCAACAGTGGCGATCTGAACAAGGCCGCCACCAACACAAAAGGTTTCCGCATCCTGCTATCGCACGACCCGTCACATTGGTCGGCGGAAGTCGTTCCCAACACAGATATCCAACTCACCCTCAGCGGGCACACCCACGCCGCACAATTCCGCATTTTCGGATGGTCACCCGCCAGCTGGATGTTCCAACACGTGGATGGTCTCCACAAAAAAGAAGGCCAAACACTCTACATCAATATCGGACTCGGCTGCACCGTACCATTCCGCATCGGTGCCAACCCCGAAATCACATTAATCAAACTCAAAAAATAAACACGCCAGATTATTCCAAAACTTATATCATACACTTCACAATCACTATATATCATCAAAAAATATATTTGGCGAATCTACTCTTTTTTTGACGTTTATATCATCTTTAATAAATATTTCCTTATACCTGCGTAAACCCTAAAATTTGAATTTCAACATTTTTTTGTATCTTTGCATTTTATATGCATATTGAATCATAATGAATGAAAATACCCATCGCGAGCGCTACGTAGCCAAGACATTTGCAGGTTTGGAAAATGTCCTGCTTGAAGAATTGGAATCTTTAGGTGCACGCAACTGCGAAATCCACAGTCGCTCCGTCACGTTTGAAGGCGACTTTGAATTGCTTTACAAGACCAACTATTTCTGTCGCACCGCATTACGAATATTGTGGGAAATGGACAGTTTTAGCTTTCAAAACAACAATCAGTTTTACGAGGCCATCTATAAATTTCCTGCCGAAAAATATTTGTCGAAGGATGGCACGATGGCGGTAAGCGCATCGCTCACCGAAAGTGAATTCAAGACTCCCCTATTCCCGTCCGTGCTTGCCAAAGACGCCATCTGCGACCATTTTCGCAGCCTATTCGACGAGCGTCCCGACGTGGACAAGGAAAATCCGGATGTGCAGTTTCACCTGCACATTTTCCGAAACAACTGCATTCTTTATATGGACAGTTCGGGAGAATCGCTGCACAAACGGGGATACAAAGTGTCGGGACACCCCGCACAAATCAACGAAGTACTCGCCGCCGCAATGATTAAACTCAGCGGTTGGCACGGCGAATGCGACTTCATTGACAATATGTGCGGTGGCGGCACCCTGCTTGTCGAAGCCGCTATGCAGGCCCTCAACATTCCCGCCGGCTATTATCGCCGCCACTGGGGATTTTTCAATTGGAAGAACTTCGACCGCCGACTATGGACCAAAATCGTCCATAGTGCCAAAATCAAAGATGATGTCAACATCAATCTGTATGGTTCTGACATTTCGGGAAGATATGTGGGAATGGCCAAAGCGAATGTGGAACAAGCTGAATTGCAGGATTTTATCTTTTTGGAAAAATCCGATATGGCAGATAGTCGTCCCGACCGTACCCCTGCTATCGTGATGATCAATCCACCATACGGTGAACGCTTGGACGTGGAAAACATCAACGAATTGTATAAACGCATCGGCGACACGTGGAAGCAGCATTATGCCGGCTGTAACGCGTTCATTATCAGCTCTGATATGGACGCACTGAAAAACATCGGTCTCCGCCCCACCCGACATTACAAACTCTTCAACGGACCACTGGAATGCCGTTTTCTCAAATTTGAACTCTATGCCGGCAAAAAACAGCCCAAGCAACCGACATACGACTACAAGCCACGCCATTAAAACCGCGACAGCATAATTTTAAGACTAATTTTTCGTTTATCAATAAATACAAGAAACTTATGATTTGTAAAATCGTCAATAAATCAAAAAACGCCACTCCAACGTACGCCACTGCCCAAAGTGCGGGAATGGATTTACGAGCCAACCTGGAAGAATCGGTCATTCTTAAACCGATGGAACGCGCGATGATTCCCACCGGACTTTTTATTGAGCTTCCGGTAGGCCACGAAGCCCAAGTACGGCCGAGAAGCGGACTGGCTGCCAAGCACGGCATTACCGTCCTCAACACGCCCGGCACCATCGATGCCGACTACCGCGGCGAAATCAAGGTCATCCTCATCAATCTGTCCAACGAAGATTTTGAAATCCAAAATGGAGAACGCATTGCCCAAATGGTCATTGCCAAGCACGAAACCGTACAATGGGAAGAAGTGGACGTGCTTTCTGACACAGAACGCGGCGCAGGCGGTTTTGGGCACAGCGGAGTGAAATAGTGGAAAGTGGAGAGTGGAGAGTGGAAAGTGGAGAGTGGAAAGTGGAGAGTGGAAAGTGGAGAGTGGAAAGTGGAAAGTTGAGAGTGGAAAGTGGAAAGTTGAGAGTGGAAAGTGGAAACTTGAGAGTGGAAAGTGGAAAGTGGAAAGTGGAAAGTGGAGAGTGGAAAGTGGAAAGTGGAGAGTGGAAAGTGGAGAGTGGAAAGTGGAAAGTGGAGAGTGGAGAGTGGAAAGTGGAGAGTGGAAAGTGGAAAGTTGAGAGTGGAAAGTGGAGAGTGGAGAGTGGAAAGTGGAGAGTGGAAAGTGGAAAGTTGAGAGTGGAAAGTGGAGAGTGGAAAGTGGAGAGTGGAGAGTGGAAAGTGGAAAGTGGAAAGTGGAGAGTGGAGAGTGGAAAGTGGAAAGTGGAGGTGGTTCCGAAACATAGAATGTCTTCAGTACCACCCTGCCACTCGGACTGCAAGCGTTCCAGTTTGACACAATTACCCTGGTCGGACAGACTCTTCTTTCTTAATTACTAAACCCTAACCTAAAACCAAAATATAAAAATGAAAGTCGCAAAAATAATCTTTTCAACAGGGTTGATTATTTCCCTTGTAATGGGAAACATTGGCAATGTTTTTGCCCAAAAGGCAAAAGGCAAAAAAAATGTCAAGCAGGAAGTCGTTTCTGACGAAACACGCAAGCAGTCTGCCCTTTTTGCCGATGGATTAAAGGAATTTTATGCGGAAGATTTTACCACTGCGGAAAATACATTTCGAAAAATCATATCTGCAAACGAAAAAAACGACGCGGCGTTTTTTATGCTTGCACGGATCTACAAGAATAAAAAATCTTACTCTGAGTCCATCGTCTTTCTCAAAGAAGCACTAAAAATCGACAAAAGCAACGTTTGGTACAAGGTTGAGCTGGCTGAAATTTACGATTTGATGAATGATTATAAAAATTCCACCAAATTGTGGGAAGAAATCTGCAAACTCAAGCCGGAAAACGAATTTTACCTTTTCACTTTATCCGACAACTACATTAAAATGGGCGAATACGCCAAAGTAATTAACGCTTACGACAAATTGGAAGTTTTGGAAGGTTACAACGACGAAATCACCAATGCGAAAGTCAACATTTGGCTATATCTTAACGATGTCAAAAATGCCATTGGCGAATACGACAAGCTGATCAAGGAATTTCCATCCGAACCGAGATACTACGTTTATGCCGGCAACATCTGCCAATCCAACAATTTGCCGGAAAAGGCCAAGGAATATTACCAAAAAGCACTCAAAATTGACCCGAACAACACCTTGGCCAACATGGCGATGGCTGAGTATTATTCCAATTCTGGCAACGAAAAAGCCGCCTTTGATGCCATTGCCAAGGCATTTTCCGACCCGAACATTGAGATGGAAATAAAACTTCCTTTCTTAAAAAGTTACTTTAACAAAGCCATAAAAACACCTAATAAAGAAACAGTTACACAATGTACGGAATTGGCAAGAACCATCACTCAAACTCATCCAGACCAAGTGGAGGGATGGGCCATCTTGGCCAGTATGAATATGGTTGCCAAAAAGCACAGCGAAGCCCGCAAATATTTTGAGCAGGCATTGGCCATCGACCAATCTTCCTATCCACTGTGGGAAGACTATTTCTTCTGTCTTTCGCAACTGAAAGACTATAGAAGTATGATTACGAAGGGAAAAGAAGTTTTGGAGTTTTTCCCCACCAATGCGGAAATGCTTTACAACATTGCCAACGCCCACTATTTAGAAAAGGAATATTCACAAGCCATTGAATTATTGCAGCAGGCAGCCACCTATTCTTACGATAACAATCTTTTGGCCAATATCTATAATGTTTTAGGCGATTGCCATAAAGAATTGGGAAACAGCGAAGAAGCCGTCAAAAACTGGAAAATTGCCTTAAAGAAAGGCATTAACACCCAAGACAAAATTGACGCGGCACAGAACAAATAAACTCTATCAATTATGGCGAATTAGGAAAATCGATATTCCAAAGGTAATAGAATAAAGTATCAAGTCCTTAAGATGGGAATATAACTCTTAATCAAACATGATAAACTTATTAATTGCCTAATTTTGATAACGACAAATCCATTAACATCATGACAGAACAACAGAAACAAGCCATTATAAAAAGCGGGAAGCAGTATTTTCGATCTAATATTGTACCCAATCATTTGAAAAACTTGCAGAAACTTCGCCTCAAGGACTTTGATATAAATCCATTCTTGATAAACTACCTTGCGGCTTTCCTATGTGGCGATACCGAACCTCAGTCGCTAGCAAAGGCTTTGGTTTATCCACGGATCCTCGGTGCAAGTCTCAACACGAGTTTTGGCATGAGTATTCAAATCTTCATTTCGCAACTTCAGGAGGTGATAGGTGGGGCATCGGGTATTGACGGTATTGATATAGAATTTATTGATGCTATTGATGGCCGTAGGAAGTATTGCCAATGCAAGGCTGGTCCCAACACAATCAACAAAGACGATGTAGCAACAATAATGGGACATTTCAAGAAACTCATCGGCAAGGCACGTCTTGATAAAATCCAACTACAGATGGATGATATGATCGTCGGCATCTTGTATGGTGAAACAATGAGTAGCAACTACAAAACCATCAACGCGACTTATCCTGTTTTTTATGGAGCAGACTTTTGGGAAAGACTGACTGGTGATAAGAACTTCTATCATCGACTTGCAAAGGCCTTCGGTGAAGTTGTAGAAGAGGATGGTATTGATGGTAGTGCATTGATTCTTCAGAAAATAAATGAGATTACAGAAGAAATTATCGTTAAAGGCGGTTTATAATCATGAGATTTATATCTGAAAATAATTTAGCCGCATTAGCTGGAACTTCAAATGCCACTGCACAGAAATGGGCAGAAAACGGCACGTTCCCTTCTCACACAATGAATGGCGTGAGAGGTTTTGACATGGAAGAACTGACAGAGATTTCGGAAGTGCGTGCGATGGTTGAGAACTATTGGGACGAAGAATATCACGTGAAACCTTTGCGTCAATACACGTCGGTGGAATTGTTTGCCGGAGGCGGAGGTTTAGCACTTGGAATGTCTCTCGCAGGTTTTCATCACGTACTGCTTAACGAATTTGATACGTCAGCATGTAAAACGCTAAAATCCAACCGTCCAGATTGGAATGTGATAGAAGGCGATGTCCGCCATATCGACTTCACTCCTCTTAGAGACAAAGTGGATTTTCTTTCTGGCGGTTTCCCGTGTCAGGCATTTTCGTACGCAGGTAAGCAAGGAGGTTTCAACGACACACGAGGTACTCTATTCTTCGAGTTGGCACGTGCCGTAACTGAAATACGCCCCAAAGTGTTCATGGGTGAGAACGTCAAAGGCCTCACTTCGCACGAAGATGGAAAGACATTTGATACCATATGCAATGTTATTAAGGAACTGGGGTATACATTGGTTGAACCTCGCGTTCTGAAAGCCATTATGTATCAGGTACCACAAAAACGAGAACGTCTTATATTGATAGCCATCCGCAATGATATTGCCAAACGTGTACAATTCCATTGGCCATCCCCTTACGAGCGGGTGTTGACATTGCGTGATGCTCTTTATAAGAGTGTGATTTTTGACACAGATGTACCAGTTTCGGAAGGTGCGAAATATCCAGAGAAGAAGTATCAGGTCCTCAAACTTGTACCTCAAGGTGGCGATTGGCGCAATCTTCCTGAAAATGTGGCTCGTGAATATATGGGGGGAAGTTGGTTCCTCGAAGGAGGTAAAACAGGTATGGCTCGTCGTTTATCCTTGGATGAACCATCTCTGACACTAACGTGTTCACCTGCTCAAAAGCAGACCGAACGATGTCATCCTTTGGAGACTCGTCCACTCAGTGTTCGTGAGTATGCACGTATCCAGACATTTCCGGACTATTGGCAATTCCAAGGTACGATGAGTGCCCAATATAAGCAAATCGGCAATGCAGTTCCAGTAAATCTTGCATGGGCAGTAGGTCGTGCGTTAATTCGTTTATTCAACGACATTCAGACAAAATTTCCTTCGCCAACACAAGATTGTAGAGAGGCTGTCCTTGATATAATGCACAAACAATCTCAGTTAGTCGTATTCAAAGACAACAAAACCCAGACTTCTTCCGTATCTGTTCAATACACCCAACTCAATCTCCTTGACCTCTTTGACCAGTACGAACTCGAACCCATCACCCAGAACAATATGGTTCGTGAGAATGAAGTTGCTGCCTATGGCAAGATGTCAGCGCCAACCATTGATCTCAACAAAAACCTTCTTATCTGCAATGTTAAGAAGGACAATTGGAAACAGTTTTTGGACGGGTCAGCTAAAATCTATTATACTGGCAAGAAATTTCCTTCCACTGTAGCTCTCAACAAGTTATACTACTTTATGCCATACATCTCTGGAAAAGGGATCCGTGACCTCTATTATATCAAGATTGCACGCCTTGGCTATCGCAAGGAAGGTCAGTCAGAAGAAGACAAAAAAGACATCCGTTTGGTGTTCGAAATAGAGTTTGTAAAACATCTTTTTGATGATTATAAGCCTGTCGAACTTAAGATTTGGAGAACTTATGCCGACACGATTCTTTCTGAAATCTTATAAATGGTTAGAGAAAGATTTCCTTTTTAACCTGTGAAAATCATCCCTGAAACGACAACAAAACGGAATTGAGCAACTCCCCCAAAAACATCAAGGGCGTGCTTTCGCACGCCCTTGATGAAACAAATGAAAAACTTCTATTAATACATACCGCCCATTCCGCCAGGCATTCCGCCGGCCATAGGAGCAACAGGAGTTTCTTCCTTGATTTCTGCCAACACGCATTCGGTGGTCAGCAACATACCTGCGATGGAAGCTGCGTTTTCAATAGCCACGCGAGCCACCTTGGTCGGGTCGATAACGCCGGCCTTAATCATTTTTTCATACTTGCCGGTACGAGCATTGTAACCGTAATCGGTTCTTCCGTTCTTAACGGCATTTACGATAACAGAACCTTCTTTACCAGCATTGGCGGCAATTTGACGGAGAGGTTCTTCCAAAGCACGTCTAACGATTTCAACGCCAACCTTTTGGTCTTCATTTTCTGGTTTCAGTTTATCCAATGCGACGATAGAACGGATAAAGGCAACGCCACCACCGGGAATAATACCTTCTTCGATAGCTGCGCGGGTCGCGTGCAAAGCATCGTCGTAACGGTCTTTCTTTTCCTTCATTTCAACTTCTGAAGCGGCACCAACATAAATTACAGCTACGCCACCTGCCAACTTGGCCAAGCGTTCCTGCAGTTTTTCACGATCATAATCAGATTTGGTCTTTTCAATCTGAGCTCTGATTTGAGCAACTCTGGCTTCGATTTGGTCTTTTTCTCCTTTACCGCTAACGATAGTGGTATTTTCCTTATCCACCGTGATTTTTTCGGCTGAACCCAGCATTTCAAGGGTTGTGTCTTCCAATTTGAAACCCTTTTCTTCGCTGATGACCAAACCACCAGTCAAAATAGCGATATCTTCCAACATTTCCTTTCTTCTGTCGCCAAAGCCAGGAGCCTTGACTGCCACAATCTTCAAACCTCCACGGAGACGGTTGACAACGAGAGTAGCCAAAGCTTCACTTTCAACATCTTCGGAAATAACCAATAATGGACGACCTGTCTGGACAACCTTTTCCAAAACAGGCAAAAATTCCTTCATATTGCTGATTTTCTTGTCGTAAATCAGAATGAAAGGATTTTCATAAACGGTTTCCATCTTTTCGGCATCTGTAACGAAATAAGGAGAAATATATCCCCTGTCAAACTGCATACCTTCCACAATCTTAACATTGGTTTCGGTACCTTTGGCCTCTTCGATGGTGATAACGCCTTCTTTTTTAACCTTACGCATAGCTTCGGCAATAATTTCACCGACTTTCTTATCGTTGTTGGCAGAAATAGTGGCAACTTGTTCAATCTTTTCGTGACTATCGCCGACTGATTCCGATTGTTTTCTCAAACTTTCAACAACTTTGGCCACAGCCAAGTCGATACCGCGCTTCAAATCCATAGGATTGGCACCGGCAGTAACGTTTTTGAGACCTGTATTGAAAATAATCTGAGCCAAAACCGTGGCCGTTGTAGTACCGTCACCGGCCTGGTCGTTGGTTTTGGAAGCTACTTCCTTCACCATTTGGGCACCCATATTTTCAACGGGATCCTTCAATTCAATTTCCTTTGCCACAGAAACACCGTCCTTGGTAATCTGAGGAGCACCGAATTTTTTATCAATAATGACATTTCTGCCTTTAGGTCCAAGGGTTACCTTTACGGCGTTTGCCAAAGAGTCAACACCTTTTTTTAAGCCCTCGCGAGCATCCCAATCATATAAAATATCTTTTGCCATAGTTTCTATTATTTAAATGTTTTAATTATTAACAAACTGAATATTAAAGTGTTGCGTAAATGTCGCTTTCCTTCATCATCAGGTAGGTTTCTCCTTCGTATTGGATTTCCGTACCAGAATATTTACCATAAAGGACGGTATCATTCACCTTCAACGTCATAGGTTCATCCTTTTTACCAGGACCAACGGCCACAACTGTACCCTTTTGAGGTTTTTCCTTGGCGGTGTCGGGAATAATTATTCCGCCAGCCGTTTTCACTTCTGCTTCGGCAGGTTTTACTAAAACTCTGTCTGCCAATGGTTTAATGTTCATTTTCATTTTTTTAATTATTTGGTTATTTTATCAATTTATCTTTTATGTCTTTATCATTAACAAATGATAAGCAACAATTTTCATTTAGCAAATTCCGTGCCAAATCAGCAGACTGACATTTTGTCAGTATTATAGAGGACAACCTGCACGTGCGTTAGAATAGAAGCTTCTGCCGTGGCTTTTTCAAATTGGGTTTCAATCCAACCTATTTTCTAATACGTTTAATAAGGCCGGTAAGTACAGTTCCGGGACCGAGTTCTACAAATTCCTCCGCTCCATCTGCAATCATTCTTTGCACAGACTGGGTCCAGCAGACAGGCGAAGTAAGCTGGGCGATTAAATTGCATTTGATTTCAAAGGGATCGGTATGCGGCTGGGCGTCCACGTTTTGATAGATGGGACAGACGGGCGTTTTGAAGGAAGCCAGATGAATGGCATCTGCCAATTCGACACGTGCCGGTTCCATCAAGGGCGAATGGAAAGCGCCACCCACTTTAAGCGGGAGCACCCTCTTCACCTTGTCCTTCATCATTTCCGATGCCTTACGTATTCCTTCTTCGGTACCGGAAATGGCAATTTGTCCGGGACAATTGAAATTGGCGGGCACAACCACTTCGTCAGTAACGGAGGCACACGCCTCTTCCACCACTTCCACAGAGCCACCCACGACAGCCGCCATCGTTGACGGACGAGACTCGCAGGCCTTTTGCATAGCGGCGGCACGTTTGGCCACCAAGGCAAGACCGTCCTCAAAAGACAGGGCACCGATGGCTGTCAAGGCCGAAAACTCACCCAGGGAATGACCTGCCACCATATCAGGCAGAAAATCGTTCAAAATCCGGGCGGCAATCACAGAATGCAGAAATATGGCGGGCTGGGTCACCCGAGTTTGTTTAAGGTCCTCCTCATCGCCCTCAAACATAATGTCCGTAATGCGGAATCCCAAAATGTCGTTGGCCTGCTCAAACAAACTTTTAGCCAAAGGTGAATTATCATATAAATCCTTGCCCATACCAGGAGTCTGCGCTCCCTGACCGGGGAAAACGTATGCTCTCTTCATCTTGAATTAGGAATTAGAATTTAGGGGTTAGTTTTCAGATTACTATTTCAACTGTCTCAAATAACTCTTAATGGTTTTTTCCAGACCGAGATACAAGGCATCGCAAATCAAGGCGTGACCGATAGAAACCTCAAGCAATCCGGGGATATTGCGATTAAAGTATTTCAAATTTGCCAAAGACAAGTCGTGACCGGCATTCAGACCGATACCCTGCTTTTTCGCCTCTTTGGCGGCAGCAACGAAAGCAGCGATAGCACCTTCCGGATCATCGGGAAAGTTTCTGGCATAACTTTCGGTATAGAGTTCTACCCTATCTGTTCCCGTTGCCTTGGCAGCGGCAATCATTTCAGTCTCAGCGTTCACAAAAATGCTGGTTCTGATTCCTTCGTGATGAAAATCCTCGATAATCCTGGTCAAAAAATGGGCATTCGCCACCGTATCCCAACCCGCGTTGGAAGTCAACGCTTCGGGCGGATCTGGCACCAAGGTCACCTGGGTCGGTTTCACATCCAAAACCAAATCGATAAACTTTTCCGACGGATAACCTTCGATATTGAATTCAGTCGTCACGACCTTCTTCAAGTCATAAACATCCTGATAACGGATATGCCGTTCATCGGGTCTTGGATGCACGGTGATTCCCTGTGCACCAAATCGTTCGCAATCCATTGCCACTGTCACCACATTAGGCACATTGCCCCCGCGGGCATTGCGCAAAGTGGCAATCTTATTCACATTGACACTTAGTCTGGTATTATTTTTCATAATTATATTTTTTGCAAATTTACGTTTTTTTATATCAAGCATTTTATGCCACACCAACCATCATTCATCGGTATGGTTTACCTTTTTGATTTGCTGTGCCATAGAGAGGAATTCGGTGACATTCATTTCTTTCAAGTAAATCAAGCCGTGAGTGGCGCGAATGAGAGGTTTGATGTTTTCGTAGAAAAAATCCTTTCCCAAAATCAGCTGTACCTCCTTGAGTTGTTCGCCCCAAATACTCTCTGCCAGCTCGCTAAAGGGACCGTCAAAGCTGGGACTTGGAAATTCGGCTTTTACCTGGGTCAGGTAACTCGTCTTGAAAGACTGTTCAAGGACGGCACAAGAGTTGAGGGAAACGGGTACCAAGGCATTGGCTTCTGCCAGATGGAAAGTGAACCACACATTGCGATAGCCCCAAATTTTAAGCTGTGACAAGTCGGTTTCCCTACTCCACAATTCCACGGCCTTTGCCACACTTTGCAGCACCTTGTAATGCGTATCGGGACCAATGCCTTCCGGGTCAACGACCACGGCCAGCACGCTTGGATTCAACGTCCTGAGCTGTCGCAAAATAGGCATCACGTCACGTTCCACATTGGGACCTTCCTCAAACAAGGCGCTTTGATAGAAGCCCAGGCGCAGATGGTGGATATTCTTAACCGGAACCCCCATATAAGCCCATAAGAGTTCCTCTTCAAATTCGCGCACCGAACCTTTCAACTTTTGAATTTCAGGGGAATTTTTCTCGCCATCGTAACTGTTTTTCAGGATTTCGATTTCAGACTTGAAACGCTGAATCAGGTCATCCGCATTTTGCAATTTCCACAAACCAACCGCGTTTCGCAGCAAACGGTGACAGAAACCGCGCCGCATTTCGTATGGATTCTTGCGTGCAGCATTATCAAGATAATGAGACACGTCCTTGTCATACTTCATTTGGTAGCCGCAGCAGAAAAAATCAGGATAATGAATCATCTGTATTTCATCTTTACGAAGAAAATCCAGCGTGTCTTCCATCGCTTCTATCAAAAAATTATTGGTAACCGAATTAAAACCTGAAGTCATCACGGCGAAGTGGACTTGGTTGGTAGAGGAACGCAACTGTCTGGAAATCAACGGTTGGATTCCCAACATAATATCATCGTGGTGCGGACCTGTAATATAGAAGTGCTCTGAATCGAAAGTACGGCATCCGTTTTCCAATTTATGCCGGACATCGTCAATCACTTCCTGTACTACGTTTAGACTCAAGTTGGGGATTCGCTGACAATAGATATCGTCTTGCAAGTCCTGCAAAGTCAAATTATGCGCATAGCGGTCCAGCTTTTTGCACAAGCCAAGGACAGCGCGTTCGGTCTTTTCAAAAGACCAATTCTTGGAATCGAAATAGCGATCGTAGGAATCGTGTAATTTGGAAGCGGAGCCGGTGGTCAGGAAGAATCGGCCATTTTTCAGGCGTTGCAACACGGTGGCCGGATAATTGGCCGTCACCGGTGATTCAAGGGAACACTGCACCATTTTCGCATTGGCCTCCCCTGCCGCGTATGCAATGGCAACGGCTTCGGGATTAGCCGTAATCGTCTGCAAGCCAATGGTTAACACAAGACGTTTTTTCGACACGCTCAAACCGCCCAAGTCGGAAGCGGCATCGGCTTGAGCCGCGTAATTGGTTTCGGTAAGCCGCGTCACAGAATTGGAATTGGAACCACAAACATTGAAAGCCAATCGACCGTCGGTGCCAATCGGACACAAGAAAAAGCCGATACCGCCCCATTCACGAATCTTTTCCTCATAGCGTGCACACCAATCCTCAATCATAAAGATAGAACGCATCTGTGTTTCTTCCAACGGATTCAGCGGTTGACGATATCGCAAACTCAAATCCACATACAAATCAGGAAAAACTTCCGCAAAAGGACGTCCATCTGCCAAGGCAATGTCGTCAGAATTCATCAGCAGGACATTTTTCGGATCAAGTCCAAATCCTTTGACATAATTCTCTGTGACATAATGACAAAATGAATTATGTTGGGCAGGATTGATGGGATAAAACTCATCCATCTGCACAAAATGCAAGTTTTGAAAACTTGGTTTTTCAATATGACCGAGACCGTATTTTTCAAGCAACTTCTGAATGGTCTCGGTCTGCCATCCATCCATAATTTTATGGACATAATGTATAAAATATTGTGGCGTTTTTCCTGTGGGAAGACTGATGACCCCCCGTGGATTTTGGCTTACCCATTCGATAAAACGCAAAGCCATTAGCAGTCCGAGTTTTTGTACGCTGTCGGTCACCACGTAAGGCGTGGTCGTGGACATTTGTCCAATTCCAGACTCCTTTTGGAATGATTTTTCCACCATTGAATCCAAATTTGTCATTTCCGAACCCATTTTCACATCCATAAATTACAGCTTTACAAATAGTTACAAACAAAAATATTTTATTTGTTCATTTTGTAAAGATACATAATTTATTATTAGTATCCAGCAAAAATTTCAAGAATTATACATTTTGGGCTTGTATTGGCATTATCAAGAAATATAGCTGACACAAGCACTCTATCCTATTAAGCGAATTGCGTGACCAAACGGGCAGTTTTTTGATTGTCTATTAGTTTTTCGAATCGGTGACGTCTTTGCAGGCGTCAAGGAAGGCATTGAAAAAAAGATTGCCGAGCAAGCGGTAACCTTTTACCGTAAAATGGATTCTATCGGTTTGAGCGTATCCATTAATGCGCCATTGGTCCATCGACTCGAGGCCGCCCATAATGTCAAACTGGTCCCAAACAGCGCCACGCGTTTTTTCCGCCAAACGATACGCCACTTCCCGAGCCTTCAGATTATTCTTGTTAACCGCATATTTCCGTCTGGATATCTTTTTGTACGAATCATTATTGGTAATGAAGACAAATGCGCAGTCGGGATTCTCGTTTTGTATTTTTTTTATCAGTTGTAAATATCGATTTTCAAAAACCTGCATATCGAAATTGGGCGCATTGGCATCGTTGATTCCGATACCGAAAATCACCATATCCGCCTGCAGCAATTCCAGGTCCGTTTGAAAATACGGGCAGCGCAGGTAATCATCCAAATCGGCTCCGTTTACGCCAATGGAATGGAAAGTGAGTCCGGGGTTGTCGTTGTCGAGCAACACGCCGGTCAGGGCAAAGCGTTGACCCGAATCGCAAGGCATCACCACGGCAAAGGAATCGGGGACTTCGGGAACCTCGAAGACGAAACGGCGCTGTTCAAAATCCTTGATGACAGGATAAAAGAACGACGTGTCCAAGCGAATCCAGGGAATAACCTTATTGCTGTCTGATTCGCCCAAGACGACAATTCTGGTGGTGCTGAACGTCAAATCCGTATCATTGGACATCATCTTGATTTCCGCCGGCTGATTTTCAACATAAACAGAAATACCCGTCACGCCCAACGGCACGGGATGCTCCTGATACACATTGCGAATCAGCTGGAACTCACAAGAGCGTTTCACCTTATAATCCGCGGGATTATTGCATTTATTTGCCGCGGAATAAGGGAAAATCATTCCGCGTCGAGCTATCAGATCGGGATATGAAAGCAGCAGGTTACGCCTAATCGTATGGGAAAGCGTTCCGGCCTGCACGTGAGAAGAACCAATATGGACGATATTGATATTGCCCTTGCCAGAAGTCACCACTTCCGAAAAGCGCTGAAAAAAAGGCACCAGCAACGAATTTTGCCTGTCGAAAGCCAAGGTATCGGCTTCATAGCGGACAAAATCCAAGCTATCAACCTCCACGACACGCATTTGAGCGTATATCGAAGGCAGGCTACCCAGCAAAAACAGCAAAAAAAAGACTAATTTACGGTCCATAAAGAATCCAATTGGGTCTTATCGATTTTTTTTCTCATTTTATAAAAGTCATAAACCTCTTCAAAAGAATTGACAATCACCTGCCCCATTTTTTCAGCACCTTTCGGTGTAAAATGAATATAGTCGGGACCGGCCAAACCTGATTTAACAAACTGTATCATAGAGTTTTCGCCCCCCATAGCGGCATACAGATCCCAATAGGCGGCGCCATTTTCCAAGGCAGCAGCCTTCAGGGCCTCTATCAACTTTGGCAAACAAGGATAGGTACGCAAAGAACCGCCCTTTCTGGTGGACATATCCGAAGGCCCGATATACACCACTGCCGCGTGGGGATAAAGACTTCGGATATAGCGAATCTGCTTGGCGGTAGATTCTTGAAATTTCTGAATACTTGCATCGTTATAAATGGCGGGGACAGAATTTCCGCCAAACTGAAGCAAAATAATGCCCACATCAGCCAATTGATAGCAACGTTGCAACAGCGTATCTTTAATTTGGGTAAAAATGGTTCCAGAGCAGCCTCGCAACGGAATGTTGTCCACATTGACGCCGTAGCCGTTATCCACCATAATTCCATAAATATCCGAAGAACCCGACAAGCGTATCGTCAGCGTTTTGGCCACACTATCCAATTGGCAATCCAGCAATTGAATGCCCTTGCCCGGACTTTGGACAGAGTAATCACGGTCTTGGCCTTTTGCCTTCACTGACAAAGAAAAATTGCCGGTATGGTCGTTCACCAGCACTTTCACCGACGAAAACGACTTTACCCGTTCGCGAGCGGCGTGATGATTTGACGCATAGACATTAACGACCGCGGTGCCGTTCAAGCGATAATTTTTGGCCATGATGCCGTAATTTCCCGAGGAAGTTCTAATTCCCGCATCACCGTACGGCGCATACGCCGTCAAATCGCCGGAAGCACGTTGTGACACGACCGCAGACGGAATCGTCTGAATAGCAGGAATCATACCCGGACCGCCGCCGCCGAACTTCGATTGGAAGAACTCGCGTAAATTAGCAGACAGACGATCCATTTCAATTTGAGAATCGCCATAATGCAAAATTCTGATTATGCGATGATTGCGTTTTGCCGCAGCCATCTCGTCAAAGATCCGGTCAAAGAAAGAGACATTATTGTCTGGAAAATAAAACTGTCCCGCATCACCTACAAACACTTCCTTGTAATGTTGCAAAGTATCTTTCAGCGAATTCAATTCTTCCAATTTCACCGAATCCTCATAACTCAATTTGGGTTCTACCACTTCGGTTTCCAGGGGTTCACGCACCAGCACTTCCTCAATGGTGGGAAAACGCAAAGTCGTTTCGCCCACCGAAATACCGTCCCTTGGAAAAAGCAAAGCCACTACAGCCAACACGGCAATAATGGCAAGCATAAACAATAGAATTTTATAACTTTTCATTGATGAAAGTCAAAAAGAGGCCCGAAAATATTAGTGATTACAATGGTGTGAGCAAGAACTGCAATCGTGGTTACAAGATTGCGACTGTTCGCAATGCTCGTGATCACATTCGTGGTGATGTTCAACTTCTTCAATAGGAGCGTTTTGCAATTGATAAACCACTTCTTCGGCGATTTTATCGAATGCGGCATTAATTTCAGCATTATTGAGATCCATCAAGTTGGCACCTTTTTCAGCCGTTTCGCCAACTTCCTGAATCAAAGGAATTTGAGCTAAAAGAACGGTACTAAACTCATTGGCCAAAGTCTGACCGCCACCTTGTCCAAACAGGAAATACTTCTCTTCCGGATGCTGTTTGGGGGTAAACCAGGACATATTTTCCACAATGCCAAACAAAGGCACGTTCATCTTTTCCGGAGAGAACATTTCGGCACCTTTACGGGCATCGTTCACGGCAATGACCTGAGGCGTTGTCACGATGACGGCCCCGTCGATTTTGAATTGCTGGATGGTTGAAATCTGAATATCGCCGGTTCCCGGAGGAAAATCCACCACCATATAATCAATATCACCCCAATCGGTTTGCGTAAACAACTGAGCCATAGCGCCGCCGGCAAGAGGTCCGCGCCAGATCACGGCCTTGTCTTTATCTACCAAAAAGCCGATGGAATTGATTTTAACGCCATATTTTTCCTTTGGACTCATAATTTCCTGACCGTTTGCATCGACGGTAACGCCCACCATTTCGTTTTCCATACCGAAGAACTTCGGCACCGAAGGACCATAAATATCGGCATCGACCAAAGCGGTCTTATAACCTTTTTTAGCCAAGGTTATGGCCAAATTAGCGGAAACGGTTGATTTACCAACGCCGCCCTTACCGGAAGCCACCACGATAACGTGTTTCACTCCCTTTAATCTGGTTTTTTGCATTCCACAACTCATAATATTTGTATTTTAAATTTTCCGATAAAAATAAATTTGATTAATTTTCTTGAATATGATTAAAAGTCAATCACCTTCAATTGTTTTTGTGCTTCCTCCGCCGACATTAGATTAAAATGCCACCATTCAGCATCGATGGTTTGGAGACCGGCTTCCGTCATCACCTTGCGGAGCAGGAGACGGTTTTCCAATTCGCGGACCGTGATTCTACCTTCCGTCAACAAGGCCTGTTCACAATCGATATTGGCCTCGCGACCGAAGAAATCGTATTCCGAACCCATCGGCAACGGATTTCCGGTGCAGTCCATCAAGGTAACATCCACGGCGGCCCCGTAATTGTGCATTCCGTGACCTTTGTCCGGATTGCTCACATAAATATACTTGTCCGTGTTTTTCACCTTGTCCCACATTTCGCGCTGAATGCCGATGGGGCGGGCAGCATCATAAACCACCAGATTCAAATCGGGGCGAATGGCTTTCAACAACTGCTGGGCCTTCACCACCCTATTGGCCAAATCGGGCAGCATAAATGCCTTATTCAGACCGGAATACAACTGTTTTCCCATAAAATTGTAAGGCGTGGCATACACCAGATGGACTGCAATACTCGAATCCAATTCGGCAATATCGACCATTCCCATCGCACGCAATTCCGCTTCCAAAGGCGTATCGCCATTGGCGGGAACGCAGATGGTATCGGTAAACACATTCTGACAATTCATTTCAACCACCCCATTTTTCTTGGAAGAGCAAGAAAAACAAAGTATTGACAAAATCCAAAAATAGACAAGATGAATCTTTTTCATTTCATAAAGAATTTTAGACCACGACAAATCCAAACAACACGTCAATTAGATTTTCTGCAAATGAGAGCCCTCTTTCGTATCCACAATCGTATAGCCCTTGGCTTTGATGGCATCGCGCGCCGCATCGGCCTGAGCCCAGTTCTTTTCCGCACGGAATTGATTGCGTTGAGCCAGCAGTTCCACGACTTCCGCAGGAATTTCTTCTTGAGCTTCGGGTTCCGCATTAACTTCCGTCAAACCGAAAACCTTGTCAAATTCCATCAACAAGGTATATTTTTCATTATTATTGACGGATTTGTCGTGAATCAGATTCCACATTGTTGCCAGTGCCTGCGGGGTATTCAAATTATTGAAGACACCCTGCTTGAACTCGTCCAAATACTTGACAGACGGCTCGCTCAACTTATCCAATGGGCAAATCTGGGGATTTTCCTTTTTCAGATTATCCATAAAGACACACCACTTGTTGTAGGCATTATTGGCACCCATCAAAATTTCCTTGCTGTAAAGCAGTTGTTTACGATAATGGGCATTCAAGCACAAATATCTGAATGCCAATGGTTTAATTCCATACTCACGCAAAGTGTCGAGATTGACCACGTTGCCCAGCGACTTACTCATCTTTTCCGCGTTGCTCATTGTCAGGAACTCGCAGTGCAGCCAATAATTGACAAAGCGTTTGCCCGTGGCGCATTCCGACTGGGCGATTTCGTTGGTATGATGAATGGTCACGTGATCGATTCCACCGGTATGGATGTCGAAAGTCTCGCCCAGATATTTCATAGACATTGCGGAGCATTCCACGTGCCAACCCGGGAAACCCACGCCCCAGGGAGAATCCCATTCCATATCGCGTTTTTCGGTCGGTTTGGAAAATTTCCATAAAGCGAAATCGGTTTTGTTGCGTTTTTCGGACATATCCACACGGATACCGGCCTGCAGGCCTTCAATGTCGAGATGAGCGAAATCGGCATAACTTGGGAACTTGGCGGTATCGAAATAAATACCGTCAGAAGTCCGGTAGGTATAGCCCTTATCTTCAAGCACTTTCACCAAGGCGATTTGTTCTGCTATATGTTCCGTGGCCTTGCAGGCGATAGAAACCGGCAACACATTCAACGAATTGGTATCTTTAAAGAACTGTTCTGTCCAGCGTTTGGAGATTTCCCACGCGGTTTCGTGATTTTCGCGGGCGGCCTTGGCCAGTTTGTCTTCGCCGTCATCGGCGTCACTGGTCAAATGGCCGACATCGGTGATATTCATCACGTGCTTTACATTATAACCCGCATACAGCAGCACCCTTTTGAGCGTATCGGCGAAAACGTAGGCGCGCATATTGCCTATATGAGCTCTTCCATAAACAGTTGGACCGCAAGAATACATTCCCACTTGTCCGTCCTTAATGGATTGAAAATCTTGGAGACGGCGGCCCATTGTATTGAATAAAACGACTTTTTCAGTTGGTTTCATAGGTTCAAATTTTAAAGTTTGCAAAGATACGCAATTTATTGATATAAGCAGGCAGAAAATAGAATTAAAAATCCACCTCAAAAACATTTATTCGCCCCGACCTCAACTCCAAATCTATTTCAAATGCAATGCAAGATAAATTCAGAAGTAGTTTTGACATCATACAGTATTTTTTCTCCTAAAAAAATTATATTTTAACTATTTTTACACTAATATTTTTGCTCTATTTTTATAATCAACTAATTTTCAACGATAAAAAATTTTAATTTTCTGCAAAATTTAACAAATTATTCCATTGAATCAAAGTATCTTTGCAAAAAACAAAATCAATATGGAAAAAGAAACAACAAGCTTCGGTCAAATTTCGGACTACGTATTTAAAAAACTTTTCGGCACAGAAGAGAACAAGAACATTCTTATGGGCTTTCTCAATGCATTTCTTGAAAACGAGAGTGGCAGAATCACAGATGTCAAACATTTGGATATACAAAGATATGAATATGGTCCGTTCGACAATGACATCGTCATATCGCTTCTCTGCACCAATGAAAAAGACGAGCAGTTTTTCGTCTTGTTAAATCGACTGATGATCAGTGAACTTTTCGGGTTGGAAATCAAACGCATTAGAAATCTCCGCACGGGAGAGGAAATCAGATTTGATTAGAATGTGTTTTGACCTCCGAAACGTGACTATTTCAAATTCGGCAACATTCATTGGAGATTATGTGTTTTCTGCATACCGCAGTCTGCAAAGCATCATCATCCCAAACACCGTGACAGTTATTAGTGATGGCACTTTTCACGAGTGTAAAAATCATGAGCGAATCACTATCTCCAATCAGTAAAGGTCATTGGGAGTGAGGGGGCTATTAATGCGAAAATCTGAAACACGTCATCATTCACGAATCCATGAAGTTCATCGGTTAACGAGTCTTCTCTGATTGTACAGATCTCAAAAGCATTCGTATTCCAAAGGGAGTGCACACCATTGAAGAATATGCTTTTTCGAATTGTACCAATCTCGAAAGCATCCCTATTCCAGAGAGACTAATGATTAGAGGAAGAGTATTTGATGGATGTATAAATCCGGAATAATAGCAATGGAAACTACTCTTCGTACATTTCATTTGCACAGTATCGATAAGTTGTCCGTATCATTCCAAGTATTTCCTTTACCCAAGTACTTGCGTTACGACATAACGGTGCGCAAAGCCTTCTGACAACACAAGAAGTAGTGGAAAATTATAAACATAAACTACGGTTTTGTAAGGCGCAATGTAATAATTCAGAAAAAAATAGTATTTTTGCATATTATATAATTTTATATTGTATCGTTATCAAAACACGGATAAAAAATGTATATTTTATTAAAATATTGACGATATTTTCTTCGGTTAATTATTCATACTTAAAAAAATTGCATTAGATTCCAGTTTGAGTGATACGTATAAATATTAAATTGCCAAATCGCAAAGTAAAAAAGCAAAATGAAATTACAAATCAAGAGAGAAAGCACATTTGTAAATATAGCCGTACCCTATAAAATTTTTCTGAATGAAAAATTAATTGGGAAATTAAACAACGGGAAAACTATGACTATCGATGCTCCCGATGTGAAATGTGTGTTAAAAGTGGAAGTAACTGGCCATAAATTAACTTTACATTCCTTCAATAAAAATGTACTGATATTCCCCGAATACAATAAAGGATCATATATAAATTGTACGATTTCAACCCAAATTAACTGGACTGGTTTGTTAACATTAGGGTTGCTTCAATCCATTTATAGAATAAATATTCTGGTTGAATACTTATAAAAACCTTATTTCATGAAAAAGCTGTCTTTAATTTTGTCTTGGACATTTGGAATTTTGGGCTCGCTTTGTGCAGGTGGATATATGTCTTACTTGTTAGGCATAAACGAAATCCATATTCCAATAGCAGTGAAAGAAAGTATTGAATATGAGAGAGCAATCGGCGAAATACGGGGTGAAATATTCGGGCCTTTGATTTTAGGTTTTTTATTTATTGTTTTGTGCTCATATTTTGGTTCATTACACCACAGATTATGTAAAGAGAAAAAAAACACGTTAAAAAAAGAAGACATTAAAGGTCCGTTCGTTTTGTATCTCAGGTCATTCATAGACGACCAGATTACTAAGAACAACGATGCTCCTATTAATGATAACAGGTCCGAAGAAGAAGTACTGGTCAGCATACTGAGTGACATTGCTCCCGTTTATGCGATAGGGAATCCTGCTGACAAGCAAGCACCCATAGGTGCTTCGAGGATTTATGTTAACAATGAACATTGGAAAGAAACTGTTGAATGGCTTGCCCAACGTGCTGTTTTATTGGCACTTCGGATAGGTAAAACCGACAGTTTTTGGTGGGAAGTGGAAATGGCACTCAAAACAGTCCCTTTGCATAAAATATTTTTTGTGGTGCCATACTCAAATACGTTTGACAGAATTTCGATTTTATATAAATACTTGCTTGACAAGGGATATGACTTATCAGACCTGAATATTTCTATAGAAAAGAAAAAAAGAGGAAGCATATCCAGTTTTATCTATTTCAATGACAATGGATCTATTGGCACAAAAAACGTTAACGTTCCAAGGTTAAGCAAGTTAGTGTTATCCTATGAGGAAATTTTACGTAAAAACCTAAATGATTTTTTATCGCTGTACGGATTGGGACGAAAGAAATTTCGTTCTGTACATAAAGGGAGAATCTTTCTTATGATTGCATTCGTTTGGTGCTTATTCACTTCATTCTGTTTGTATTACCAAACTAAAGTTAAGATGGACAATCCATTGCCGGAGGAATTTGTGGAAATGTGCATAGAAAAACCATCTTTTGTGTCCAAGTATTCAAATGAGATTGATTATAACAATCTTATTAATGCACTGATGGAGGCAAACAATGGCTATTATATGTTAGATGAGGAAGACTTCGTATTTTTACTTCAAACGGAACACGATGCATTGGTATATATGGATGAACTTGAATACGACCAAATGATAGCACAACCCCAATGGCAGTTCTTATTCATTAAGAAATACTGTAATGATGTTTACGACCAATATATTGCCATTTGGGCGAAGGCCGTATATAATTCTTTCAACAATCCTGAAAAGTTGGAAGAAATAAAAAAACATTACAGTTCAATGACCGCAGATAATTTACCAGACTGGTTATTCGAAGGTATTGACGAAGATTTGACTGATCAAGAATTTCTAATTACTTTATCTGAAACTATTCTTGAACATGCCAAAAATGAAAATATCGCGGAGATTCTGAAAATCATCAAAGCAAAACAATTTACCGAATAATATAAAAAGACACATTCACTGATTTCTATAGCAACTAAAACATTTAATATAATGATTTCACGTTCAAAACATTTGATTTCACAAGAGAAATGGTTTCCGCAACTGCGTGGTGCCTTGATCTCGCATTGGATATCCTTGGTCGCCTTCCTAATACTTATTTTAGGAGGTTTATTTATGGTTTTCATCATCTGTCTCCGATTCGGTTGGTGGAAAATTGGCAGCTGTGATTGTCTGGTGCATTGGCCACTGAGAATAACAGGATTGGGACTTTCACTCGTGCTGTGCGCCCTAACAGGATATGTGGTCAATAAGTTAAATCCCATTTTTTCCCTACGCAAGCAAGAACTAAGGATAACCAGGAGCAAGGTGGTATTTTTGATCACTATCGGACTGGTGATTGTAGCCATCGTAGAAAACATTAATTTCGAGTCCGCCAATGCCCCCACCAAGTATGTCGTTGGCATTGGCGGTGTATTGCTTACCTGGATATTCCAGGATGCCATCAAAAGCGTAGTGGCATTTTTCTACCTCAGGATCAACGGACTGCTCAAAATCGGGGATTGGATTACTGTTCCCAAGCACAATATTGACGGAATGGTGAAACTGATAACGCTCACTACCGTCACCATAGAGAACTGGGACACCACCACCTCGGCTTTCCCCACGTATATTCTTCAGACAGAACATTTTACAAACTATCAGGATATGCAGGACGGCAAGACCCACGGAAGGCGTATGTTGAAGAATTTCATCATCAATACCGGTGGCATTCATCCGTTAACATTCGAAGAAGTGAAAACTGTCAAGGATAAATTAAGTGGCCGTCCTGACTTGCAACCCTATGTTAATGCATTGGAAATTGACGAACCGAACATTGCCGCTTACCGAGAGTACATATATCAAATGCTTTATAACCATTCTAAAGTGTCGCATCACCCCAGACTGCTGGTAAATTGGCAAGAGCAAGTGAGCGAAGGAATACCACTTCAAATTTATATTTTCATAACGGAAACGTCGCGTGCGGCTTTTGAATGGCAGCAGTCCGTCATTACCGAACAGGTTATAGAAGCCTTGCCGTGGTTTGGTCTGCAACTTTACCAAAGAGTTTCGGGAACAGATGTAAACGACAATATGACTGAGAATAAAATTCAATAATATGGAAAATAAGAAACAACAATATGCAGATTTTCAATATACGGAGGACTTGTTACAATCACTGACTGAAGACAATGATCTCATTGATAATTGGTATCGTGCTCGTGAATATGTCGGCGTGAACCTGATGGACCGGATGTGCAGAATGAATGCCAAAGGAAAGTTTACCAAGCCGTTGCATATTGTAACGGAAGGGACATCTCCGCTAATGTGCGCCATAATTCGCGAAATCATTCTCAGAGCCCATTATTATGATTTTGACGAAGAAACAGGTGATAACGCATCACTGATAACGGCACATTGCAAAAATGAGGAAAAAGCCAAGGAAACACTGCTTAATACGCCTTTTTTAGGCAATTATCTGCGCTATTGCTGGGGTACGGATGGTGTAGAACCGTTGAAGTTTTTGGATGTGTTTGTGGAAGTTAAAAACGAAATCGGGGAAGATAGCAATGCCATCGTGTTGACCGATGAAGATGTGAACGACTTTTTCAATAACAGAGACATTGCACACGTCATTGACACCCGACGTGCCTACTATGCCAACCAAGCATATAATTTAGGTCAAGAACTTGACAATCTGCCGGATATAAATCCAACAGATGTAATTATGTATGAGATTCCTATGACAGCATTTGAAAACAAATCCATAAATAATGACAACGAAAAAAAATGGAATGAAGCAGGCGTTAAAGACAAACTTTCCAATGTGTTTTGTACGGACACGTTTGATATGCGAATCAAAATGCTGATGCGGGCAGCTCTTAAGACAGATTGTGACAAGAATGTGATGAAGTTGAACCCAACGGAACTGAAGAAACTGACCCGTGAAGTTGAAAACAACATTCTGGCACTTTCTAAATGTGAGCACTCACGCTGGATTGCAGAGAAACTGATATTGGATTTCCGTCCTTGGACATCAGAGAATCATTATGAGTATTCCAGAATGTTTGACAAGAGCAAGAAGGATTACCGCAAAAACCTGAAAAACAAGAACGTACATTACGACATTTGCTCTTATAGAGACATTTGCCGCCGTGATCCTGCAAGTCGGAAATATGACACTTTCCTTGTCTTGTTGATGCTCAATATTGATAAAATGGTTAATCTTTCACATAAATTTTGATAGATTTTCAGTTTCCAGTTTCTCTATAAACATATCAATAAGATATAAAAAACTGAAAGATGAAAACAAAAAAGAACAATTACACCCCACAGCCCATTGACACCAACGATGTGGTGCTGCCCGAAGCGTTGAATGCCTTAGCCGAAATGATTGCCAAGAACGTACACGAAGTTTGGTCTGCCGGCCGGATGTCTGAAGGCTGGACCTACGGCGAAGAGCGCAATGATGAGGAAAAGACGCATCCCTGCCTTGTGCCATACGAGGAACTGACGGAATCGGAAAAGGAGTATGACCGCAACACCTCGCAGGAGACACTGAAACTGATATTGAAGTTGGGTTTTAAAATCACAAAATGACAATTTGAATCATCATCTTATGGCGGACAATAACAAAATTTATACTGCTGAAGAGTACAAGTATTTTGCTTTTATATCCTACAATTCCAAAGATGCAGCCTGGGGCAAACGGTTGCAAAAGAAGTTGGAGGGTTACCGTATGCCGGCCACTTTGTGTAGTGAACACGGCTGGCAGCGAACGCCCCTCAAGCCGGTATTCTTCGCCCCGTCCGACATTCAGCCCGGTGGACTGACCGTTGAGTTGCAAGAACGCCTCAAGGCCTCGCGCCACCTCGTTGTCATCTGTTCTCCCAACTCGGCAAAGTCGGAATGGGTGGGCAAGGAAATAGCATATTTTCATTCTCTGGGACAAACCGACAACATCCATTTCTTTATCGTGGAGGGTATGCCGCATAGCGGAAATGAAGAAACCGAATGCTTCAATCCTATCATTAAAACGCTCGGCATTCCAGAAATCCTCGGAGCCAACATCCACGAGAAAGTCTATCGTTGGTCTTGGCTGAACAAGGAACGTGCCTACGTGCAGCTTATCACCAAACTGCTCGGTGTCGAGTTTGACAGCATTTGGCAGCGGCACAAACGGATGCTGATTAGAAAGGTCGTGGCGTGGGTGATAGGTATCCTTACCGTTATCGCGGCATTGATAGGCGTCGGGATGGCCAACCAGCCTGTGGATGTGAAGATGAATCTGGAAGAAGTGTCGGTTCATAATGACAATCTGCCTCCACTCCAAGATGCCATTATCACCCTGACCATTGACAACGAAATCAAGACGGACACCATCTCTGCCATTGATGCTGCGGCATTATTTGCCAATATTCCGCATAAGGCAATAGGAAAGAACGCACACGTCAAGGTGGAGTGTGAGAATTGGCTGACAACGGATACGACTTTTGTTTTGACAAAAAAGGATATCACGCTGAACATCGCACGAGATCCGCATCCGTATGGTGATATACGATTTAAGTTGTGGAATGTCAACGAGGAGAAAAGTTATCCTAATGCGACTGTTGCCGTCAATGGTCATAAGGTGATGACCGATTCGGAAGGGATTGTCAGGTGTTTTATGCCACTTTCAGAGCAGAACATTTTTTATAAAGTGAACGCAATAGCGCCTTTTGTAAGCGATACGCTATATATGCCGACAACGGAAAGTACAATTGTTGAAGTTAAATAAAGTAAAAAAATATGAAGAAAACTTTTAGTCTATTATTTGTATTGTTTGCCGTACTCATTTCTTTTGCCCAAACGCAGCAGGGCATCGTGAAAACCCGCGGTCGTATGGTTAACGGCCAGTTAGTGCCTGGCCAACATTTGAGGGAAGTTACCATTACACTTAATATCGGCAATCCGCTGATAAGCGGTGATAATGGTGCGTTCTCGTTCAATGTCCCATCGGGTAAGAACTACTCTCTTGTAGCAGCCCATAAGCAAGGTTACACCCTTGCTGACGCTGATTTTACAAAGCGCTCGTTCTCATTCACTGCAGATAATCCTTTTTATGTTGTCATGGAAGACGAGAATCAGAGGCAGGCAAGCATCAACGCTGCAATGCTTAAGGTACGTAAGAAAATGAAGGAAGAATTGCGGAAACGTGAAGATGAACTGGACTCACTTCTTTTTCTAAATGCCATAGGTCAGGCCAAATATGACTCTCTGAAAGCCGAATTTTACAATTACAGACAGTCCAGTGAAGAACTTGTTAGAGAAATGGCTGAGCGCTACGCGGCTACCGATTATGATCAGCTTGATGAATTTACAAGTATGGTGCAGATGTATATCGAGAATGGAGAATTAGTGAAAGCCGATTCTTTGATTCGCAGCAAGGGTGATATCAAGCAACGGATAGCTGCTTATTACAATATTGTTGCGACAAATAAAGCGGAACGGAATGCATTGAACCAAAGAGAGGAGAACTTGAGCCAAAGTGAAAAGTTGGCAGAAAAAACATATGAGGAACTGTCTTTGACCTTATATCAGCGTCACGAGATTTTTAAACAGCAGTTTCAACAGGATTCCGCCTTGTTTTATTTGAAAATGAGAGCCGATTTGGACTTGACAAATATAAACGCTGTGCTGGATTATGCAAATCTTTGCAGTAAGCAGAAAAAGTATAGCGATTGCAAGAAGTATTATATGATTTGCAGAGATGAATACTCCAGAATAGATAATGATCTAGGGGTTGCAGACATTAATTGCCGCTTAGGTTATTTCTATAATGAAATAAATGATTATGTCCAAAGCCACTTGTTATTTTCTATGGCACTGAAAGCATATGAACTGTTATCCGAAGATACTCCTGATGCATATATTGACAGAATAGCATTAACGCATGCCTGTATGGCTCTAAATGCCAGCAATAGGAATGAATATCAGGAAAGCGAGAAACACCGCATGTTGGCATTGAAATATAACGAACAGTTGTTTAAAAAGAATCCCGATTCATACCGTGCCAATCTGATGTCTTCCCAACTTGAAACCGGGGCGTTGTACGCAGTAACCGGCAAATTAGTTGAAAGTGAGAAATATTACAAGCTGGCACTTCAGAACTGCGAGATTCTATATAGACAGGCTCCAGAAACCTATCGGAGGATAATAGCGGATATAAAGGGCTCGCTCGGAGTTTTATACTGCCAAGTTGGGGATTATACGAAAGGTGAGCAGTACAGCATTTCTGCGTTGGAAACATACAGACAGTTGGCGCAGCAGAACCCCGATGCTTACCTGGGAAATAAGGCAAATATTGAAGGCTTTCTTGGTGCATTGTATGCTTCCCGTGAAGATTATGCAACAGGTGAGAAATATTATAAAATGGCATTGGCGGACTATGAGACTATTGCCAGCAGAAATTCCGAAGTTTACCTTGGGGAGATTGCTGATGTTGAAAGTGCCCTGGGGGTTAATTATGGTTGTCTCAAAGATTTTGCTGAAGCTGAAAAATATCTCAAACTGGCATATGGGCAATACGAATCGCTTTTTCGGCAAAAACCTGCCGTATACCGTACGGGCATGGCCCAGACTTGCAGTAATATGGGGTTGTTGTATCTTTCTCTTAATGATTTTGAATCCAGTGAGAAATATTACCTTGAAGCATTGGGACACTATGAACTGTTGTTCAAAATGGCTCCCTCTGCGTATCAGGAGACCTTGGCGATAACTCAAAAAAGACTTGGGCTTATTTTCGGTCGCAAGTATGATTACGCCTCAAGTAAGAAGTATTATGAACAGTCCCTGGCCATCTATGAGCAGATGGCAAAAAAAGCCTCCGGTTCATATTGCACAGACATTGCATTGCTGCAAGCCGATCTTGGGCTTTTATATGGTTTTTCATTTAAGGATTATGTCACCAGTGAGAAGTATTATATATCAGCCATAGATGCTTTAACTCAATTGTTCGAGGAAACTCCTGAATATTACGCATCCTATCTTTTGAATACACTGAACCAGTTCTCATATGTGTGTGCCTGGAGAGAAAAATATGGCGAAGCAATAAAAACAATAAACAAGGCTATTGCCTTAATGCCGAATGAGGCGAACTTCTATGACACTAAAGGCGAAATCCTGCTGATGCAAGGCAAAAAAGCAGAGGCTTTGAAGATGTGGAATAAAGTTTTGGAACTCAACCCGAACTTCCTAAATGACTATCCTGGTGGAACGGAACTCTCAAACGGGCTGAAAGCTCTTGGGCTGATTGAATAAATGTAGATTATAATTGACATACAAATAATAGCAATGAAACGAATAAACTTCATCTTAGCATTAGCATTTTTTTGCGGCATGGCAAACGCACAGACCCAACAAGGCATCGTAAAAACCCGAGGCCGCATGGTTGACGGGCAACTTGTTAAAGGAGAAAGGCTGGCAGGTGTCGCCATTACCATGGACTTTGGCGTTACGCTTGTCAGCGACAGTCAAGGTACTTTCTATTTTAATGTGCCTGAGTCAAAGACATTCTCTTTGGTCAGCGCGACCAAACAGGGCTACACCCTTGCCGACCCCGAATGCACAAAACGTGCTTTTGCCTATTCGGCAAACAATCCATTCTATGTAGTATTGGAGGAGAAGAGCCTGTGGCAGGCCGACATCAATGTCGCCACGCGAAAAGTGCGCAAAATACTTTCCGAACAATTTGAAAAACGTGAAGAGGAAATTAAGGTGCTGAAGGCACAGAATAAGCTTACCGAAGCCGAATATCAGGAATGCCTGCGGCAACTCTACGACAACCAGTCGAATTCTGAGAAACTCGTCAAGGAAATGGCCGAGCGTTACGTTTCCACCGACTACGACCAGCTCGACGAGTTCCACCGTCAGGTACAGTCGCACATCGAAGAGGGCGAGTTGCAGGAAGCCGATTCGTTGCTGAATACAAAGGGACGCATAGATGAGCGTCTTGAGGCTATCGACAAGTTCCGTAGAGCCAATGAAGAAAATCTACTTGACTTAACAAAAGACATAAAAACACTCGCTTTATTATACGCAAGAGAAAACAGGTATAGTGATGCCACCGAGACGATTAACGAAGCCATCTCATTGCTTCCCGACAATGCAGATTGTTACGATACCAAAGGCGAAATCCTGCTGATGCAAGGCAAAAAAGCAGAGGCTTTGAAGATGTGGAATAAAGTTTTGGAACTCAATCCGAACTTCCTAAAAGAATACCCTGACGGCTCAAATCTTTCGAACGGACTGAAAAAACTCGGACTTATTGAATAAACACAAATAGATAATAATAATAAAAATATGAAACGAATCTATCTAATATGTGCATTATTGTTGATGTGCTGCGTTGTAAGTGCCCAAACGCAGCAGGTGAAAATTAAAACGCGAGGCAGATTAAAGACGGATGGAACGGTTCAGAAAGGTAGTGGTATTTCGGGCGCCACAATCATATTGGGTAATGGCAGTTCTCACGCAAGCGATGGCAACGGAAACCTGTCTTTTTACGTTAATGCTGACAAGAGTTACGTTATCAAAGACCTCAAAAAGAAAGGCTATCAGATTTGTGACTGGGATTTGCTTGGAAGAAAAAAAACTTTTTCGACCGATGTGCTTGAAGTCGCGATGCAGACACCGGACGAGGCATTGGAAGACCGTTTGGAATCGGAAGAGAAAATCAGAGCCACATTAACCGCTCAACTGAACAAACAGAAAGCGGAGTTTCTACGTCTTAAGGAAGAACAGCAAATCTCCAAAGAGGAATATAATGAAAAATTGAAAGCTTTGTACGATGCACAAAGCACAAATGAAAAGTTCATCAGCGAAATGGCGGAACGTTACTCCACGATGGATTTCGATCAGATGGATGAATTTCGGAGCCGGTTGGAATATTACATTAGAAATGGAGAACTGGCACGTGCCGACTCTTTGTTGAACACCCAGGGCACTATGGATGAGCAAGAAGCTGAATATGACAGTTTACATACTGCAAATATTGCAGGTCGTGAAAACTTACAGAAAAGCGAAAAGATGGAATCGGTAATGCTTGAAAACTTTGCTGCGAACTGCTATAGTCGATATTTGATGTGCCGGATGAACTACCAGAATGATTCTGCGGCATACTGGTTGGAACGTCGTGCAAGAAAAGACAGTCTGAATATTGAATGGCAATTGGAAACAGGAGGTTTCATATCAGAATATCTTGCCGACTATGAAAAAGCACTGAAGTATTACCAGCTTGCCCTCACAAATTCGATGAAGATGTTCGGTGAGGAGCATCCCAATGTGGCCGACAGCTACAACAGCATCGGCATTGTCTACGATTCCCAAGGAGATTACGTCCGAGCATTGGAGTACTATACGAAATCGCTGAATATTCTGAAAAAAGTGTACGGTGAGGAACATCCCGATGTGGCTACCGGCTACAACAACATCGGCGGTGCCTACGATTCCCAAGGAGATTACGCCCGTGCGCTGGAGTACCATACGAAAGCGCTGAATATTAGTCAAAAAGTGTTCGGCGAGGAGCATCCCGATGTGGCTGCCAGCTACATCAACATCGGCCATTTCTACTATTCCCAAGGAGATTACGCCCGTGCGCTGGAGTACTATACGAAATCGCTGAATATTCTTCAAAAAGTGTTCGGCGAGGAGCATCCCTATGTGGCTACCGACTACAACAACATCGGCGATGTCTACTATTCCCAAGGAGATTACGCCCGCGCGCTGGAATATCATACGAAATCGCTGAATATTCGTCAAAAAGTGTTCGGTGAGGAGCATCCCGATGTGGCTGTCAGCTACAACAGCATCGGC